>JAQIJQ010000005.1:0-108942 GCA_036946195.1 Patulibacter minatonensis | reverse complement strand
CCAGGTAGTCCGGCTGCCAGGCGTCGTCGTCGTGCAGGACCGCGAGGTACCGCCCGCGCGCGAGATCGAGCGTGGCCGCGTGGTTGCCGGCGAACCCGAGCCGCTGCTTCCATGCGAGGTAGCGCACGCGCGGATCGCCCGCGGCCTCGACCGCCGCCCGCAGCTCGCCGCCGGAGTCGTCGCCGACGATCACCTCGAGATCGGCGTGGGTCTGCGCGAGCACGCTCGCGAGGGCCGCGCGGAAGTACGCGCTGTCGCGGTGCGCCGGCATCGCGACGCTCACCGTCGGTGTGCTCACCGGACGGCGAACCCGCTGGCCTTGTACCCGTCGACCAGCAGCCGCGGCGCGAGCCCGAGCTCCTCGCAGGCCTCGACGTAGGCGTGCGAGAGGCTCACGTCGTCGCTGGTGAGGGCGCCGCCGCTCGCGAGCCGGCGGCCGGCGAACCGGAGCTCCAGGCGCATGTGCAGGTACGAGTGGTCGGAGTCGTGGAAGAACAGGCCGATCGGCGGCAGCGCCCCGAGGGCGGCGTCGAACTCCTCGAGCGTGCCGGTGGCGAGCAGGTGCAGCTGCCAGCGTTCGCGCTCGGGCGGGTCGATCAGGCCGCCGACGTCGCTGCGCACGTCGAACGAGTGGAGCGTGCCCGACGCGTTCTTCATCAGCGCGCGCAGGAAGATCACCGAGCTCCAGCCGTTCGCCGTGCCCGTCTCGACCACCACGTCGGGCGCGAGTGCGCGGGTGAGGGTGTAGAGGACGAGGCCGGTCTCGCGGGCCGTGCGCCACAGCGGCGGCATCGGGAGCGTACGGTTGGCAGCGCGCCCCTGCGAGCTCCTTGTCGATCGCCTCGTACTCGCGCTCGTAGGCGTCGAGCTGGTCGACCGGCGTGCTCGGCAGCAGCGCCGCGAGCGTCGTGCGCGGATCGGTGTCGAGCGCGGCGCGGCTGCCGATGCCGGGGGCGCTGGCCGTGTCGATCGACCTGCCGGCGATGCGCCGCACCACCTTCCCGAGCACTGCGCGGCCGACGAGATCGGGAGCGAGCGGAGCGACGCGGACGGCGCGGCGCAGGGCGTCGAGGGGCATGGCCGGGATGCTACCGACGGCACCGCGGGCCGCCGGGGCGCCGCTGCGAGGGCGTCGCCCCTCCGGTATGCGGACGGTCAGATGGCGCGCTCCACTCTGGACTTTGGCCTATTGGACTGAAGATCGGCCGGCGACGGGCCGATGCACCAAGTCGATGGGTCCCAAGTCGATCGTCGCTGCTGCGACCAGCCTGCTCGCGCTCGGCGCGTCCCCGGCCGCGGGCGCGCCGACCGGCACCGCCGTTCCCGGTCTGTCGGCCGCTGCCGACGCGGTCGCTCGCGGCGCCGACGGCACGATGTGGGTGTCGCAGCCCGGTGGCCTCGGGCGCGTCTCGCGCATCGCTCCCACGCTGGCGGTCACCGAGTTCGTCGGTGGCGTGACCTCGAACTTCCACCCTCGGGTCGCCCCGCACGGCGTCGTCACCACGCCCGATGGCGACGCCTGGTTCCTCACGGACGGCCTGCTCGACGAGTGGGCCCGGGTGGATCACGTGACGGGCCGGGTCACGCGGTACCTCCTGCCCCTGGCCGAGCCCACGTCGATGGCGGTCGGGGCCGACGGCAAGATCTGGATGACGGCGTCGAACGATCTTCCGATCGTCGGCACGGACTCGATCGTCCGCTACGACCCTGCCACGAACGGCGCCACCTTCTTCGACGCCGGGCTCTCCGGCACGTCCGAGCCACGCTCGATCGTCGCCGGCGCCGACGGGGCGCTGTGGTTCGTCGAGTCCGGCGGCGCCGGGCGCGTCGGCCGGATCACCACGTCCGGCGCCGCGACCTACCGGTCGGCGGGCGCCGTACCGGATGCGCTCGGCACCGGTCCCGGCGGATCGCTGTGGTTCACCCGCGGCACCACGCTCGGCCTGCTCGGCCCGTCGACGCCGAGTCTCCTGCCGACCACCACCACGCCGACCGCTGTGGCCGAGGGCCCGGACGGCGCGCTGTGGGCGACCGGTCTCGGAGCCCTCGTGCGCGTGCCGAGCAGCGGCACGCCCGAGTACTACGGCGCCGGCATCCCGGCGAACGTGCACGCGACGGGCCTCGCCGCCGGCGCCGATGGTCGCCTGTGGGTGAGCCTGGACGGTGCGCCCTACCTCACGCGCGTCACCGTGCCGCCACGGCTCGAGGGCCTCACGGCGACGGCGTCGGACGCGACGAGCGGCAGCGTGGAGGCCGCCGTCACGCCGAACGGCCTCCCGACGACGGTCTCGGTCGCGGTCAAGCCCCCGCTCGGCACCTGGCAGGCAGCCGGCCAGACTGACGCGGGAGCTGGAACGGCTGCCGCACCTGCGCACGTCGACCTCAGCGGCCTGCCGCCCGCTTCCGAGATCGAGGTGAAGGTGACCGCAACGAACGCTGCCGGCTCGCAGGTGCTCACGGGCCGCCTCACCACGTCGGCCCTGCCGCCGACCGCGACGCCGACGCCGACTGCGACGCCGACGCCGACGCCGACTGCGACGCCGACTGCGACGCCGACTGCGACGCCGACTGCGACGCCGACCCCGACCACCACGGCCGGGCCGACGGGGATGCCGACGCACACCCCGGAGCCGACCGAGACGCCCGAGCCGACACCGACGCCGACCGCGACCGCGACGCCGACCGCGACCGCGACCGCGACGCCGACGCCGACCGCGACCGCGACGCCCGAGCCGACGCCCACTCCAGTGCCCACACCCGAGCCGACACCGATCCCGGTGACCGTGTTCACGGACGACGTTCCGCCACCCGGCACGGTCGCCCCCACGCCGACGCCCACCGTCGTGCCCACGCCCGAGCCCACGCCCGAACCCGTGGCCACGCCCGACGCCCACGCCGTCGCCGGTGTCAACGCTGCTGCCGTCGGCCACGCCCGCGCCGGCCGCCGCGCCGACCCCGACGCCGGCACCGTCCAAGCCGGTGCAGGGGGAGACGATGGTCGTCAAGCCGGACTTCGGCAGCGTGCGCTACCGCGTGCCGGGCACCACCGAGTTCCGCGATGCCGCCGGCGCGGTGTCGCTGCCGACCGGCACGATCGTCGATGCGACGAAGGGCGGCATCGTGCTCGCCTCGCAGGTCGGCGGCAAGGTTCAGCAGGGCACGTTCTCGGGCGGCGAGTTCCGCGTCCGTCAAGCCAAGCGCACCGGCATGACCCAGATCGTCCTCACGGCCGAGCTCGACTGCGGCACCACCGCGGGGCGCGCCTCGCGGCTCGCGACCAAGAAGAAGCGCCGCCACGTGTGGGGCAAGGACGACGGCGGCAAGTACGAGACCCACGGCCGCGACAGCGTTGCCGCGGTGCGCGGGACGAAGTGGCTCGTCACCGACACCTGCGCCGGCACCGTCGTGCGCGTGTTCGAGGGCGCGGTCGCGGTGCGGCCCAAGCGCGGCAAGGGCAAGACGGTGCTCGTGCGCGCCGGCGGTCGTCACTTCACGCCGGCCCGCCGATGAGGCACCGCCTGATCGCGCTCGTCGGGGCGCTCACGCTCGCGCTCGCCACGGTGGCCGGCGCTCTCGGCGTGTTCGCTCCGCTCGAGCGGCTCGGCGTGGATGCGCGGTTCGAGGTGCGCGGCAACCAGCCCGTGGACGGTGTCGCGGTCGTCGCCCTCGACGAGCGCACGTTCTCGTCGATGCAGGTCACCTGGCCGATGCGGCGCACGCTCCATGCGCAGATGCTCGACCGTCTGCGCCAAGCCGGCGTGCGCCGGATCGTCTACGACGTGCAGTTCACGGAGCCGTCTGCCTCGGAGTCCGACGACCTCGCGCTGTTCGACGCCGTCGAGCGGGCGCCCGGCACGATCCTCGCGACCGGTGAGAGCGACGCGAACGGCGGCACGCGCGTGCTCGGAGGCGACGAGCAGCTCGCCGAGATCGGTGCGCGCGCGGCCAGCAGTACGTTTCCGTCGGATTCGGCCGGGGTGATCCGGCGCTACGCCGAGGAGAACGCCGGGCTCGTCTCGCTCGCCAGTGCCGCCGCATCGGCAGCGGGCCGGCCGCTCCCCGCGAGCAGCTACGCGGGCGATGGCACGGCGCTCATCGATTTCCGTGGGCCGACCGGCACCGTGCCGACCTACTCGTTCGTGGACGTGCTCCGTGGCCGCGTCGACGCCGCGAAGCTGCGCGGGCGGGTGGTCGTGGTGGGCGCAACGGCCCCGGTGCTCCAGGACCTCCACCCGACGTCGGCGCCGGGCGCGCGGCTGATGCCCGGTCCGGAGATCCAGGCCAACGCGATCTGGACCGCGCTGCACGGCAACCCGCTGCGCGAGCTGGCGAGCTGGAGCGGCGTGCTGCTGAGCGTGGCGCTCGGCCTGCTCGGCCTCCTCGCCGTGCTGCGCTTCGGGCCGCTGCGTGGCCCGGTGCTGGCGGTGGCCCTCGCCGTCGCGTACTGCGCGGTCGGGGTCGTCGCGTTCGCGAACGATGCCGTCATCCCGATCGCCGCACCGCTCGTCGCGCTCCTCGCGACGGTGCTGGCCGCGACCCTGCTGGCCGTCGCCGCTGAGATCGCCGCGCGGGTGCACCTCACGCGCTACAGCGCGCAGCTCGAAGCCGAGGTGCACGCGCGCACGGCGGCGCTGGCCGAGTCGCAGCTCGAGGTGGTGCTCCGCCTGGCACGCGCCGCCGAGCTCCGCGACGACGACACGGGGGAGCACATCGACCGCATGAGCGCGCTGTGCGCCGAGGTGGCGCGCGAGCTCGGATGGAGCGAGCCCGATGCCCTGCTGATCCAGCACGCGAGCGCTCTGCACGACATCGGCAAGATCGGCGTGCCGGACTCCGTGCTCTGCAAGCCGGGGCGGCTGACGCCGGAGGAGTTCGACGTGATGCGCGAGCACGTGGTCGCCGGGGCCGCCTTGCTCACGCACTCCGATGCGCCCGTGCTCGCGCTCGCCGAGGAGATCTGCCGCACCCACCACGAGAAGTGGGACGGCTCGGGGTACCCGGCCGGCCTCGCCGGCGAGGCGATCCCGCTCTCGGGCCGCATCGCTGCGGTGTGCGACGTGTTCGACGCCCTCTCCAGCGAGCGCCCGTACAAGCACGCCTGGCCGCGCCACGAGGTGCTGGCGGAGATCCGCAAGTGTCGCGGCGGCCACTTCGATCCGCGGGTCGCCGACGCCCTGCTGGCCGTGATCGCGCGGCAGGATGCCGGCGTCGCCGACGCGGAGGTGGCGCCGGCGCCGCTGCGGCGGCTCGCTGCCTGAGATCGGGCACCTGGCGCCCGCCCGTAGTTTCCCGCGCCGCCACCCGCAGAAACCCGCAGCGGCGGATGGAGACTGCTCGATAGCGTCGCCACGGTGCCCGGCGCGCGTGCAAAGAGCCTGAGCGCGCGGGACCGAAGCGTGCTCCTCGAGCTCGATCGCGTCACCGAGCTGCCGAGCCCGCGACCGGACCGCCGCTGGAGGCGCGCCATCGCGCTGCCGGACGCCGTGGACCTCATGCGCCTCGCAGACCTGGTCGAGCTGCGCAGCATCGACGGGCAGAAGGTCCTCGTGCTCACCGCGTTCGGGCGCGACGTCGCCGCGCACCTGCGCGCCGCCTAGGCCGCACGCGTCGATCGGTCTCGATCGTGCCGAGATCCCGACCGCGGGCCGGTGCCCGGCCTCGGAGAACCCCGGAGCGGGTTGCGGGTTTCCACGGATGCCGCGCTACGAGCCGTCCCGGACGATCCGTGAAAATGAGGACCGTTTGAAAATCTGGGGGAGCGGCGTCGCGCGACGTTCGCGAGCGCCATCCCCGGTGGCAGGCCCCGTGTCCCCCGGGGGCGTTGGGAGCTGCCGCTGCGTTCGCGCTGCAGACCCGCTGCAGTGCGAACGCCAGGGCCTCGAACGTCGGATGATGCGGTGATCTCGTGATCGAGGTGGGCGTGATCGAGCGTGCGGACCGTTCGGTCCGGGGCCTGATCACCCTCGACGCCGGCGCGATCACCTACGCGGAGTTCGACGGCCGCGGGACGGAGCGCGGTTCGCTGGCGCTCAGCCGCGTGGCCGCGTTGCGGATCGCCGCCCCGCGCTGGTACAGCCTGGACCGCCAGCCGCGACTGGTGCTCACGCTGACGGACGGATCGCGGTGGACGCTCGCCGTCTCGGAGCCCGAACGCTGGCTCACCGCGATCCTCGAAGCCACCGCACCCCGGTCGCCGCAGGTGCTCCGCCGCTCGACGTAGCTCGGCCGGAGGGTGAGCAGGAGCGGGCCGGGCGCGGCATCACGGCCCGCTCTGGAGCGTGAAGGTCCACGCCGACGTGTACGTCCCGATGCGGGCGTTCGCCGGAACGTCGAGCTGCATGTCGAGGGCGACGTCGACGGGGCCGGTTCCGGTGGCAATCGCGGCGTCGTAGAGCTTGGCGGCCGTCGGAGCCGGCACGCCGGTGGGGAGCTGGAGTGGGTAGGTGATGGCGTTCAGCGGTGGGACGCAGTTGCCCGAGGCGGCCGTCGCGGTGGCGCCCGTGATCGTGACCGCGTCGGTCGGGAGCGAGGTGCTGCCGTTCGTGAACGGGGTCGAGGTCGCCGACACGTTCCAGCCCGGGCCGAGCCCGCGTTGATCGTCGACCCGCATGGTCGTCGTCACGGACTCCTGTTGATCGGCTCCGGTGGCGGCCAGCGTCGGAAAGCTGATGGTGCTCGGCGCATTGAGCGTGAAGGCCCCGCTGCTGCACGGGGCATCGGGGTTCAGGACGATGGTCTGCGCGGTGTACGTGCCCGAGCCCGAGCGAGCATCCGTGCGGGTGGGCACGACGCCGGCGCCGACGGGTTCGTAGGCGAGCGTCGCCGCGGTGCTGCCGGCCGAGCGATCGCAGGCCGTGGTCATCCCGGAGAAGCTCGAGGTGACGGCGGCGGCGCTGGTGACGGTGGAGACGCGCATGCTGCCCGCGCGGATGCTCGTCGCCGTCGGGAGCGCCACGCTCGCGCTGCTGCCCGACGACTGCGTCGTCTGCTGGATCGGAAGGGCGCTGTCGACGCCGGAGAACGCCGTGATGACGCCGCTGATCGAGACGTTGTGCAGGATGTCCTTCGTGGCCGTCCAGGTGTACGCGGCGGGCTCGGCGGCCGTGGCGACGCGGTACCACGTGCCCGAGCTCGAGGTCGGCGCGGCCGTGGCGGTCCAGCCGCTCGGGGCGGACGAGAGGCTCTGGTAGCCGGAGAACGTCGCGAGCATGAGGTCGCCTGCCTGAAGCCCGGTCGGCTTGGCGAGCGCGAGCGAGAGGGTCGACGCGATCGATGGCGAGACAGCGTTGGCGTTGCAGCTCGATGCTCCGCGCACCGCCACGGCCGCGCCCGCCGACGAGACGACGACGAGCATCCCCAGTGCGGCGGCGATCGCGACAAGGGGCGTGAGCATGCGGTGCCACAGGTGGCGCATGCGCAGTCCATCGGTTCCTCCCATGGCGCGGCGGACGAGAACTTTGGTTCTCTGTGATGAACGTCGATGCAGGAACGCGCCGCTCGTTCGCTGGCCGGGATGAACGTCGATGCAGGAACGTCCGGCTCCGCACAGCACCGGCGCGTCCGCGGGGAAATCCGCCTGACCTCGACGAACTGACCGGGAGTCACTAATATCGACGGCAGCGCACAGCTGCGTGCGGCCACCGCCCCTGGGGACGTCCGTTCCCGAGGCCGGCAACGCAGCATGGCACCACGCACGCGGAGGGATCCCATGGACGCCAGCCAGACCGAACTCGACACCTCGCCCACGCTCGACGCCGCCGAGGCGCCCACGCAGGTGCAGCCGTCCGCGCCGACGGCCGAGGCTCCGAAGGTGGAGCCGACGCCGGCCGCGCCCAAGCCGACCCTCGTCGTCCGCAACCCGGCCACCGGCAAGGTGATCGCCGAGCTACCGGCCATCACGGCCGACGAGGTGCCCGCGCTCGTGGAGCGCGCCCGCGCCGTGCAGGGCCGTTGGGAGGCGATCGGCGTCCACGAGCGCGCGCGCCTCTTCAAGCAGCTGCGCAAGTGGCTCTACGCCCACCAGGAGGAGTTCACCGACACGATCTCCCGCGAGGGCGGCAAGCCGGCCGAGGACGCGTTCTACCTCGAGTGGATCTACGCGATGTCGAGCCTCTCGTACTGGCCGCGGGTCGCGCCGTCGATCCTCGCCGACAAGCGCAAGTGGGCCCGCAACCGCCTCTTCCCCGGCAACACCACCGTCGAGCGGTACGTGCCGCACGGCGTCGTCGGCATCATCGGGCCGTGGAACTACCCGTTCGTCAACTCGATCGGTGATGCGATCCCGGCGCTCCTCGCGGGCAACGCCGTGATCCTCAAGCCGGCGAGCAAGACCCCGCTCACCTCCCTGCTCGTCCAGCGCGGCATGCGCGAGGTTGGCTTCCCGGACGACGTGTTCCAGGTCGCCGTCGGCCCGGGCCCTGTCGGCGGCGCGATGGTCGACCACGTCGACATGATCATGTTCACCGGCTCGACCGAGGTCGGCAAGGGCGTCGCCCGGCAGGCCGCCGAACGCCTCATCCCGTTCTCGCTCGAGCTCGGCGGCAAGGACCCGCTCATCGTCCTGGCCGACGCGAACGTGCAGAAGGCCGCCGACCACGCGCTCTACTACTCGCTCGTCAACGGCGGCCAGACGTGCATGTCGATCGAGCGCATCTACGTCGAGTCGCCCGTGTACGACGAGTTCGTCGAGCGTCTCCTCAAGGGCTTCGACAAGGTCGAGTTCGGTGATCCCGCCGGCGGCCTCGGCACCGTCGAGGTCGGCTCGATGACCGTCGGCAGCCAGGCCGACGAGATCGCCGAGCAGGTGGAGGACGCCGTCGCCAAGGGCGGCAGGGTCGTCCGCGGCGGCAAGAAGGTCGTGAAGGCCGACGGCGCCGTCTACTTCGAGCCGACCGTGCTGGTCGACGTCACCCACGGCATGGAGATCGTCGACGAGGAGACCTTCGGTCCGACGATCCAGATCATCAAGGTCGCCGACGCCGAAGAGGCCATCGAGCTCGCGAACGACTCCAAGTACGGGCTGGCCGCCGCCGTCTACTCGGGTGACACGCGCCGCGCCGAGGCCGTCGCGCGCCGCATCGAGGCCGGCACCGTCTCGATCAACGACTCCCTCGTGTTCTGGGCCGAGCTCCAGATGCCGATGGGTGGCTGGAAGGAGTCCGGCGCCGGGCTCGGCCGCCACGGAGAGGTCGGCATCCTCAAGTACGCCAAGCTCCAGAGCCTCTTCATCAGCCGCGCGCCGGTGAAGAAGATGCCGCAGATGTTCCCGTACGGGAAGACCTCCGGCCCGCTGAAGGCGATCGTGAAGCTCTTCTTCCGCTTCTAGGATCACCCACCAGCCCGCCGCCGCCGCCGACGGCGGGCTCGGGCGTTCGCGGAGCGCGGCTCGATTCGTCGAGTCGCGCTCCGCGGCGTTTCGGGTGGCCGGTTGGCGGCCGATGCACCGGGAACGCCGACGCCGGCACCTTCGCCGGCCAGGGGGCTGATCGGGCGCTCCCTGATGATCCTGCCGCTCGGCAGTTCGGGTGCCGCCACGCGGCTCGGCGCTCCGGTGGCGGGCGACCTACGCGGTGCGTACGCCCCGCTGGCGGCGCACCAGCCACACGGCGAGCGCGACCATCAGGCCGGCGAGGGCGAAGACGGCGATCTTCGACATCGGCCCGACGACCGTCGCGACCTCCTCCCAGTTCTCGCCGAGCGCCCGGCCGACGCCGATGAGGAGCGTGTTCCACACCGCCGACCCGACGGTGGTCAGCAGGATGAAGCGTCCCATCGGCATCTCCGAGAGGCCGGCCGGGATCGACACGAGGCTGCGCACGCCCGGGATGAGGCGGCCGAAGAGCACGAACCAGAGGCCGTAGCGGTCGAACCACGCGTCGGCGCGGTCGAGGTCTCGCCGAGAGAGGCGCACCTTCGGTCCGAAGCGATAGATGAGCGGGCGGCCGCCGCGCTTTGCGATCTGGTGGAGGATCACGGCCCCGACGACCGAGCCGATCGTCGCTGCGAGCACGGCCAGCGCGAACACGAGATCGCCGCGACCGACGGAGAAGCCGGCGAGCGGCAGGATGAGCTCCGACGGGATCGGTGGGAACAGGTTCTCGAGCAGGATCAGACCCGTGAGGGCCGGGTAACCCCCGGCCTCGACCGCGTCCGTCACCCAGTCCACCATGCTGCTCATCGCTGGGCACCCTTACAGGCGGCGAAGGGCGCCGCGCCGGTCGCCGAGCGCCCATGCGCCCAGCCCCGGTGTGGGTGCGTCAGGCGGCGCTGGCCGAGGTCGCGGGGAGCTGCGCGACGAGGCCGCCGACGGCCCAGGCGACGTTGTCGAACACGAAGGCCGACACGACGAGCTGGTGCGCGCCCGCCTCCTCGACGATCGCGCGCGCCGGATCGGAGCGCGCCGGGAAATCGCGGTAGAGCCAGTGCGCGAGGAAGTCCAGGACGGCGATCGCCTGGTAATCGTCGTCGTTGTCGGTGTTGAGCACGGTCGAGCTGAACTGGCGGCTGATGCCGGTGGCCAGGGCGCGGGCCTTCTGCGCGACCGCCCGCGACGGCGGCTCGGGGGCCCGCAGCAGCGCGAAGCCGTCGTGCAGGACGACGCTGCGGTCGTCGGTGTAGCCGTTCGCGGCGGCGTTCACCACGGCCACGTCGGCGCACTCCGCGAGCCAGGCGAGGAGCCCGAGCTCCCGCTCGCCACCCGTCACGCCGTGGCGCCCCAGGAGGGCGGTGACCGCCTCGTAGAGCTCGGCGATCTCCTCGTAGGCGATCTCGGTGAGCGTCGAGAGGTGCCGGAACACGACCTCGGGGTTGGCGGCGTAGGCCGCCTGCAGATCCTGCCCGCGGAACGGGGTGCTCGTCTCCTCGAGGGACGTCAGGCGCTGGGTGAGATCGCTGTCGGCACCGTGCTCGGCGATGAGCTGCAGGGCGCGGGCGAAGAAGACGGACTGCTGGGACATAGCGTTCCGATTCGGGGTCGTGGTCTACGGGGTGGTCGACTTGGGCGTCGTCGCCTTCGGCGACGTGCTCGCGGGGGTCGAAGCCGCGGGCGCGTCGCTGGCCTTTGCGGCGAGGTCGGCGATCCTCCAGCCGGACTTGGCATCGGCGCGCACGAGGCTGATCGCGCGCTTCGGGCCGTCCTTCTGGACCATCGTGTACGCGGTGGCGCTGAGGGCGGTCTTGTCGTCGCCGTTCAGTTTCACGTCGTCGACGACGAGCTTCGGGTAGTCGGCGGCGAGGATCGCCCGGTCGACGGCCTTCGTGCAGTCACCGCCGGCGACCTTCGCGAACTCGGCCTTCAGCTCGGGGGTGAAGAGCTTGTCGCAGATCGAGGCGGAGTCGCCGTCGTTGCCGTAGTCGCCGAGCTTGGTGACCACGTCCTGGACGTCGACCTGAGCGCCCTTCAGCGAGCCCGCGGAGCTCGACTGCTGGGCCGTGCACGCGGTGAGCGCGAGCGGCGCGCTGATCGCGGCGAGCAGCAGCAGCGGGCGCGGGGAGCGGAGCGGGGCAAGCAGCACGCCGCGAGGATATCGGGCGGTTCAGGCCCGGGGCGCCGAGGCCGCACCGACGGCGCCTGCAGCAAGGGCTGCCCAGGCTGCGACGAGCGTCTCGTGCGTATGGCCCTCTTGCGAGATCAGGCCGTGCACCTTGGCGGCGCAGAGGAACCCGAGCAGGGCGGAGGAGAGCACCGCGGCGAGCTCCGGCTCGTGCCCGGCGGAGACGAGCAGGTGCCACAGGTGCATGCGGCTCGCGCGCTGCACCGGGTGCTCGCCGTCCTGCGGGCCGGCACTGCCCGTGGCGGCGGCGGCGAGGAGCTCGGCGTGACGCTCGATGTGCTCGAGGCGGGCGTCGCCATAGGCGATGAGGCGCTCGAGCGGCGCGGCACCGGGGCCGAGCGGCGGCGGGCCGTGCAGGAGGGCGTTCTGGAGATCTCGCTCCTCGGCGTCGAGCAGGGCCATGAGCAACGAGCTGCGGTCGCCGAAGCGGCGGAAGACGGTGCCCTTGCCGACCCCGGCCTCGGCGGCGACGGCCTCCATCGTGAGGTGCTCGGCGCCGACCTGCTCGATCACGCGCCGCGCCGCGCAGAGCACGCGCTCACGGTTGCGGAGGGCATCGGCGCGCAGCGGCGCCTGCTCGGAGCCGGCCACGGGGAGCTGCGGCAGTGCCGAGGGGGTCACGATGTCCGGTCGGTCATGGGTCGGGGAAGACACGGTCCTGGGAGCGTACCGGTCTCGGCCACCGTCCTCGACCACCAACGCGCCTGAATCGGACCATGGTCCGATTCAGGCGGCGGCGTGTCGGGTGTCGTCCGTGCCGCGCGGCGACACCGCGGGGAGGCGCTCGGCACCGAGGCTAGGCGGCGAAGCGCGGATCCGCGGTCGGCACGGCCCGCAGGGCCGAGTCCGGGTGGGCGGCCGTCGCCATGGCGCGCGGGGTGACCGACACCGACGGGCTGTACGGACGCGCGCTCGCGCTGGCCGGTGCGGGTGCGACGGGCGCTTCCCAGGCCTGGTGATGGAGGTCGTTCGTGCCGATCGGGGCCTGCGGCACCGGGTTCGAGGCTGCGGCGATCGCGCGCTGCTTGGCGAGCCAGTCCGGGAACACGTCGGCCGGCTGCGGGCGGGCGAAGAGGTAGCCCTGGAGCTTCTGGCAACCCATGCGCACGAGCTGCTCGCGCTGGGCTTCGGTCTCCACGCCTTCGGCCACGGTCTCGGTGCCCAGGGCGCGCGAGAGGTAGAGGCTGGCGTGGACGATGGCGCGATCGATGCCGTCCTCGGCGATGTCGCCGACGAACGCACGGTCGATCTTGATGCAGGTGACGGGCAGGCGCTGCACCCAGGCGAGCGAGCTGTGGCCGGTGCCGAAGTCGTCGAGCATCGTCTCGACGCCCATCTCGCGGAGCTGGTTGATCTGCTGGATCGTGCGGTCGATGTCCTCGAGCACGATGCCCTCCGTGATCTCGATGCGCAGGCGCTCCGTCGGCAGGCCCGAACGGTCGAGCGCGTCGCGGACATCGTCGACGAACCCGTCGTCCATCAGCTGGATCGGCGAGATGTTCACGCTCACGCCGATCGGCTCACCACCGACGTGCGGCCACTGCGCGGCCCGGCGGCACGCCTCGTGGAGGACCCAGCGGCCGATCGGCAGGATGAGGCCCGTCTCCTCGGCGACGGGGATGAAGTCGACCGGGCTGACGGGGCCGCGGCGCTTGTCGACCCAACGCAGAAGCGCTTCGGCGGCGACGACGCGACCCTCCTTGGCGGTGACGATCGGCTGAAAGGCCAGGAGGAAGTCGCCGCGCTCGGTCGCGAGGCGGAGGTCCTCCGTGAGATCCTGGCGCTCGCGACGCGCGCGCTCGATGGCAGCGTCGTAGTAGCCGACGCGACGGCCGTCGGACCCGGATGCGGTGTCGGCGGCGTGGTCGGCATGGGCGAGCACGGCGTCGGCGGCCTCGCCGGGCAGCCCGACGGTGATGCCGACGCGCGGGTCGACGAACACCTCGCGGCTGTCGACGGGGAGCGGGGCGCTGAGCTCGTCGGCGATGGCCTCGGCGATCTGCTGACGTGCTGCGTCGTTGCCGCCGGTGAAGAGCACGGCGAAACGGTCGAAGCCGGGGCGGGCGAGCACCGCGTGCGGGCCGGCGATCGCGGAGAGGCGCCCGACGATCAGGCTCACGAGCTGGTCGGTGTTCTCCTTCTCGAGGTTCGCGGCCACCTGGCGCAGGCCGGCGAAGCGCACGAGCATCGTGGTCACCTCGCGGGTGCGCGACTCGCGCAGGGCGCCGGTGAGGAGGGCCAGCAGGCGCGCCTCGTTCGGCAGGCCGCTCGGCTGGTCGTGCATGGCGAGGTGGTGCAGGGCCCGCTGGGTGCGCTCGCGCTCGGAGACGACCGACCCGACGATGAGGGCCAGCGTGCAGCCCGTGAGGAGGAAGCCCTGGAGCCCGCCGAGCTCGCTGCGCTCACCCACGTAGGTGAGGACGGCGGCGCTCGAGATGCACCAGACGAACGAGCCGGCGACGGCACCGACGACGCCGAACCGCAGGGCGAGCCAGCAGAGCGGCAGCACGCCGATGGCGCGAAGGTCCTGGCCGCCGAGGAGGTAGAGGAGCGGCGTGGCGATGACGAGGACGGCCATGGCGCCGAACGACTCGGGGCGCTGGAACACCGCGGCCGGGATCAGCGAGGCCAGGCGGGGTTCGCGGCGCCACGCGGCGGCGGCGACGAAGAGGGCAGGGGTGACGGTCGCGATGCCGAGGGCGTCGCCGAGGATGAACGGGCCCACCGCGTTCCAGCTCTCGCTGGTGGCCGGCACCGCGCCGGCCACGACGAGGCCTCCGATGCCCGTGAGGGCCGCGAGGACGGGCACGACCACGGTGCCGACGCCGATCAGCACCCATGCGTCGTGGACCTTCGAGAACGGGTGCTCGAGATCGAGCGTGCGGCGCAGGGCCAGGCCGCCGAAGCCGTAGCTCGCGGCGGTGGTGATGCCCATGACGAGCGTGCCGGTGAGCGAGGCGTCGGGCATGGAGAGCGGCGTCGCGATGAGGGTGCCGAGTAGCGGGACCGCCACGAAGTTGCGGCCGCCGAGGGTGACGGCGGCGATGGCGAGGCCGGCGGCCGGGAACCAGTCCGTGATGCCCCCCGGTCCAGCGAGCTGCATGCCCCAGATGGCGAGGAGCACGTAGGCGGCGAGGGTGGCGGCGAGCACGAGCGCAGCCGGCGGCTGCGTCTCCCATTCGTCATCCTGCTCGGGCTCGCTCCACGACACGGTCGCGGGCGGGGTCGGCTCGGCGAAGGCGTGCGGGGGTGCCGGAGCCGATGCGGCGTACTGGGTGGGGTGGACCGGGGCAGCGGAGGCGTCGGGGGCGTAGGCACCCGCGGGCACGGCATGCGCCGCGACGAGCGACGGCATGAGCAGCGCGCCCTCGGTGGGGCGCGGGTCGCTGGTTGGTGGTGGGACGCTCTGACGCGTGTGCTGGTGCTGATCCATGTGAGTGCCCGTGAAGCGGTGAGGCGGTCGTTTCGAGCTGCGGCCTCCTTGGCCCAGCTCCACTTGAACCAATGCTCGGCAACTGGTTCGGCCAGCTGAACAGTGCTGGCCACCTGTCCAGGCGGGGGATACGGGCCGCCTCTCCCCAGAATTCGGGCTTTCAGCGCCGCTCCCGGCCATGGGGTGGGGAACCCATACGAACCTCCGACCGAGCCCGGCGCTCCGCGCCCGTGACGGGTCGGGGGTGCCGCCGGGACCGCCTGCGGCGAACGTGTGTTCCCTGGGCGCGTAGAGTGAACAGCGTGACGTCTGCGTCCGTAGATCAGTCGATGACCGCGACCGCGCAGTCCGCCGAGGCGATGGCCGGGTTCAGCGAACCCGTGAAGGACTGGTTCGCGCGCGCGTTCCGCGAGCCCACCCGGGTACAGCGCGCGGCCTGGCCGGCCATCGCCTCCGGCGACCACACCCTCATCTCGGCTCCGACGGGCGCCGGCAAGACGCTGGCCGCGTTCCTGTGGGCGCTCGACCGCCTCGCCGCCGCACCGCAGGGCGATGCCGACCGCAAGGTGCGCGTGGTCTACGTCAGTCCGCTCAAGGCCCTCTCCTACGACGTGGAACGCAACCTCCGTGCGCCGCTCGCGGGCATCCAGCAGGCGACGGGCGCCGAACTGGAGGTGGGCATCCGCACGGGCGACACGACTCAGAAGGAGCGCGAGCGGATGCTCCGGCGCGCCCCCGACGTGCTCGTCACCACGCCCGAGTCGCTCTACCTGATGCTCACCTCACGCGCACAGGAGCTGCTCACGCACGTGGAGTCGGTGATCGTCGACGAGATCCACGCCGTCGCCGGCACCAAACGCGGCGCCCACATGTCGCTCACGCTCGAGCGGCTCGTCGCGAACCAGCAGTGGGACCAGCTCGACCCGGCCGACCCGCACCTCCCCGGCGGGATCGCGCTGCCCGGCGGCACGGACCGGCTGGCGCGCCTCGCGAGCGGCGGGCCGCAACGCGTCGGCCTCTCGGCGACGCAGCGCCCGCTCGAGGAGATCGGCCGGTTCCTCGTCGGTTCTCCCCGCGCGTGCACGATCGTCGAGACGGGCGAGCGGAAGAAGCTCGACCTCCAGATCCACGTGCCGGTCGAGTCGATGGTCGAGCCCGACCAGGGCAAGGAGTCGTTCAACGACCCGCTCGCGCCGACGCCGGGCGGCGAATCCACCCGCCGATCGATCTGGCCCGCGATCTACCCGGAGATCCTCGACCTCGTCGAGCAGCACAAGAGCACGCTCGTGTTCGTCAACAACCGCCGGCTCGCCGAGCGCGTGGCGCTGCGCATCAACGAGCTCGCGCAGGAGCGCAAGGACGAGGCCGCCGCTGCTGCTGCCGAAGCAGCGGGCGAGGCGCCGAGCGACGAGCCGGTCGGGCCCCCGCCGCCTGCGCCGGCCGAGATCGCCCGCGCCCACCACGGCTCGCTTGCCCGCGAGGAGCGCCAGGTGGTCGAGGAGCTGCTCAAGAGCGGCGAGCTGCCGTGTCTCATCGCGACCAGCTCGCTCGAGCTGGGCATCGACATGGGCGCCGTCGATCTGGTCATCCAGATCGAGTCGCCGAAGTCGGTCTCACGCGGACTGCAGCGCATCGGTCGCGCCGGCCACACCGTCGACCAGGTCGCCAAGGGCCGGATCTTCCCGAAGTTCCGTGCCGATCTGCTCGAGTGCGCGGTCGTGGCCTCGCGCATGCGCGAGGGACAGATCGAGACGACCACGATCCCGCGGAACCCGCTCGACGTCCTCGCGCAGCAGATCGTCGCGATCGTGGCGGCCGCCGACCGCTCGACGGGCCGCCGCAAGACGGCTGCCGAGAAGAAGGCCGAGGCGGAGGCCCTCGCGGCTGCCGAGGAATCGGGGGAGGAGCTCGAGTCCGGCGTCTCGACCGATGCGGTGCTCGTCGACGACGTCGAGGCGCTGCTGCGCCGCGCCTACCCGTTCCGCGACCTGCCGCGCTCGTCGCTGGAGGCCGTGCTCGACCTGCTCGACGGCCGGTACCCGTCGGCGGAGTTCAGTGAGCTGCGACCGCGGCTCGTGTGGGACCGCGTCGCCGGCACCCTCCGCGCACGGCGGGGCGCCCGCCAGCTCGCGATCGTCAACGCCGGCACGATCCCGGATCGCGGCCTGTACATGGTCACCCTGCCGGACGGGCGGCGTGTCGGCGAGCTCGATGAGGAGATGGTCCACGAGGCACGTCCGGGCCAGACCTTCCTGCTCGGCGCCTCGAGCTGGCGGATCGAGGAGATCCAGCGCGACCGCGTGATCGTGAGCCCCGCGCCGGGCGTGCCGGGCGCGATCCCGTTCTGGCGGGGCGACTCGGTCGGCCGCCCCCGCGAGCTGGGCGAGGCGATCGGCAAGTTCTCCCGCGAGGCCGTCGACGCCGAGCCCGAGGCGATCGCGAAGGACCACCAGCTCGACGAGCGCGCGGCCCGCAACCTCATCGAGTTCCTCCGCGAGCAGCGCGATGCGACGACCGTCATCCCGAGCGACCGCACCCTCGTGCTCGAGCGGTTCCGCGACGAGATCGGTGACTGGCGGCTCGTGCTCCTCTCGCCGCTCGGCGGACGTGTGCACGCGGCGTGGGCGCTCGCGATCGGCGCGCGGATCCGCGAGGAGCTGGGCCTCGAGAGCGACGTGATCTGGAGCGACGAGGGCCTGATCCTCCACCTCCCGGACTCCGACGACGTGCCGAGCGCCGACCTGATCCTGATCGAGCCGGAGCAGCTCGAGGAGCTCGTCGTGCGCGAGCTCGGCGCCAGCGCGCTGTTCGGCTCGCGCTTCCGCGAGAACTCGGCCCGTGCCCTGCTGCTGCCGCGTGCCTACCCCGGCCGCCGCACGCCGCTCTGGCAGCAGCGGATGAAGGCGCAGTCGCTGCTCGAGGTCGCCCGACGCCACCCGCAGTTCCCGATCGTCCTCGAGACGTACCGTGAGTGCCTCCAGGACGTGCTCGACGTCCCCGGCCTCACCGAGATCCTCACGAAGCTGCGCACCCGCGAGCTCGGGCTCGTCGAGGTGGAGACCGACCGCGCATCGCCGATGGCGAGCTCGCTGCTCTTCGACTACGTCGCCACGTACATGTACGAGGGCGACCAGCCGAACGCCGAGCGCCGCGCCGCGGCCCTCTCCCTCGACCGTGAACTGCTCGCCGAGCTGCTCGGGCAGGAGGAGCTGCGCGACCTCCTCGACCCGGCGGCGCTCCAGTCGGTGGAGGACGACCTCCAGCACCGCTCCGAACGCGCGCGGGCGCGGGATGCCGACGAGCTCCAGGAGGTGCTGCGCCACCTGGGCGACCTCTCGTTGACCGAGATCGCCGACCGCATCGAGCCGACCGGCGTGGCCCACGCCGAGCAGCTCGTCGCCGCACTCGTGGAGGACCGCCGCGCGGTGCAGGTGCACGTCGGCGGCGAGGACCGCTGGATCTCCGCCGACGACGCCGGTCTGTTCCGCGACGCGATCGGCGTCGTGCCGCCGAGCTTCCTCCCGCAGCGCCTGCTCGACACGGTTCCGAACGCGCTCGAGCGACTCGTCGAGCGCTTCGCTGCGACCCACGCGCCCTTCACCACCGCCGAGCTCCACGGCCGCTACCTCGTCGACCCTGCCGCGGTGCTCGCTGGGCTGGAGGCCCGCGGCGCGCTCGTGCGCGGCGAGCTACGGCCCGGTGGCACCGGCCGCGAGTGGTGCGATCCCGAGGTGCTCCGCCGGCTGCGACGCGCCTCGCTGGCCACGCTGCGCCAGGAGATCGAGCCGAGCGACCAGCGTGCGCTCGCGAGCTTCCTGCCGAGCTGGCACGGCATCGACCGTCATGCCGCGGCCGGCGCCGGCCCGGACCGCCTGCGCGACGTGCTCGTCCCGCTGCAGGGCCTCGCGCTGCCGGCCGTCGTGTGGGAGACGGCCGTGCTGCCGCGCCGGCTCGGCGCCTATTCGCAGAGCTGGCTCGACCAGCTCTGCGCGAGCGGCGAGGTGATCTGGATCGGCGCTGGCGCGCTCGGCCGTGACTCGGGGCGCGTGGCGCTGTACTTCCGCGACGATGCGCCGTTGCTCGGCCGACCGATCGTGCCGGGGCAGCCGAAGGCGCCCGAGTTGCCGGTGGGCCAGCTCCACGACCAGCTGCGGGAGCGCCTGGCCGCCGGCGCGTGCTTCTTCACCGACCTGCTCGTGGCGGTGCAGGCGCCGGCGACCGAGCTGCACGAGGCGCTCTGGGACCTCGTGTGGAGCGGCGAGGTGACGAACGACGCGTTCCAGCCGCTGCGGGCCGGGCGGGCGGCCGATCGCAAGCGCATCGAACGGGCGGCGAACCAGACGGCCGCGTCCGCGCGGCGCCGTCGCTTCTCGCAGCGCCGCGGCGCCGCGCCCGCCCAGTCGGTCGGGCGCTGGTCGCTCGTCGCCCCGCTCCTGCTGCCGGAGCCGCCGCGCCGCGATCACGACCGCGCCCGGGCCGAACTGCTCCTCGAACGCCATGGGCTGGTGACCCGTGAGCTCGTCCTCGCCGAGGGCGTGCCGGGCGGCTTCAGCGCGATCTACCCGGCGCTCAGCGACCTGGAGACGCTCGGCGTCGCTCGCCGCGGCTACTTCGTGGAGGGGCTCGGCGGTGCGCAGTTCGCGCTCCCGGGCGCCGTCGACCGGCTGCGCGCCTACGAGGACCGCTCGCTCGAGCGTCGGCCGCCCGTGGTGCTCGACGCCGTCGATCCGGCGCAGCCGTACGGCGCGTCGCTGCCATGGCCGAGGCGCGAGGTGTCAACGAGCACCGAGAACACCGCGACGCGTGGGCCGCAGCGCGTGGCCGGCGCCGATGTGGTGCTGGTGGGCGGCGAGCCGGTCGCCTACCTCGAGCGCTCGCTCAAGGGCATCCTCACGCTCGTGCCACCGGACGACGAGCGCCTCGCGCCGGCGTTGCGCGCACTCGTCGAGCACGCCCGCGCGGCCCGCAAGCGCCTGCAGATCGAGCGGGTCGACGGCGAGCCGGCCGCCGGCCACCTGCTGAGCGGCGCGCTGACCGAGGCCGGGCTCGTCGCCGGGCCCAAGCGCTTCACGATCGGGCCGGGCTGACGTGCCTCCCGGGCCGGCTTCCCACCGGCCCGGGGCACGACCCATCCGCGCAGCAGCGGTATGGCGAGCGCTACTGCTTGGCGGTGAGCTTGAGCGAGATCGCGTTGCTCGCGCCCGCGGTCAGCGGCGAGATCAGTCCGTTCAGGAATCCGCAGCCGGTGAGGTCGCTGATGTTGAACGTCCCCGAGAGCGCGCCCCCGGCGGACGGCACGAAGGAGCCGACGGACGCGAGCTTGATCGCCGACGGGTTCTTCGTCTGGCAGTCCTTGCCGCCGCCGACGGGGATCCCGAGGGCCCTGACGTTGGGTAGCTTGATCCGCGCGGTCGTCTTGAGCGACAGCGTGTCGGGCGTGTCGAAGCGGCCGACTGCCGGGGTGAGCGGCACGATCTCGACGTCGGCCGTCACGGGCAGGAACCCGAGGGCGAGGAGCTTGGCCGAGGTGGGGATGAACGTGAGCGCGCCGTTCACGTCACCGGTCGACGGCGGCCAGCCGAGGTTCGCGGTGCCCGAGAGCGGCACGGTGCCCTTCGTGAGGTTCTTGAGCACGGCCGAACCGGACATCCCGTAGCTTCGATCGACGCCCGGCGCGACCGTGTTCGGCGGCAGCGTGACCGCTGCGGTCGGGGTCGGCGTCGTGATCGCCGTGCCGGGCGGGGTCACCGTCGGCGTGCGCGTCGGCACCGGGGTCGGGTCGAGGTCCTCGGATCCGGGGGTCGGGGTCGGCGGGGTCGTGACGGTCGGCGTCGGAGTCGGCGTCCCGGTGGCGACCGGCGTCGGCACCGGCGTGGTGATCGCCGTGCCCGGCGGGGTGGCCGTCGGCGTGGGGGTCGGGACGACGGCAGTGATCTCGGTCGTGGCGAAGACCCCGGGCTGGTCGAGCGTGCAGTGCACGGGCGGGTACGTCGGTTCGGAGTCGACCGGCGTGATCGCGCTCGGCCAGTAGGTGCCGTCCTGCCGCAGCAGGCGCACCTCGTCGAGGTCGAAGTCGGCGAGGGTCCAGCGCAGTGAGTCCGGGGCGGGGAACGTGAGCGCCGGCGAGGTGATGGTCGCGTTGACCGTGATCGAGCCGGCGGAGTTCAGCGGCGGCAACGGCAGCGCGCGGCTGCGCCCGAGCGGGAAGCTCAACGGGTAGTCGATGATGCCGCGATCGCCGACGACGCTCGCGCCCAGCCGGACCTCCGAGGCGGTCAGGCTGACGGCCGGGTTGCTCGCCCGGCGGAAACCACCGAACACCGCCTCGTTCTGCTCGGCCGTGAAGCGCACGTCGATCGTCACCGGCAGCGTGGGCGACGGCAGCTTCGTGCGGGCGGGCGCCGTCGGCGGGATCGCCGAGCTGTCGATCTCGACGACGGTCGCGACCGAGGTGCCTCTTCCGAAATCGCAGGTGGCCGCGAACGAACGCGGCTGCGGCAGCGTCGTGGACGCGGGGCTGGTGGCAGCGACCGGGCCGGCGGCGAAGGCGGCGCCGATGGTGGCTGTGCCGATCGCGGCGCCGGCGGCGAGCCGGAGTGTGGGGCGGGGCATGGACTGTGACCTCCAGCGGCGCGAGGCTGCTGATCGACTGGGACGGACGAACGGTCGGGGTGCTGCGACCCTATCCGCAACGGTCCGTCGCGGCAAGCGGGGTGGGCCGGCCGCCGCTGCGCGGGCGTCCAGAGGCGTCGTTGCCCCGGGACACCCGCGCCCGACCGAGACCTACGGGTGCGAGAGCTTGAGCGAGACCGCGTTGCTGCTGCCGGCCGTCAGCGGCGAGACGATGCCCGTCAGAAAGCCGCAGCCGGTCAGGTCGCTGATGGCGAACGTGCCGGAGAGCGTGCCACCGCTGGCCAGGTTGAAGGCCGGCGCCGTCAGCGAGAGCGCGGAGGGGTTCTTGGTCTGGCAGCCGGCCCCGCCGGCGAGCGCGATGCCGAGCACGGTCACCTTCGGGACCTTGATCCGCACGTTCGTCTTGAGCGTCACCGGCAGGCCGGCTCCGAGGGGGACCGTGCCGGTCAGCGGCGTGAGCGCCACCACGTTCACGTCCGCGGCCACCGGCAGGAACCCGAGCGCGACGAGGTTCGCCTTCGCCGGCGCGACGGCGAGGTCGCCCGAGTACACCCCGTCGAGTGGCCGGCGGCCACCGTTCACGGTGCCGGTGAGCGGCACGGTGCCCTTCGCGAGGTTCTTGAGCGTGAGCGAGCCTGCGACGTCGTAGGCGTACGGCACCGGCTCGGTGGAGTTCGTCGACGGCGGCTGGAAGGTCGGCGTCGGTGTGGGGTCGGGGTCGACGGTCGGCGTCGGTAGCGCCGTCGGCGACGGGGTCGCGTCGGGCGAGGTGACCAGCTGCGTGGCCACGGCGGTCGGCTCGAGGGGCTCGCAGGTCAGGAACCGATACGTGCCGTCGATCTCCGGGTCGACGACGGCCGGCCAGGTGCCCGGCCACTTCAGCGCCTTGCCGCTGGCGTCCTTGATGCCCAGCGCAAGGGAGAAGCCGTCGACGTTCCAGCTTGCGGTGCCGGCGGCGTCGAAGGTCACCCCCGACACGGAGAGCGTGCCGGGCAGCCGGAACTGCCCGCTCGTCGACGCAGCGAGGAAGGCGGTCGACCCGAGCGTGCCCGTGACGCGCGTCGTCGACGACGTGCCCGCGCCGCTGAACCGCAGGGTCGCATCCGTCCGCCCGCCACTGAGCGTCGCGGGTCGGCCGAGCAGGAACGGCCCCGAGAACAGGGCGGCCTGATCGGCCCCGAGGTTCACGCTCGTCACGACCGGCAGCGTCTGCGGGGGAAGCACCGCTCCGGCCGGGACGTTCTTCGGCAGGGACGACGTGTCGACGAACATCGTCGCGAGCCCGCCGGTCCGGCCGTCGAGGTCGCAGCGCGCGGCGACCGGCGTGCCCGGCGAGATCGGCACCGGCGGCTCTTCGGCCGGCGACGGGGTGATGGTCGGCAGCGGGCTGGTCGCGGCGACGGGCGATGCGGCGACCACGGCGCCGAGCGCGGCGACCGAGAGCGTCGACGCTGCGGCGATCCGCAGGCGACTGGACGGGGATGACACGGTGATGACCTCCAGCGGGCGCGCGGCCGCTGCTTCAGTGGGACGAAGAGGTCGGGGGAGGTCCACGGTAACCGCTCCGCGGCGTCGCGGCAAGCTCCCGGCGGGCCCCGCGGTGCCCGGCCTCACGGGCGGCGGTTAGCCTGCGCCGCATGATCGTCCTGCGCAGCACGTACACCGGCACGGCCGACGAGGTCGGGGCCCTGCGTCCCGCCCACCTCGCATGGCTCGACGAGCTGATCGGCGGCGGCGTGGTGATCGCGGCCGGTCGTCTTGCCGACGGCTCGGGCGCAGCGGTCCTCGGCGCCGGCGACGACGCCGAGGGCCTGCTGCGTCGCTTCGACGCCGACCCGTACGTGAGCGGCGGCGTCGCCACCTACGAGGAGGTCGTCACCTTCCCGGCCGCGATGGGCAGCGACCAGATCAAGCACCTCGACTCGCGCGACGACCTCTAGCCGGGGCGCGCGAGCGGCTCAGGCCAGTTTGCGCCCGGGCCCGAAGAGGCCCTTCGGATCGAGCGCGGCCCTGATCGCCCGGTGCGCGGCCACCGCCCCGGCATCCCACTGGTGCGAGAGCTGGCCGTTCTTGAGACGGCCGATGCCGTGTTCGCCGCTGACGGTGCCCCCGAGGCTGGTGACGAGCGAGAAGAGCTCCTCCGCGGCCTCGTGCACCGCGCCCTGCTCACGCTCGCTCGACGGGTCGAGCAGGAACGTGCAGTGCAGGTTGCCGTCGCCCGCATGGCCCCAGGCGGCGTGCTCGAGGCCGCGGCGCTGAGCGATCGCGAGGCTCCCGTCGAGCAGCTCCGCGAGGCGGTCGGGTGGGACGGCGACATCCTCGCTGAGCTTGCCGCCGCGCCGCGCCGCCACCGCTCCGCTCACGCCCGCCCGCCACTGCGCCAGCGCGGCGCTCGTGCTCGCCTCGGGCGCAGCCGTCCACGTGGCGCCCGCCTCCTGCCAGGCCGCCGCGAGCGCATCGCCGCGCGCTGCGGTCGCCTCGACGAGATCGCCCTCGAGGTGCGCGAGGAGCAGGTGCGCGGCCCCGGGATCGTCGAGCTCACCGACGGCGGCGGTCGCCCCGGGCACGGGGAGGGTGGAGGCGGAGTCCTGCAGCGCGCCGCCGTCGAGCAGCTCGAGCGCCGCCGGCACGGAGCCGGAGGTGAGCGCACCGGCGACGCCGTCCTGCGCCGCGCCCGCGGTCGGGAACACGCCGAGCACGATCTGCTCGGCGCCGGGCGGCGGCACCAGCCGCAGCCACGCCGCCGTGATCACGCCGAGCGTGCCCTCGCTGCCCACGAGCAGGCCGGTGAGGTCGTAGCCGGCGACGTCCTTGCGCAGCGGACCGCCGATCCGCACGAGCTCACCGGGTGCGAGCACCGCCTCCAGACCGAGCACCCAGTCGCGGGTCGGGCCGTGGCCGAACGCGTGCGGGCCGCCGGCGTTCGTCGCGAGGTTGCCGCCGATGTGGCTCGCCTCCGCCGCGCCCGGATCCGGGGGGAACCGCAGCCCGGCCTCGGCGACGCGCCGGTGCAGCGTCGCCGTCGTCACGCCCGCCTCCACCTCGCAGCGCCACCACTCGGGATCGATCGAACGGATCCGCGCGAGCCGCTCAAGCGCGACCACCACCCCGCCATCGGGCACCGCGCCGCCCGAGAGTCCCGTCCCGCCGCCGCGCACCGTGATCGGGACGTCGTGCTCGTAGCACCACCCCACCACCGCGGCGACCTCGCGCGCATCGGCCGGGCTGACCACCGCATCGGCCGTCCCGCGAAGACCGGTCCAGCGCGTCGCATCCTCGAGATCGGCGATCGTCGGCGTGCGCACGTGCGCCGCACCCACCAGGGCCGACAGGTCGCTCGCCAACATCGGGGCCACCGACATGCCCTCCATCGTAGAGCCGCATTCGCGCCCACTGGGCCGGATCCGACCGGCGCGCACACCGATCCCGGCGGCCACGCCTCATCTAGCCTCAGTGCCCAGATGCCCGAGGGAGACACGATCGCGTACGCGGCGCACCGCCTCCGGCCGATCCTCGTCGGCGTCGCCCCCGAGTTCGACGCCCGCCACGGCTCCACGCGCACCTGGAACGACCGCCTGCGCGGCCGCGTGATCGAACGCATCGACACCTACGGCAAGCACCTCTTCATCCGCTTCGAGGGCGACGAGTACGCGATCCACTCCCACCTGCGCATGACGGGCGCCTGGCACTCCGGCCCGATCGGCAAGCCCTGGGGGCGCGCACCCCGCCGCGCGTGGCTCGTCATGCGCGCCCGCGGCCAGGAGGTGGTGCAGTTCGACGGCCCGCTCCTCGAGCTCCTCACCGACCTGCGCGTCCGCATCGACCACCGCCTCGTGCGGCTCGGCCCCGACATCCTCGCCACCGACGACTTTCACGAGGCCGACTTCCTGCGCCGCCTCCGCGAGGACGACCCGACCCGCCCCTTCGGCGACGCCCTGCTCGACCAGTCGATCGTCGCCGGGCTCGGCAACATCTGGCGGGCCGAGGCCTGCTTCGACGCACGCATCAGCCCCTGGAGGCCGACCGCGAAGGTGACCGACGACGAAGCCGTCCTCGCCATGCAGCTCGTGCGCCCGCGGATGCAGGACTCCGGCCGCGGCGGCATGCAGATGCGCACCCGCCACATCTACAAGGTGCCGCGCTGCACCCGCTGCGGCGGCCCGGTCTCCTCCCGCGGGATGGGCGACGACAACCGCACCGCCTACTGGTGCCCCCGCTGCCAGCGCTAGCCCTGCGCCGGCGTTGAGCGGAGCCTCCGGCCCGACGACGGAGCTCCACGCGCACCCATCGCATGCTCGTCCAGTGCGGCTTCCGGCGGGTCCTCCAGCACGACGGCCGGTGTACGGTGAGCGCGTCATGGCCCCCGTCGTGTCGCCCCCGCGCCACCGCACCGCCGAACGCGCCGCACGATTCCGCGCGCCCGGCGCCCCGACCGCCGTCGTCGGCCACATGGGGGCGCCCCTCCAGGCCCCGGCCAACACCACCGAGGCCTTTCGGGCCGCCGCGAGCCTCGGCGCCGACGGCATCGAGCTCGATCTCGTCGCCGTCGAACCGGGGCGCGTGATCGTCGCCCACGATCTCGGCGACGCCCGCCGTCGCCCCGACGCGCTCCTGCTCGAGACGCTCGAGCACGTCCTCGCCGAGCCACCGCTCGCCGAGCTCCCCGTCCTCCTCGACGTGAAGTCGACCGGCGCCGAACGCGCCCTCGCCGCCGCCCTCGTCGGCGCGCGCCTCACCCCGCGGGCGATCATCTCCACCACCGACCCCGCCGTCCTGCGCGCCCTGGCCCGCGCCGCGCCCCGCGCCACCCGGTCGCTCACGTACCCGCGCTCCCGACGCGACCCGCGACGTCACGCGCTCGCGCGCACGCTCGCCGACCTCCGCCGGCCGATCGTCCGCCGCACCCTGCCGCTCGTGGTGCGCCGTTCGCTCCAACGCCACGCCCTCAACGCCATCACGGTCGACCACCAGCTCGTCACGCCCGCGCTCCGCCGACTCACCGCCCGGCGCGGCATCGAGCTCATCGTCTGGACCGTCGACGACCCCGCCCGCGCCCGCGAACTGCTCGCCCTCGACGTCGACGCCATCATCACCAACGACCCGCAGCTCGTCCTCCGATTGCGTGACGAGCACCAAGCTACAGGCCCCAAAAACCGGGGCGTCGCACGCGGAGGCTGGTAACAGCCCGGTAGGACTTTCCGTTCCGATGGAGGGAAAGTCCACTCCGTGTGGTAGGAAACACCGATGGACGAGCGCATCGTTGATTCCCTCGCACGGGTCCCTGTCTTTGGCGCGCTGGGCCGCGACGAGGTCGCACGGATCGCCGAGCTCGCGACCCCCCGACGGTTCGCACCCGGCCACGTGATCTTCCGCGAGGGCGACGCCAGCGACACGTGCTACGTCGTCACCAGCGGACGGGCCCGCGCGATCCGCGAGCACGCGGACGGCCGCACCATCGCCCTCGCGCACTTCGGCCCCGGCGACTTCTTCGGCGAACTCGCGATGTTCGACGCCGAACGACGCTCCGCCACCGTCGAAGCCCTCGAGGAGCTCGACACCGTCGCGATCAGCGCCGGCGACATGCGCCGGCTCCTGCGCGAATGGCCCGACATGAGCCTCAAGCTCATCGCCGCCCTCGGTCGCCGCCTCCGCGAAGCGAACGAGCGCCTCGCGCGCCAGTCCTTCCAGACCGTGCAGAGCCGCGTCGCGACCGTACTCGACCAGCTCGTCGCCTCCGCCCGCGACCAGGGCGCCGGCCCCACCGACGTGCTCCTCACGATCACCCAGGCCGACATCGCCAAGCTCGCCGGCTCCTCCCGCGAGTCCGCCTCGCGCTTCCTCGCCGTGCTCGAACGCGCCGGAGTCATCACGCAGGGCCGAGGCCGGCTCACCGTGCACGACCCGGACGCACTCCGGCGCTACGTCTTCTGATGGCGAAAGGGCCCGACGAGATCTCCGCGGGCGGCGTCGTCGTCGACGACGACGGCCGCACGGTCGTGATCATCCCCACCCGGCGCGCAGCCAGCGGCGCCAAGGTGACCGCCCTCCCCAAGGGCCACATCGACCCCGGTGAGGACGCCGAGACCGCCGCCCTGCGCGAGGTGCGCGAAGAGGCCGGCATCGACGCCGAGATCATCGAGAAGCTCGGCGACGTCCGCTACTGGTACCAGCGCGGCGGCCGCTCCATCCCGAAGCAGGTCAGCTTCTTCATGATGCGCTACCTCGGCGGCAACACCGACGACCACGACGACGAGGTCGAGGTCGCCCGCTGGGTCCCCCTCGAAGAGGCCGAACGGCTCCTCACCTTCCAGGGCGAACGTGACATGGTTCGTGCCGCCATCGACCGGCGGGCCGCCGGCAGGTAGTGTGGCTCGCCGTGCAGGTCCTGAATTTCTACTCGACCATCTTCGCCGACCAGCTCCGCAACGGTCGGAAGAAGGCAACGATCCGGCTCGGCGACAAGTCGCACAAGTACCGCAAGAACCAGGCGGTGCTCGTCACGGTCGGGTACCAGCACAGCAAGCGCGAGAAGATCTTCCTCGCCGTCATCGACCAGGTCGAGGTCAAGCGCTTCAAGGACCTCTCCCCGCGCGACGTCGAGCACGACAACCCCGAGTTCCGCCGCTCCGACGAGCTCCGTCAGTTCCTCGAGCAGATCTACGGCAAGCCGGTCTCCGAGGACGACACCGTCACCGTCGTCCGCTTCTCCGAGATCGTCGAGAACCCCCAGAACGTCACCGACGCCCTCCGCGGCATCGGCGGCTTCCAGAACTAGCCCCCTCAGCCCGAACGTCTTCGCCGTCCGTGCGGTCCGGGGTCGCCTGACGCGGCTGTCCGGGGTTGCGCCGGCCGCGTGCCCTGCGCGCGCGTAGCGTCCGAGCCATGGACGCCGTCGCCGACCGCCGCTCGCCCCTCGCACCCGCGCTGATCGCCCTCGCGGTCGTCGCCGTCGCCGCGATCGGCGGCCTCGCCACCGACACCACCTCAGCGTGGTACAGCGCCCTCGACCGCCCGAGCTTCCAGCCGCCCGGCGCCGTGTTCGGACCGGTCTGGACGGTCCTCTACCTCGCGCTCGCGCTCTCCGCGTGGCTCGCCTGGCGGGATGTCGACGGCCGCACCCGCCGGACCGTGATCGCGCTCTACGCCGCGAACCTCGTGCTCAACCTCGCGTGGACGATCATCTTCTTCCAGCTCGAGGCTCCGGTCGCGGCCGGCGTCGAGATCGTCGTCCTCCTCGGGACGATCGTCGCGCTGATCGCCCTGCTCCGGCACCGCCAGCGCGCCGCCGCGGCACTGCTCGTGCCCTACGCCGCCTGGGTCACGTTCGCGACCGTCCTCACCTGGACGATCGCGGCCAGCAACTGATCGGACGCTCGGGGCAGCCCGCTACCGCTCGGTCTCGGCGGCCGAGCGCGGTACCCATGCGCCGTGGCTGTACGCCAGGTGCTCGCCATCGGCGCTGAAGTTCCGCGCGCCCGGCCCTGCGTCGTCATCGTCGAGGAACGGACGCCGGCGGTTGTTGCCGAGCGTCAGCGCGCCGAGCAACAGCAGGACCGCGCCACCCACGAGCATCCACATCCCCGTATCGGGGCGCATCGCGTCCCGCGGGTGCGGGGCGAACACCCACAGCTCGAGCGCGGCAGCAGCCAGCGTGCCGAGCCCGGCGATCGCGAGGAACGGCGCGTTGCCGCGCGCGGCCCACGCCGTGGCCGCCAGCACCGACCGCACCACCGCGATCAAGGCGATGAGCGCAAGGACGCCGAGCACGATCGCGGCGATCTTGTCCTGCTCGTAGCCGGTCGGCTCGATCCCGATCGCCCGGATCAGCTGCGTCGCCTGCGGCGACTGGTCGAGCTGGTCCTTCGGCACGTTCGAGACGGTGTAGAGGATCGCGTTCGCATGCTCGCGGGTGCCCGGGTCCCCCGGCGAGAGCGCAGCCTGGAACGCCGTCGCGAAATCGAGCTTCAGCCACGGCTGCGACACCGCAGACGCCACCACGACCGCACCGGCCGCGCCCGCGAACTGCCCGAAGCCGAAGCGACTCTCCTTCCCCGCCATACGAGGAGTATCGGCGGCGCACCGGCGTCACGACAGCCCTCGTGTGCGGAAGGCCACCACCAGTTGACCCTCATGTCCCCAGGAACGCGCTAGAGTGCCCGACGAACCGGCGTTGGCACTCTCAGCGCGAGAGTGCCAAGGGCGCCGGGATCGCACCAATTTCAACCCCGATCGGAGTCAGATGTCAAAGCTGAAGCCCCTGGGTGACCGCCTCGTCGTGAAGGCCGTCGAAGAGGAGCAGACCACCGCCAGCGGTCTCGTCCTCCCCGATACCGCCAAGGAAAAGCCCCAGAAGGGCGAAGTCGTCGCCGCCGGCGAGGGCCGCTGGGACGACGCCGGCACCAAGCGCGTCGCGCTCGACGTCAAGGTCGGCGACCAGGTCCTGTACAGCAAGTACGGCGGCACCGAGATCAAGCTCGACGGCGAGGAGCTCCTCGTCCTGCGCGAGTCCGACGTCCTCGCAATCGTCGAAGGCTAAGGAGAACCACTCATGGCTCACAAGGATCTGAAGTTCGACTCGGACGCCCGCAAGGCGCTCGAGCGCGGCGTCGACGCAGTCGCCAACGCCGTCAAGGTCACCCTCGGCCCCAAGGGCCGCTACGTCGTCCTCGACAAGCGCTTCGGCGCCCCGACCATCACCAACGACGGCGTCACCATCGCCCGTGAGGTGGAGCTCGAGGACCCGTTCGAGAACCAGGGCGCCCAGCTCGTCAAGGAAGTCGCCACCGCGACCAACGACGTCGCCGGCGACGGCACCACCACCGCCACCGTCCTCGCCCAGGCCATCGTTCGCGAGGGCCTGAAGAACGTGACCGCCGGCGCCAACCCGCTCGCGCTCAAGCGCGGCATCGAGGCCGCCGTCGAGCAGGTCGTGGACCGCATCCACAACCTCTCGAAGGAGATCAACGGCAAGGACGACATCGCCCGCGTCGCCACCATCTCCTCGCGTGACCCCGAGGTCGGCGACGTGATCGCCGACGCGATCGACAAGGTCGGCAAGGACGGCGTCGTGAACGTCGAGGAGGGGCAGACCTTCGGCCTCGAGCTCGAGTTCACGGAGGGCATGCAGTTCGACAAGGGCTACGTCTCCCCGTACCTCGTCACGGACCCGGATCGTCAGGAAGCCGTCCTCGACGACCCGTACATCCTCATCGCGAACCAGAAGATCGGTTCCGTCCGCGACATCCTCCCGGTCCTCGAGGCCGTGATCCAGTCGGGCAAGCCGCTCCTCATCATCGCCGAGGACCTCGAGGGCGAGGCCCTCGCGACCCTCGTCGTGAACAAGCTCCGCGGCACCTTCACCTCCGTCGCCGTCAAGGCGCCGGGCTTCGGTGACCGCCGCAAGCGCATCCTCGAGGACATCGCGATCCTCACCGGCGCCGAGGTCATCACCGAGGAGCTCGGCCTCAAGCTCGAGAGCACCACGCTCGACCAGCTCGGCCGCGCGCGCCGCGTCGTCATCGGCAAGGACTCGACGACCGTCGTCGACGGCGCCGGCGACGCCGAGGCCATCAAGGGCCGCATCGCGCAGATCAAGTCCGAGGTCGAGTCCACCGACTCCGACTTCGACCGCGAGAAGCTCCAGGAGCGCCTCGCCAAGCTCTCCGGCGGCGTGGCCGTGATCAAGGTCGGTGCTGCCACCGAGACCGAGGTCAAGGAGAAGAAGCACCGTGTCGAGGACGCCCTCCAGGCGACCCGCGCCGCGCTCGAAGAGGGCATCGTCCCGGGCGGCGGCGTCACGCTGCTCCGCGGCGCCGACGCCGTCGACGAGAGCAAGCTCGACGACGAGGAGGCCATCGGCGCCCGCCTCATCAAGCGCGCCCTCGAGGAGCCCCTCCGTCAGATCGCGTTCAACGCCGGCCTCGAGTCGAGCGTCGTCGTGAACGAGGTCCGCGCGGCCGCCGACGGCTTCGGCCTCAACGCCGCCACCGGTGAGGTCGTCGACCTCGTCGGCGCCGGCGTCATCGACCCGGCCAAGGTCACCCGCTCGGCGCTCCAGAACGCCGCCTCGATCGCGAAGAACATCCTCACCACCGAGGCCGTCATCGTCGAGGCTCCGGAGCCGGCCGCCGCTGGCGGCGGCGGCATGCCCGACATGGGCGGCATGGGCGGCATGATGTAGCCTCGCCGCGCCTGGGAGTGCCTCGCTTGCAGCTCCCAGGCGCGGCATGGCAAGCCCCGCTTGGCTTGCAACGACAAAGGGCCCCGACTGCCAGCGGCAGTGGGGGCCCTTTTCGGTTCGCGGCGAGCCGCCGGGAGAGCGCTAGTAGCGCGTCACCACCACGCGGCCCGTCAGGGGCAGATCGTCCTTGGAGAACGTCTTGTTCGTCGTGATCTTCACCTCGTAGCGGCCGATCTTCTTGAACGGCGTCAGCGGACGCTTGCCCGTGAACACGCCGCAGGGCCCACTCGCCTTCCCGAGCTTCAGGCGGCCCTTGTACTTGCCGTGGTTGAAGTAGTGGGCGTAGTAGGTCGTGCCGCCCGTGAGTGCCGCAAGGCCCGTCACCTTCCACGAGCGCAGGCCGCGCTTGCCCTTCGCCTGGAATCCGACCGACGTCGTCTTCGTCTCGGCCGTGGCGAGCACCGTCTGGCCGTCACGCAGGGTGACCGTCGCGTCGTACGTCTTCACGTCGTACGCCGAACCGCCGTACCAGCTGTTCAGCGGCAGCGTGACGACGCCGGACGCATCGGCCGGGCCGTACGCGTAGCCCGTCTCGGACTTGCCCTTCGCCGAGAAGCCGACGTTGTAGGTCTTGCCGGCCTCGAGGCCGCTCGCCGCCGCCACGATCGGCTGCTGCTGGGAACCGAGGTTGACGTAGCACGCCTTGTCGAGGGTGAGGGTGGCCGCCTGCGACGCAGGCGCGGCCACCGCGGCGACCGAGAGGACCGCAGCGGCGCTCAGCAGGGCACGGGTGGGGTACATGGCTCTGGAACTCCAGAATTCAGAAGTTGGGAGGCGCCGATGCTACGCAGCGGCGCACCCGGCGCGCGGTCCCGGTCGGCCCCGCTGGCGCACCCGCAGCCGCATGCCCAGGCACGCCCGGATACGGTGCCACCGGTATTCGGGGGCGGGCGGCGCGGGTGGTGCCGACGCGCCGAGTCCACCCGCGCTACCGCGAGATGGTCAGCGGGCGGCTGATCCAGTTCGAGTTCGGGTCGAACGTCGACGAGGCCTGCACCCGCACCTCGTACTTGCCCGCCTTCCTGAACGGTGCGAGCGGACGACGCACCTTCATGTAGCCGCAGGCATCCGTCGAGCGTCCGAGCCGCTGCCTTCCGACCTGCTTCGCGCCACGGAAGTAGTGCGCCCAGTAGGTGTTCTCCGGGCTCAGCACCGCCAGGCCCGACACCTCCCACACGCGCTTGACCCTCAGCGCTGCGACCTTGCCGTCGATCTCCCACGCCACGTTCGCGACCTTGAAGCGATTCTCACCGAGCTCCTTGCCCGTTGCGACGTCCTCGACCGTCACCCGCGACTTCGTCGACGCCGTCGGCCCCTCGCCGAGCCCGCTCGTCCACGAGCTGAGCTTCGCCGTGATCGACCCGGAGGCATCGGCCGCGGTCGACGGGATGCCGCTCACCGGCTGACCGCCGACCTCGAGCGTGATCTTCACCGTCTGCCCGGGCGTCAGGCCGTTGACCGACACCGGGATCTCCTGCGACCCCGTGCCCGGCCAGTACACGTAGCACTTGCCCGGAACGCCGACCGTGGTCGCAGCCGACGCGCCGGTCGGTACGGCGGCAGCCAGGATCGTGAGCGCGGCCGTGGCGCGGCGCAGGGCGGGGCGGGTGGAACCAGTCATCGAGCAGGCTACGGCGGGGTCGGGCGGTCGCCGTGCGCCGCACGATACGCACCGTGCCCCCAGCCGCGCCAACCCGGGTCGACGATGGGGCGACCCGCGGTGGCCGAGCTGGCGCTCAGGAGCGGCCGAGCGCGACCTCGAGCAGCGGGCCGAGCCGCCCCTCGGCATCCGCGGCGGCCGTGATGTGGATCGCCTCGGGTTCGCGCACCCAGGTGATGAGGCCGAGCGCCTGCATGCGCGTGAGCACGAACTGGAACATCCGGGCCTGCTTGCCGGATCGGTAGTCGCGCGCGATGTCGATCGCCCAGCCCGACGTGTGCAGCGAGTAGGCGCGGGTCGCCTGCACCGTCTCGGCCTGCAGCAGCGACTGGTAGCGCGTATCGCGCGCCGTGCTCGTCGCCGTGAGGTACGTGCCCTTCCCCGAGAGCGTGCGGACGGCAGCGCCGATCGTCACGAGCGTCGCGAGGCTGCCGCGGCGCAGCGATCGGTAGTTGCGCTTCGGCACGCCGAGCTTGCGAGCGAGCTCGCCCATCGCCGGGCTGACGGCCACGCCGTTCGCGTTGAGCGCGGCGATCGGGAGCTTGGAGAGCTTCCCGGCATCGATCGCATCGGCCAGCTCGGCAGGGTCGGCGAACGGCGGGTTGTCGGCCGGCGGATGCATGAAGTCCTCGAGGGACGCCTTCTCCGTGATCAGTGCGGCGTCCTTCGCGAGCCCGGCCGAGTCCTCGCGGTAGCGCTGCATGATCTTCTTGGCCGCGAGCAGGCGCCAGTAGTAGGTGGCCGAGTCGTCCTGGAACTTGCTCAGCCGCTCGTAGGCCTCGGGTGACCGCTGCGGATCGACGTCGAAGTAGAGCTGCACGTACGGCACGGAGCTGCGCCCGTACTCGGAGAGCACCTGCTGCAGGTTGCCGATGCCCATGTGGTAGCTGGTGAGCGCGAGATCCTCCCGTCCGAGCTTGCTCTCGGCGATCTTGAGGTATCGCACCGTCGCGGCCAGCGCCGCAGCCGGCACGAAGCGCGGATCCGCCTTGGCCCGGGCGACCCGCAGATCCTGCAGCTCGCGCTCGCCCTTCGCGGCCGCCACCTTCGCGTCCTTGGCCTTCCACCTCACGACCTGCCCGCGCACCTTCGCGATGCGCTTCGTGAGGGCATCCGAGAGGGCGAGGTCGATGTCCATCCCGAGCAGGTCGTTGCCGGTGCCGCCGACGATCTGCGTGAGACCGATCGCATCCGCTGCCTTGCCCGTGACGGCCGCGTTCGGGCGGCCCGCGCTCTCGAGGTACACGAGGGCCTCGAGCGTGTCGGCGTCGACGGGCGAGTCCTTCACGCTCGCGGCCTGCTCGATCTGCGAGCGCCACTGGGCCACGCGTTTCGCGGTCGCCAGCGCGCCGCCGGGGACCATCGAATAGAGGGGATGTGAGAACGCCTGCGCGGCGCGCTCGGCGTACTCGTCGTCGTTGCCCGGCCGGTAGCGGAGCGCAGCAAGGGCGGCCGAGCCGGCGTTGCCGCTCGCGCTCTCCCCGGCCGCGGGGGCCACGCCCGGGCCGCGAGGCGTCGTCCCGTGCTTGCGCGTGAGGGCGGCGGCGACGCCGATCAGCAGCAGGAGCGCGAGGACGATCAGGAAGGCGCGGTCGCGCCGTGATGTGGACGACGGTGCCGAGGCCACGAATCGAGCATCGTGCCAGACCGCGCGGGACCGTGCGTGCGCTCCCCGGCGGCGCGGAGGCCGTCGCAGGCCCTGATACAACCCGGAGCACATGGGCCTCACCGCGGAGCACCTCACGCGCCGGTTCGGCGATCTCACCGCCGTCGACGACGTGTCGTTCGACCTCCCGTCCGGGGAGGTGATCGGCCTGCTCGGACCGAACGGCGCGGGTAAGAGCACCACGATCCGCATGGCGATGGGGCTGCTCGCCCCCGACGGCGGCGCGATCGCCTGGGACGGCGTGCCCGCGGCGCTCGTCGACCGTCGGCTCGTCGGCTACCTCCCCGAGCAGATCGGGGTGTACGAGCGGATGACGGTGGCCGACCACATCGCGTTCTTCGTCGAGCTCCACGGCCGCAGCCGCAAGGACGCCCTCGCCGCGGCGGCGCGCTGGGCCGACAAGCTCGAGCTGCCGGCCGCGAGCTCGGTCGGCGCCCTCTCCAAGGGCAACCAGCAGCGGGTGCAGCTCGCCTCGTCGCTCGCGCACGAGCCGGAGCTGGTCGTGCTCGACGAGCCGTTCTCCGGACTGGACCCGATCGGCCAGGCCGTGGTGGAGGACCTGATGACCGAGCTGGCTGCACGTGGCGCAACGCTCCTGCTGAGCTCGCACGACCTCGAGCGCGTCGAGCGCTTCTGCTCCTACGTCGCGCTCATCTCGGGTGGCCGGCTGCGGTACGACGGCCCCGTCGGGGGTCTGCGCGACCGCCACCCGCAGCTGCGGCGCCGTCGCCTGGAGCTGGCCGAGCCGTGCCCCGGGCTCGAACGGGCCGTCCCGGGGCTCGCGCCCCCCGGCGATGATCCGCTCGTGCTCGAGGTGGCGCTCGACGCCGTCGAGCCGGAGGGGCTGCTGCGCGCAGCGCTCGACCACCACGCCCGGGTGGTCGGGCTCGCGGTCGTCGAGCCGACGATGCGGGAGCTGTTCGTCCGCGAGGTGCAGGCCGCATGAGTCGCGCCGACGCCAACGGAACGGCGACGCGCATGCCGCTCTCGTGGGCACGCACGTGGCTGATCGCCCGGCGTGAGCTGCGTGAGCGCGTCGCGCAGAAGGCGTACCGGGTGGTCGCGATCGTCGGGGCGGTGCTCGTCGCCGCAGCCGTCATCGTCCCGACCCTGATCGACGGTGGCGACGACGCCGCCGAACGCCTCGTGGTGCCGGCGGCGTTCGTCGACCTCTCAGCGGGCGATGCTCGGACCAGGGCCGACGCGCTCGAGGCTGCGGCGCGGGACCTCGGGGGCGAGCGCCTCGAGATCGAGGTCGTGGCCGAGCGCACGGTGCGCGACCGCGTGAAGGCCGGCGACGACGACCTCGGGCTCGTGGTCCGCGGGCCGGCCGAGCGCCCCCGGCTCGGGCTGCTGCAGCGCGAGAACTCGTCCACCGACGTGGCGCCCCTCGCGGCCGTCCTGCAGCGAGCGGCGATCACGGCCCGCCTGGACCAGGTGGCGCCGGAGGATCGTGCGCAGGTGCTGGCACCGGTCGACGTGCAGGTGCGCGAGGTCCCGTCGACCGGGCCGACGCCTGCGGCTGCAGGCGTCGTGTTCGCGATGACCCTCGTCCTCTACGTGATCGGACTGCTGCTGATCACGTCGTTCGCGAACAGCATCGTCTCCGACCGCGCCGGCCGGATCGTCGAGCGCCTGCTGACGGCGGCGCGCCCGGAGGAGCACCTGGCCGGCAAGTTGATCGGTCTCGGCGTGGCCGGGTTCCTGCAGCTCGGCGTGTGGATGGTCGCGGGGATCGCGGCGGCGCTCGCGGTCTCGGGTGATCTGAAGGACACGTTCACGGGCGTGCCGCTCGAGATGCTCGTGTGGTTCCCCGTCGCGATGGTGCTCACGTACGTGCTCTACGCCGCCCTGGCGGCGGTGCTCGTGATCCCGGTCCGCAAGATCGAGGACGTCGGCGGCGCGGTCGCGCTCGGCACGATGCTCCAGATCGGCGGCTACATCGCGACCACGACCATCGTCGCCCCCGGGTCGACGGTCTCGTCGCTCGTCCACGCGCTCTCGTTCGTGCCGTTCTTCTCGCCCCTGCTCATGCTCGGACGGCTCGCCGGGGGCGACGTTCCCGCCTGGGAGCTCGCGATCGGGTTCGCCGGACCGCTCCTCCTCGCGGTGATCCTGCTGCGGCTCGCGGCCCCCGCCTACGCGCGTTACGCGATCGACGCGCCGGGCGGCAAGGGCGTCGGCGCGGCGCTGGCCGCGCTCCGCGCGCGGGGGTAGCCGGGGCGCGCCCTACGCGTGCCGCGTCGCGCGGCGGATCGAGAGGTCGGTGATGGCGTGGCGGACGGGGACCGGCGCGACGCGGACGATCCGGGAGAGCCAGCGGGCCTGGGCGGTGGGGATGACGAGGAATTCCCCGGCGGCGATCCCCTTCGCGATGCCGGCGGCGGCCTGTTCGGGGGTGATGGGCTTGCCGGAGAGCATCTTGACCTCGCGCTGGACGGCGTCGCCGGCCGCGATCTCGGCGTCGACCATCGGCGTGCTCACCTCGCCCGGGCAGATCACGTGGGTGGAGATCCCCTGCTGACGGAGTTCCATGCGGATCGTCTCGGCCAGCCCCACGACGCCGAACTTGGACGCGCTGTAGGCGGTGTAGCGGTAGCCGGCGACCAGCCCACCCATCGATGCGACGAGTGCGACGGCCGAGCCGGCGCGCAGGTGCGGAAGGGCGGCGTGGACGACGTTGAAGGAGCCGGTGAGGTTCACGTCGATCGTGAACTTGAAGTCGCTCGGCGCGACGGCGCCGACCGGGTCGATCGGGGGCAGCACGCCGGCGCAGTTGACGACGAGGTCGATCGGGTCGCCGGCTGCGAGCTCGGCGACGGCCGAGGCGACGGCCTCCGCATCGCGCACATCGGCCGACGCGGTGCCGACGGCCGCCCCGGAGGCGGCGAGCTCGTCGGCGGTGGCCTGCGGCTCGTTGCGATCGAGAAGGAGCAGCCGGCGCGCCCCGGAGGCGTACCGGTGGGCGAGCGCGCGCCCGATCCCGCTGGCGGCGCCGGTGATGAGCACGGTGCTGGGTTGGGCCATGGCGCGATCCTACGCCCTCGGACGCCGTAACTGACCGGTGGTCAGCTAGCGGCCGACCGGAGGGGGCAGTGGGGTCCGAAGTCCGGTGCTCCGGTACCGTTGGCCGCCGTGGTCAACGGCAGCATCTACGGCAACGCCTTCATCGCGGTATCCGTCGCGCTCGCCATCTGGTCGTTGTGGTGGATCGTCCGCGGCTCGCTCACGAACGGCGATGAGCGCAACGCAGAGGACGAGGCTCGCAGGCGGGTGGCCGAGGGCGGGCAGTGGGACGACGGACGCCCGTCGCCGCGCCCGTTCTCCGACGAGGAGCTCGCCGAGCTGAGCGATGCGCTCGCGCCGTCGAGCCTAGAGGAAGCGGGCGTCGAGGCTCGCCCGCGCGCACGCGAACGGCGTCGCGCGCCATGGTCCAACAGACGTCCGTAGCCTGTCCCCCGACGGGGGTTCACTCGCGGTGAAACCGTCGGTCCACAGGGTGTCGAGCGCGTCTTCACGCGATCTCAACGCCAGGGCCATTGACCCTCATCGTCACCGGGGCTACTCCTGTAAGGGCACGGCGAACGAGCGGCCGCGGTCTTCGCAGCCGATCGTTCGTACGACCAAGAAACGCCGCCCCCGCGGCGGGAAAGGCAGGAGTCACATGGCCGATCTCCAGCAAACCTGGTCGGATTCCTACGCGTCGTTCGGCGACGTCGGGGAATGGGTCGAAGTCGACGTCCACGAGCCGGACACGGTGATGGGCTGCGGCGACGAGGAGACGCTCGAACTGACGGCGATGCCCGATGCGTTCGCCGAAGGGCTCAGCGCGTCCTCCGAGCACTGACCGACCCTCAATCCGACCCGACCGTGGCCGCGCGCCGCGGTCGGGGCCACGGGTCGCCACCGTGAGCGGCCCGGTCGGGCGAAGGTCGCCGGCGGTCTGCTCGCCGCCGGCGCCGTAACCCCGCTCCCTGCGCAGTTCCGTCACGGAGCGGCGCACATCCGTGACATCCCCGTCCGCGATACTCCAGTGGATGGCGCGTGGTGATCTCCCGGCCCTCGAAGGCGAGGGAACGTTCGAGGGCGAGCTCTCGGTGCACCGCATCCTTGCGCGTCGCGACGAGTGGGCGCTCGCGCTCGTGCGCACGACGGGCGACGATCCCCGCGAGGCACGCCTCTCCGGGCAGCTGTCCGGGGCGGAGGCCGGCGACCGCATCGCCGTCCGTGCGGCCTGGAACGTCCACCAGCGGTACGGCCCGACGCTCAACGCGCTGCAGGTCGATCGGCTCGGCGTCGACGAGCTCGGCGCCATCGTCGACGTGCTCCGCTTCACCCGGCACATCGGTCCGCACTACGCCGACGAGCTCGTGAAGCGCCTCGGCACCGGCACCCTCGCGAAGATCGACGCCGACCCCGACGCTGCCTTCAAGAAGGTCCCCGGCCTGGGCATCGTCCGCGCCAAGGAGGCCGCGCGCTCCTGGCGGGCGGACGCCCCCAAGCGGCCGCTGCGGCTCATGCTGGCCCGTCATCGCGTCGGCTACCTCGCCGATCGGCTTCACAAGGAGCTCGGCAAGGACGCCGTCGCGAAGATCTCCGCCGACCCGTACGCGCTCACCAGCCTGCACGGCGTCGGCATCCGCACGGCCGACGCGATCGCGCGCGCCGTGGGCATCGAGGCGGCCGGGGAGGCGCGCGCCCGCGCGATCCTCGTCGAGGTGCTGCGTGAGGCGTCGCAGCGTCAAGGACACGTGGCGCTCCCCGTCGAGGAGGCGCGCCGCCGTGCGGACGCGCTCGGGCTCGACCCGCCGCCGGCGCTCCCGGTCGATCTGAGCGAGCTGGCCGACAACAAGCTGCTGGTGCTCAAGGACGGGCTGATCGCCGACGGCGTGCTCTGGCGGCGCGAGGGCGCCGTCGCGAAGGGCCTGCGGCGCATCGCCGCGGCCACGCCCCACGCGGATCTCGCGGGCATCGAGGTGCCCGACCCGCTGAAGATCGGCGGCAAGGTGCTCGACGCCGAGCAGCGCGCCGCCGTGGTGGCCGCCCTCGAGCACCCGCTGAGCGTTGCCACCGGCCTGCCGGGTACCGGTAAGACGGTGCTCATCGAGGCGCTCGCAACGCTCGGGAGCAAGGCCGTCGGCGACGACCTCGTCGCGCTCGCTGCGCCGACAGGCCGCGCGGCGCGACGTATCGAGGAGGCGACGGGGCACGATGCCCGCACCGTCCACCGGATGCTCGGCTGGGTGCCGGGGCAGCGTGCCGAGCGCACCATGGACGACCCCGTCGAGGCCGCGCTCATCGTGGTGGACGAGGCCTCCATGCTCAGCCTCGACGTGCTCGAGGTGCTCCTGGACGCCGTCGCGACCGGAACGCACCTCGTGTTCGTCGGCGATGTCGACCAGCTCGAGCCGGTCGGCGCGGGCAAGCCGCTCGACGACCTCATCGAGAGCGGCGCCTGCCCGGTCGCCCGGCTCCGCACGATCAAGCGCCAGTCGCAGCGCTCGATGATCGTCCACGCCGCCCACGCGATCAACCGGGGTGAGCGGCCCGAATTCCGTCTCGACGAGCTACGCGCGCAGATCGCGGAGCGGACGGGAGGCAAGCCCCCGGAGCTCGAGCGCGACGTGTTCTGGATCGAGCGCTCCACGCCGGAGGCCATCGCCGACGAGATCGTCGCGCTGATCACGAAGCGCCTGCCGAAGTACGCGAACGTCGATCCGGTCGCCGGGCAGCAGGTCCTCGCCCCGGTGTACCGCGGGCCGTGCGGGGTGACCGAGCTCGGGCGCCGGATCCGCGAGGGGCTCCTGGGTGACGCCGAACCGCTCGGCAAGACCGGCTTCGTCGCCGGTGAGAAGCTGATCGCGACCGCCAACGACTACGAGACGGGCCTGGTCAACGGCCAGGTGCTCCGAGCCAAGCGGATGCTCGGAAAGGGGACGTTGCTCGTCGAGCAGGAGGACGGGGGCGAGCTCGAGGTGCCGCGCGCGTCGCTCGGTTCGCTCGAGTCGGCGTTCGCGATGACCGTCCACAAGGCGCAGGGCACGGAGGTGCCGGTGCTCGTGATGCCGGTCGCATCCGCGCACCGCTTCCTGCTCGATCGCAAGCTGCTCTACACCGGCGTCACCCGCGCCCGTCAGCTCTGCGTGCTCGTCGGCGAGACCGCCGCCCTCGAGTCGGCGGCTGCCGGGACCCACCGCGAGGCGCGGATCACGCGACTGCGCGAGCTGCTCGCCGGTTGAGCGGCGGGTCGGCGCGGCCGGCCGGGCCGGCGCGCCGCCGCGCGGGTCGACTAGAGGCCGAGGACGGAGGCGCCGGGCACGTCCTTGACGGGACGCGGACCGGGGCCGACGTACTTCGCGCTCGGTCGGATGAGCTTGGCCTCGCGCTTCTGCTCGAGGATGTGCGCGCTCCACCCGGCGACGCGCGCGCAGGTGAACATCGGCGTGAACAGGTCGGCGGGGACCTGCGCGTAGTCGAGCACGACGGCCGACCAGAACTCGACGTTCGTGGCGAGGACGCGGTCGGGCTTGCGCGCGCGCAGCTCGGCGAGCGCGGCCTCCTCGAGCGCCTCGGCCACCTCGGCACGCTGGGCGCCGAGCTCCTTGGCGGTGCGTCGCAACACGCGAGCGCGGGGATCCTCGGCGCGGTAGACCCGGTGGCCGAAGCCCATGAGCCGCTCGCCGCGATCGAGGGCGTCCTTGACCCACTTGTCCGCATCGCCGGCGGCCTCGACCTCGTCGAGCATCTTGAGCACGCGCGACGGCGCGCCGCCGTGCAGCGGGCCGGAGAGCGCGCCGACGGCGCCCGAGAGGGCGGCGGCGGCGTCGGCACCGGTGGAGGTGATCACGCGGGCCGTGAAGGTGGAGGCGTTCATGCCGTGCTCGGCGGCACTGATCCAGTAGGCGTCGATCGCCTTGGCGTGGTCCTCGTTGAGCTCGCCACGCCAGCGGATGAGGAAGCGCTCGGCGATGGTGCGACCGTTGTCGACCTCGACCTGCGGGATCGGCGGCTGGCCGCCGCCACGAGCCGACTGCGCGACGAAGCTGAGCGCCATGACCGACGCACGGGCGAGGTCGCTGCGGGCCTGCTCGTCGCTGATGTCGATCACGGGCTTGCAGCCCCACTCCGGGGCGAGCATCGCGAGCGCGGACTGCACGTCGACGCGCGGATCGCCGGAGCGCACCGTCAGCGGGTGCGGCTCGGCGGGGGCGAGGCCGGGATCGAACGAGGAGTCGACCAGCAGACCCCACACGTACTCGTAGGGGACCTGGCCGACGAGATCCTCGATGTCGACGCCGCGGTACCGCAGGTTGCCACCGTCGCGGTCGGGCTCGGCGATCTCACTCGCGAAGGCGACGACGCCCTCGAGGCCGGACTTGATCTCGGTGTCGCTCATCGGGGCACAGGTTACCGGCGACTGCTCAACGCGGCGCTCAGCAGGGAGTTCTGCACGACCTCGTGCGCGCGGCGCGGACGCGTCATGACAGATCCGGACCTGGCGCGACCGGCCACCAGCGGGCGCGACCGGACACCGTTGACCACGTTTGTTTCGAGAATTGCAAGTACCACCGCCGCTCGACGAGGTTCAATGAGCAGTGCAGGAAGCGACACGGGACACCGCCTCGGCGATGGTCGCTTCCCATGGCCCCAGCGAGGCGATGGTCGAGGCTCTCTTGGACACAGAGCACGGCGTACGTCGGGGCCGGCCGCGCAGCCCGGGTGGGGTGTGCGCGTGCCAGCCGAATTGAGGGTGAGGCGTTCTCCGCGCCTCACCCCGTCGGCCTGCCACCGCTCGCCCACATGGACGGTGCGGGCTGCGGACGGCGCGGTACCGTGCGTCCATGTCGGCAGACCACTCCCTGCTCCAGCGTTCGGCCACCGAACTCGCCGCTCTCGTGCGGGCCGGTGAGGTGTCGGCCACCGAGCTGGCGACCGCCGCGCTCGAGCGCATCGAGGCCGTCGACCCCCGGATCAACGCGTTCACGGACGTCGACGCCGAAGGGGCGCTCCAGGCGGCTGCAGCGATCGGACCCGGCGACGACCGCCCGCTCGCCGGCGTGCCGATCGCCGTGAAGAACAACCGTGCCGTGCTCGGCCTCCCGGTGCGCGTCGGCGCCCGGATCACCGACGCGATCGTCGCCCAGTACGACCACCACACCACGGCGCGGCTCCGGCGCGCCGGCGCCGTGATCGTCGGCACCACCGCCCTGCCCGAATGGGGTCTGCTGCCGACGACCGAGCCGATGCACCGCGAGCCCACCCGCAACCCGTGGGACCTGAACCGCACCGCCGGCGGGAGCTCGGGCGGCGCGGCGGCGGCCGTGGCTGCGGGCGTGCTGCCCATCGCGCACGGCAACGACGGAGGTGGCTCGATCCGCATCCCTGCCGCGTGCACCGGACTCGTCGGCCTCAAACCGCAGCGCGGACGGGTCAGCCAGGGGCCGGAGACGGGCGACAACTACCTCGTCGTCGACGGCGCGCTCACCCGCACCACCGCCGATGCCGCCCTTGCGCTCGACGTCCTCGCGGGCCCCGAGCTCGGCGATGCGACCTGGGCGCCGCCGCACCACGAGACCTACACGCAGGCGCTCGCCGGCGAGCTGCGCCCGCTGCGGATCGGCGTGCTCCGCGACCCCGGGCTCGACGGCGTGGTCGTCGAAGCCGCCCAGCTCCACGCGCTCGACCAGACACTCGCGCTGCTGCAGACGCTCGGGCACGAGGTCGTGGAGCCGGATGTGGCGCTCCCGGTGCCGGGCCGCGTGCTCGGCGATCTGATGGTCGACCTGTTCACCGACATGGCCAGCATCCAGATGCGGGTGCTCGGCGGCACCGGCAAGGCCCTCTCTGGCGGCGAGGGACCGGTGACGGCGGACGACCTGGATCCGCTCGGCTGGGCGGTCGCCAAGCGCGCGGGGGGACGCAACGCGACCGATGCCTGGCAGACGAAGTTCATGGCGGACGGGCTCTCGCGCCTCGTCGTGGCGACGTTCTCGGCCTACGACGTGATCCTGACGCCGACGCTCGTCACGCCGCCCGTCGCGATCGGTGAGATCACCGCGGGCCTCGCCGATCCACTCAGCGTGTTCGAGCGAGCCGAGCGCTTCATGGCGTTCTCGCCCGTCGCCAACATCACGGGCCTGCCCGCGATCTCGCTCCCGACGCACGTGGTCGACGGGTTGCCGGTCGGCGTGCAAGCGGTCGGCCGGGCGTGCGAGGAGCACGTGCTGCTGCAGCTTTCGGCGCAGCTCGAGGCCCAGCTGCAGTGGGCAGAGCACCGCTCGCCGATCGCTGCCGAGGTGGCTCGGTAGACTCTCGGGCTCGGACTCCCCGCCTCCTTCATCGGGGAGGTTCCGCCCCTTCCCTTCCAGGAGACGCGCGCACCAATGGCTTACGTCATCACCGAGGCTTGCATCGGGACCAAGGACGCATCGTGCACCGAGGTCTGCCCGGTCGACTGCATCCACCCGACGCCGGACGAGCCGGAGTTCGACACGGTCAAGCAGCTCTTCATCGATCCCGAAGAGTGCATCGACTGCGACGCATGCGTGGAGGCCTGCCCGGTCGATGCATGCTTCGCCGAGGACCAGGTTCCCAGCGAGATGGAGCAGTACATCCAGCTGAACGCGGCCTACTACCAGGCCTAGTTCCGGCGACGGGCGACCCGCCGGCCCGCCACCGCTGCGAACAGCCCCGGCAGGCCCATCGCGCCGAAGAGCGTGCCCATGCCGATGCCGAATGCGGCTGAGGCGTCGGGGCCGGCGGCCGGCCCGAAGCTCGCGATCAGGAACGTCGCCGCGAGGCCGGTGAAGCCCCAGCCCCAGGCCGCGAGGCCGACCCGCGGGCTGCCCGAGATCCCGACGCCGATCAGCACGCCGAAGATCGAGAACGTGAGGCCGCCGATCTTCCAGCCGGTGCCAGGGGCGCACTCGCGCGCGCTCACGTACGGGCCGCCGCTCGCGCAGCTGCCGAACCGCACGAGGTCGAACAGCGCCCAGCAGGCGAAGAGGATGCAGCCGCCGACGATCAGCAGGCCGAGGGCTACACGCAGCTGCTTCATCGCCGGCCTGCTTCCTGGAGGGTCTTCTCGGCACGCTCGAGTGCCTGGCGGATCTGGGTCAGGGACTGCTTGCGCATCGCCTCGTTCGGGAACGGCGCCGACGACACGCGGCGCTCGGCGTCGCGCAGGCTCTTGATCGAGCTGCGGGCGCTGGCGCGCTGGGCGGCTCGGGTCTTCGCATCGGGGGTGCCGATGAGGCGCACGTCGGTGCCGTCGAGCTCCGCGGTCGCATCGTTGTCCAGCGGCGGCTCCGAGTAGTAGGCGCCCCAGCTGTCGTCGCGGCTGCCGTCGAAGGAGCTCCTGCTGGTGTTCAGGAGCACGTAGTCGAGGTGCGCGGGCTTCAGGCCGAGCTTGCGCTCACTCACTCGCAGGAGCTTGGCCGGCACGGTCGCCTCGATGCGCGAGAACGGCAGGCCCTCGGGCGCACCGGCGGTGTAGTCGTCCTTCGTGACCTTCAGCGCGGCGTCGACGTTGAACTCGAACTGCGCACCATCGGGCCGCGCGACGACCACGTCCATGCTGGCCGGCGTGAGCCGGATCGACTCGACGGTGCCGCCGCGGGGGCTCTGCCGCTCGACGCCGGCGAGCGCCCGCCCGAGGCGTGCCGGATCGAAGAGCGAGTCGCGCCCGACGACCGAGATCTCGCCACGGGCCGCTTTCTGGACGGGGTCGTCGAGACGCCGCTGCTCCTCGGTGACGAACACGAAGGCGAACACCGCGAAGAACGCGAGGGTCGCCAGGCGGATCGTCCACGGCCCGGCCTCCCATGGACGCGCCGTCGACGCGCCGAGCTGCGGGCCGGAGCCGGAGTCAGAGCCGGGCGCCGAGCCCCCTCCCGGCGCGGGCTTGCGCAAGCTGGGCGCGGGGCTGCCGCCGAACGAACCCGTACCGCTCAGGCCGGGAATGCCGCCTTCGTCGTCTCTGCTCCTGCCGAACACGATGGGCATCATGCACCGCCGGGGCGAGCGCGGCAAGGATGCGCCACCTCATTCCCGATATCAGCGGTATCCGGAATCGCTGGCGCGGTGCCGCTCCGCGCCTCTCTTCGGGGTGCCCGGGCCGTCGCGTGAGGCAGCGCACGGGACCATCGACCCGTAATGGAGGCGTCATCGACCCGTAACCGGTGCACTCGTAGGTTCGCTGGCAGATGACCTCCGTCAGTTCGAGTCCTCCGCGCCGCGCGCCGAAATCCGGCCGCGAGCGCTCGGCGGCTTCTCGATCGCCCGCTTCCGGCTTCGGCATCTCGCCGAGGAGAGCCTGTGGCTGATCCCGCTCGGGTACGTCGCGCTCGCGCTGGCGCTCGTCGGCATCACGCAGGCGCTCCCGCCGATCGACGTGATCGCGGCGCCACAGGTCGACGCCACTCTGCTGACCTCCGTCGCCGGCGGCATGCTCGCGCTCGCCGGCTTCGTGATCACGATCGCGTTCGTCACGGTCGAGTTCGCCTCGATCGCCATGAGCCCGAGGCTCGTCGGCATCCTCCGTCGCGACCGCCAGATCAAGCGGGCGCTCGGCCTCGCGTTCGGTGCGTTCGCCTACGCGACCATCGGCGCGCTGCTCGTGCACCCCGAGCAGAACTCGGCCGACGACATCTTCGGCGTGGTGTCCACCATCTGGTCGATCCTCGCGGCGATCTGGTTCGTGGTGATGCTCGACCGGATCACGAACACGCTGCGGGCCGGCAACGCGGTCGCGGTCGTCGGCGACCATGCTCGCCGCGAGCTCGAGCTGGTCCACCCGATCCCGATCACGCGTGACGCAGCCGATCGGGGCGACCTCGAGCGCGGGCCGCCGCCGGTCGTGTCGCTCGGCGACGGCGCGCCCCTGGCCGAGATCCACGATCCGGGCGAATCCGACTACTGGGACGGCGATCGCGCCGGCCCCGCCGACTCGGCGCTTCCTGAACGACGGCCCGGGAACGCTCCACCACGTCGGCCGCCCGGGGGTGCTGATCGCGGTCGACCTGGTCCGGCTGGCCGAGCTCGCGGAGCGTCACGGCACCACAGCGAGGATGCTCGTCCCGATCGGGCGGTTCGTGCCGGCCGGCTCTGCGGTGATGCGGGTCGACGGAGGGCTGCCGTCGGGCTCCGTTCGCGAGCTGCGCGGCGTGCTCGCGTTCTCGACCGAGCCGACGCTCGCGTCCGATCCACGCCACGCGTTCCGCGTGCTCGTGGACATCGGCCTGAAGGGACTGGCTCCGGGGGTGAACGACCCGACCACGGCCGTGCAGGCGATCGACCAGATGCACGACCTGCTCCGGCGCCTGGCATGGCGCGAGCTCGGCGAGCTGCGCGTGCGCGGCGCGGGCGGCGAGGTGCGGGTGGTCATGCCGGCGCCCACCTGGGGGCACTACCTCCGTCTGGCGTCCGAGGAGCTTGCCGACTTCGGCGCCCGGCACGCCCCCGTTCGTCGACACCTGCGAGTGATGCTCGACGACCTCGTCCAGTGGGCGCCCGCCCAGCGCCAGCCCGAGGCGCGCCGTCAGCGCGAGCACCTCGAGAACGCGTTCACGAAGCTCCGCGGCAGCTAGGCGGCCAGCACGCGGTCCAGGATCGCGTCGGTGCCGATGCCACGCGGAAGGGTGCCGTAGGCCTGGCCGCGCCCGCCGGCAGCGAGGCGCGCAGCGCAGAACGCGTCGGCGACGGCCGGCGGCGCGTAGCGCACCAGCAGGCTGGCCTGGAGCGCGAAGCCGAGGTCCTCGACGAGCCGCCGCGCGCCGTACTGGACGGCGTCCAGGTGACCGGCCGGGTCGTCGCCCGGGGTGGCGAGGGCGCCGAGTGCGACGTCGAGCTGGGCCAGGTGCGCGTCGAGGGCCGCGTTCGCACCCGGTGCGAGTCGGCATTCGTCGAGGTAGGCGACGACACCCTCGGGCTCGCGGGCGATCGCGCGCAGCACATCGAGGGCGGCCACGTTCCCGGAGCCCTCCCAGATGGAGTAGAGCGGCACGTCGCGGTAGAGCTGCGCGAGGGTGCCGTCCTCCACGTAGCCGTTGCCGCCGAAGCACTCGAGCGCCTCGCCGACGTGCCCGGGTGCGCGCTTGCACACGTGGTACTTCGCCACGGCCGTGGCGAATCGCCGGAACGCCGGCTCATCGGCGTCGAACGACTGCGCCACGCGCATCGCGAGCGCAGTCGCCGCCTCGGATTCGAGGGCGAGATCGGCGAGCACGTTGCGCATGAGCGGCTGGTCGACGAGCCGACGCCCGAAGGCGCTGCGCGTCGACGCATGCAGGAACGCCTCCGCCGTCGCGCGGCGAACGGCGGCAGTGGAGCCGAGCAGGCAGTCCAGCCGGGTGTGGTTCACCATCCGGATGATCGCCGACACGCCACGGCCCTCCTCGCCGACGAGCTCGCCGGCGATGCCGTGGAACTCGACCTCCGACGACGGCAGCGAGCGCGTGCCGAGCTTGTCCTTGAGGCGCTGGAACTCCATGCCCGGACCGCGTTCGACGGCAAAGCACGAGAGGCCACGCGCGGTCTGGGCCAGCACCAGGAACAGGTCGCACGGCGGGTAGGAGGTGAACCACTTGTGGCCCCAGAGCTCGAAGCGCCCGTCGCCCACCGGCTCGGCGCGCGTGATGTTCGCGCGCACGTCCGATCCGCCTTGGCGCTCGGTCATCGACATTCCTGCGATCGCGCAGCGGTGGTAGGCCGTGTCCGTGAGCCGGTCCTCCCAGCGTCGGGCGAGCGCCGGGGCGCCGTCCCGCAGTGCGGGCACCACGGCGTAGGTCATCGAGACCGGGCACATCACGCCGCCGTTCCCGTTGCCCAGCAGCATGAACACGGCCGCGCGCACGGCGTGCGCGGCCGGATCGGGGTCGCGCCAGGCGGCACCGGCGGCGCCGCGTTCGACGGCCGTGCGCAGCAGCCAGTGCCATGACGGGTCGAGTTCGACGTCGTCGATGCGGCGACCGAGCTGGTCGTAGGGCTGGAGCACGGGCGGATGGCGCTCGGCGCGGCGTCCATGCTCCGCCATCTCCAGGCTCCCGGCGATCGCGCCGGCGGACCGCGCGCGCTCGGTGCCGTGCGTGCTGCCGGCACGGGCGAGCGCCTCCTGGAGCGGCCGGTCGGCCTCGAAGAGGTTCCGCGGGAGCAGGGGCTGGCCCTGGTTGAGCACCGCGCGGCGAGGGTCCGGGGCGGTGTGGTGGGTGTCGGCGGAGGCGGTCATGGCGAAGTCGGTGCGAGTGGCAGGCGGCAGCTGGCGGAACGAAAATCGCCGCACCAGCAAATTTATCATTGCGGTAAATACGTCGACCCGGCCCGCAGGGACCGGCAGCGCGTGATGAAGTGGGGCGGTGGCCGACAGCACTCCGAGCCAAGGCGTGTACCGCGTCGGGCAGCAGACGCGCCGCGCGATCCTCGATGCGGCCGCGGCAGCGTTCGCGGCGCGCGGGATCGCGGCGTCGAAGTCCGAGATCGCCGAGGACGCCGGGGTCCTGCCGAGCCAGGTGGGCTACTACTTCGGGACGAAGGAGGCGCTCTTCGTCGAGGCCGCGTGCCGCGAGGTGCTGCACCTCGCGAGTGCGGTCGAGCAGGCTGCGGTCCGCGCCCGCAGTCCACGCGCCTACGTGCGGGCGCTCGTGGCCGCTGCGCTCGAATCACCGGCGCTTCCGTTCTTCGCGGAGGCCACGCTGCTGGTGCGTGCGCACCCGGCGCAGCGCGAGCGGGTGGCGGAGACCTTCGACCGGCTGCACGCCGAGGGGGAACGTGCGGTCGCGGCCAACTTCGCAGCGCGCGGCTGGAACCTGCGCGCGCCGGCGGCCCACCAGCCGCGTGCGTTCTGGGCCGTCGTACTGGGCTGCTCGCTTGAGGGACTGGCGCGCGGGGCGTCGATCGGTCCGGCCGCCGTCGAGCGGTCGGTGGACCTCGTGTACGAGCTCTACGTCGACCCCGCCGCGGAGCCCGCCGGCGCCTAGACCTGCAGCTCCGAGCCGAACGACACGACGTTGTTCGGGGGCAGCCGGAAGTACTCGGCCCGCCCGGCCCCGTTGCGCTCCATCGCGACGAAGAGCTTCTTGCGCCACAGGGGGATCCCACCGCCGCGCACGGGGAGCAGCGCCACGCGCGAGAGGAAGTAGGAGGCGCCGTCCACGTCGAGCGGCTCACCGGTGGCGGCCTGCACCGCGCGCAGGGTGGCGGGCACGTCGGGCTCGTCCTGGAACCCGAAGCGTGCGTGCACGCGCATGATGCCGTCGTCCGGGATGAGGACGGTGTCGACGGTGAACCGGTCGGCCTCGGGGACGTGCGGGACGCCGACGATCTCGACGTGGAAGATCACCACCTGCTCGTGGAGCACGTGGTTGTGGTCGACGTTGTGGCGCAGCGCGAGCGGCGTGCGCTCGGTAGTCGCGTTGAGGAACACGGCGGTGCCGGGCACGCGCACGGGTGGGTGGTCGGAGCCGTTGACCTCCACGACGAAGTCCTCGAGCGAGCCCTCGCGTTCGGCACGGTCGGCCGAGAGCGCGCGCTGCCCGCGCCGCCAGGTCATCAGCACGGTGTAGACGGCGGCGGCGATCAGCAGCGGGAACCAGCCGCCGCTCGCGATCTTCGTGAGGTTGGCGGCGAAGAACGCGAGGTCGACCGTGAGGAAGAGGGCGACGCCCGCGATCACCAGGCGCAGCGACGTGCCCCACAGCATCCGCGCGACGACGAAGAACAGGATCGTGTCGATCGCGAGCGTGCCGGTGACCGCGATGCCGTAGGCCGACGCCAGCGCCGTCGACGAGCCGAACCCGACGACGAGCGCGAGGATCGCGACGTAGAGCCCCCAGTTGATCACGGGCACGTAGATCTGGCCGTACTCGCGGCGTGAGGTCTGCTTGATCGTGAGGACGGGGAGGAACCCGAGCTGCACCGCCTGGCGGGTCACCGAGAAGGCTCCGGAGATCACGGCCTGCGACGCGATCACCGTGGCCGCGGTCGCGAGGACCACCATCGGGATGAGCAGCGAGTCGTCCACGAGCCCGAACAGCGGCGATCCTTCGATGCCGGGCTGCTCGATGAGCAGCACCCCCTGACCCATGTAGTTCAGGAAGAGCGCCGGCATCACGAGGAAGAACCACGCACGCTTGATGGGGCTGCGGCCGAAGTGGCCCATGTCGGCGTAGAGCGCCTCGGCGCCGGTGACGGCGAGGACGACCGAGGCGAGCGCGAGGAACGCGGCCTTCGGCTCCTCGAAGCAGAACAGCGCGGCGTAGTGCGGCGAGAGCGCTTGCAGGATCGACGGCTCGTGGACCACCTTCAGCAGGCCGAGCAGGCCGAGGACGCTGAACCAGAGGCCCATCACGGGGCCGAACGCGCGCCCGACGAGCCCGGTGCCGAAGCGCTGGATCACGAAGAGGCCCGTGAGGATCGCCACGACGATCGGGACGACGTAGTCGGTCAGGCTGGGCGTGACGAGCTCGAAGCCTTCGACGGCGGAGAGGACCGAGATCGCCGGCGTGATCATGCCGTCGCCGTAGAACAGGGCCGCGCCGAAGATCCCGAGCGCGACGAGCGCGGCGGTCGCGCGCCGCCCCTGGACCGGGAGGTCCTGCACCTTCGCGATGAGCGCCATGATGCCGCCCTCGCCGTCGTTGTCGGCGCGCATGATCAGCAGCACGTACTTGGCCGACACGATCACGGTGATCGACCAGAAGATCAGGCTGAGCACCCCGAACACGTGCGGACGGTCCGCGGTCAGCTCGTGGTGGCCGTGGAACGTCTCCTTCATCGCGTAGAGCGGGCTCGTCCCGATGTCGCCGAACACCACGCCGAGGGCGCCGAGGGTCAGGGCGGCCGCGCCGCTGCGGGTATGACCAGCGTGCGTGGTGGCGCCGCTGGTGCCAGGATCGCCGGCCTGCGGGGCGTCGTGGTCGGGCGTCGGCGTGCTCATCGCCAGCGCATCATGCCCGCCGGCGCGGCGGACCGCTGGCGCGCTCGCGCTACAGCCCGGCGGGCGTGGTCGCGAGCTTCTTGCCGTCCTGCGTCGCGAAGAGCGTGACCGGCTTGAGGGCGCCGCCGCCGTTCCAATGGATCTGCCACGTGGGGGTGCCGCCGCGGATTGCCGCGGTGCGGACGAGCTTGACGGTCGAGGGGGCGACGCCCTTCGCGGTTTCGATCTGGCGCAGCAGCTTGCGTGGGACGCGGGCGTCGATCTCGATCGGATCGATCGCGAGGATCGGCTGCGGATTACCGGCGGCGGCCGCCGGCGCGGCGGGCGCGATCCCCTTCGTCACCACGAAGCGATCCTGCGTGCCGTGCACGACGCGCAGCATGGCGGTGCCGTCCGTCCGGATGGTCACCTCGCGGATCACCTCGCCAGGCTTCATCGCCTTCATCGCGAGGTCGAGCTGGTGGCGCGTGCGCGCCGGACGCACCTCGCGCTCGTCGAGGGCGAGCGCGTCGGCGTCGCCGGTCGGCAGGGCCTTCGGCACCACGCTCTTCCAGTCGGCGGTCGCGGCTGGGGCGGCGACGTTGGCGGCGGGCGCGGCGACCGGCGGAGCGACGGCGTCATCGCCGCCACCGAGTCCGCGGAGCGCGAGGAAGCCCGCGGCGCCCGCGAGGATCGCGACGAGCAGCAGCTGTCGCGACGGCAGCGGGAACCCGGTCGGGAACGCGAAGCGGCGGGCGGTCGCCGGCTCGGGGCGCAGATCGGCGACGCGGTCGAGCGGCCAGGGCGCGACGACCCCGGCTTCGAGGGCCTCGGGTGCGGTCGGCAGCTGGATGGCGCCCGTGGCCGGGTCGATCGCCGGGACGGCGGGTGCCTCGGGGGCCGGGGGCACCGGCATGACGGGCGCCGCGGGCTCGGGCACGACGGCCACCGGCGGGAAGGTCGGGGCGACCGGCTCGGCCGGGGCCACGGGGGCCGGGGCGAGCGGCGCGGCGAGCACCGGCGCGACGGCTTCGGCGGCGATGGAGGTGACCGGCTGCGCGACGGCGACCGGAGCCACGGGCACGACCGGCGCGATCGGCTGGGTCGGCGCGATCGGCACGGGCGGCGCGATCGGCTGGGCCGGCGCGACGGGCAGGGCGGCCACGGGCTGGGCCGGCACGACCGGCTGCTCGACCGGCAGCACCTGCTCGACGACGGGGACGGGCGCGTGGTCGACCGGGACGGGTGCCACCTCGGCGATCGGCTCGGGGGCCTGCGGCGCGGTCGGCGCGATGGGCAGGGTCGGCGCGATCGGCAGGGTCGGCGCGAGCTGCTCGGCGGGCGCCGCGAGGGCGGCTTCCACCATGGGCGCCTCGGGGGCGGCTTCGACGATGGGCGCCTCGAGGGCGGCTTCGACGATGGGCTCCACGGGTGCGGGCGCCTCGAGGGCGGCGACGGTCTCGGGCGCCTCGACGGTGGCGGCAGCCTCCGGTGCGGGCACCTCGATGACGGCGGCGACGACCTCGGGCTCGGCGGGAGCCGGCGTTGCGAGCACGGCGAAGCGCGGCGCGACGGGCCACTCGCCGACCGGCGCGGCCGTCGCGGGGTGCACGGGGAGGACGTCGTCGTGGCGAGCAGCGGTCACCTCCCGATCATCGGGCCAGTGCCCCTGCGGCTTGAGCCGCGGGCTGCCGAACGGGGGACGCGCTGGCGCGCCAGCGCGCTGTGCGGTCCGGCGCCCGCAACCGGGCGGCGGACCGTGGGGCCGTCTCAGCCGGCCATGGGCAGCGTCATCCCGAGCGGCGCGGGCGCCGCAGCCGGTCGCACGGGCGCCATCGCCACGAGCCCGCGGGCCGCGGAGCGCACGGCCTGCGCGGCCGGATCATCCGGGTTGACGCTCACGAGCGGCTCGCCGGCGTCGGCCTGCTCGCGCAGCGGCATCGTGAGCGGCACGCTGGCGAGCAGCGGCACGTCGATCTCCTCGGCGAGGGCCGAGCCGCCACCACGACCGAAGATCTCGTAGCGCTCGCCGGTCGGGGCAACGAAGCCGGCCATGTTCTCGATCACGCCGGCGACCGGGATCTTGACCTTGTCGGCCATCTCCGCCGCGCGGCGCGCCACCTTCTGGGCGGTGTCCTGCGGCGTCGTGACGAGTACGAACTCCGACTGCGGGACGAGCTGCGCGAGGGTCATCGACACGTCGCCGGTGCCCGGCGGGAGGTCGATGAGCAGAAAGTCCAGATCGCCCCAGGCGACGTCCTGCAGGAACTGGGTGAGGGCCTTGTGGAGCATGGGCCCGCGCCAGACGACGGCCGAGTCCTCCTCCACGAAGAACCCGATCGACATCACCTTCACGCCGTGGGCCTCGAGCGGCACGATCTTGCGCTGCGCGTCGACGGGCGGACGCTGGCCGCCGAGGCCGAACATGCGCGGGATGGAGTAGCCCCACACGTCGGCGTCGAGCACGCCGACCGACTTGCCCTCGTTCGCGAGCGCGACGGCGAGGTTGGCGGTGACCGACGACTTGCCGACGCCGCCCTTGCCCGACCCGATGCACAGGATCTGCCCGATCGATGCGAGCGCCCCGGTGGGGAGGCCGCCGGGCATGCCGAGCTTGGCCTTGAGCGCGTTCTTCTCCTCGTCGGAGAGGACGTCGAACGCGACCTCCACCGCCCGCACGCCAGCGACGGCGCCCACGCGCTCGGTCACGTCGGCGATGAACTGGTTGCGGAGCGGGCAGCCGCCGGTGGTCAGCGAGATGGTGACGCCGACGCGGCCGTCCTCGCCGATGCCGATCGTGCGGACCATGCCGAGTTCGACCACCGAACGCTTGAGTTCCGGATCGATGACGCCCTTGAGCGCCTCGGTGATCTGGTCCTCGGTCGGGGCGGTGAGGGTCTCGGCCATGCCTCGGAGTGTAGGGGGCACTGGCCGCGCGGAGCGGTCCGCGGTCCGCTCAGGTGCGCGGGCTCACTCGGCCTGGCCGCCTGCCGCTCCCGGAACGCACTGTGCCCCGCCACCACGAGGGCGACGGGGCACAGGGGGCGTCATGAGGCGACGAGGGACGGCGCCAGCACGCCATCTACCGAGCCGGTCGCGGCCCGGCAGCCTTACGGCGTCGAGCGGGGGAGCCGCTTAGGCGCGCTGGAAGCGCTTCTCGATCGCCTCGAACGTGTCGGTGATCGGCGTGGTGACCTTCTCGGCGTACGAGCCGACGGTCTCCCGGACGTCCGTCACCTGGGCCTTGGTGCGCTCGATGGCCTGCTCGCGGTCCGCAGCAGCCTTCTCGCGGCGGGCCTTGAGCTCCTTCTCGGTCTTCGTGATCTGCGCCTTGCCGCGCTTCTCGAACTTCTTGAGCTGCTTCGTGCGATCGGCCTGCGACGTGAAGAACGAGCGGGCGACGTCGAAGCGGCCCTGGATCTCGTCGCGGGCGACGAGCACGGCACCGAGCTGGATGTTCGCGACGCGCTCGACCTGGCTGCGCGCGCTCTCGACCCGCTTGCTCGTGGCCTCGCGTGCATCCTTCGTGCGGGCCTCGACGTTGCCGCGGAGCTCCGCGGTGCGCTCGTCGGCCTGCGCGCGGACCTTCTCGGTGCGCTTGTCGGCGGTGGCGCGGAGCTTGCTCGTGCGCTCGCCCAGCACCTCACGCACGTCGGTGAGCGCCGACTCGATCGTGTGCTGCGCCTGCGTGATGGTCGTCTTGGCGGCCGTCTCCGTCTTCGCAGCACCCTTCGACGCGGTGGCCTGGGTGCGCTTGGCAGCGGTCGTCGTCGACGCGGCCGACGCCTTCGCCGTCGTCGCGGTGCGCTTGGCCGACGCCGTGGTCGCCTTCGCCTTCGCGGCAGTGGAGCCCTTGGCCGGCGTGCGCTTGGTGGCCGGCTTCGCCGCGGCCGTGGTGGTCTTGGCAGCGGCAGTCGTCTTCGCGGCGGTGGTCTTCGCCGCCGCCGTCGTCTTCGCGGCGGGCTTGCGCGCGGCCGGCTTCTTCGCTGCGGCGGTGGTGCGCGCGGCGGGCTTCTTCGCGGCCGGCTTCTTCGCGGCCGTGGCCGTCGTCTTGGTCGCCGTCGTCGCAGGCTTCGCGGCGGTGGTGGCGGCTGCGGTGGTCGCCGGCTTCGCGGTCGTCGACGCGGTCGTCGAGTCCGTCGTGTTCGTGGTATCGGCCATCGTGTCCCTCAGTGGTCGAAACGGGTTTCGTGCGCGCTGGACGAGTGGACCTCATCCGGTTCGTCGCGACCGACGAAGGCGCGCACCGGTAGGACTCCGAAGGTCGCGCTTCGGGGGACGGCCGTTGGTGCGATGCGTCACGCACTCGACGCAACGACCACCACGGGCACGAAGCCCGGTTTTACGGCCTATTGCCGGGCAGGAGCGGTCACGTGCGCGACCGCTCCGCGCAGGGTGCGCAGCGTGTCTTCCGAGCGGGCGGCGGCGAGGGGCGTTCGGGGTGCGCAGTCGAGCGGCACGGCGCTCAGCGGTTCGTCGATCTCCCACTCCAGGACGCCGCCCGTCTCGCGCACGAGCAGCTGCCCGGCGGCCGCGTCGACGGGACGGCAGACGGAGAGCGTGAGCATCGCGTCGACGGCGCCCGCCGCGAGGTGGCAGAGGGAGAGGGCAATGGCACCGAGCGCGCGCAGTCGGCGCACCTCCTCGTCGAGCACGGGCAGCGCAGGGGCGAGGTGACGCGGGTCTGCGGCCTCGATCGCGAGGAGCTCGAGGCGGCCGTCGGGGGTGCGGCGCTCGGGCTGCGGGCCGAGGCGGCGGCCGTCCAGGAAGGCGCCGCCGCCGAGGGTCGCCCACCACTCCTGGCCGGTCGACAGATCGAGCACGTAGCCCACCTCCACGTCGGCGATCGATCCGCCACTCGCGACCGCGATCGACACCGCGTGGTGTCCGACCGTGCGGCCGGCGTTCAGCGAGCCGTCGATCGGATCGATCAACAGGCGCGGCAGCGGCGCCCCGAGGTCGACCTCGCCGCGCTCCTCCGACACGATCGTGCAGGGCCGATCGGTCGCGGCGATCACGTCGACGATCGCGCCCTCGGCATCGGCGTCGATCTGCAAGGTGCGGTCGCCGCCGGCGCCCGTGCTGCCGGTGTATCCGCGACGGTCGTCGACGGGGTGCGCGGCGATCGCCTCGCGTGCGGCCGACGCGGCGGCGCGGCAGGTGTCCAGCCAGGCAGCGTGATCGAGCGTCGGCACGTGTCCCAGGCTAGCTCTGAGCCCGTCCGCGCGCGGCGTGGGCAGCCATGGCCGCGCACCCGGCGGCGCTCGCGGTCCACCGGCGTCGGGAGGTGGCGCTCAGCGCGCCGCCACCTCCGAGGAGCCTGGCGCCTCGCGTGCGTGCCGGCGGGCTCGCGCGCGTAGAGTCGGTGCGGATGGAGCGCGGCGACACACCGGGAGGGCCGGCCATCGGTCGTGCCCCGGGGGTGCCCGAGCCGGCGGCGCGTCGAGCGATGCGCCGGTCGCGGGCGACCGCGCTCATCCTCGGGGGCCCCGGCACGGGCAAGACGGCGCGCGTGATCGCCGCGGCCGAAGAGGCGCGCGCGGCCGGCCGCGAGGCGTTGATCATCGCCGTCTCCGCGCCCGCAGCCACCCTGCTCCGCGGCCGGGCCGGCGCGAGCGGCCAGGCCCAGGCGAGCGACGGCGTGCCGAGCGGCGCCCGCGTGCTCACCCTCCCGGCGCTCGCGCTGCTCGTGCTGCGCGACACGCTGCCCGAGGGTGCGCGTCCGCCGCGGCTCGTCGGCCGCTCCGAGCGGCTCGCGATGCTGCACGAGTTCGTCGCGACCCGCGAGCTGGCCGCCGGCGCACCGTCGCCCGCCGACCTGCTCTCCCGGATCGACCGCCTCGCCGCGCACGGCATCGACGCCGACCGGATCGATGCCTGGGCCGGTGCGCTCGCCGACGGACCGTTCGCCGCCCGCCAGCGCGACTTCGCGGATCTCGTGCGTCGGCACGACGAGATGCTCGACGCGCGGGGCCTGCGCTCCTCGCCCCAGGCCGTGTTGGACGCCCGCCGGGCCCTTGCCGGCACCGACGCCCCGGGCCGGCTCGATCTGATCGCCGTCGACGACGCCCAGCAGCTGCGGCCCCGCCGAGCTCGACCTCCTGCTGGAGTGCGCCCGCGCGATGCACGCCGACCTCGTCGTCGCCGCCGACGACGACCAGGCGCCGCGCAGCGGCCCGGCCGCCGCGGCCGGGATCCGCATGCTGCTCCAGCGCATCCCCGATGCCGAGGTGGTGCACCTCGAGACCTCCCAGCGCCTCACCGCTGCCGTGGCGCGAGCCGCCGAGGCCATCGTCGCGCCCGCCAGTGGTCGACTGCCGCGCCCGCCGCTCGGCGCGTCGCCCGGTGGCGCCGTCGAGCTCCACCGCCACGCCGCCGCGCAGGAGCAGGCCAGCCGGGTCGCGGCCTGGATCGCCGGCTCGATCGCCGCCGGGACGCGGCCCGAGCGAGTGGCGATCGCCTGCGTCGATCCCGCCCGCGACGCCCGCGCCCTCGCGCTCGCGCTCGAGGCGCGCGGCGTTGCAAGCGACGCCGTCGACCTCGAATCCGACGCCGACCGCCCGGAGATCCGCGACCTCCTCGCCTGGATCCGCGTCCTGCTGGACCCGGCCGACAACGGCGCGACGGTGCGTGCCCTGACCCGCCCCCCGATCGGCCTCCCCGGCGCCGACCTCGCGCGCATCGTGCAGGTGGGACGGCGCCGCAAGGTGCCGCTGACCGAGGCGGTGCGGGGCGCCCTCGAAGGCCCGGGGCTGGAACCGCGCTCCCGTGAGCGCGCGCAGGAGTACCTCGCGCACTTCGACCGCTTCGCCCCGCGCGTGGATGCCGGCGACGCGACCGTCCTGTTGCGCGACCTCGTCGCCGCGCTCGGTCTGCACCGCCGCCACATCGCCAGCACCGGCCCCGAAGCCCGCGCAGCTCAGCGCGCGCTGCGCCGCGTCGAGGTCGTGGCCGCCGGACACGTGGCCCGCGAACCGGACGCCTCGCCGCGCGAGGTGTTCGCCGGCGTGGCCGAGCTGCTCGACGCGGGCGCACTCCCGGAGGAGCGTCAGGCACCCGGCGATGCGGCGAGCGTGGCGCCGCCGGCCGTGCGGATCGTCGGCGTGCGCGTCGACGAGCTCCGCGGTCTCGACGTCGACGAGCTCCACCTCGTCGGCCTGGAGCGCGGCGCCGTCGAGGTGCTCGACCACGAGCCCGACGAGCCGATCCTCGGTGACCGCGACGCTGCCCCGCTCGACCGCGCTCGACGCCTGCTCTACCTCGCGATGACGCGCGCCCGCGACCGCATCGTGGTGTCGACCGTGGGCGACGCCGACGATGCGAGCCCGCTCCTGGGCGAGCTCGCGACGGCACTCGGGCTCGACGTGAGCGCCGGCGGCTCGCCCGTACGCGAGGAGGAGCAGCTCCTCGAGGCCGCCACGGCGCTCCGCGACCTCCTCAGCCACGACATCTCCCGCGCGGCGGCCGGTATCGACGATCTGCGTCTCGACGGCGATGTCGACCTCACGAACGCCGTCGTCCGTGTGCTCGAGCTCATCAAGGTCGCCGCGCTGCTGGGGCGCGACACGGAGGCCGCGCCGCTCGGCGAGGCGATCGACCGGGTGAACCACCAGCTCGGCATGGTCGCCAGCCCGATGCAGCGCGAGCTCCTCGCGACGAGCGACCTCGACGCCCGCCTCCTGGCCGGCGAGCGGATCGCGTCCGAGGCCGCGACCGAGCCGTCGATGGCCGCGTTCCTGCCGCGTCGTGGGGAAGGCATCGCGCTCAGCGCCACCGACATCTCCACCTACCTCGCCTGCCCACTGCAGTACAAGTTCGGTCGCGTGCTGAAGGTGCCGCGTCCGCAGACGGTGCAGCAGCGCTTCGGCATCGCGGTCCACCAGGCGATCGAGCGCTTCCACGCGGCCGGCGGCGGCGCCCTGCCGAAGCTCATCGCGCTGCTCGACACCGCCTGGCGCACCGGCGGACTCGGCCACGACGAGACCCAACTGCAGTTCCGCGGCCGCGCAGAGCAGGCGCTGCGCGAGTACCACGCGCGACTCTCGCTCGAGGCCGGCGAGCCGGTGTGGGTGGAGCGCCCGTTCGACTTCCGCGTCGGCCGGCACGCGCTGCGTGGCCGAGTCGACCGGGTGGACCGCCTCCCCGATGGCGGCTACGAGCTGATCGACGTGAAGACGGGCCCGCCGCGCGATGCCGCCGACCTCGAGCGCGACGTGCAGCTCGCCCTCTACGACCTCGCGGCCCGCGACGCCTGGCGCATCGAGCCGACGCTGCGCTCCTACTACTACGTGCTCGACGACCACAAGGTGCAGCTGCCCGCCGGGGTCGACGCCGGCTGGGTGAGCGACACCGTCGAGCAGGTCGGTGCCGCCATCGAGGCCGAACGCTTCGAGCCGACGCCGAGCGCGAAGGCCTGCGGCTGGTGCGACTTCCGGCTCGCCTGCCCGGCCGCCGAGCGGTAACGCAGCACGGGGCACGGCACCCCGCTTCAGACCCAAGACTGCGGGGAACTACGGTCTTGCGTGACGCTCGGCACGAAACTGGGCCGAACGGCCGGGGCCGTCCGACCTGCCGCCGCTGCTCCGGTCGGATGGACTTCGTCCGCAACGGTCCGAACTGCTGGAACAACCAGTTGGGGTGCCGATAGGTGAGAGAGATGTCGTTCGCCTCTCGGATCTACGCTGCGCTCGGACTCGCGCTGCTCCCGATCACGATCACGCTCACCGCCGGTCAGACGGAGGCGGTCTACGTGGTCACCCTCGGTCTCGCCTGCCTCGCGTGCGCCGACCGGGCGCGCCGCGAGCGCGCGCCGCGCCGCCTGCCGTGGGCACTGTTCGCCGCCGGCCTCGCGAGCTGGTCCATCGGCGAGGTGTTCCTCGACCTCGGCGTGGCCATCGGCGCCGACGGCCCCACGCTCGTCGACGCGTTCTTCCTCCTGGGCTACCCGTTCTACATCGCCTCGGTGGCCCTCGCGGCGCGGATGCGCAGCGCCCGCCGCGATCTGCTCTCGTGGATCGACGGCCTCCTCGTCGCCGTCGCCGCCTCGGTGCCGCTGAACGTCTTCTGGATCGCCCCGACGCTGCAGTCCGCCGGGCTCGCGCCGCTCGGAGCGGCGGTCGCGCTGACCTATCCGCTGATGGACCTGCTCCTCCTGGCCTGCGCCGTGCGGTTCGTCCTGGGCGACGGCGCCTGGCCCCGGGCCACCGTCGCCTTCATGCTCGGCATCGCCCTCGTGCTCGCATCCGACACGGTCTTCAACCTCCAGACGCTCTCCGGCACGTACACGCAGCCGAGCCTCGTCGATCTCGGCTGGATCGCGGCATACGTGCTCTGGGGTGCGTGCGCGCTCCGCCCGACCGGCAGCAGCGAACTCGCGCGCGGCGCCGTGCCCGTCAGCGTGCAGCGCTCCAAGCGGGCGTGGATCCTCGCGCTCAGCGTCGCGCTGCCGCTCGGCGTCGTCGCGAAGGCCTACGTCGACGGCTCGGAGCTCGACGCGGCGCAGATCTTCGTCCCGCTCGCCGTCATCGCCGTGCTCACGATCGTGCGGCTGCGGCTCCTCGCCCGTCGCTCGAGCACCGCCTGGCAGGGGGTCGCGATCCTGTCGGCGACCGCCATCCTGACCGTCGCCGTCGCGTACGCGATCACGTCCGCCAACGCCGGCGGCCGCCATCAGGAGGCCGCCGCCGTGCGCCTCGAACAGCTCAAGACGCAGGTCGAGCGCAGCGACTCGCTCATCGCCTGGACGCTCACGGTCCAGCGCGACGAGGCCCTCGAGCTCATGCCCCGGCTGGTCGGCGCGCAGCTCGCGATCCGCACCGCCACCACCGCTCTCGACATCCCGGAGGAGCCGCGCATCCTCGCGCTCTCCGAGCGCTACGACGCGATCGCCAGCCGGGAGTTCGATGTGCTGCAGCGCTCGAACGGGTCGCGTGCGCTGCGCACCGCGCTGCTCGCGGTGATGCCGGCTCGCAACGATCTGCTCGCAGCGGTGCAGGCCACCTCGATCCGCTACCGCAGCGCCGCCGAGTCCTCCGCCCGCCACAGCCGCGTGATCTCGGTGGTCGTGCTCGCCCTCGCCCTCTCGTCGCTCTGGGTGCTCATGCTGCGGTTCGGCGTCGTGAGCCGACTCGCGGAATCCGCGCAGGAGCGGTCGCGGGCGGTCCGTGAGAGCGAGGACCGGATGCGCGCCCTCCTCGGCGCCTCCACCGACCTCCTCACCGTGGTCGACCCGGAGACGCGCGTGCTCGCACACGCAGACCAGGTGGCCCGCATGTTCGACCTGCCGGATCGCGAGCACGACGGGCTGCGGCTCGATGCCTTCCTCGACGAGCGGCAGTCGGCGGAGACCCACGCCGCCCTGGCCGGGATCGCGGGCCGTGCCGGCGAGGGCGCCACGCTCGAGTGGACGGTCACCGGCCCGGACGGCGCACAGCGCTACGCCGAGGTGTCGGCGGTCGACCACACGGGCGACCCGCGCATCGGCGGCATCGTGCTGTCCGTCCGCGACGTGACCGAACGTCGCCGTCTCGAAGCTGCCCTGGAGCACCAGGCGCTGCACGACCCGCTGACGGGCCTCGCGAACCGCGCGCTCGTGACCGACCGCCTCACCCAGCTGTTCGCGCACGCAGGTCAGCACGCGCCGGTGCACGCGCTCGTGATGCTCGACCTCGACGACTTCCGCGCGATGAACGACGCGTTCGGGCACCCCGAGGGCGATCAGCTGCTCAAGGCCGTCGCGGCACGCTTCGGCGGCCAGGTTCGCGAGCACGAGGCGCTCGCGCGCGTCGGTGGCGACGGGTTCGCCCTGCTCGTGGAGAACGTCGGGTCGGAGCACGACGCACGCGCACGCGCCCTCGAGCTGCTCGGCGCCCTCGACCTGCCGATCCGCACCGAGTCGGCCGAGCACCTCGTGCGCGCGTCGGTCGGCATCGCGTTGGGCGACGGCCGCTGCACCGACGATGCCGCCGAGCAGGCGCGTTCGATGTTCCGCGACGCAGAGCTCGCGATGTACGAGGCCAAGCGCGAGGAGGGCAACAGCGCCGTCGTGTTCGCGCCGCACATGCACGAGGCGGTCACGCAGCGTCTCGCCCTGCGCGCCGAGATGGTCGTCGCGCTCCAGCGCGAGGAGTTCTTCCTGCACTACCAGCCGATCGTGGAGATCCGCAGCCGGCGCGTGGTCGGGTACGAGGCGCTCGTGCGATGGTCGCACCCCGAACGCGGCATGGTGTCGCCGGGCGAGTTCATCCCGGTCGCCGAGCAGTCGGGCCTGATCGTCGAACTCGGCGACTGGGTCCTCCGCGAGGCGACCCGCCAGTTGGCCGAGTGGCAGGAGGGGTGGAGCGACGAGCGCTACATCTCCGTGAACGTCGCCGGGCAGCAGCTCGAGCGCCCCGAGCACCTGAGCCAGGTGCAGGCCGCGCTCGCCGCCTCCGGGCTCGCGCCGCACCAGCTGCTGCTCGAGGTGACCGAGAGCTCGCTGATCAACGACACCGACGCCTCCGTCGCCCGCCTCGAGGCGCTTCGCCAGCTCGGCGTGCGCCTTGCGATCGACGACTTCGGCACCGGCTACTCGTCGCTGAACTACCTCCACCGCTTCGCCGTCGACGTCCTGAAGATCGACAAGTCGTTCATCGACGACATCGAGGACGGTGGCCGTGGCCGCGCGCTCGTCGACGCGATCATCGCCATGGCCCGAGGGCTCGGCCTCACGGTCGTCGCCGAGGGCATCGAGGAGCGCGGTCAGGTGTCGGTGCTCGCCGCGATGGACTGCGCGCTCGGGCAGGGCTTCCACTTCAGCCGGCCGCTGCCCGCGGCCGACGTGCCGGAGTTCGAGACGCCCGGCAGCATCCGCCGCGTCGCCTAGTCGGCGGCGTCTCCGTCTTCGCGGCGCAGGCGCCGGAGCTTGTCGGGGTTCCGCACCACCCAGACGCCGCTGATCCGGCCGTCCGTCACGTCGACCGACAGGGTGAGGAACGGCTCGCCGCCCAGCTCGCGCAGGATCTGACCCGGCTGACCGTTCAGGTGCCGGACCTCGGCCTGGAGCGGCGTCTTCGCGAGCTTCGCGCCGTACCGGGCCGTGTGCACGAGGAACCGCGCCACGTCGGCCAGTCCGTGGACGGGGCGCAGCGCCGCGAACACCTTGCCGCCGCCGTCGGCATGGAGCGTCACGTCGTCGGCGAGCATCGATTCGAGGCCCTGCAGGTCGCCCTCCTGGATCGCGGCGAGGAACTCGGTGAAGAGCCGGTCGCGGGCCTTCGCGTCGGGATCGAACCGCGGGCGGCCCGCCTCGAGGTGCTTCCTGGCGCGCGTGACGAGCTGCCGGGAGTTCGCCTCGGTGCGGTCGATGACGGGCGCGATCTGCGCGTAGTCGTAGTCGAACACCTCACGCAGCAGGAACGCCGCGCGTTCCACGGGCGTGAGGCGTTCGAGGGCGACGAGCAGAGCGGCGGAGAGCGTGTCGGCGAGCTCCGCCTGGTCGGCCGGCCCCGGGAGTGGATCCTCGAGCAGCGGCTCGGGCAGCCACGGGCCGACGTAGGTCTCGCGCCGCACACGCGCCGAGCGGAGCACGTCGATCGAGAGGCGCGTCGCGACGGTCGTCACCCACGCCTCCGGATTGTTCGGTGGCGGCACCTCGTTGGCGAGGCGGCTGATCGCCTCCTGGGCGATGTCCTCCGCGTCGTCGAGGGTGCCGAGCATTCGGTAGCCGATGGCGACGGCGATGCGCCGCGGGCCGTCGAGATCGGGCTGGCTGTGATCGAGCATCAGGGTGCGGGGCGGCCGTGGCGGGCGCCTCAGCTGCGCACGCTAGCCGCGGCCGCCAGCCAGTCGGCGACGCGCTGCGTGCCGAGGTGCGGGCTGCTGCCCTCGGCCGGGATGAGGTGCCGCTCGCCGGGGTTCGCGCCGAAGTAGTCGAGGGTGGAATCGACGATGACGGGGCGCTCGTCGCCTGCGGCCTCGAGCGCCGCGGTGATGAACGCGGCGTACGCCATCGGCTCGGGCCCGGCGACCTCGACGGCGCCGACCGGGGTGCCGGCTGCCGTCTCGGCGATCGCGCGGCCGGCATCGTCGGCGGCGATCGGCTGGACGAGCGTGTCGGGCACCCGCGCCTCGCCGGCCTCGGCGCCGATCGAGCCCATCATACCGGCGAACTCGAAGAACTGGGTGACGTGCACGATCGACCAGGGCAGCGGACCGTTGGCGATGAGCTCCTCCTGGGCGACCTTCGCGCGCAGGTACCCCGAGTCGGTCAGCGCGCCCGAGCCGACGATCGACACGAGCACGTAGTGCCGTACGCCCGCGGTGGCTGCGGCGGCAAGGGCGTTCCCCGTGGAGGTGGTGAAGAACGCGAGCACCTCGTCGTCGGTCCACACGGGGGCGTTCGCGGCGTCGACCACCGCGTCGGCGCCGGCGAGCGCCTGGGCGAGGCCCGCGCCCGTGATGGTGTCGACACCCGTGCCGGGCGAGGCCGCGAGCGCTTCGTGGCCGAGCGCCTCCAGGTGCGCGACGATCTTCGAGCCGACGGTGCCGGTGCCACCGATGACGACGATCTTCATGGCTGTTCTCCCTGCCTGAGCGGTGTCTGCGGCCGCCCGCTGCGGCCGCACACCACACCGACGAGGCAGCCCGCCGTGCTGTGACACACGCGCGGGAATTCGTTCGGCGGGCCTGCCGGTGGCGGGCTATCGGAGGCCGGCGGCGCGGAGCTCCTGGTCGGTGGCCACGGCGTGCGGCCGGCCGCCGCAGTCGGCGCGCGGGGCGTCCGTGCGGCCACGCGAGGCGCCCGTGAGACAGCCGTTGCCGTCGCGGCGCCGAGGGAACGTGAAGTCGTGGAGCTTGGCGAGGTTCGCCGGCGTGACGGGCAGGCGCTCGAGCTTGCGCACCGTCTGCACGTACGTGCTCGTGTGGGTGTGCTCGCCGGGACCGACGGTCACGTACCCGTCGTGGATGCTCATCGTGGTCACGGAGGTCCGTCCCAGCGGCTCGCCGGTCTGGCGGTCCGATGAAGTAGGTCAGCACGGTGGAGGGCGGCGGCTGGTGCCGCTGCTCCTCGGGCCGAGAGCGGGCGACCGTCGGGCATGAAGCGCTCGAGGTCGGCGACGTACTCGCGCGCCGGGCGCCCGTTGAACTCGGCGTCGTCGCCGGGTGTGAGCTGGCCGTTTCTCGTACGCGCGCCGGAAGGTGGCGACGAATCCGAGCTCGCCGTCCTCGATCACGTGCGCCGAGTCCTCGTTGTCGGGAGCACGGATGATGCGGGTAGGCGCCGTTCGTGAGCCGCATGCGCATCTCACCGCCCGAGACGATCCGCTCCGCGCCCATCGAACCCCCCAGGGTCTCGATCTGGTGCGACTCCTTGCCGCGGTTGCCATTCCTCGAGCTGGCCGTCCTGGGCGGCGTGCGGCGCGTCCGTCGAGGGCTCGGTGCGCGAGGTCGACGTGACGAGCGAGTACACGATCGCGTCGTCGCTCGAGCTCGTCTGGGCGTAGGCCTGGGCGGCGAGGTCGAGCGGGTGCTCGCCGTGCACCGTGAGCGCGGCGCCGAGGGCCCCGCCCACCAGCGCCAGCACCGACGCGACGATGAGTGCGAGCCGCAGCGCGCGGCCGGTCCGCGGGGTGCGAGCGGCATGCGGACGGCTGCTCGGCGCGTCCTGCGGCAGCGCGAGCGTGGCCCGGAGCAGGTCCTCGCGCGGGTCGGCCGGCACCGTGGCAGCGGGATCGGCGGCGCGCAGTCGGGCGCAGCGCCTCGGCGTGGCGGGTCATCGGCGTGCCTCCCACGGCGGCCTGGGCGGCGGACGGGATCGGGTGGGCGCAGGCTGGCGACGACGGGGTCGGCGTCGAGCACGACGAGCGCGGCGGCGAGGCGGCGGCGCGCCCGCGACACCCGCATCGTGAACGCGACGCGCGAGATGCCGAGGACACGGGCGGCCGCGCGGTGGTCGAGGCCGTCCCAGGCCGTCAGCCGCAGGGCCTCGCGGTCGGCTTCGGTGAGGCCGAGGAGCGCGCGGAGCGCCACGTCGCGCTCGGCGAGCGTCTCGGCCGGATCGCGCGGGCGGTCGACGCGCTCGAGGGCTGCGCGACCGGCCTTCTCCCGGCCGCGCGCCAGGGTGCGCTGCTCGCCGAGGAGCACGTGGCGCGCCGTCACGTAGAGCCACGGCAGCGGATCGGCGGGCACGTCGGAGAGGCGCCGCCAGGTGATCGCGAAGATCTCGGCGAGCGCCTCCTCGGCGGCCTCGGGCGTGGTGCGGCGGACGACGAACCGGGGCCACCGCAGGGTAGTGCGCGCGGTAGAGCGCCTCGAAGCGCTGCGCGTCGTCGCCGGAGCCGGTCACACCCTGTATCTGACCGCACGGCCTGCGATGTGACCGTCGCCCCCGTGCGTGGCGCGTTCCCGCTCGGGTCGATCAGTCGTCGCTGCCGTGCCCACGGCCGCGATGGTCGTCGTCGCTGCGGCCACCGTGGTCGTTGCTGCCGGCGCCGTCGTCACCGCGGCCACCGTGGTCGTCACCGGCGTCGTGGTTCGGGCCGTCGTCCGTGCCGCGGCCCGCGCGCTCCGTGGTCGTCGCCGGCGTCGTGGTTCGGGCCGTCGTCGGAGCGCGAGGGCGTCGCGGCGGTGGCGGGGGCTCGCTGGCGTCGCGGGCACCGGGGCGCTGACGGCGGCCGGCGTCGCCGTGGCGCGGGACGAGCGCACCGTGCTGCGGCCGCGGCGCTTCTGCTTGTGCTTGCGGCCGTGGGTGCCGTGGCCATCGGCGGCGCGGCCGCGGTCGCCGCCGCGGTCGTCCGGCGTGGTCGGCGCGGGGCGTGGCGGGCGTGGCCGCGACCACGGTGGCGGCGGGTGTGGTCGGCGCTGCGGGGCGGTGGATCGTCCGCGCCTCGCGAGGCGAAGGCAGCGGTGGTGAGGGAGATGACGGCCGTGGCGGTGGCAGGCCGCGAGAGCCTGGGGGCGAGAGATCGACATGGGGGCGGTCCTGCTCGTCGTGGGTGTGTGGTGCAGACCAACTGTCGGGGCGAGGTGAGGCCGCTGCCAGCCGAAGGCAAGGGTTTGGCAAAACCTCGCGACCGGCGGACGGAGCCGGAGGTGCGCGGGGTACGCTCGATCCATCGTGTCTGCCCCCGCGCGCCCGTCGATCCTGCTCGTCGAGGATGAGCGCTCCATCGCGATCCCGTTCGCGAGCGCGCTGCGCCGCGAGGGGTTCGAGCCGACGATCGCCGGCAGCGCCGCCGAGGCGCGCAAGGCGTGGCGCAGCTCGGCACCGGATCTCGTGATCCTCGATCTCACGCTGCCAGACGGTGACGGCCGCCAGCTCTGCGGCGAGGTGCGCGGCGAGCTCGGCGTGCCCGTGATCATGGTGACCGCGCGCGGCAGCGAGGACCGACCGGGTGGTGGCCCTGGAGCTCGGCGCCGACGACTACGTCGTGAAGCCGTTCAGCTCGGCGGAGGTGGCTGCGCGCATCCGAGCGGTGCTCCGCCGGACCAACCGAGGGAGCGCGCCGACCGGCCCCGAGGAGGAGCGCTTCGAGGCCGACGGGCTCGTCGTCGATCTCGCCGCACGCACGGTCGAGCTCGACGGGCAGCCGCTCGCGCTCACGCGCAAGGAGTTCGACCTGCTCGCCCGGCTCGTGGCCGACGCCGGCCGCACCGTGCGCCGCGAGATCCTCATGCGGGACGTGTGGGACGAGAACTGGTTCGGCTCCACCAAGACGCTCGACGTCCACATCGCCGCCGTCCGCCGTCACCTCGGCGACGAGCCGACCTCGCCGCGGTTCATCCACACGGTGCGCGGCGTCGGCTTCCGCTTCCAGGCGTCGACCGCCGGCGCCGACGCCTGATGAGCCTGCGCGGGCTGCTGCTGGCGGCCTTCTCGTACGTCCTCCTCATCACGGGGCTCGCGTTCGCGATCCCGCTCTCGCACGTGCTCACGCAGCGCATCGAGGGCGAGGTGCGCACGCAGGCGCAGGGGCAGGCCGAGCTGGTGGCGGTCGCTGCCGGCAGCGCGGTGACGGGAACGGGCGCCGTGGAGGCTGGTCGGCGCGAGGCGCTCGGCCGCGTCGTCGATGCGGCGGCCGGCCTCACCCGCGGCCGCGTGATCGTCGTCGATGCCGGCGGTCGGCTGCAGCTCGATTCGGCCAAGCCGGGCGGCGTGGTCGGCGCCGACTACTCCACGCGCCCCGAGATCCGTGCCGCGCTCGCCGGGCGCTCGCTGCAGGACCAGCGCGCGAGCGAGAGCCTCGACCGCCCGCTGCTCGTGACCGCGACGCCCGTCCGTGATCCCGCGGGCCGGCTCGTCGGCGGCGTGCGGGTCAGTCAGGACGTTGGCGCGATCTCGCGGGCCGTGTGGCGTGGCCGTCTCGCGCTCGTCGGTCTCGGAGCGCTGGTGTTGCTGCTCGGCGTGGGCGTCGCGCGGCTCATCGCCCGCCGGCTCGCCGAGCCGCTCGTCGCGCTCGGCGCGGCCGCAGGGCGGGTGGCGCACGGCGACATGACGGCCGTCGCGCCGGAGCGCGGCTCGCGGGAGCAGGTGGAGGTGGCGCGGGCCTTCAACGACATGACCACCCGCCTGGACCGCACGCTCACGGCCCAGGGGCACTTCGTCGACAACGCCTCGCACCAGCTGCGCACGCCGCTCACGGGCGTGCGACTGCGGATCGAGGAGGCGCGCCACGATGCGTCGCCCGAGTCGGCCGAGCACCTGGACGCTGCGACGGCCGAGGTGGACCGCCTCTCCGACACGATCGACGACCTCCTCACCCTCAGCCGGGCCGGGGAGCAGTCGCGGGCGGCTCGACCGGTCGACCTCGGGCGGCTTGCGAGCGACGCCGCGGGGCGGGTGCAGGCCGCTGCCGAGCGTGATGGTCGCCGCATCACGGTGCAGGTCGACGGCGCGGGCGTGGCGCTCGCCGACGAGGCCGACCTCGCGCGGATCCTCGACGTGTTCCTCGAGAACGCGCTCGTGTACGGGCGCGGCCCGATCGAGGTGCACGCGCACGGCAGCGTGGTGAGCGTCGCCGACCGCGGCCCCGGGCTCGCGCCGGGCGAGGACGATGGGCGCCTGCTCGAGCGATTCCGGCGCGGCACCGCTGGGCGCACGCGGGCCGGCACCGGCCTCGGTCTGGCCATCGCGACGGCGCTCGCCGACCACTGGGGCGCGCGTGTCGCGCTCACGCGCCGCGAAGGCGGGGGCGCCATCGCCGTCCTGGACTGCGAAGGAGGCGTAGCGTGATGGGCATGGGTTCCGAGCTCCGGCGCATCCTGCTGGCCGCGATCGCGGGCGTCCTCGTCGTGGTCGCAGGCGGTGCGGGGGTGGCGGCGCTGATCGACCTGCCGGTCGGCATCAGCGCCGAACCGGTCGGCGCCGGCGACCGGCTCGCCGTCCCGGCCGCGCCCGTGCCCGACGCCGACGAGCTCGCCGCCAGGCCGACGCGCGAGACGGCCAGGGAGCGCAAGGCACGCCGCGAGCGCGCCGCTGCCCGGCGCGCCAGACAGCGCGCGGCCGCCTCGACGCCGCGTGCCGGTGGCAGCGCAGGCGCTTCCGGTGCCCCGGGGCGCCGCCCGGGTGCCGGGGCAGGTGCCGGGGTGAGCCGTCCCTCGGCGACGCCGGTCGTGCGGAGCGCAGGATCTGGGTCGTCGGGGTCCTCCGGCTCCTCGGGGTCCTCGGGGTCGGGCTCGTCCGGATCCTCCGGTGGTTCCGGCTCGGGCTCGTCCGGCTCCTCGGGCTCGTCCGGCTCGTCCGGCTCCTCGGGCTCGTCGGGCTCGTCCGGCTCGTCGGGCAGCGACGACCACGGCGGTGGGGACGACCACGGCGGCCGCGGTCGCGGCGGGGACGACTGAGCCACGTGATGCCGCGCCGCCTCGAACAGGCCGGGATCGTGCTGGTGCTCGTCGTCGGCGCCGTCCTGATGTGGACGGCCGTGCCGGCGCTGTGGCTCTGGCTCGCTGGCCGCTTCTCCCGGGTGTCGCAGAGCGACATGAGCTCCCTGGCGATCGTGATCGTCGGGATGCCGAGCACGATGATCGCCGTCGGCGCCGCCCTCGGCCGGCTCGACCGCCGCTACATGGTGCGCTTCGGCCCGACCGACACGCACGTCGTCGGCGCTCGCTGGATGCGCTCCCTGCGCGGCGGCCACGAAGACGAGCCGGTCACGCTCTTCGACAAGATCATGATCGTCAACATCGCCCTGGCGTTGCTCACGCTCGCCACCTGGTTCGTGCTCTTCTCGCACGGCAGTCAGGCACCGCGGATCTGAGGGCGCTGCGGTTCGGCCGCTCTCGGCGCAAGCCCTGCTGCCCAACGTCGAGTTCAGGAACGAAGCATGCGTGGAACCGAACGAACCGAACCCTCGCCGCGACGCCGACGCACTGCCGGCAGCATCCTCCTCGCCGACGCCGTCGTCGTGCTCCTCGGAACGTTCTTCGTCTGGATCATCCTCGGACTCGCCGAGTTCGATGCGGACGTGGCGGACTGGGTGACACCGGCCGCCGTTGGGCTGGGTTTGCTGACCGCCACGGTCACAGGCGCACTTGCCGTAACGGTTCTCCGGCGGCGTGAGAGGCCGTCGCTTCGCGCACTCGCCGTCACGCTCCACGTAGGGCTGGCGGCCGGCGCAGCGGTCGCGCTCGGGTCCGTACTCGGGACGGTCGTCCTGATCGCCGGGGCAGCAGCAGCCTGGACCGCGCCGCCAAACTCCGCCGCATGAAGCGTCGGGCTCCCGCCGCGCTTGACGTCGCGGGACCCCGAAGGCAGAGCGCTCTGCGGAGCTGACGGGCTTCGACGGCGAGGGTCGCTCCTAACGCTTGAGCGTGATCGTCACCGAGCCCTCGGCATCGCCTTGGCGTGCCGAGACCTCGAGGGTGACGCGCCGGCTCTTGAGGAGCTTGTTCTTGGCCGCCTTGGTGAATCTGAGCTTGAGCGACATGAGGCCTGCGCTCTTCGTCTTGGCGGTGCCGGTGGCGACGAGCTTGCCGTTGAACTTGGCCGTGACGGTTACGGCACCGGCGGCAGGTGCCTGGACCGTCGTGGGGAGGCCGCCAGACAGGGCCTTGGAGAGCCGGATGGGGATCGCCACGAGCGAGAGCGACGGGCGCGGTGCTCGGTTCTCGGCGTGAGCGACCGGCGTGCCCGGCTGGGGGTCGCGATCGGCCGTCTGCGGCCCGGCCTTCTCGCCGGCCGTGGCCGTGGCCGCCGGTGACGGGGTGGGCGCTGCGGTCGGCGGTGCCGTGGGCGGAGCGGTCGGCGATGGGGTGGCGGTCGGCGCCGGAGTGGGGGTGGCCGTGGGTGTCGGGCGGCTCGTCGGCACGCCGGCAGGACCCCAGTCCGGCGAGCTTGCGCCCGGTAGCACGAGCTCGGAATCCACGCCGTCCGGGCATCCGGCCGCGGTGTTGCCGATCGGCGCGATCTCGAGACCCTGTCCGTCGGCCCACGCGAGCAGGGTCGCGTCGCGGTTGAACGTGGGTGACGAGAATCGCACCTGGTGGTCCTGGGAGTAGAAGAAGCACGGGTTCACGGCGCCCAGCAGCAGGCCGTCCTGATCGCGGTACACGTGCAGCTGGGTGCGATCGGCGTTCGTCATGGCGAGCATCCGCCAGTTGCGGGAGAGCGTCGCGTCGTGGGGGTGCGGGTTCTGCGGATCGGTGAACCACGACCGCGAGCTGCCCGATCCTGCCTCGACGATGGCGACCGGGTCGCTGGGCCAGCCGGGGCCGTTGGAGGCGAGCACCCGTTGGTCGTCCACCCACTCGGGTGCGTCGTACTCGCGGCTGGTCCTGAAGCCGGATTCGCCCGAGGACGTCTCGGAGGCCGCACGGGTGAACGCGGTGGCGTTCCCCTCGTTCACCCAGGTGCCGTCGCCGGTGCTGGTGTAACCGGTGTAGAGGTAGCCGTACGCGGCCCTCTGACCGTTCGGCGACACGTCGGCGTCGAACGGGCCCTTGAAGGTGAGCGTGCCCGAGGTGCCGCCTGCGATCGTGCCGATGTCGGAGAGCACGTTGCCCATGCGGTCGAGTCGTCGCAGGCGCTTGCTGGCGGTCGTGGCGAGGATGGTGCCGTCGTCGGACTGCGACACGGCGGTGTAGCCGCCGGTGCTGGTGACGCGGAACTGGCGCGCGATGTCGGTGGTCGTGAGGTAGACGTCGCCACCCTTGAGGTAGACGAACGAATCGGCCGAGGCGGGGGCCGCGATCGCGAGCGATGCGGCGACGGCGGCGGCGAGTGTGCAGGCTGTGCGGGTGATGGACATCGGGTTCCCTTCGAGGATCGGAGCGTGTGGAGGGGGCTGAGGCCGGCTACTTGCGCAGCGTCAGCGAGGTCGTGCCGCGCGCGGCACCCTGCGAGGCGGTCAGCGAGACGGTGGTCTTGCGGCTCGTGGCGAGCCGCTTCCTGGCGGCCGCGGTGAAGCGGACCTTCACGGTCACGAGGCCGGCGGACTTGGCCTTCGCCGTGCCGGAGCCGACGGGCTTGCCGGCGACGGTCGCAGTGACCTTCACCTCGCCCGCGGCCGGCACGTTCGCCGTGACGGTGAGGCCGCTGCCGAGCGCCCGGCCGAGCTTGGTCTTGCCGGCGAGCAGCGACAGCGTCGCCGCGGACGGGGACACCTTGCCGCCGCTCTGGTCGTTCTGGCCACTCGGCTGCTGGCCGTCCTTCGACGACCCTCCGGGCTGCGGGCCCTCCTTCGACGGCCCCGCGGTGCGGCCGGTCGGCACGTCGGCCGGCCCCCAGTCGGGCGAGCTCGCGCCGGGCAGGATCTTCTTGGAGTCCACGCCCTCGGGGCAGGTGGTGCTCGAGTCGCCGATCGGTGCGATCTCGAGGCCGTTGCCATCGGCCCACACGAGGATCGTGCCATCGCGGTTGAACGTCGGGGAGGAGAAGCGCACCTGCTCGGGCTGGGAGTAGGAGAAGCAGGCGTTGACCCCGCCGGTGAGGAGTCCGTCCTGGTCGCGGTAGACGTGCAGCTGGGTGCGATCACCGTTGGTCATCGCCAGCATCCGCCAGTTGCGCGAGAGCGTTGCGTCGTGCGGGTGGGGGTTCTCCGGATCGGTGAACCACGAGCGCGACCCGCCCGAGCCGGCCTCGACGACCGCGACCGGGCTGCTCGGGTAGCCCGGGCCGTTCGAGACGAGGACCCGCTGGTCGTCGACCCACTCGGGGGCGTCGTACTCGCGGGACTGCCGGAACCCGTCCTCGGCGATCGACGTCGTCGCCGCTGCGCGAGTGAAGCCGGTGGCGTTGCCGTCGTTGACCCACGTGCCGCCGCTCGTGCTCGTGTAGCCGGTGTAGGTGAACCCGTAGGCCGCCTTCTGGCCGTTCGGCGAGAGGTCGGCGTCGTAGGGACCCTTGAACGCGAACGGGCCGTTGTTCGCGCCCGTCACCGGCGTCGCGATGTCGGAGAGCACGTTGCCCATCTGGTCGAGGCGGCGCAGGTTGCCGGCGTTCGTCGTCGCGAGGATCGTGCCGTCGTCGGCCTGGGAGACGGTGCTGTATCCGCCGGTGCTGGTGACCTGGAACTGACGGGCCGCATCGGTCGTCGTGAGGTACACGTCGCCGCCCTTGAGGTAGACGATCGAGTCGGCGGAGGCGGAGCCCGCGAACGCCAGCGAGACGGCGGCGGTGGCGAGGAGCGTAGGGGAGAGACGTGCGTTGAACATGGCCTCGATCTTGCGGCGCGGCGTGCTTCGATTCGTCGTCCCCGCGGACCCTCTGCGGCTCACCGCGAACGATCCGATCTCCTCCTCCCGGACGACCCTCGGACCCCCGAGCGGACGACCCTCGAGCCGCCCTGACGACGAGTCCGATCGTCCGCAGCGCGCCGAGGCCCCGGAACGGGCGGCGGCCCCGACCGGCCTCGGAACGCGCTGGGCGTTCGGAGGCCGGCCGGGGCCGGTCGGAGGTGAGCGAGGGTGCGCGGCTACACAGCGAGCGTGAGGGCCGGATCGACGTCGGCGACGGGCTCCCTGGCGGGCACGTCGGTTGCACGCTGCGCCCGCAGCCGCACGGCCACGCTGCCGAACGTGACGAGCATGAGCGCCGATCCGCCGATGAACGCTGCGGGGCCCGCTGCGGCGATGGGCAGCACGAGGCTGCCGACGGCGAGCAGCGGCGACCACCCCGGGGCGATCCCGGCCTTCCATGCGGTCGAGAGTGTGAGGATGCCGCCGAAGAGGAACCCGATCCCGGACGCGACGCGCAGGATGGCGGCCAGTCCGTAGGTGTGGACCTGATCGGCGACCGCGACGGCCTGGTCGACGGGCAGCGTCTGCGCAAGCGCGAGGTCGTAGAAGTCGACCGACACGAGTCCCGGCAGGATCGTCGCGGCGAAGAACGCTGCGACCGCTGCGGCGCGCCGCAGCAGCGGCGGCGCCCCACGATGTTCGGCGTGCCGCAGGACGGTGAACAGCGTGAGGCCCAGCAGCGCGTAGCCGAAGGCGAGGGTGATGGCCGCCCATTGCGCCTGAACCGGATCGGCGGCAAGCGCAGCTTGGTAGGCCTGCGTCGTGAATTCGTCCTCCCACGGCGTGAGGGCCATGCCCGCGGTGGTGACCATCGGGCCGGCCAGGAGCGCGGCGGTGGTGAGGTGGGTCGTCTTGGGGATGCGGTGGTTGTGCATGGACCGCACGTTGGACGGGTCGCGCGCCGCTGGCGTCGGCCTCACTGACCATCCCTCGCAGCGATCGGACGATCCTCCGTCGTCCGCGCGGACGACATCCGGTCGGCGACGACGCGGCCGCCGGCGAGGGTGAGCGTGCGGTCGGCGAGGCCGGCGACAGCCGGATCGGTGGTCGTCATCACCACGCACCGCCCACGCCGCGCGACCGCTCGTAGCTCTCCGACCATCGTCCGGGCCGCCGCATGATCGAGTCCGCGCGTCGGATCGTCGACGAGCACGACGTGCGCATCGGTGGTGGCGAGCGCGACCAGCAGGTCGACGCGTCGGCGCTCGCCGCTCGACATCGTCGCGGGAGCCCGGCCGATGAGCGAGCGCAGCCGCAGCCGGCTGAGCGACGCCGGTTCGACGAGGCGCGTACGACGTGGGGCGCGTCGCGCCCATGATCGCGGCGGGCGTGCAGGATCGTCGCGGAGCAGCAGAGCCGCTGCGGCATCGTGGGAGCGTCGAGCCGAGACGGCGTCGCGTCCGCCGAGCAGCGCAACGCCCGCCGTCGGGTGGAGTTCACCCGCGAGGGCGCGGAGCAGCGTCGTCTTGCCTGCGCCGCTGGGGCCCGCCACCGCGGTCAGCTCGTCGAGGCGCAGCTCGAGGGTGACCCCGCGCAGCGCGGCCACGTCGCCCGCGACGTGTCGGTGTACGACCGCGAGGGCGCGCGTGCTGGCAGGTGGCGGAGCGGAGTTCACGGTCCGGGCAGCCTGGTCGCCGCGACCGGCGTTGTCGTCGCCCGCGAGGAGGGTCTCGCGCACCGCGGGTCGATCCGAGATCGTCCGGATGGACGACGTCTCATCCTCAGGGAGGACGACGACGGGCCCTTGCAGCGTCGCTACGGTCACGTGGTGTCGTCGCCCGCGAGCTCCGTCCCGGCTCCCGCCCTGCGCACGCGGTGGGCGCGCTGGGCAACGCTGCCGTGGTGGCTGGCCGTCGCCGTCCTCACGGTCATGGGCGTGAAGTCGGCGGTCGACGCCGCGGAGGGCGGCACGCGCGTGGTGCTCGTCGCGCTCGAGGTCGCGATCAGCGTGGCGCTCGTGAGTGGCCGCCGACGCTGGCCGGCTTCGTCGCTCGTCGTGATCTACCTCGCGACCCTCGTGATCGTGGCCCTCGTGCCCGACGAGCCGGCGATCTCGTCGACCCTTGCCGCGCCGCTCGCCGCCTATGCCGCCGGCCGTCGCTCGGACGGGCGCCGACTCGTCCTCGCCGCCGCCATCACGGCCGCGCTCTGGCTCACCGTGAGCGTGGTCTCGCACAACGACGAGACCACCGTCGGGTCCATCGTGTCGGTCGGCGCGTTCTTCATCGCCGCGCCGATCGTGGTGGGTCGTGGCGTCCGTGACCGTGAACGCCTGCGTGACGTGCTCCAGGCGAAGGCGGCCGCTGAGGAGGTCGACCGGCTCGAGGGCGCCGCGCGAGCGCAGCTCGACGAGCGCGCTCGCATTGCCGGCGAGCTCCACGACGTGGTCGCCCACGCACTCTCGGCGATGGTGGTGCAGGCCGGCGGCGCGCGGATGCAGGCCGTCCGTGATGCGCCGACCGCCGGCGACGCGTTCGCGGCGGTGGAGCGAACCGGTCGCGACGCCCTCTTCGAGATCCGCAGCCTGCTGGGCGTGCTGCGCGAGTCCCGGGACGACGACGAGATCCTCGAGCCGCAGCCGTCGCTCGAGCACCTGCCGGCGCTCATCGCGCGGGCAGAGCGAGGTGGCCTCCCGACCACGCTGCGGGTCGAGGGCGTGGAGCGACCGCTGCCCGCCGGCCCCTCGCTCGCCGGCTACCGGGCGATCCAAGACGCCCTGCGCTCCGCTCGCGACGAGGGTGGTGCGGGTCGTGCAGAGGTGCTGCTGCAGTTCGTCCCCGGTGGGGTGACCGTCGCGATCACCGACGACGGGCCCGGTGCTCGCGGCGCTCTGGCCGTGCGCGAACGGGTGGTGCTGTACGGCGGCGAGCTGGTCGCGACCCCCCTCGCCGGCGGTGCCGGACACCGCGTCGACGTGCGGTTGCGCGCCGAGCGGAGTCGATGATGGGCTCCCTTCGCACACGGCTCGTCGACGGGCGCACGATCGACGCGCTGCTCGCGGCCGCTGTGCTGGCCGCCGCGGTCGTCGAGCGACTCACCACCGACAGCAACACCGCGCAGTTCCTGATCGCGCTGCTGCTCCCGCTCCCGATCCTCGCGCGTCGCACGGCCACCGTGCTCGCCTGCGTCGGTCTGCTGGTGGTCGTCACCGCGCTGGTGGCCGCAGGCCTCTCCACCCACGGGGCGTCGACCGCGTGGATGGTCGCGCTGCTGCTCGCCTATGCCAGCGGTCGCCACGCTCGCCGCTGGCAGGGGCTGCCCGAGCTGGCGGTCCTCGTCGTCGCCGACGAGGTCCTGTGGGGGGCTGCGCAGGACTCGGTCGCCAGCGACCTGTTCTTCCCCGCCGTCTTCACCGTCTGCGCTTGGGCGGTGGCGCGCTGGGTGCGGTACGACGTGCGGATCGCGGCGCAGGTTCACGAGGAGTCGGCGCGCATCCTGGAGCGCGCCGAGCGCGATCGCGAAGCCGCCCGCGCCGGCGAGCGTCGTCGCATCGCCCGTGAGATGCACGACGTGATCGCGCACTCCGTGAGCGTGATGGTGGTGCAGGCCGGCGGAGCGCGCCGGATCCTCACGACCGACCCCGCGCGCGCGGCCGAGGCGGCTGGACTCATCGAAGCGACCGGACGGGAGGCCCTCGAAGAGCTGCGCACGTTGCTCGGCGTGATCGGGGCCGAGCCCGACTCGGGTGTAGCGCCTGCGCCCTCGCTCGCGCGGCTGGCGGGGCTCGTGGAGCGCGGCCACGATGCGGGGCTCGAGATCGAGGTCTCCACCGCGGGCGACCTCACGACGCTGCCGGCGGGGCTCGACGTGGCGGCCTACCGGATCGTGCAGGAGGCGCTGACGAACGCACTGCGCCACGCTGGTGCCGTGGCGGTTTGCGTCGACCTGCGTCGTGATGGCGACACGCTCTCGATCGATGTCGTGAACGCGCCGCCGGGGCCGGACCACGATCCGAAGCTCACGCGCCCAGGGGGCCACGGGATGATGGGGATGGCCGAGCGCGCGACCCTCTACCGCGGCGACCTCGTCGCCGGGCCGACGGCAGACGGCGGCTTCAGCGTCCGCACCCGACTCACCTTCGAAGACCACCGGATGGAGACCGCCTCATGAGCTTGCGCGTGTTGATCGTCGACGACCAAGGGCTCGTGCGCGCGGGCTTTCGCATGATCCTCGACGCCGAGCCGGATCTGCAGGTCGTCGGCGAGGCCACGAACGGTCACGAAGCCGTGCGGCAGGCGGCGACGCTGCAGCCGGACGTGGTGCTGATGGACGTGCGCATGCCCGAGCTCGACGGGATCGAGGCGACCCGCCGGATCCTCGCCGCAGCGCGGGTCGACGATCCGCCGCGCGTGCTGATCCTCACCACGTTCGACCTCAACGAGCATGTCTACGACGCGCTGCGCGCCGGAGCCAGTGGCTTCCTGCTCAAGGACGCGCCGCCGGAGCGTCTGGCCGACGGCATCCGCACGGTCGCCGCGGGCGAGTCGCTGCTCGCACCGTCGATCACGCGCCGCCTCGTGGAGGAGGTCGCGCAGCGTCGCGCCGCGCCCGAACCGCCGCCGGGGCTCGACGAGCTCACCGCGCGGGAGCTCGAGGTGTTCGGCCTCATCGCGCGGGGGATGTCGAACGCGGAGATCGCCGAGCGCCTCGTGGTGAGCGAGACCACCGTCAAGACGCACGTCGCCCGGGTCCTGATGAAGCTCGGCGTTCGCGACCGCGTCCAGGCCGTCGTGCTGGCGTACGAGAGCGGCGTTGCAGTGCCGGGGTCGTCCGGCTGAACGATGCCCGGGTCGTCCGTGCGGCCGGGCGAGTTCATCCGGATGGACGATCTGGATCGCCGGCGCGGACGATGACGCCGCGCCCTGCGCGGCGGAGCATCGGGCCATGCCCATCACCACCACGCCCCTGCGCCGCGTCGGCCGCATGCACGTCCTCGTGGCATGCGCTGCGCTCGCGGCGCCGCTGCTCGTCAGTCCGGCCGCGGAGGCCAAGCGCCAGCAGGTCGACCTCTACACCGCCTACGTCGAGCTCAAGGTCGACAACTCCGCGTATCTCAAGGAGACGGGCTGGAGCCAGGTCGTCACGAACACCATCCTCAACGGCACCATCCATGCCCGCGTCGACGGCCTGACGTTCGTCGACGGCGTGCCGCAGCAGACGACGGTGCCGTTCGCCTCGAGCAACGCGACCGACCTCTACCTCTCCCAGCAGGCTCGCTACACCAGCCCGGACGGCAACGAGACCGGCGACTGCGACGAGGCTGCCCGCGAGGGTGTGCCGCTCGTGCCGGGCCAGATCGCGACGACGATCGGCGCGACCGACGCCGACGGCCACCGACGCATCGCGATCGACGTGCAGAGCCCCGAGCAGGTCTGGATCCACAAGACCTGCACCGGCTACCTCAAGTACGAAGTCGCTGACCCGCTGCTCAAGGACCCCGTCAAGGTGCAGCAGTTCATCCCAGTCACCGAGATCGGCCGCGACTTCGCGCTACGGGCCTCGGGGCACGCACCGTGCCCGAACTTCATCCGCATCTTCAACTGCGACCCGCTGTACACGATGACGGTCGAGTTCGAGCACACCGACCGCTACGAGCAGGGCGAGCCCGATCCGCCGCAGCCGCTGCCGCCGCTGCCACCCGCCCCCGGCATCGACGCCACCGACGCCGAGCACGAGGCGTTCAACCTCGCGCTGATGGTCCGGATGGCCAAGGAGGATCGCTACGGCCAGGCGGTCGTCCGCTGCGGCAAGCCCTGCGAGGGCGGGGTCTCGGCCTACGCCATCGCGCTCTCCAAGCAGGGCGCGCCCAAGGGCAGACCGCGCAAGCTCGCCACCACCGACTTCCGCTCCGACGCGAACGGCAACACGACGGCCAAGATCAAGCTCGGCGCCGCGCAGCGCCGCGCTGCCCATCAGCTCGGCGGTATCGAGTTCCGCGCGGAGGCCCGACCGATCGGCGGCGGCAAGCCGGTGCGTTCGAAGACCTACGTCCGCCTCACCCGGTGAGCGGGCGGCCGGAACGGTCGTTCGTCGCTCGGCCGCGCTAGTCCTGCTCGTCGGGCCCGCGCTGGCGCAGGAAGCGCTGGAACTCGCGGGCGAGGACGTCGCCGTCGGGCAGGGCCTCAGGGTCGGCCATCTCGGCCTGCTCCTCGACCGCCTGCTCCTCGAGGCGCTCGACCCAGCTCGCGACGGCGGGATCGTTCGCGACGGCACCGTTGACGCGCGTCTCGAACTCGCGAGCACCCTCCTCGAGCGCGGAGGCGTCGAAGCTCACGCCCGTGAGCTTCTCGACACCGCGCACGAGGCTGAGCGCGCCGTTCGGGTTCGGGGCGGAGACGTAGTGCGGGATGCTCGCCCACAGCCCGACGACCGGGATGTTGTGACGCATCGCCGCGATGTGGATCGGACCGAGCAGGCCCGTCGGGCCCTCGTAGTCGGGCCGGTGGAGATCGAGGCGGTCGAGCAGGGCGCCATCGCTGCCGATCGCCATGAGCGGCGCAGGGCGGGTGTGCGGCACGTCGCCCATGAGCGAGCCGAGCGTGACGATCATCTCGGCGCCGACGGAGAGCGCGACCTCGGCGACCGAGTCGGCGAAGCCCTGCCACTGCGTCGACGGCTCCGGGCCCATGAGGGTGACCAGGTCGCGCGGGGCGCGCGGGGCCTTCGCCGAGCGGTACTCCACGCGTGGCCACCGCAGATCGCGGACGATGCCGTCGCGCACGACGATGTACGGGCGGCTCGCCTGGAAGTCGTACAGCTTCTCCGGGTCGTAGCTCGCGAACGTGTCGGTGTCGAGCTGGCGACCGATCGCGGCGAGCGCGATCGTGGAGGCCTGACCGGCATCGCTCCAGCCGCGGAACGCGCAGACGAGCGCAGGGCCGCGGAGCCCCTCAGGACGGTGATCCCAGCGAAGTGCCTTCACATGGTTCACGCTACAGGAACGCCGATGCAGCCTCCGTCGCCTGAACCGCAGCTCGATCCCGCCCCCGGACCGCCCACCGCGCCGGTGCAGCCGACGGTCGCGACGCTCGCCGACCAGCAGCTCGTCGACGGGGTGTTCGCGGTCGTGCGCTCCGAGCGGCTGCTCACCCGCACCGGGCAGCCCTACCTCGCGCTGCAGCTGCGCGACCGGACGGGCGTGATCCCCGGCCGCGTGTTCCGCGACGCCGACGGGGTCGCCGCCCGCTTCACGCCAGGCGACGCCGTCCGCATCCGCGGCCGCGTCGAACGCTTCCGCGACGCCCTGCAGATCGACGTCCAGCAGCTCGTGCGCGCCGACGGCGTCGACCCGCAGCAGCTGCTCCCGACGGCCTACCGCGACCTCGACGAGCTCGAGGGGTTCCTCGACCACCTCGCCCAGGAGGTGCACGACGACGGCCTGCGCGGACTCCTGGAGAACCTCCTCGGTGACCCCGAGCTGCGGGCTGCGCTGCGCCGCGCACCCTGCTCCCGCGGTGGCCACCACGCCTACCTCGGCGGCCTCATCGAGCACACCGTCGCCGTCGCGCAGCTCTGCTGGGAGCTCTGCGAGCTGCACCCGCGCCTGGATCGCGACCTCCTCGTGACCGCCGCGATCGTCCACGACCTGGGCAAGGTGCGCGAGTTCACCTACGCCGCCGCGATCGAGCTCAGCGAGGAGGGCCGCCTCATCGGCCACCTCGAGCTGGGCCTCGACATCCTCCGCCAGCACCGCCCGCCGCAGCTCACGGAGCCGCGCTGGCTCTCGCTCGCCCACTGCGTGCTCACCCACCACGGCGCCGACCACGTTCCGACCCGTCAGTTCGGCTCCCTGGAGGCGCTCGCCCTCTACCGCGTGAACGCCGTCGACGCCCAACTGAAGTTCGCCTTCGAGCACGGGCTCTGACCTGCGGGGCCGAGCCGTCCGGCTCGGCCCCGTCCCCCTCACCCGGAGGTGGTGAGCTCGGCGGCCTTCCCCGAGCCGATCTCGATGCGCCTCGGCTTGGCCGCCTCGGCGATCGGAATGGTCACGGTGAGCACGCCATCGGTCAGGTCTGCGGCGATCCGCTCGGCGTCGAGGCCGTCGCGCAGCCGCATCGTCCGGCTCCACTTGCCCCAGCCGCGCTCGATGCGCTGGGCGGTGCTGCCCGACACGTCGACGGGGTGGCGGGTGCCGGAGATGGTGAGCGTGGCGCCGTGGATCTCGATCGAGAGATCCTCACGGCTCACGCCCGGCGCATCCATGAGGACGCGGACCTCGTGCTCGCCGGCGATCACGTCGGCAGCAGGGAGCCAGCCGGAGCCCACGCTCGGGGCATGGGCGGCTCGCTCGAACTGGCGCTCCAGGTCCGAAAGAAGCGCAAAGGGATCGGTGGAAAACACCTTCATTCCTCCTTCTCGAAACGTCACCGGTCGATGCCGGTGACCGAACTCTAGCCCGAGGTTTTCTGCGTCGTCAAGACTGAGATCCGGTGCCGTTGCGCCAAGTCCCTCGGTCGGCGGCGACGCGCCGCGATCAGTCCTCGTCGTCGGCCGCTCCCGCGACCGGAGCGGTCGGGGTGTCGTGCCAGACCGACCGCGCGCCGGCCTCGCCGGTCCGGAAGATCCAGATGCCGGAGATCACCGAGCCGGCGAGCACGAGGACGGTGAGCGCGGCCGCGAGCGGCGCCTGGCCTCCGAACCCCCGCAGCCGCTGCCGCGGAAACGCGCCGAGGCGGTCGACGGCACCGATCGGCATCCCGCCGACGACCGTCTCGGCGCGGTAGCGGGCCACGAACATCGTGGCGATGAGGAGCACGCCGAACGCGATCATGATCAGCCCCATCTGATCACCGAGCTCGGTGTGTTTCTCCAGCAGCGGATCGTGCCCGACGCGAGCCTCGAGCCGCTCCCCTGAGCTCGGGGTGATCACGCCGAGCACGATGCTCGCCAAACCGACGAAGACGAGCGGCACGCTCAGCCAACGACGGAACCTCGGGACCAATGCGTAGGCGAGGCCGGCGAGCGCTGCCGTGGTCGAGACGACCACGGTGAAGTGCACGAGCAGCGCATGCGTCGGCAGGCCGTTGACGTTGTCCATCAGGCTCGCCACGGGTGTCGCGCTGAGAGCGTGCATCAGTTCCTCTCCGCCGGCTGCAGGTGCAGCCGGATCGAATCTGGCTGCACCGTGTCAGCGGGTCCACCAACGATTCGTCGCCGAATCGCAAAGGTTTGGCAAAGGCCGGACGAGCTACCGGGCGGGCGCCGTCGCCAGCACGGCCGCGCGGGCGTTGCTGCGGCTCCGGCTGCGGCCGAGCGCGAGCGCGGGCGCGGCGACGGCGAGCACGGCCAGTTCGACGAACACGTTCACGACGCCGATCGGCTCGGTCCAGTTGCCGATGTCGTCGGTGGACTGCGGCAGGCCCGTGGTGCGGCTGAGCACGTACGCGATGAACGCCGGGACGATCAGCCCGAGCGTGGCCGGCAGCAGGAGGCGCGAGCGCGTGAACAGGAACCCGCCTGCCAGCGCCACGCAGCCGACGACGAGGGCCATGAAGAGCCAGAACTCGTAGCGCACCTCGCTCCACTTGCCGATGCCGTCGATGACGTGCACGAGCGCCGTGCCGAGGAGGCCCACCACGAGCGTCGCGCGGACGGCGGGGTCGTCGACCGGGGCCGGGGCCGGGGCGGGGGTGGAGGTGGGGCGTGAGGTGTGCATGTCGCGGTCCTTGGATCTGGTACCGACGACGATGCCGTGCGGCCGTCCAAGCGTCGGGCTACGGCCGGAAAGGATTGCGTTCAGCGATCGCCAAGATCCGGCAAAGGTCCGTGCGCGGCCTCGGCCGGGGCCTCGACCGCCGGGATGAGCGCCTCGAAGGTGGTCGTCGGTCCTGGCGCGAGCCGCAGGTCGCCGCCGGCGCGGAGGGCGAGATCCCGCGCGACCGAGAGGCCGATGCCCGTACCGTGCCCGACGCCCCGCGCGAAGATCGCCGACTCGTCCACCGGGCGCGCGCCGGTATCACCCACGGCGACGCGCACCCAGCGATCCCCGCCGCGCACCTCGAGCGCGGTCGGGCCCGCGCCGTGGCGCAGGGCGTTGTCGAGCAGGACGTCGACGATCTGCCGCAGCGCCTCGGGCTCGGCCCGCCCGAACCGGTGGGTGGGTGCGGAGATCGAGAGGGGGCGCCCCGCCTTCTCGTACGCCTCGGCCCACCCGCTCGTCGACGCGTAGGTCGTCACCAGGCTGCCGACATCGGTGTGCGGCGCGTGGTCGTCGCGGCTGCGCGCCATCGACTCGAGGTGCTCGATCGTCGCGATCAGCCGGTCGACCTGGGTCATCGCGGCCTCGGCCTCCGTCGTGGACGCGGGCGTGTCGGCGAGCACCTGCAGCTCCTCGAGCCGCATGCGCAGGGCCGTGAGCGGCGTGCGCATCTGGTGCGAGGCGTTCGCCGTGAACTGCCGTTCACGCTCGACGAGCTCGACGATCCGGCGGTCGGCGTCGTTGATCGCCCGCTGAACCTGGTCGATCTCCGGGAGGTGCACGGCCACGGGACTGCCGTCGAACCCGACGGCGCCGATCCGCTCGACGCGCCGGGCGAGGCGTTCGAGCGGCGTGGCGAGCCGGCGGGCCTGCAGCAGCGCGAGCAGCCCCGCGGCGATCACGGCGGCGAGACCGACGCCGAGCAGGACGAGCCAGAGGGTGACGACGTCGTCGTTGCGGACGCTCGCCGGGGCGATGAGGGTGACGCGCATCGGGCCCCCGTCGTCGCCCGAGATCTGGCGGGTCACGGCGCCCGTGGGCATCGTGCCGAACGTGACGACGCCCGAGCTCGTCGTGGCCTGGATCGCCGCGCCGCGCGGCAACAGGTCGGTCAGCGCGACGGCTCGGATCGGCTGGCCGAGCGCGTGGGCCCGCGAGAGTCGGAGCGCCGCGGCGTCGGCGCGTCGTTCGAGCCGCATGTCGGCACGCTCGCGCAGGAGCGTGGCGCCGACGATCGCGAGCGGCAGGCCGAGCACGAGCACGGCGGCGAGCGCGATCAACGACGTCGAGACCAGGAGCCGCCGTCTCACGGCGCCTCGAACCGGAAGCCGTGGCCGCGCACCGTCGCGATCAGGTCCGGATCGCCGAGCTTCTGCCGCAGCCACCCGACGTGCACGTCGAGCGTCTTGGTGGAACCCCACCAGTTCTCGTCCCAGACCGCCGACATGATGTCCTCGCGGCGTAGCGCCTCGCCCGGGTGGGCCACGAGCAGCGCGAGGAGGTCGAACTGCTTGGGCGACAGGTCGAGCTCGCGGTCGTCGATCCAGGCGCGATGCGAACCGGTGTCGACCCGCACCGGTCCAGCCGACACCAGGGCGGGCGCAGCCTCGCGCTCCGGCCGATCGCGCCGCAGCAGCGCGCGGACGCGGGCGATCAGCACGGCGAGGCTGAACGGCTTGGTGACGTAGTCGTCGGCGCCGGCATCGAGGCCGAGCACCTCGTCGAGCTCCGAGCTGCGGGCCGTGAGCATGAGCACCGCGCAGGCCGGATGGTGCTCGCGGATGTGCTGGCACACCGCGATGCCGTCCATCCCGGGCAGGCCGACGTCGAGCAGGACGAGCGAGATCGGCGCCTCGACCGGGTCGGCGGCGAGCGCGTCGAGCGCGGCCTCGCCGCTGCCGACGTGCTCCACGGCGAACCCTTCCCGCTCGAGGGCCCGGGCCAGCGGTTCGGCGATGGCGAGGTCGTCCTCGACCACGAGCAGGCGTTCCGGCATGGGCAGATCGTACGGTCGCGGGCCCCCGTCGCCGCGATCCTTTGCCAAACGTTTCCGGGCGGTCGACGTTCAGGCGAGCACGCCGAGCGCCACGACCGAGGCGGCGATCAGCGCGAACAGCAGCCAGGCGGTCGTCCGGCCGGCTCGCCCGAGCGCGAGAGTGGCCATCGCGCCGCGGTCGGAGGCCGCGGTGATGAGCAAGGGGAGGACGGCGAGCAGCAGGACGGCGTTCAGGGCCTGGCTCGCGACGAGGATTGTCAGCAGCGGCGAACCCGGCGCGACCACGATGACGGCGGCCACGAGCGTGACGGCGAGGAACGCCCCGTAGAACACCGGGGCCTCGCGCGGCGTGTCGTCGAGGTGCCCGCGCCGTCCGGCGGCCTCGCTCACCGAGAAGGCGGTCGAGAGCGGCACGACGGCGGCCGCGAGCAGCGCCGCGCCGAGGAACCCGGCGGCGAAGATCGTGGGGGCGAGGTCGCCGGCGAGCGGGCGCAGGCCCTCGGCGAGATCGGTGGCGTCGTCGACGCGGGTGCCGTGCAGCGTCGCTGCGCTGGCCATCACGACGAACGCACCGATCACGCCCGTCAGCACCGCGCCGGAGATCACGTCGATCCGTTCGTACCGCAGTGCCGACGGGGGGAGGCGCTTGTCTGCGGCGTACGACTGGATGAACGCCAGCCCCCACGGCGCGAGCGTCGTGCCGATGGTCGCGACCGCGAGGTAGAGCGCGCGACGGTCGTCCGGCAGGGTGGGCACCACGAGGCCCTTGGCGGTCGCGCCCCAGTCGGGGTGCGCGAGCAGCCCGGAGACGACGTACGCCGCGAAGATCGCCGTGAGCGCCAGCAGCACGTGCTCGATGCGGGCGAAGGATTCGCCGAGGACGAGCGCGCCGAGCACCACGCAGGCCACGGGCACCGAGGCGATCGGCGGGATCCCGCCGAGCATCTGCGCGCCGAGCGCCACGCCGGCGAGCTCCGCGCACATCGTCCCCGTGTTCGCGACCACGAGGACCGCGGCGACGAAGCCCGCGATCCGCACGCCCTGTCGCTCCCGGATCACGGCGACGAGCCCCTTGCCGGTCGCGAGGCCCATCCGCGCGCCCAGCTCGTGGAACACGATGAGCGCGACCGTGGCGAGCGCGAGCACCCAGAGCATCCGGTAGCCCTGCTCGCTGCCGAGCACGGCGTAGGTGGTGATGCCCGCGGGATCGTCGTCGGAGAGCCCGGCCAGGAGTCCGGGCCCCAGCACGGCCAGCAGCGGGAGGCCGTCCTGCGCGCGCACCTTGCGCTCGCGGCGGAGCGTGAGCCGGTGGTGCAGCACCCGGCTGGGGAAGCGGACCGTCGGGTGTCGCACCGCCCCATCATGATCCGTCGTTCGGCAGATGCGACGGCGCACCGGCGTTGTTACCTTGGCGGCGTGCTGCGTCGCTGGGCCCGCATCCGCCGCGGACTCGCCGCGCACCCGCGCCGGGTCGACGCGGCGCTCGCCGTGGTCGGGTTCCTCGCGCTCGTCGGCTCGCACACGCTCGCCGTCGAGCTCATGCGCGAGGCCGATGCCACGGCCCAGCGCCCGCCGCTCGGGTGGGTCGTCGTCGGCCTCGCGGCCACCGCGCTGCCGCTCGCATGGCGCCGTCGGGCGCCCCTCTCCGCGCTGATGGCGGCCACGTTCGGCTTCGCGCTCGGACAGGTGCTCGGCGTGGACGAGGGCAACGTGACGGCGCTCATCATCGCCACGCTCGCCTACAACGCCGCGGCGTACGGCCGACCGGACCGCCGGCGCGTCACCTGCGGCGGCGCCCTCGCGCTCATCGTGGTCGTCCTGCTCGTCGAGCAGTTCGTGGCGTACTCCCCCGAGAGCTGGGAGGAGGCGGTCTACCTGGTGATCATCCTCGCGTTCAACATCTCGTTGTACTGCGCGATGTGGGGGCTCGGTGCCGCGATCGCCACCGGACGCGAACGGGCCGTGCGGCTCGCCGAGCAGGCCGACGAGCTGCGGCGCGAGCGGGATGCGAGCGCCCGGCAGGCCGTGTTCGTCGAACGCGTGCGGATCGCGCGCGAGCTCCATGACGTCGTCGCCCATCACGTGAGCGTGATGGGGCTGCAGGCCGGTGCAGGGCGGATGGTGCTGGCCACCGATCCCGCGAAGGCGCGCGATGCGCTCGGGTCGATCGAGGCCTCGAGCCGCCAGGCCGTCGCCGAGCTCCAGGGCCTCCTGGCGTTCCTGCGGCAGGACGGCGACGACGACGCGCCGGGCACCGAGCTCGCCCGCCCCGGCCTCGCGCAGGTGCCCCAGCTCGTGGCGTCGGCGCGGCAGTGGGGTCTGGAGGTGAGCTTCCGCGCCGATCCGACCGGCGTCGCCGCGGGCTCGACGATCGACACGTCCGCCTACCGCATCGTGCAGGAGGCGCTCACGAACACGCTCAAGCACGCGGGGGCGAAGCGGGTCGACGTGGCGGTGTGGGCGGACGACGACATCCTGCAGATCACGGTCCGCGACGACGGGATCGGGCGCCCGGTGCCCCCGCCGGTCGGCGGCACGGAGCTCGCACTGCAGCCCGAGGCCGAAGGCGTGCCGCGGCGGGGCCTCGGGCTGGTCGGCATGCGCGAGCGCACGGTGCTGCACGGCGGCTGGTTCCACGCCGGCCCGCAGATGAACGGCGGGTTCGCGGTGCACGCGCAGCTTCCGCTCGAGGGACGGCCGGCGTGAGCATCCGCGTGCTCCTCGCCGACGACCAGGCGATGGTCCGCACCGGTCTCGCGATGATCCTGCAGACGAGCGCGGCGATCACGGTGGTGGGCGAGGCGCAGGACGGGCGTGAGGCCGTGGACCGCGCCCGCGCGCTGCGGCCCGACGTGGTGCTGATGGACATCCAGATGCCGGTGGAGGACGGCCTCTCGGCGACGGCCCGGATCCTCGGCGGCGCGGCGCCGGAGTCGCGGGTGGTCATGCTCACCACGTTCGAGCGCGACGACTACCTCTTCGAGGCCCTGAAGGCCGGCGCCAGCGGGTTCCTGCTCAAGAACGCGCCGCCCGAGCAGCTCATCCACGCCGTCGAGGTCGTGGCCGGCGGCGACGCCCTGCTCGCGCCGTCGCTCACCCGCCGCCTCCTCGCCCAGTTCAGCGGGCCGGTCGAGTCGGCGACGCGCGCGGCGTACGAGACGCAGCTGGCGGAGCTCACCGCGCGTGAGCGCGAGGTGCTCGTCGCGCTCGCACGCGGCCGCAGCAACGCCGAGCTGGCCGACGCGCTCGTCGTGTCGGAGGGCACGGCCAAGACGCACGTGTCGAACGTGCTGCGCAAGCTCGGGGTGCGCGACCGCGTGCAGGCCGTGATCGTCGCCTACGAGAGCGGGCTCGTCGAACCCGGCGACGAGTCCGCCGCCGCCGCGTCCTCGGCCATCTGACCGACGGGCTCGCGCTCAGGATCCGTCGAACGGCAGAGGAGGTCCGGCCCTGCGCCGGACGACGTGCGCGCCACCGTCTCGGAGGATCGAGGGGTGTTCAGATCACCGCCCCTCCGTCCTTCCAGCTCGCCGGCGCGCCCGGCCCTGCGGCGCCGCCACGCCCTCGCGGCCGTGGTCGCGAGCTGCCTGCCGCTGACGGCGTCCGTCGCCGCCGCGGGCGCGGCGCCGGCCTCGCCCGTGCAGGGCGCGCCCGTCACGGCCGATGCAGCGTTCGCCTCGCTCTCGGCCTCGGTGCACGACCGCTACGAGGCGGGCTACACGCCGTCGATCGCCGCCGCCGTGGTCTCGGCCGACGATCCGCGGCCGCGCGTGATCGCGTTCGGGCGCACCGGCCGGCAGCCCGTCACGGGCGGCACGACGTTCGAGATCGGTTCGATCACGAAGACGTTCACCGCCACGCTCCTCGCCGAGATGGTGGGCCGCGGCGAGGTGCAGCTGAGCGACCCGGTGCGCACGCTGCTGCCGGCGGGCACCGTCGTGCCCGCGTTCGAGGGCCGCGAGATCACCCTCGAGGATCTCGCCGAGCACCGCTCGGGCCTGCCGCGCGAGGCGACCGACCTGTTCGGCGGAGGCCCGGTGCCGGCGAGCATCGGCAAGGTCGCGAAGGCCTACGCGGCGTACAGCCCGGCGCGCATGCTCGCGTTCCTCTCCACCTACCGCCTCACCCGCGCCCCGGGCGCGGCCTACGAGTACTCGAACCTCGGCGAGGGCCTGCTCGGCTACGCGCTCTCGGTGCGTGCCGGCAGGCCGTGGGAGCAGCTGCTGCGCGAGCGGGTGCTCGGGCCGCTCGGCATCCCGGGGATCGGAACGGAGGCGACGCCGTTGGCCACGCCCCACGACGTGGACGGGCACCGGATGCCGAACGCCGACCTCGGCGCGATGGAGCCGGCCGGCGGACTCCGCGCCTCGGTCGTCGATCTCGCGGCCTACGCCCGAGCGAACCTCCTCGCGGCAGGCGACACGTCGACCGGGGCGCTCGCCGACGCCATGCGCCTGGCGATGGCCTCGCGCACCGACACGGAGGCCGGCATGCGGATCGGGCTCAACTGGATCACCGGCGGCCAGCTCACGGAGCGCCTGATCCAACACGACGGCGGCACGTTCGGCTCGAGCGCCTACCTGGCGATCGACCCGGCGGCGAAGCTCGCGGTCGTCGTCCTCAGCGCCTCGAGCGACGGCGTGAGCGAGCTCGGCGCGCAGGCCCTCTCGCCGGGGGTTCCGCTGCGTTCCTACCCGACGGAGCGCCGCGCGCGTCCCGCGCAGCTCGCGGGCTACACGGGCCGCTACGACCTCGGCGGCGGCGAGGTCGCCACGCTCACGGTCGAGCGCGGCCGGCTCGTCGCCCACATCCCGGGCGCCGCGCCGATCGTGCTGCGCTGGCTCGGCGGTGACCGCTTCTTCTCCCGGATCGGCCTCGAGGTGTCGTTCCGGCGTGACCACGCGGGGCGCGTGATCAGCCTCACCTCGTCGGACGGCTCCGAGCCGACGACGGCCAAGCGGCTCAGGTGAGCCAGTCCTCGGCGAACTTGCCGAGGTGCTCCTCGGCCTCGGCGCGCGAGTGGGTGTCGGCGGAAACGGCGGCGGTCGGCTCGCCCTTTCGCTCGGGCAGGCCCGGCTCGGGGTCGTGGGTGAGGACCCACTCGCCGTCGGTCAGCCGGGCGACGCCGAGCGCCTTGCCGTCGGCGACGAACGCGAACGAATCCGGACCGTTGTCGCGCACCTCGAAGCGATGGCCGTTGACGAACGTCGCGACGTCGGTGTCGTAGGCCTCGGGGTCGTCGCCGCCCACCTCGCTGGCCTTCACGCGCACGACCGTGCCGCCGCTCGAGAGCCGGGCACGGTCGTAGACCTCCTCCAGCGTGGCATCCGGGCTCGTCGAGACCGGGTGCCCGTCGGTGGCGACGAACAGTGCGTAGGTGAGCATGGGGCCAGTCTTAGCCGGGCGGGCGGGCGGCCCGCCGTCCGTGCCCGGTCACGCCGACGCGCTCACCCCGTTCGGGCCCCTGCCTCGGCGACGCGCGCCTTGCGCACGCCGTGCAGGAGCTGCGCCGCGATCAGCAGCATGAGGAGGCCGAAGCCCAGGCGCAGGAGGCGGTCCGGGAGCAGGTCGGCGAGCGTGGCGCCAGCGGCCGCGCCCGCGATCCCGAGCACGCCCACCGTGAGGCCCTCGCGGACCTTCACGTTGCCGTAACGATGCTGGCGGTAGGTGCCGACGATCGACATCGGCACGATCGCAGCGAGGCTCGTGGCGATCGCCTCCCGCTGGCCGAGGCCCGCGGCGTAGACCAGCGCGGGCACGGCGAGGATGCCGCCGCCGATCCCGACGAGTCCGCCGAGCACGCCGGCCAGGAACCCCGCGACCACCAGCAGCGTGGGGTGGTCGATGCTCGTGGCGAGGACGGCGGAGCTCACGCGAACGCCCCGCGCAGCAGGTCGACGGCGCCGACGATCAGCAGCACCGCGAGCCCGATCGACACCCACTCGCGCCGCACGCGCTGCTGCAGCGCCGTCCCGAGGACGGCTCCGAACACGGCGGGCGCCGCCACCATCGCGGCCGCATCCCAGTGCACGTTGCCGTAGGCGGCGTGGGTGGCCGCGCCGGCCGCGGCGATCACGATGATCGCGGCGAGGGAGGTGGCCGCAGCGGCCCGCGGATCCATGCCGCGCCAGAGGATCAGCAGCGGCACCATCACCGCGCCGCCGCCGACGCCGAACAACCCGCTGTAGACCCCGGCGAGCGTGCCGATGAGCACCAGCGAGTTCCTGCCAGCGGGCGACCGGCTGGTTCGCGGGGGTGCTGCCGACATCGCCCGGCATACTACGAACCCATGGCCGACGCTCCCGCTCCCGGAGCCACCGAGGCGGCGGCGCTCACCGCCGCGCTCGCACCGATCCTCGCGCACGGCCCACGTGCGCTCGCGCTGCTCCTCGACTTCGACGGCGTGCTCTCGCCGATCGTCGACGACCCGGCCGCCGCTCGCCCCGACCCCACGGCCGCCGCGGCCCTCTTCGAACTGGCGCCGCGGATCGCGCTCGCCGCCTGCGTCACGGGGCGCCCGGCCCTGCAGGCCCGCGAGCTCCTCGGGCTCGACGAGCTCACCTACTCGGGGCTGCACGGCGCAGAACTGCTGCTCCCCGGCGCCGCCGAGCCGATCGTCCCCGAGGCGTTCGCGGCGGATGCCGGGCTCGTCGCGGGGATCGTCGACGAGGCCGAGGAGGAGGCCGCCGGCCTCGCCGGGCTGGCCGTCGAGCGCAAGGGCCCGATCATCGCGCTGCACTGGCGGCGCGCGGCCGACCCGGTCGCTGCCGAAGCCCGCGCGCAGGAGCTGGCGGAGCGCGCCCGCGCCCGTGGCCTGCGCACCGGCACCGGCCGCGCGGTGCTCGAGCTGCGCCCGGGGCTCGAGGTGACGAAGGGCGATGCCGTCCGCGCGTTGCTCGGCCGCACGCCCGAGGCGTGCACCGCGCTCGTCGCCGGCGACGACGTGACCGATCTCAACGCCTTCGCCGCGGCCCGCGAGCTCGCCCTCGAGGGACCGCTGGCCGCGGCGCTGCTCGTGGCGGTCGCCGGCGACGACGCGCCACCTGCCGTCGCGGCCGGCGGCGACGTGGTGGTCGAGTCGCCCGCGGCCCTCGGCGCGCTCCTCGAGCAGCTCGCGCGCCGCGTGAGCGCGGAGGCCTAGCGGGCCGTGCGCTACACCGAGCTCCTGCGGATCGGCGCGCTGCTCTGCGGCGCGTCGGGGACGACCGTCGCTGCGGCCACGGTCGCGTTCGGCTACGACGACCGCACCCAGAACATCGTCCTGCTCTCCACGATCTGGTGGCTGATCTGCGGCACCGGCGCCCTCTTCCTGATCTCGCGCCGCGGCGGCAAGCCGAGCGAGGCGGTCGAGCGGCTGCTCGTCGATGCGCCCACCCAGAAGATGCCCGAGGAGCCGCGCGTCGGCCGTACCCTCCTCAGCCGGCTCTGGCCGCTCGCCCTCGCCACCCTCCTCGCCGTGATCGGCGGAGCGGTCTTCGGCGCACAGGTGAGCGGGATCACCGCCGGCCTGCCGCTCGCCTGGGCGATCTCGTGGCGGGCGCAGGAGTTCGCGGTGAAGGCGGTCGAGGAGCGCGACGGCGTGGCGTTCGTCGTCATCCCGACCGGTCCGTTCACGCCGATCAAGCTCGTCCGCGGCCCGGGACTGCGCCGCGACCGGCCGGTCGACCTCTCGATCGACCCGCCGCGCCCACGATGACCCGGGCGATCGACGTGCTCGTGGTGTCGCTCGGCGCGACGCCCGGCCTGCGCACCGTCGACGACCAGTTCGCCGGACTGCTGCGCGAGGTGGGCGCGAGCGTTGAGCTCGTGCGGCCGCCACGGCCCCGTGACGTGCGCACGCTCATGCTCACCGACCTGGTGCAGGCGCGGGCGTGCGCCGCCGTCGCACGGCAGGCGCTGCGCGAGGTCGAGCCGAGCGCGATCGTCTACTGCTCCACCACCGCCGCGCTGCGCTGGCCGCGGCCGGGCGCGATCCGCTTCGATGCCCTCGCACAGCGCACGCGTCCCGGTCACCACGGACTCTGGCAGCGCCCCATCGAGGCGCGCCGCCTCGGGCAGGCCAGCACACTGCTTCCGCAGTCCGAGGTCGCGCTGGATGGTGCGGCGCCGGCGGATCGCGACCGCGCCGTCGTCGTGCCGGTCGCGATCGAGCCGCACGCCGAGCCGTCGAAGGCGGTGCACGCCGCCGTCGACGAGCTGCTCGCTCCGCTGATCGCAGGCCGACTTGGTGCCGCCGCCGTCGCCTACGCCTCGGATCCGGTCAAGAAGGGGCTCGACCGGGTCATCGCGGCGTGGGACGCCGTGCGCAAGGAGGGCGAGGTGCTCCTCGTGGCCGGGCACGACGCGCTGCCGCCCGACGTGGCGGGCCGCGAGGGGGTGCTCGACGTGGGCCGGGTGCCGCGCGAGGTGTTTCGCGCACTCGTGCGCGCGGTGGGCACGCTCGTGATCGCGCCGCGCCGTGAGGACTACGGCCTGGTGCAGCTCGAGGCGCTGGCCGAGGGGGCGCGCGTGGTGACGACCGTCGCGCCCGGTCCGTACGCCGCCCTGCCGCTGATCCGCACCCTGTGGCCCGAGCAGGTGGTCGACCGCCCGGACGACCTCTCGGCGCTCGGCCGGGCGCTGCGGCTGGCCGTCGATGCGCGGCCGGATGCGGCCGAGGCGCTGCGCGCGGCGCATGCCGTGGGGGAGTACTCCCACGAGGCCGTGCTCGCGGTCGTGCGCGACCGCGTGTTGCCGGCGCTGCTGGGCAGCGCCGGCAACGGGGCTCGCTAGGCGAGCTGCGGCTCGAGCTCGCTGATGAGCTTGGCCTTCGGGTAGGCGCCGACCACGCGGTGGGCCTCCGCGCCGTTCTTGAAGAGGATCATCGTCGGGATCGAGATGACGCCGAACTGGGCCGCGGCCTGCTGGTTCTCGTCGGTGTTGAGCTTCACGATCTTGACGTCGCTGCGCTCACCGGCGATCTCCTCGAGGACCGGGGCGACCGCGCGGCACGGGCCGCACCAGGGCGCCCAGAAGTCGACCAGCACGGGCTGCTCGGACTCGATGACCTCGGCCTGGAAGTTGTTGTCGGTGACTTCGTTGATCGCGCCCATCGGGGGCTCCTCTCGCGGGACTGTCCTCAACCACTATACAAATGAAAGTGAACGATCTCTGACGGCGTCCGTCCAACCTATGCGCCGCCCCCGGCGGACGGGCGTTCCGGGCACGCCAGCGGTCGACGGACGGTGCGTCAGAGGCCGGCGTAGGCGCGGATCAGATCCGGGGTGACGTACGTCTCGATCATCGCGGCGGCGAGGACCATCACGAGCGCGATGCTCGTCGTGACGAAGGTGGCGGCGAGCAACTGGTGCCAATCGCCGCGGCGGCTCGCGAGCAGCCAGGCCGCGAGCGGGAGGAACAGGCCGGTGAGCTCGAGCAGGGCGTGCGGCAGCAGGAGCAGGATGAAGGTGGAGTCGTGCAGGCCCAGGCGCGCCGAGATGTCGGCGGTCATGCCACCCAGCACGTAGGCCTGGGTGAGCAGCGAGAAGCTCGTCGCTGCGGTCACGAACACGATCGCTCCGCGGCCGGCGTAGTCGTGGACGGCACCCCACCAGCCCCCGCGGTTCCTGGCCTCGAGCGGCATCGAGCTGCCGGCGATGAACCCGGCGACGCACGCGAGCGAGTGCAGGGCGAGCACGAGGAGGTTGCGCGCGACCGTGTGGGCCACGTCGGCGGCGGTGACGGGGCTGATGATCCCCGGCATCGCCGAGTAGGTCGGATCGGGCGTGGTCTGCGAGGCGACGAACAGCACCGCGAGCAGGAGCCCGACGGCCACGAGGAAGCTGCCGGCGAACCAGCTGCGCAGGATCGGCCCGGGGTGCGCTCGCCAGGCGGCGAGCGTCTCCTTCGTGTGGGCGATGCCCTGGACCAGCGCGAGATCGCTGGTGGCACGGTCGGAGGTCGCAGCCATCAGCCCAATGATCGGCGCGCACGGCGCCGTCCTTGATCGACCCGGCGGTTCAGGCCTTGCCGAAGCGGCGATCGGTCGCCGGGAGGTCGTCCCCGGCCGCCGTCTGCGGGAGGGGGGTCGCGGGCGCCGCTGCTGGGCCCTTGCTCAGGCGCAGCCGCTCGTCCGCGACGTGCAGCAGCACGTCGGCGTTGATCGCGTCGACCGGGAACGTGGCGATGCCCAGGCCGGAGGAGATCCGCTCGCCGCTCGGCGTGCGGACCCGCGCCAGTGCCGCGCGCACGGCGTTCGCCGACCGCCGCGCGATCTGCGCGCCCGTGTCGGGGAGCACGATGCAGAATTCGTCGCCACCCTGGCGCACTACCGTGTCGCGCGGCTCGACGGCATCCGAGAGGGCCTGGGCCACGTCTCGCAGCAGCGCGTCGCCGGCTGCGTGGCCGACATCGTCGTTCAGGCTCTTGAACCCGTCGAGGTCGAGTGCGATGAGCGACAGCTCCCGCCCGGTGCGGTCGTGGCGGCTCAGCTCGTCCTCGAGCACCTCGAGCAGCAGGCGGCGGTTGCCGACGCCCGTCAGCGGATCGCGGCGGACGAGCTGCTCGAGCTCGTCGCCCTGCGCCTCGGCGGCCTCGAGCGCGACCACGCAGGAGTAGCAGAGCGCCCACGACGCCAGGTTGAACAGCGTGACCATCAGGATCCCGGCCGTGGAGAGCCCACCGAAGACGGCGACGCCGATCACGAGCAGATTGGCGGCCGTGAGGTGCGCGGCGATCTGCCGGCGGTCCTGGAGGCGGACGGCCGCGACGGGGCCGACGAAGAAGGCGGCACCGAGGGTGAAGGCGCCGCTCGGCGCCGAGCCCGCCATGCCGAGCGTGCTCGTGACGTAGACGAGTGCGACGACGACGTGGTTGGCGGACGTGCCGAGGGCCGGCGGTTCGGAGCGCAGCAGCACGATGCTCACGACGCCCGCGAAGATCGCGAGGTACTGCATCTTGCCGCTCGGGAACACGTCGTCGAACAGGAGCAGGCCGGCGACGCCGAGCAGCGCGTAGAACGCGAACATCCCGCCGGTCGCGAGCCACACGGTGCGGTTCACGGCCAGCTCGCGCCGGCTCACGCGTCGGCTGGGCCGGGGCAGGTTGGCGAGGCCGGCGCTCATTCGACGCCTCGGTAGATCCGGATCGGTGAGCCCTCGCCGGGATCGCCCGGGTCGCGCCGCGTCATGGGCTCGTCGACGCGGCCGGAGAGGCCGTCTCCTCGGGATTCGGCCTTGTTCTCGCGCAACCGCTCGTCGGCGACGTGCAGCAGGACGCCGCTGTGCACGGCGTCCTTGGGGAAGCTCGCGATCCCGACGCCGGCGCTCACGGTCGCGCCGTGCGCGTCGATGCGCGCGAGAACGGCTCGCACGGCGTTCGCGGCGCGCTGGGCATGCTCGAACGAGGTGTCGGGAAGCACGAGGCAGAACTCGTCGCCGCCCTGACGCACCACGGTGTCGCCCGGCCGCGCGATCGCCTCCAGCGACGCGCCCACCTCGCGCAGGAGCTGGTCGCCCGCCGCGTGGCCGACGGTGTCGTTGAGCGCCTTGAAGCCGTTGAGGTCCATCACCACGATCGAGAGCGGCCGCCGCGTACGCGAGGCACGCGCGATCTCCGCGGCGAGGGTCTCGGCGAGCATGCGCCGGTTGCCGACGCCGGTCAGGGGATCGCGGCGGACGAGCTGCTCGAGCTCCTCCCCCTGCTCCTCGGCCGCGTGGAGCACGACCACGACGCAGCCACAGAGCACCCAGATCGCCGGGATCACCGACACGAGCGCGAGGAGCGTCGCGTCGTCGTACAGGTCGATCAGGGCCGGGGCCGCGAGCACGGCCGTGGCCGCGAGGAGGTGGGCCGTGATCTCGCGCACGTCGAGGAGGCGCATCCCGGTGAGCGGCCCGATGAACATCGCCGCGCCCAGCGCGGCCGAGGAGGCCGGAGCGAACGCCACCATCGCGCCGGCGGTCTCCACGTAGATGATCGCGAGGACCACGTGGTTGAGCGCAGAGCCGAGCGGCGGCGGCTCGCTCATCAGGAGGGCGCCGCTCGTGGTCGCCAGCACGCCGGCGAGCACCCAGAGCCGCCAGGGTTCGAACTCGAGCGGGAGCAGGCTGATGACGAGGACGGCCGCCGCGAAGATGCCGAACATCGCGCCGGTCGCGAGCCAGACGTAGCGATTCAGCGCGAGTTCACGCCGCGAGACGCGCGCGAGCGTCGACTGGGCCGGAGCCGCGGAGCTGACATCGGTGACGGGCACGGAAGGACTGGTGTGCAGTGGCTGAGGTCGGACGGACGTGGCGACCGGGTTCGGTGCGGCTACATCGAGCGGCCGAAGAGATCGGCCATGGTCCAGTCGGCGGGTCCTACGGACATCGTACGCCCGTTCCCGGAGGCGTCCAGGCGAGCGGCCCTGGGCTCCGCGCTCACCTCGGTGCCGTACTTGTCGGACCGCAGGCGGTTGTCGGCCCGATCGAGCAGGCCCTCCACGTCGATCCCGTCGGTCGGGAAGGTGGCCGCGCCGACGCCGGTCGACACCGGCACACCTGCGACGACGATCTCACCGAGCCGGGTGCGCACGGCCGCCATCACGCCCTGGGCCTCGACGGCCGAACACCACGGCAGCAGGACCGCGAACTCGTCTCCACCCTGGCGCACCACGTCACCTCGTCCATCCACGATCGTGGCGAGTTCGCGGGCCACGGTGCGCAGCAGCTCATCGCCGGCGGCGTGGCCGACGCTGTCGTTGAGCGCCTTGAAGCCGTTGAGGTCCAACGCGAGAACCGTGAGCTGCGCGCCGGCGAGGCGGTGGTGGGCGAGCTCGAGGGTGAGCCGCTCGTGGAGGGCGCGGCGGTTGCCGGCGCCGGTGAGCGGGTCGCGGCGCACCATCCGCGCGAGCTCCTCGCCCTGCGCCTCGGCCGCCTCGAGCACGAGCACACAGCAGGCTCCGAGCACCCACACGGTGCCGACGAGCATGAGCAGCGCGACGAGCGTCGACGCCTTCACCAGCCCGAGCAGCGGCAGCGCGAGGATGATCCACGTGGCGGCCGTCCAGTGCGCCGCGACGTGCCAGCGCGACCGGAGCCGCACGGCCGCCACGGGGCCGATCCAGGTGGCCAGGCCAATGGTGGCGGCGCCGGCGGGCTTCGTCGCGACGAGCGCCAGCACGGGGAAGAGGGTGACGGCGGCGACGGTCGCGTGGTTGCGCAGCGTGCCGATCCGCGCAGGACGCGTGAGGAAGATGGTGGCGCTGAGCGCGAGCCCCGCGAGGCAGACGGGCAGGAACGCCCCGGTGCGCAGGCTCGGTGCGACGACGTAGAAGACCAGCCCGACGAGGGGGTAGAAGAGGAACATCATGCCGGTCGCCCGCCACAGCGCCGGGCTCGCCGCCATCTCCTTGCGCGTCAGGCCGTCGAGCATCCCCGGGGCGTGGTCGGCGAGGTCGGGGTCGGCCGGCGTGTCCGGCGTCGCCGCAGCCGTAAAGGTGCCGCCGGCGCTGGTCGTGGCGCTCGCCACGCCCCGAGAGGGCGCGCTGAGCTTGTCGACCCGCAGCCGCGCGTCGGCTTCGCCGAGGAGCTCCTCGGCGGTCTGGCCGTCGGACGGGAACGTCGCGAGGCCGACGCCCGTGCTGATCGCCATCCCGAACGTGCTGACCTCCCGCAGGCGGCGGCGGATCATGCCGATCACGACCTCCGCCTCGGCGGCCGACGTGTCCGGCAGCAGCAGGCAGAACTCGTCGCCGCCCTGGCGCACGATCGTGTCGTGCTTGCGGGCGCACGCCTCGAGCTGGCGGGCGGTGTCCTTGAGGAGCTCGTCGCCGGCCGCGTGGCCGACCGTGTCGTTGAGCGCCTTGAAGCCGTTGAGGTCGAGCGCGAGCACGGTGAGCTGGCGCCCGGTGGAGCGGTGGCGGCCGAGCTCGGTCTCGAGCTGCTCGTCGAGCAGACGGCGGTTGCCGAGGCCCGTGAGCGGATCGCGCTTGACGAGCGCCGTCAGCTGGGCGCCCTGCGCCTCGGCCGTCTCGAGCACGAGCAGGCAGCAGGCCCAGAGCGCCCACATCGACGGGACCATGAACGCGACCGCGGCCACCGTCGGGGTGTCGACGACGCCGAGGATCGCGGGTAGGCAGAGGAGGAACGATGCGGCGCTCAGGTGCTGGACCGCCTGTCGCCGGGAGCCCATCCACACCGAGGTGAGCGGTCCGATGAACAGCGCGCTCCCGAGCGGCAGCGCGCCGTCGGGTGCGAACGCGAGGATGGCGAACATCGGCCCGATGTAGGTGAGTGCCAGCACGGCGTGGGTGGCCGGGGCATCCGGTTCGGGCGGCCGCATCCGCAGCAGCACGAGGGAGCAGACGGCGAGGAACGCGCCGCACAGCTGCAGGCGGGTCGCGTCGGTCTCCGGCAGCGCGTAGGGGATGACGCACAGCGCGACGGCGAACGTGCCGAACGTGAGGCCGACGATCAGCCACACGATCGGGCTGAGCGCGATGTCGCGGCGGGAGACTCCGATTCCCAGGGTCGGCGCGAAGCGGCTCATGCTCCAGCGGTCGGCTCCGCGCGGCGGCTCCGGCGTGGAACTGGACGTTTTGCTGGACGTTGCGTTGTCCGTGCGAAAGCGAACGCCCACCATCAGGCGTGGTCCGGGGACTCTGGGAGGTTGCGGACGATCGCGGCCCGGACGTCGGCCTCGATCTGCGCGGCGAGGTCGTCGGTGCCGTACTTGTGCTCGCGCAGCCGTAGGTCGGCGCGGTCGAGGAGGCCGTCGACGGTGTCGGCGTCGTCCGGGAACGTCGCGGTTCCGAGTCCGCTCGCCACCTTCAGGCCGCCGGCGTCGAGGGTGCCGAGCGAGCGGCTGATCGCGGCGATCACGGCGCGGGCCTCGTCGGCGGTCGTGTTCGGCAGCAGCACGGCGAACTCGTCGCCGCCCTGCCGCATGGCCTCGGCGGGCGGAGCGGCGACCACCTTCAGCGCGTTCGCGACGCGGATCAGGATCTCGTCGCCGGCGGCGTGGCCGAGGGTGTCATTGACCTGCTTGAAGCCGTTGAGGTCGAGGGCGATGAGCGTGAGCGGCTGCCCCTCGGCGGCGTGGTGCGCGAGCTCGGCTCCGAGGCGCTCGCGCAGTCGACGGCGGTTGCCGAGGCCCGTGAGCGGATCGCGCCGGACGAGGTGCGCGAGTCTGCGGCCCTGGCGCTCGGAGGCCTCGAGCACGAGGAGGCAGGAGAACCCGAGCACCCACAGGTTGGCCATCACGATGATGAGCGAGAGCACCGTCGGCAGCTCGTCGGCCTTCACGACCAGCACCGCCGAGAACACGACGGTCGCGGCGACGAGGTGCCCGATCACGTGTCGACGCTCCACGAACCGTGATGCGGCGAGCGGGCCGACGAACATCGACATCCCGAGGCCGATCGCCCCGGGCTTCGTGGTGAGTGCGACGACGGCGGGCAACAGGTACGGCAGGGTGACGTACCCATGGTTGCGCAGGCTGCCGATCGGCGGCGGATCGGTGAGGAGCAGGAGGACGACGCCGATGATCGGTACGAACACCACGATCTCCAGCCCCGGCCCGGCGAGCTCCGGGGCCCAGCGGAGGATGCCGGCCGTGAGGATCGCGTAGAAGGCGGAGCTCGCGGCCGCGGCCCGCCACGTGGGGCGCAGCGCCTCGAGGTGTCGTCGGCTGACGCCCTCGATCGTCCAGGTGGGAGCGGCTGCGTCGCGACCGCTGCCGGGCTCGTGCCGGCCCTCCCGCGGCGCCGCTTCGGGCACCTCCTCCTGCCATGAGGTCGCAGGACGGGGTGTGCTCGCCTTGTCTGCGCGCAGCCGCTCGTCGGCGGTGGCGAGCAGCGCATCGGAGGTCGTGCCGTCGGCGGGGCAGCTTGCGAGGCCGATGCCGGTGCTGATGCCGCTGCCATAGGCGCGGACGGCCTGGAGGCTCGCCCGCACGAGCTCTCCGAGCACGCGGGCGTCATCGGCGGAGGTTCCGGGCAGCAGCAGGCAGAACTCGTCGCCGCCCTGACGCACCACCGTGTCGTTCGGCCGCGCGGTGCGCAGGAGCACGTCGGCGGTGGCCTTGAGGAGCTCGTCACCGGCGGCGTGCCCGACCGTGTCGTTGAGCGCCTTGAAGCCGTTGAGATCGAAGGTGAGGATCGAGAACGGCCGGTGGCTCTTGGCGTGCAGGCTGAGTTCGTGCTGGAGCTCCTCGTCGAGCAGGCGGCGGTTGCCGGCGCCCGTCAGCGGGTCCCGCTTTCCGAGGTGCGCGAGCTGGGACCCCTGCGCCTCGGCGCTCTCGAGCACGACGACGCACGTGAGGGCGAGCGCCCACATCGTCGGCGCGATGCAGAGGCACGTGACGAGCGTGCCGTCGTCGACGGCCCCGATCACCCACGGCGTGAAGATCGCGATCGTGGCGGCGGTCAGGTGGAGCACGATCTGACGGCGGTCGACCACCCACACGCTCGTGAGCGGTCCGGCGAACGCGGCGGTGATCGCCACGGCGGAGCCCTGCGGCGCGAACGCGATGATCGCGAGCATCGGCACCACGTACGTGAGGGCGAGCAGCGCGTGCGTGCGCGGCGTGTCCGGCTCGGGGGGCGGCATCCGCACCATCGCGATCGCGATCACCGCCAGCAGCGCGCTGAGGGCGAGCACGCTGGTGCGGTTCAGCTCCTCGGGGCCGATGAAGCCGATGAGGGCCGACGCGGCCGCGAACATCGCGAACGTGCCCCAGACGACGATCCAGACGGCAGGGCTGAGCGCGATGTCGCGGCGGCTGACGCGGCCGCCGAGATCGGGCCGGAGACGAGCGAGATCCATCAGCCCACCGACCGACGGCGCTCGACGTGGTGCTCGGACGTGCCGCTCGGCGTCCCGACGACCCGGCGGATCGGCAGCGGCTCGTCGAGGGGGTCCGGCGCGGTGGTCAGATCGTGGGCGCGGGGGTCGTCCTGCGCCATGCGCGTCGAGGCGGCGGCGATGAGCTGCTCCTCGGTCTCCCCGTCCTGTGGGAACGCGGCGATGCCGATGCGCGGGAGGATCGGGCGCTCGCGGCGCGAGGTGCCGCCGATCGCGCGGCGCACGTCACGCACCAGGCCGACGACGTCGTCGGCATCGGTCAGCGGGAGCAGCAGCCGGAAGCGGTCGCCCTCGATCCGGGCGACGGTGGCGTCGTCTCCAGCGGCGTGGCCGAGCAGCACGGCGACGTCCCGCAGCAGGTCGGCGACGGCGCCTCGGCCGTCGTGGTGGGCGAGCGCGTCGAGGCCGGGCAGGTCGAGCTCGGCGACCACGAGCGGCATCTGCATGTCGCGGTGGCGCGGCAGCTCGTCGCGCAGGCGCTCGCGGAGCAGGCGTGGGTTGCCGGCGCCCGTCAGGGGGTCGCGGACGACGAGCTCCGCCATGCGCCGACCCTGCTCCTCGGCCGCCTCGAAGACCAGCGTGTACGAGATCACCAGCACCCAGGTGGAGAGCAGGAGCGCGAGGTCGGCGAGGATCGAGGCGGCGTCGATCCGGCCGCTGAGGATCGTCGCCCACGTGAGGGTGGTGGCGCCGAGCAGGTGGGCGACCACGTGGCGTCGCTCCGTGAGGCGACAGGCGATGAGCGCACCAGAGAACACGGCGGTGCCGACGGCCCACGATGCGTGTGGGGCGAGCGCGACCATGGCACCGATCGGCACGAGCCAGGCGGCGGCCGTGATGGCGTGGTTGAGGGGCGTGCCGATAGCCGGCGGCCGGATGGCGAGCACCCCGAGGCCGATGACGGCCGCAGAGGCCGTCAGGCCGACGGTGCCGACGTTCGCCGTCTCCGGCAGGAACGCGATCCCCGCGGCGGCGAGCGCCGCATAGAGCAGGAAGGTGGCGCCGGTGAAGCGCCAGACGAGCGGGTCGCGGGCGAAGCCGCCCCGGTCCACCCGCGTGGCCGTCCACGCGTCGTCGCGGGCGTCGGGGGAGGGCGTGCCCGCGGGGGCGCGTCGCTCGAGCCGGGGGCGATCGTCGTCGACGGCGGCGGGCGCCGGGGCGCTGGGGCGGTGATCGGGATAGGGGCGGCGCTGCGGCGGATCGAGGGCGACGCGGTCGGCGGCGATGGCCCGCAGCGTGCCGCCGCGGGTGCCGTCGGCCGGGAACGCGGCCACGCCCGCGGACACCGCCAGCGCCTGGCTGCCGGCGTCGACGAGTCGGAGCCGTTCGCGGACCCTCTCGGCGAAGGCGCCACCGCCCGCCGTGCCCGTGGCCGGGAGGACGACCGCGAACCGGTCGCCGGCGGTGCGGGCAACGCTGGCGCCGCTCGGTGCGAGCTCGATGAGCGCGGCGGCCACCGTGGTCAGGACGCCGTCGCCCGCGGCTCGGCCGATCTCGGCGTTCACCTGCGCGAAGTCGACGACGTGCAGGTCGATGACGGCGAGTGGAGCGTTCGCGCTGCGGTGTCGAGCGAGCTCGACGTCGAGGGTGGCGTCGAGGCCGTGCTCGTTCCCGATGCCGGTGAGGGCGTCCCGCATGGCCAGGCGCTCGAACTCGTCGCCCTGCGCCTCGAGGGCGTCGAGCACGAGGACGCAGCAGGCGGCGAGGACGACTTGGGCGGGCAGGAAGCAGAGGGTGGCGAAGAGCGTGCCGTGGTCTCCGCTGGCGAGTGCGACCGCGAGCAGGACCGCCGTGGCCGCGGCGAGGTGCGCGGCGACGGCGCGCCGGCTGGTCATCCAGATGCTGAGCAACGGCGCGGTGAACAGGCCGGTGATGACGGTTGCCGATCCATGCGGGGCGAACGCGAACACTGCGGCCGCGCTGCCCAGGTAGCTCGCGGCCACGACGGCGTGGGCCGCCGGCGTGCCGTGGTCGGGCGGGCGCGTGGCGAGCATCGCGGCGGCGATCGCCGCGAGCACGGCGCCCACCGCGAAGAGGCGCGGCGCGTCGAACTCCGGGATCCACAGGGCCAGCACCACGTTCGCGATGGCGTAGATCGCGAACATGCTGCCGGTCATCGACCAGAGGTGCGGGGAGAGTGCGATGGTGCGGCGGGAGAGCCGGCCGCCGAGTGCGGGCGCGAATCGTCGTATGGCCCGGAGATCGGCCGCGCCGCGCCGGACCTGAGGACAGGCGTCGCCCGCTGGACAGGCGTCGCCCCTTCTTCTGGTGTGAAGCAGTTCGACGGCTACGCGAGCGTCGACGTGTCGATGACGAAGCGGTACCGCACGTCGGAGCGCAGCACGCGCTCCCACGCGTCGTTGATCGCGTCCGCTCCGATGAGCTCGATCTCGGAGGCGATGCCATGCTCCGCGCAGAAGTCGAGCATCTCCTGGGTCTCGCGGATCCCGCCGATGAGCGATCCGGAGAGCGAGCGGCGCTGGTGGGTGAGCGAGAACGGGCTCACCTTCAGCGGCTCGGTCGGCAGGCCGACGTTCACCATCGCGCCGTCGAGCTTGAGCAGAGCCATGTAGCGGTCGAGCGGCAGCTCCGCGCTCACGGTGTTGAGGATCAGGTCGAACCGGCCGGCGAGCTCCTTGAAGGTCGACCGGTCGCTCGTGGCGCGGTAGTCGGTGGCGCCGAGCTTGAGTCCGTCGTCGCGCTTGGAGAGCGACTGGCTGAGCACCGTCACCTCGGCGCCGAGCGCGACGCCGATCTTCACCGCCATGTGGCCGAGGCCGCCGAGCCCGATCACGGCGATGTGCTTCCCGGGGCCGGCGCCCCAGCGCTTGAGCGGTGAGTAGGTGGTGATGCCCGCGCACAGCAGCGGAGCGGCGGCGTCGAGGGGGAGGCCCTCGGGCACCTTCACGACGAACCCCTCCGTCACGACCACGCTCGTCGAGTAGCCGCCCTGCGTGATGGTGCCGTCGCGGTCGACGTTGCCGTACGTGAACACGGCCCCGGGCTCGCAGTACTGCTCCTCGTCGGCCCGGCAGCTCGGGCACTCACCGCAGCTGTTCACCATGCAGCCGACCCCGACCCGGTCGCCGACGGCGTGCGCGCTCACGGCCGCTCCCACCTCGGCGACGATGCCCACGATCTCGTGCCCGGGCACGAGCGGGTACTGCTGCGGCTGCCAGTCGCCTCGCACCGTGTGGATGTCCGAGTGGCAGATCCCGCAGAACTTGATGTCGATCCGCACGTCGTGCGGACCGAGGTCGCGGCGCTCGATCGTCAGCGGGCCCAGCGGCGCCGTCTCGGAGGTGGCGCCGTATGCGGAGGCCGTCGTGCTCATGGCCCAGAGCCTAGAACGCCGGCGGATCGGGAGCGCCCGGGTGAGGTGGGCGGGGCCGGTGCGAGGCCGGGGTGCGAGCGCCTACGCCACGTTCGCGCGTCCGTGCAGCCCGATGTCGGCGGCGGGCACCTCGTGGGCGTACGGGTCGTCGGCGCGGCGGCGGCTCGCGGCGACGGCCTCGAGGGTGCGGGCGTCGGTGGCGTCCTCCGGGTACATGGCGACGCCGATGCGCGGCAGCACGTGCCGGTCGCGCCGGGACGTGGAGGCGATCGCGTTGCGCAGGCCGGCGAGCAGGTCCTCCGTGCGCTCGGGACTGAGGTCGTCGAGGTCGGCGAGGGGGAGGAGGATCCGGAAGGTGCTCCCGCCGATGCGGCTGACGGTCGCGGTGGGGCCGACCACGCCCGAGATGACGAGCGCCGTGTCGCGCAGCACGTGGTTCGCGGCGCCGCGGCCGTCGCGCCGGACGAGATCCGCGAATCCGATCAGATCGAGCTCGAGGAACGCGAGGCTCATCTGCAGCTGGTCGTGGCGCGGCAGCTCCTCGGCGAGGCGCTGCGCGAGCAGGTCGCGGTTGCCGGCGCCCGTCAGCGGATCGCGGAGGACGAGCCCCTCGATCTCCTGCCACTGGGCCTCGGCGGCCTCGAACACCACGGCGGTGCAGATGCCGAGCACCCATGTGTTCACGCTGAGCGCCAGGCAGGCGACGATCGAGGCCTGATCGACCTGCCCGCTCGCCGCGAGCCCGAGGCAGAGCACCGGTGGCATGGCGAGGTGGGCGGCGATCTGCCGACGGTCGGTGAGGCGGACGACGGTCAGCAGCGGCGCGAGGAACGCGGTGCTCACGGCCCACGACGCATTCGGCGTCGCGGCCAGCATCGCGCCGAACGGCAGCACGTACGCCGAGGCGATCGCGACGTGGTTGCGCCACGTGCCGATCTTCGGCGGGCCGCTGGCGAGCATCCAGAACGCGCAGAGCGCCGCAGCGGTGACCGCCGGCGCGAAGCCCGTTCCGGCGAGCTCGCCGGTGATCATCTGCGCCGCACCGATCACGACCGAGTAGAGGAGGAACGCGCCCCCGATCGATCGCCAGATCAGCGGATCGGCGGCGAGGTCGCGACGGTTCACGCGTCGTGGGAGCTCGGGCGGAGGTGCGAGCTCGTGGCCCGTCATCACCAGGGTCCAGGGCGACTCGGCGCCGTCGGTACGGCCCGTGGTGGGCGCACCCTCGTCGGAACGCCACCGGTCCGCGGCCGCGATCACGAGCGGCTCGTCATGGTCGCCGTCGACGGGGTAGGTCGCGACGCCCGACGTGAGCACGAGCTCCTGGCGTCCGGCGTGCGATGGCATCGATGCGCGCACCCGGGCGACGAACCGCTCCGCCGCCTCGGCATCGGAGCTCGGCAGGAGCACGCTGAACCGGTCGCCGTCGAGGCGGGCGACGGTCGCGCCCGCCGAGGCGTGCGCCGTGAGGAAGCCCGCGAGGGCCGTGAGGACGGTGTCGCCCGCGGCGCGCCCGATCCGGTCGTTGAGCGCCTGGAAGTCCCGCAGCGACACGTCGACGACCGCGAACGGCCGGCCCGCGCTGCGGTGGCGCGTGAGCTCCACGCCGAGCTCGGCGTCGCGCACATCCGCTGGTTGCCGACGCCCGTCAGGGGGTCTCGCAGTGCGAGCTGTTCGAGCGCGTCGGCCTGCGCGTCGACGGCATCGAGCACCAGCCACGTGGCGACCAGCAGGAGCGCGCCCGCGGGCAGGAAGCAGAGCACGGCGACGAGCGTCGGCACGTCGTTGCCGCCCGCGAGCGTCGCCGTCAGCATCAGTGCGCTCGCCGCGACGTAGTGGGCGGCCGCATGCCGTCGTTCGACGAGCCAGAGGGCCGCGAGCACGGGGATGAACATGCCCGTCACGAGCGGGCCGGAGCCTTGCGGTGCGTGCGCGTAGACGGCCGCCGAGACGCCGCAGTACACGGCCATGACGAGGAGGTGGCTGCCGAGCGTCCCCCGTTCGGGTGGGCGCGTGAGGCCGATCGTGATGCCGGTGAGCGCCACGCCCGCCGCGAGCACGTACAGCCGGCCGGTGTGGAACTGGTCCGGCGCGGAGAGCGCCAGCACGAAGTCGGAGATCGCGAAGATGACGAACGTCGCCGCGGTGGCGTTCCACGTGTGCGGCGAATGGACGATGGCGCGCCGGGTGAGGCGGCCACGAAGTGCGGGGGCGAGCCGTCGCATGCCCTCGCTGTTCGGCCGGAATCGCGAGTACCTGAGGCTCAGGTCTCCCTTCCGGCCGAAC
>JAQIJQ010000004.1:0-153249 GCA_036946195.1 Patulibacter minatonensis | reverse complement strand
TTCGGGTACCAATTCGTACCCGAACGTTGGTCCAGGCGGCGGGCGAGCTCGTGAAGACCCGCGGCGCCTAAGGTCAGCGGCGTGGCGCGCATCACCCTCTTCACGTTCCCGGTCACCGGCCACAACGCGCCGCTCGTGCCGCTCGTGCGCGAACTCGTCGGGCGGGCCCACGCGGTCCGCGTGGCGACGAGCCGCGCGTTCGCGACACGGTTCGCAGACGCAGGCGCGCACGTCGAGCACTACGCGCCGTCGGCGATCTCCGACCTCGTCGCGCCGTCGGAGAACTTCCTCGCGGTGGCAGGCCACCTCGCGGGCACGACCGAGCGATCGCTGCTCGCGTGGGCCGTCGACGAGCTGCGCCGCGCGCCTGCCGACGTCGTGCTCGTGGACTCGATGGCGCCGTGGGGTCGGCTCGCGGCCGAGCTGACGGGAACGCCGTGCGTGACCAGTTGCTCGAGCTTCGTGATCACGCCGCGGCTCGGCGCGAACCTGCAGGCGGCCGCCGATGTGGCGCGCCGGCTCCCGGAGGGGATCCGCGGCCTCGCCGAGATCGCACGCTCGCGGTCGGCGCTGCGGCACCGGTTCGGCGTCGACTGCGGCGGTCCGATGCGGCTCCTCTCGAACCGGTCGCCGACGACGATCGTGCACACCTCGGCCGAGCTCCACCCGCCGATCGGAGCGCTCGGGCGGACGGTGCACTTCGTCGGGGCGTCGGCGGCGGCCGGCGACGCCGCCGCGGGCGAGCCCGGTGGCGCGCTGGGCGAGCTGCTGCGGGAAGCCGCGGACGGTGCTCCGCTCGCGTACGTCTCGCTCGGCACGATCTACCACCACCGCGTCGACTTCCTGCGGCGGTGCGCCGCGGCGTTGGCCGGTGCGGGGTGGCGGGTGGTGGTGTCGGCCGGCAGTCCCGATCTCCTCACGCAGCTCGGGAGGCTCCCCGCGGGCACGGCCGCCGAGGTGCTGCCGCCGCAGCTGCCGATCCTCGACCGCGCAAGCCTGTTCGTCACCCACGCGGGGCTCAACAGCGTGCACGAGGCGCTCTGGCGCGGCGTCCCGATGCTCACCCACCCACAGGCGGCCGATCAGCCGATCGTGGCGGCGCGACTCGCTCGGCTCGGAGCGGGGATCCGCCTGCCAGGCCGCGAGCCCTCTGCCGCGGACATCGAGGCGGGGGCGCGGCAGCTGATGGCGAGCGACGCCGCGCGGCGGGCAGCGTCGCTCGGGGCGGGACTCGCGGCGCTCGGCGGAGCGGCCGCGGCCGCCGACCTCACGCTGGCCGCGGCGACCGGCCCGCGCTGAGGCCGTCGCGCGTGGCTTCGGCGCGGCGCTCGGCCGGGATCCGCACGAGCCCGAGAAGCAGCGCGTTGGCGACCGACGCGGCGATCGCCGTGCGTGGCGCGCGGACGGCGAGCGGCGCCGCGAGCAGCTCGGCCGTGACGGCCAGGTAGGCCGGGTGGGGCGTGAGCCGGTACGGCCCGCTCGTGACGCGCTCGGCGCCGGGGGTGATGAGGATGCGGGTCGTCCACTGCTGCCCGAGGGCGCGCATCGTCCACCAGCGCACCGGCTGGGCGGCCGCGGCGAGCGCGAGCCAGCCGAGCCGGGGCGGCGTCGCTCGCTCTCCGGGCTCGGCCAGCATCCCGACGAGCCACGCGGGGTGGAGCAGGAAGAAGGCGGGGTAGTGGCCGGCGCTGTGCTCGACCGCACCTGCGGCTCGGGCCGCCCGTTCGTTGCGCTCGGCCAGTCGAACCTCGCTGAGGCGCGAGGCGACGAGCGCCGCGACGACCGCCTGCGCGGCGCGGCGCGACGTCATACGAGCTCCACGAGGAGGTGTTCGGCACTGAAGCCCGGGCCGGTCGCGCTGACCAGCCCCCGGCCGCGCAGGCCGCGGGCGATCGTCTCGGCGATCACGAAGAGCACCGTCGGACTGCTCATGTTGCCGTGGCGGCGCAGGACGTGGCGCGTGGCGTCGAGCAGCTCGGCCGGCACCCCGAGCACGGCCTCGTACCCGGCGATCACCTTCGCGCCGCCGGGGTGCACCATCACCACGTCGAGGTCGTCGACGGTCCAGCCCGCCTCGGCGAGGGAGGCGTCGATCACGCGGCCGAGGTTCGTCGCGACGACCTCGGGGATCTCCGGGGAGAGCCGCAGCTTGAACCCATCGTCGACGACGTCCCACCCCGTCAGTCCGGCACTCTCCGGCAGCAGCTCGCTGTGCGCGTGCAGCAGCCGCATCAGCGGACGCCCGGCCTCGTCGTCGTCGACGTCGTCCGCGGCGGCACGCTCGGCGCCGACGACGACCGCGGCGCCACCGTCGGCGAAGATCGCCGTGCCGATGATGTTCGCCTTCGCCTCGTTGCCCATCTGGAACGTGAGACTGCAGAGCTCGACGGCGACGAGCAGCACGTGCTCGTACCCGGCCCGCACGAGGTCGGCGGCGCGCGCGAGTCCGGCCGCACCCCCGGCGCAGCCGAGCCCCCAGAGGGGCATGCGCACCGCGTTGGGCGAGAGCCCGAGCCCCTGGATCAGATCCGCTTCGAGGCTCGGCGTGCTCAGGCCCGTCGTGGAGACGAAGACGACGGCGTCCACCTCGGCGCGGTCGACGCCGGCAGCCGCGAGCGCCCGCGTCGAGAGCCGCGTGGCGAGGTCGAGCGCCTCCTCGCGGTAGATCGCGTTCTTCTCGGCGAACCCGCGCGGCTCGAAGTACCAGTCGGCCGGCCGCACGAGCTGGCGCTCGTCGATCTCCGCGTGGTCGAACACGCGCAGGAGGTCCTCGGATGCCTCGAGCTCGGGGAAGCGCGAAGCGGCGGCCCGCTTCGCCTCCTCCTGTGGCAGTGCGTACCGAGGCGTGCCGGTGCGGATGGCCTGGATCACGGGCGTACGCGGATGCGCGGCTCGGGGGGAGTCGGGCAGCTCGCGAGCGGAGCGCAGCGTGTGCATGCCTCACGACGCTATGCCGCGACCGAGCGCCGGACGTTCGGCCTTTACCTGCCCTTTCCGGTCAGCTGCGGACACCGCACGGCCCGCGGCGCCGCCGGCCAGCGCTACTTGTTCAGCTGGTCCGAGAGGTTCTGGACGATGCCCGGCAGGTCGCCGCCGGCCGCCGAGAAGTCGGTCTTGCTGATCTCGTCGCTCACCCAGTAGCCGAAGCCCGCCCCGGCGGCCGCCATCACGGCGCCGATGAGGATGGTGCGCAGGGCCTTCGCCCCGCCGCCACTGCGCTTCTTCGCCGCACGGCCGGCAGGTGCGAGGACGGGCGGACGGCTTCCCTCACCGGCGCCCGGCGGCCAGTCGCGTTCGGCGGCGCGCGGCTGCAGGCGCTGCACCGGCGCGGCCGGCGCCGCAGCAGGTGCCGGAGCGGCCGGACGAGCGCCCGTCATCGCGCCGCGGCGCGTGATGCGGGTGACGCCGGTCTGATCGCCGAGGCGGGTCACGTCGGTCGCGTCGGCGGCGGCGCCGAGGCGCGTGACCGCGGTGTCGTCGCCGAACAGCGCGGCGTGGAGCGCCTGCGCGCTCTGGGGACGCTCCGTCGGGTCGAAGGCGATGGCCCGCTCCACGGCCTGCGCAACGTGCCGCGGCACACCGTTCACCAGCCGGTCGAGCGGGGGCGGGCGCTGGTCGCGCTGGGCGAGGACGAGCTCGGAGAGCGTCTGGCCGGCGAAGGGGAGGCGGCCGGTCATCATCTGGAAGATCACGACGCCGAGCCCGTACACGTCGGCCAGTGGGCTGGCCTTGTCGCCCGTGGCCTGTTCCGGGGCGAGGTACGCGACGGTGCCGAGCACGGCGCCGTGCTGGGTGACGGCGAGCGAATCTCCGGCCCAGGCGATGCCGAAGTCGGTCAGCTTCACCTGCCCGTCGTCGGAGAGCATCAGGTTGCCCGGCTTGACGTCGCGGTGGATCACGCCGTGGCGGTGGGCGTGGGTGAGCGCGCGGCAGGCGCCGTCGGCGAGGTGCAGCGTCGTGTCGACCGAAAGCCGGCCGTGCTCCTGGAGCAGCTGGGCGCCGGAGCGACCCTGCACGTACTCCATGACGATGTAGTAGCGGCCCTTGTCGGGGTCGAAGCCGTAGTCGAACACCTGCACGATGTTCGGGTGCACCAGGCGGGCCGCGGACTTGGCCTCGCGCTCGAACCGCTGCACGAACTGGGGGTCGTCGGCCAGGTGCTCGGCCAGCAGCTTCACCGCGACCGTACGCTCCAGGCGGCGGTCCTGAGCCCGCACGACGCGGGCCATGCCGCCGGAGCCGATGCGCTCGCCCAGCTCGTAGCGCCCGATGAGGACGTCGCCGCTCATCGGCCACCTCGCCGCAGGTCGTCGAGGGCCTGTTCGGCCTGCTCGCGGGCGTGCCGGAAGCCCTGGCGCAGCGCGGCGCCCGCGTCGCCCTCCGGGATCGCGACGCCGCCGCCCCCCTGGTCGTTGCCGCCGCCGGGCTGCGGTGTGCCCGTGCCCTCGCCCGAGCCGGGGTCCGGCGCGCCGCCGTCGCCGGCATCAGGGGTCGGCGTGGCCTCGGGCGTTGCCGTCGGCTCGGGCGTCGCGGTCGGCGCCTCGGTCACCACGGCCGTCGCCGTGGCCGTCTGCGTCTGCGTCGCAGCGACCTCGAGGCAGCGCGAGACCGCCTCCTGGCGCACCTTCTCCACCGCATCCTGCAGCTGCTGCTGGACCGTGACGGCGGTGTCGTCGGGCAGCTTGTCGAGCGTCGACTGGGCGCCCAGGATCTGGCCCTCGACGGCCTTGCAGCGACCGGCGGCCGCGTACGACTCGATCTTGGCCAGGCGATTCCGGAGATCGGCTGCCGAGGCATCGGGGATGCCGAGCTGCGGCGGGTGCATCGCGAACGCCGCGACCGCACCGCCGCCGAAGCAGAGCAGGGAGAAGAAGAACCAGCGCAGGGCTGCCATCAGCTGGCCATCTTCGCGCGTACGGCGCGTTCGCGTCGCCGGTCCACGATCACAGCCCTGCTCCGAGGCGGTCGGCCAGCGGATCGGGCAGTCCCGCGCCGCGGATCGCGGCTTGGGCGGAAGCGATGTCGTAGGGCGTACGGTGCCAGGTCACGGTGCGAGCGTCGGTGTCGAGCTCCAGCCACGCGGCGCGGGGGTCGCGATCACGTGGTTGCCCCACGCTACCCGGGTTGAAGATCCAGCTGCGCTCTCCGAACTCCACGGAGTCCCCGTCGGTGCGCAGCACGCCTGCCGCACCGCCGATCACCTCGGGGTCCAGGCGCCACGAGAGCGCCAGGTGGGAGTGGCCGACGAGCACCACCTGCTGCACCTGTTCCTCCAGGAGCGAGCGGGCCACGGCGGGCTCGACGACGTACTCCCAGGCGGGATCCCGCATGCTGCCGTGCGCGACGCCGATGCCGCCGAGCTGCGTGGCGCTCGGCCAGTCGCGGATCTCGGCGCGCTCCTCGGGCGCCAGCTGCTGGGAGGTCCACGAGATCGCGATCCGCGCCGATCGCGAGAAGCCCTCCGCGGACGACACCCCGGCGGCGACGAGGTCGTGGTTGCCGGCCAGCTTCACGGTGCAGTGCTCGCGGACGAGCTTGAGGCATGCGGACGGGCGCGCGCCGTACCCGACGACGTCGCCGAGGCACCACACCTCGTCCACGCCGAGCGGCTCGATCGCCGCGAGCGCGGCCTGCAGGGCCTCGAGGTTGCCATGGATGTCCGAGAGGACGGCGACCTTCACGGCGACGGGCTCGCGTCCGGTCGGCCGTACTGCCGTTCGTAGCGGTCGACGGCGGCGTCGAGCGCATCGGCCATCTCGGCGGCGAACCGTGGCGAGAGGACGAGCTGCGAGACGACCATGCCGGCCGATTCGGCGCCGCCCTCGACGGGCGTGCGGTCCACGTGCGCGAACGTCAGCGTGACCTCGTACTCGCTGAGGGTGACGTCTGCGAAGTTCGCGTACTCGGCCCGGAGCCCGTCGCGCGCGTGCAGGCGGTAGCGGGGCAGGTCGTCGCCGTCGGCCATGGCCGCAAACTACCATCGGCCGCGTGCGTTACCTCGTCGTCGCCGTCGGCCGCCTCAAGCCGCCCTTCTCGGACGACGCCGAGCACTACCTCAAGCGCCTACGCGCCCACGCGAAGGTCGAGATGGTCGAGGTGAAGACCGACGACGCCGTCGAACGCCAGATTCCCGACGGCGCATACGTCGTCATGCTCGACGAGCTCGGGCGCTCTCGCGACTCGGTCGCGTTCAGCGCGTTCCTCGACGATCGCCGTCTCGACGGCCGGCCGCTCGTCTTCGTCATCGGCGGCGCGTACGGCCTGCAGCTGCCGCGCGCCGACGAGCTCATGAGCTTCGGCCCCATGACGCTGCCGCACCAGCTCGCGCGGGTGGTGCTGCTCGAACAGATGTACCGTGGACTGTCGATCCTCGCCGGATCGCCGTACCACCACTCGAACGACCCGGGAAACTGACGCCCCCAATGCCCGCCGAACCTGTCACCTCGCCCGCCCCCGGCATCGACGCGGCGCTCCGTACGGCCGTCGCCGGGCTGGCTGCTGCGGCGAGCGGGCTCGAGGTGACGGCCGACCAGGTGATCCTGAGCGCGCCGAAGCAGGCGGGCCACGGCGACCTCGCCACGAACGTCGCGATGATGCTCGCCAAGCGGGCCGGCAAGCCTCCGCGTGCGCTGGCGGAGGCCATCGCGGCCGGGCTGCCCGAGGCGCTGGGCGACCGCATCGCGGGCGCCGAGGTCGCGGGGCCGGGCTTCCTGAACATCACGCTCGGCGACGGGTACCTGCGCGACGGCCTCGGCCGGATCGCTTCGGCCGGTGCGGCCTGGGGTGGCGGCACGGTCGGCACGGCCGAGCGGATCAACGTGGAGTTCGTCTCGGCGAACCCGACCGGTCCGATGCACATCGGTCATGCGCGCAACGCGGCCTACGGCGATGCGCTCAGCCGCATCCTGGCCTTCCACGGTCACGAGGTGGAGCGGGAGTTCTACGTCAACGACTTCGGCAGCCAGGTGAAGAACCTCGCGCTGTCGATCCAGGCTCGCGCGCGCGGCGAGGAGGTGCCCGAGGGCGGGTACCAGGGCGAGTACGTCCGCGAGCTGGCCGCATCGATCGACGATGCCGCGACCGCCGATCTCGAGCGCGTCGCCGCGGAGGGCGTCGCCGCGATGCTGGGCCGCACGCAGGACACGCTCGAGGGCTTCGGCGTGCACTTCGACCGGTTCTTCAGCGAGCGCAGCCTGCACGAGGGATCGCCGAGCCCGCTCGAGCGCGCGCTCGACGTGCTCAAGGCGAACGGCGAGCTGGAGCTCGAGGACGACGCCTGGTGGCTGCGCACCGAGAAGCGCGGCGACGACAAGGACCGCGTCGTGATCCGCGGCAACGGCGACCCGACCTACTACGCCTCCGATCTGGCGTACATGCGCGACAAGCACGAGCGTGGCTACGACCGCCAGATGCTCGTGCTCGGCGCCGACCACCACGGCTACATCGGCCGCATGCGGGCCGCGTTCGAGGCGTTCGGCGGCGATCCGGACCGGCTCGAGCTGCTGATCATGCAGCTCGTCACGCTCGTCGAGGGCGGCGAGCAGGTGAAGATGAGCAAGCGCGCCGGGCAGTTCGTCACGGTCGACGACCTCGTCGCCGAGATCGGCGTCGACGCGTCGCGCTGGTTCCTGCTGCAGCGCTCCCACGACACCGCCGTGGAGCTCGACCTCGACCTGGCCCGCAAGGAGTCCAGCGAGAACCCGGTCTTCTACGTGCAGTACGCGCACGCCCGCTGCTGCTCGGTGCTCGAGCGGGTCGGCGACGAGGCCAAGGCGCTCGTCGCCGCGCTCTCGGCCGACGCGGTCGCGGCGCTGCCGGCGCGCGTGGAGGGTGCCGAGAAGGTGCTCGTCCTCAAGCTCGGCGAGTTCCCCGAGGTGATCGCCCATGCTGCCGACCGGCGGGCGCCACACCGCATCGCCACCTACGCGCTCGAGCTCGCGCAGACGTTCACCGCCTTCTACCGCGACTGCAAGGTCGCGGGGGCCGAGGGTGAGGGCGTGGAGAGCTGGCGCGCCGCGCTGACCGCCGTCAGCCGCGACACCCTCGCGACCTCCCTCGGCCTGCTCGGCGTGAGCGCGCCGCAGCGCATGGAGCGCCGCGAGGACGACGCCGACGAGGCCTAGCCCGCTAGAGGGTCGAGAACCAGCCCAGCCCGAGCTCGTCGAGCTGGCGGGTGAGCTCCGTGGTGATCCGCGGTAGCTCGCCCGTGGCGAGCAGCGCGCCGAACGCGATGAGGATCAGGCCGGAGACGAGCGAGACGCCCTTGTGGTGGCGCGTGAACCAGCGCATCGGGCCCATCGCCCGCTGGAGCAGCAGCGCGCAGAGCATGAACGGGATCGCGAGCCCGAGGCCGTAGCCGGCGAGCAGCAGGCCGCCGGTGCCGACGGTGTCGGCCGAGGCCGCCGACGTGAGGATGCCGGCGAGGGTCGGGCCGATGCAGGGGCTCCATGCCACGGCGAACGCCGCGCCGGCGATGATCGGGCTCACGCCCGCGCGGTCGAGCAGGAACCGCACCTGCCTGCTCGCGGAGAGCCGCATCGACCAGCCGGCGACGATGACGGCCACGCCGAACACCACCATCAGCACGCCCGAGACCAGATCGAGGGTGTCGCCGTGGGCGTCGAGCGTCTGGCCGATGCCGGTGGCGGTCATGCCGAGGACCGTGAAGATGAGCGTGAAGCTCATGCAGAACAGCAGCGCGGGGAGGAGCACTGCGGGGCGCGTGCGCTGCTCCTCGATCTCGCTGAGGGAGAGGCCGGTGATCGTCGAGAGGTAGCCCGGGACGAGCGGCAGCACGCAGGGCGACAGGAAGCTCACCGCGCCGAGCGCGATGGCCGCGATGAGGGTCGGCGACTCCATCGGCTAGCCGCGCTCGGCGAGTTCGGCGTCGATGCGGGCGTCGTCGTCGGCACTCACGACCGGCACCGCGGCGGCGGCCGGCGCATCGGGGGTGGCGGCGTTCGCGGGCGCGGGGGCCGGCGACTCCCCGCGCTGGCGGCGCGAACGCAGCAGCAGCCCGATGCTCGTGAGGCCGACGATCGCGGCGATCCACGGGGCCGCCGCTGCGATGCCCGACCGGTCGTCGACCAGCACGCGCTCGCCGTACTCGTCGACGAGCCGTGCCTTGATCTGGTCCTTGCTGAGGCCCTCGTCGATGAAGCCCTGGATCACCTGGCGCTGATCGTCGGCGGCACGGCCGGAGGAGGTGGAGAGCGGGCGGCCGCAGACCACGCACATCACCTCGTCTTCGAGGTCGGCCGGATCGACGTTCGCGAGCGCTGCCGGCGCGAGCGCGGTGCCGACCGAGAGCGCGAGCAGGAGCGCGGCGAGGAGCCTGCGCAGGCGGCCGCCGTTCACGACGCGAACTCCAGGTTCGGATCGATGCGTGCCGTCACGCCGGCGGCCGCGAGCGCCTCGTTCGCGAACTTCGCGGTGATCGGGCCGCGGGCGAGCGCGACGATGCGGCCCTGCGGATCGAGCACGTACGTCTCCGGCGGGTTCTGCGCGGCGAACGCCTTGTAGAGCTCGTCGTCGACGTCCCGCACGCTGCCGTAGGGCACGTTCCACGCGCGGATCTTCGCGAGGCTCTTCCCGGCCGGGTCGATATGGGTGACGCCGAGCACCCGCCCCTCGCCCTTGGCCTGCAGCGCGCGGTGCACGGCGTTCAGGATCGGCGCCTCGGCCTCGCACGGCGGGCACCAGGACGCCCACACGTTCACGACCGCCACCTTGCCCCGCAGCGAGGCGAGCGTGGTCGTGCCGCCCTCGCCCAGGTTCGGCAGCGCGAGGTCCGCGGCGGGAGCGAGCGGCTTCTGGCCCCGCTGGACCGCGGTGTCGAGGTTGGTCGACGTGCCGCTGGCGAGCAGGCCGTACGCGAGCAGCGCGACGAGCAGCACGGCGAGCGTGACGACGGCGATCGGGGCGGGGGAGCGACGCATCCGGCCACAGAGGGTAGACCGCGCACCGCTCCGCCTGCGCCGAGCACCCGCCGCGGCCCGGCCGCGCCGCGCACCCGGCACGGGCGATATGCTGCTCGCGAGCGGTGGCCACCGGCCGCCGACTCGCCAAGCGGGTGTAGCTCAGTTGGTAGAGCGCCGGCTTCCCAAGCCTGAGGTCGCGGGTTCGAACCCCGTCGCCCGCTCTGAAGCGCAAGGCGCGCGGCTCTCTCGAGGAGCCGCGCGCCTTCGCCGTTCCGGGAGCCGACGCACCGTGACCACCCGGCCGTCCGGGTGGGGATCTGGCGTCCCGCGCTCTGCGCTGTCGCGAATCGGGGGAATCCAGCCATGCAGAAGGGCTTCTGGGCATCGATCTTCGACCTGTCGTTCACGAACTTCGTGACGCCGCGGGTGATCAAGGTGCTCTACGTGATGCCAGGCGCCCGACGACCGCGAACGTCACCGCGGCGCCCACCTCGCCGCCGCCGGCCGCGAGCTAGTCGGCAGCCCGCAGCGCGCGCAGCTTCTCCGACGCGCTGCGCAGGTGCGCGCCCCGCACCGAGATCACGGCGACCGTCGCATCGAGCGTGTTCTTCGCGAGCGCTGGGCTGCCCGACACGCGGCAGATCTCCGGCGACGAGCCGCGGGTGACCGTCACGTTGCGGCGCGCGGTGCGGCCCTTGGCCGTGACCATCACCGTCGCCTTGGACGGGCAGGCATAGCGCGTGCTCACCTTGCGCATCACGAAGTCGCGCAGCTCGACCACGCCGCCGGCAGTGCCCGTCGGGAAGCTCTGGAGCGCGCGCGGCACGAACGTCGCCCGCGAGAGCGGCGTATCGACGACGCGCGTGGGCGTGCGCACGTAGACCCCGGCGCCGGTGCGGTCGCCGTTGCCGATCTGCCCGAAGCGGTTGGAGCCCCAGCAGTACGGAGCCCCTGCGGAGGTGAGGACGCAGACGTGGTTGTCGCCGACGGTGATCTGTGCCACGTCGGTCACGTCCGACACGTGCACGGGCACGCTCGAATCGGCCTCGGTGCCGTTGCCGAGCTTGCCCTGGTGGCCGTCGCCCCAGCACCAGGCACCGCCGCCCGTGTCGACGCCGCACGTCGACAGACCACCCGCGGCGATCTTGATCATCGGCGGCAGACCCTCGACCTTCGTCGGCGTGGGCACGGCCGGCGAGGGCGCGCCACCGATACCGACCTGGCCGTGGTCGTTCTGTCCGAAGCACCAGACGGTGGAGTCCGAGCGCAGCACGCAGGTGTGCGCGAGCCCGACGGCCACCTGCGCGACGCCCTGCTCGAAGCCCGGCACGACCGTCGGTCGGACGAGCACGGGGGAATCGATGCCGATCCGTCCGGCCTCCGCCCAGCCCCAACACACGAGTCCGCCGCCGACGCCGCGGATGCCGCAGACGTGCTTCTCCGAGACGGCGAGGTCGACCATGCCGTGCACCGCGCCGACGTGCACGGGCGTGGTGGAGGCGATGCCGCTGTCGCTCGCATCGCCGAACTGCCCGACGGCGTTGTCGCCCCAGCACCACACGTCGCCGCCGCCCGTGAGCACGCAGGTGGTGCGGGTGCCCGCCGCGACCTTCACCAGCCCGTCGGGTGCACGGAGCTCCTGCGGGTACTGCGCCCGGGAGGTCTGGCCGTTGCCGATCTGGCCGGAGTCGTTGCCGCCGAAGCACGCGACGATCCCGCTGACGCCGATCTGCAGCCCGCGCTCGACGATCTGGCAGCCGTAGTCGGTGCCCGACGAGACCATGCGGCTGTCGTAGGTGCCCACGACCCGCACCGGCACCTTCGCGACGTTGGCCTGCACCCGGCCGAGCTGGCCCTCGCGGCCGTCACCCCAGCAGTAGAGCGTGCCGTTCGCCTTGACGGCGCACGTCGCGCGGCCGCCTGCGGAGATACCCGAGAACTGCGCGGCTCCGGCGACGGTTGGCGCGAGCAGGACGAAGGTCAGTCCTGTGAGCAGCGCGGCGAACCGAGGGAGCAAGCGAGCCATCATCCACCGGAACGCTAGATCGCGCCGGGTGTTGCGCGGCCACCGCGCGACGGTCAGATCCGGACGTGTCCGCACCCCATGCGGCGCGGACGGAGTCGGTCGCCCCGGGCGTTCCCGCGAGCCCTGGGACGCCCGTCCACCGCCGGTGGCGGCGGGCCCGCGGCATCCCTGCCGCCGCGGGCCGGGGATCCGGTCAGAGCTTGACGGTGACCGCCTTCACCTGCAGGTAGTTCTCGAGCACCTCGGCGCCCATCTCACGGCCCCAACCGGACTGCTTGTACCCACCGAACGGCAGCGCCGCGTCGAACACGTTGAAGCAGTTCACCCACACGGTGCCGGCGTTGATCGCCGCCGCAGCGCGGTGCGCCTTGGACAGATCCTTCGTCCACACGCCGGCCGCCAGACCGTAGTGCGAGTCGTTCGCCTTCGCGGCGAGCTCGTCGACGTCCTTGAACGGCGCGACGGAGATCACCGGGCCGAAGATCTCCTCCCGGACCACGCGCATCGAATGGTCGGTGTCGGCGAGGATCGTCGGCTCCACGAAGTAGCCGCGCCCGCCGACGCGCCCGCCGCCGGTGACGGTGCGCGCGCCCTCCTTCTCACCGATCGAGAGGTAGTTCGTCACCCGGTCGAGCTGCTCCTGGGAGGTGAGCGGACCCATGTCGGTGTTCGGATCCAGGCCGTTGCCGACCTTCACCGACTTCGCGACGTCGCTCATGCCCTGGAGCACGTCGTCGTAGACCTTGTCCTGCACGTACAGGCGCGACCCGGCGCAGCACACCTGACCCTGGTTGAAGAACACGGCGTTCGTCACGCCCGGGATCGCCTCGGCCATGTCGGCGTCGTCGAAGAGCAGGTTCGGGCTCTTGCCGCCGAGCTCGAGGCTCACCTTCTTGAGGTTGTCCGCCGCCGCGTGCACGATCAGCTTGCCGACCTCGGTCGAGCCGGTGAACGCGATCTTGTCGACCTGGGGGTGCGCGGCGAGCGGCGCGCCGGCATCCTCGCCGAGGCCCGTGACGATGTTCACGACGCCGTCCGGGAAGCCCGCCTCACCGATCAACTCGCCGAGGCGCAGCGCCGAGAGCGGGGTCTGCTCGGCCGGCTTGAGCACCACGGTGCAGCCGGTCGTGAGCGCCGGGCCGAGCTTCCACGCGGCCATGAGCAGTGGGAAGTTCCACGGGATGATCTGGCCCACGACGCCGATCGGCTCGCGCAGCGTGTACGCGTGGAACTGGGCGTCCGGCAGGTACGGGACCGACAGCGAGATCGTGCTGCCGTTGAGCTTGGTCGCCCAGCCGGCCATGTAGTGGAAGAGGTCGGCAGCGAGGGGGATGTCGGCGGCGCGAGCGACGGCGAACGGCTTGCCGTTGTCGAGCGTCTCGAGGGTGGCGAGCTCGTCGGCGTGCTCGAGGACGAGGTCGCCGAGCTTGTGCAGCAGCTTGCCGCGCTGCGCCGGGTGCATGTCGCGCCAGGCGGGGTGCTCGAACGCGGCGCGAGCGGTCTTCACCGCGCGATCGATGTCCTCCGAATCGCCGGCGGGCAGGGTCGCGAGCACCTCGCCGGTCGCCGGGTCGTAGGTCTCGAAGGTCTTGCCGTGCGCGGCCTGCACCCACTGCCCACCGATCAGCATCGAGTGCTGGCGTGCGGCGAACGCAGTTGCGGACGGATGTGCCTGAAGCTGAGAGCTCATCGGAGCCTCCGAGAACGAGGGGGTGTGGTGAGCCCGAAGGTACGCCGAGGGGGGTTGCACCGGAGTTGCAGACTGAGATATCAGTCACACTGAAAGGCATGACGGACTGGATCGCGATCGAAGCCACGGAGGACCGGCGCCGTCGAGCGCTCGACCTCGCGCGGGCGCACGACCGCATGGCCGGCGGAGGTGCTGCCCAGCGGCGCCGCAGCACCGATGTCCCCGTGCGCGAGGTGATCCAACGCTCCTGGCAGCGCTCGACCGCTGCTGGGCTCGACCCCGGGCACGGGCTCGCCCCCGTCGCGCACGCCGAGGACGAGGTCGCTCGGCGCTGGGCCGAGCACCCGCTCTCGATCGCCGTGCCGATCCTGCGCGGGCTGCTCGACGACGTGGGCGACTCCGACCACGTCGCGCTCGTGTGCGATGCCGACGGCGCTCTGCTGTGGCTCGACGGTCGGCCCGCACTGGTCGAGCGCGCGAAGGAGGTGCACCTGCAGCTCGGCTCGGTCTGGAGCGAGCAGGAGGCCGGCACGAACGCGATGGGCACCGCCCTCGCCGAGCACCACGCGGTGCAGGTGTTCTCGGCCGAGCACTTCACGGCCCCCGTGCACGGGTGGACCTGCTCGGCGGCACCGGTGCACGACCCGACGAGCGGAGCGCTGCTCGGCGTGATCGACCTCACCGGCGAGCTCGCGACCGCGCACCCGCACTCGCTCGCGGTCGTCAACCTCGCCGCGAAGACGATCGAGCACCAGCTCGCCGTGCGCGCCCAGGCCGATCCCGGGGCCGGCGCCGTCCCGGCACTCACGCTCACGGTGCTCGGCCGTGATCGCGCAGTGGCGCACATCGGCGGCCGGCGACTCGAACTCTCCCGTCGCCACACGGAGATGCTGCTCCTGCTGTGGCTCGCCCCGGAGGGGCTCACCGCCGAGCAACTGGCGCTCGAGGTGTATGGCGAGCGCGGTCGCCCCGGCACGGTGCGCACGGAGATGCACCGGCTGCGCGCGCAGCTCGGCGCGACGATCGGCGAGCGGCCCTACCGACTGGCCGCGCCGATCGGCTGCGACCTGCACGACGTGGACGAGCGCATCCGCCGCGGGGATCTGCGCGGCGCACTGGCCCGCTACCCGGGCCCGGCACTGGCGCAGACCGAAGTCCCCCGGCTCGTGGAACTCCGTGACCGCATCGACGACGCGCTGCGCGCGGCCGTCCTCGCCACGGGCGACCCGTCGCTGCTCGAGCTCTGGCTGCGCACGCCGACCGGCCGCGACGACTACGAGGCCAGCCGCGCGCTCATGGTCGGCCTGTCGCGCGAGGATCCGCGCCGTGCCGGCGAGCGTTCGCGGCTGCGCCGGCTCTCCGAGCAGCGCCGCGCCGGCTGACGCGACGCCTCAGGTCCCGAGCTGCAGGATGCGGTCGTCGCCGTCCCGCGGATCGCCGCGGCCATCACGGTTGGAGGTCGCGAACCAGATCGACCCGTCGGGCGCCTGCGCCACCGCGCGGATGCGGCCGTAGCGGCCCGAGAACAGCGCCTGCGGCCTGCCGGCGCTCGCGCCGCTGAGCTTGATCCGCCAGAGCTTGCGCCCGGCGAGGGCGCTCACGTAGAGCTCCCGGCCCGTGATCGCCGCGCCGCTCGGCGAACTCGACGACGTCGGCGACCAGGTCACGAGCGGGTTGGTGAACCGGCCGCCCTGCGTCGAGCCCTTGCCCTCCACGACCGGCCAGCCGTAGTTGCGGCCCGGACGGATCAGGTTCACCTCGTCGGTCGTGTCCTGCCCGAACTCCGAAGCCCACAGTCGGCCCGAGCGGTCGAACGCGAGGCCTTGCACGTTGCGGTGGCCGAGCGACCAGATCGGCGAGCCCTTGAACGGGTTGCCGCGTGGCACCTTGCCGGCGACCGTGATCCGCAGGATCTTGCCGTTGCGGCTGGCGCGGCTCTGCGCGTTGGAGGTGTCGCCCGTATCGCCGACGCCCACGTACAGGTGGCCGTCGGGGCCCAGCTCCAGGGCACCGCCGTCGTGGATCGGCCCCTTCTTGAGGCCGGTCAGGATCGGCGTCACCTTCTTCGTCCCGAGGTCGACCTTCGCCACGCGGTTGTCGGAGGCGGCCGTGAAGTACACGTAGACGGTCTCGTCCTCGGAGAAGCGTGGTGAGACCGCCAGCCCGAGCAGGCCGCCCTCACCGCCCGGGACCACGCCGGGGATCGTCATCACGGTCTGCGCCGCCCGGCCGGGCGTAATCCGCAGCAGCTTGGCGGAATCCCGTTCGGTGACGAGGGCGTCACGGTTCGGCAGGAACTCGATGTCCCACGGCGCTGCGAGGTCGGTGGCGACGGTGCGCACCGCGCCGCGGGCCGGAGGAGCGGGGGAGGTCGCGGGTGCGGTGGTGGACGGGCCGTCACCCCCGCGCAGGGCCGTCGCGGTCGGGTCGGCGGCAGCCGGCGGACTGGCCGCGCCGGCGCCGGGCGTGTCGTCGCCGCAGGCCGCAGTGGCCGTCAGCAGGGCTGCCGATCCGACGATGGTGAGCAGCGCGTGCGTCGCTCGCATGCCCCAACTATGGACCGCCACCGAAGGTCGCGCGCCGGACGCCGCCGGGCGCCGGCGGGCCGCTGGCGCCCAGACGCTCAGCGGGCGGGGCGGCGGCTAGTGCGCGGCCTGCGAGCCGTGCGAGAAGAACACGAACCAGGTGCCGACGGCGAGGAACGCCATCGCGACCGCGATCACGAGCACCTTGTCGAGCATCGTCGGCTGCTCGGTCTCGCCGCCGCCGCGCACGCTGCGCAGCCAGCGGGCCGCGGCGATGCGCGTCTCGTCCGGCGTGCCGAAGCGGTGGGTGTAGCGGTCGTCGATGCGGGTGAGCACCTTGCCGATGAGCACCATGCTCACCGGGATGCCGATGATCACCATCAGCAGCATGTTCATCTGGCTCTGGGACACCTTGGAGAAGCGTCCCGCGAGCCACAGCCAGAAGGCAGGGCTGCCGGCCCACATCATCACGCTGCCGAGGAACATCGAGAAGACGAGGAAGCCCTGCTCGAGGCGGCCTCCGACGGTGGTCGGGCGCTTCGGTGCAGCGTCCGATTCCGCGTCCTGGACGGGCAGCGTGTCGGTAGCGATCTCAGCCATGGCTACGGGATGGTAGCGACGCCGGGCGAGTTCTGCGACCGTGGTCACAGACATCCGGGCGTCCCGCCACACCCGGCGCCCGGCGCCCGGCGCACTCGGGTGCGCCGCGGGTCGGCGCGCCCTGCGATACTGCCATCCGTGCAGGTCTCCCGCTCGCGCGCCCGGTCGGTCCGGTTCACGTTCGCGCTCACCCTGGCGATCTTCCTCGGCGGAATGCTCGTCTACACGACGTTCTCGGCCGCCAGCCCGGAGCGCTTCGCCGATCAGCTCGTGCGCCACGCCGAGCCCGACCAGACGTACCGCGTCGGCGGCCGCGTCGTGCCCGGCAGCGTCAGCCGGCCCGGAGGCATCCTCAAGTTCCGGATGGCGCGCCCCGGCAGGACCGACGGCGTGACGATCGCCGTGAGCTACGCCGGCACGGTCCCGGACACGTTCCGCGCGGGCCGCGACATCATCATCGACGTCAAGAAGACTCCGGGTGCCGCGAAGGACGTCTTCGAGGGTCAGGGCAACACGCTCCTCACGAAGTGCCCGTCGAAGTTCAACGGTGAGGACATGAACCCCGACACGGGGCCGGTCGACAAGCAGTCGGCCGCCGAGAAGGCCGCCAAGGCCTCCGGCGAGTAGCGCCCGATGGACGTCGTCGGCCGCGCCCTGCTGATCCTGGCACTGGGCCTCTCGATCTTCGGTTCCGCCAGCGCGCTCGTCGCCGCGCGCGGTGGCGGCCCGGCCGGGCTGCTCCCTGCGGCGCGCCGCTCGCTCTACGCGGTGCTCGCGATGGCCTTCGGTGCGTTCGTGCTCCTCGAGATCGCGTTCGTCAAGCCCGACTTCCACTACGCCACGGTCGCCGCGCACGCGTCCCTCACGACGCCGCTCGGCTACCGCATCGCGGCGCCCTGGGCATCCCAGGAGGGCTCGCTGCTGCTGTGGCTCATGCTGCTCGCGTTCACATCGACCATCGCGATCCGCAGTCTGCGCGGCCGCCTGCGCGACGTCGAGCCGTACGCACTCGCCGTGCTCCTGCTGCTCGCCGCCTTCTTCGCAGGGCTGCTCGTGTTCGCGGCCAAGCCGTTCGAGACGTCGGCGATCGCACCCGACGACGGCGTCGGCCTGAGCCCGCTGCTGCGCTACCCGACGATGATGATCCACCCGCCGCTGCTCTACAGCGGCTACACGCTCTTCGCCGTGCCGTTCGCCTTCGGCATCGGTGCGCTCGCAGCCGGGCGCGTCGGCGGCGACTGGATCGTCCACACGCGCCGCTACGCCCTCACCGCCTGGCTCTTGCTCGGCGTCGGCATCATCCTCGGCTCGCGCTGGAGCTACGCCGAGCTCGGCTGGGGCGGCTACTGGGCCTGGGACCCCGTCGAGAACGCCTCGCTGCTGCCCTGGCTCACCGCCACCGCGTTCCTCCACACGATCGTGGTGCAGGAGCGCCGCGGCCTGCTCAAGACCTGGAACATCAGCCTCGTGCTGGCCACCGGGCTGCTCTGCCTGCTCGGCACGTTCCTCGTGCGCTCCGGCGTGCTCTCGTCGATCCACGCGTTCGGCCAGTCGACGGTCGGGCCACCGTTCCTCATCCTCATCGGCGGCCTCCTCGCGCTGTCGATCGGTCTCGTGCTGCGACGCCGCACGCTGCTCGCGCCCGAAGGCGAGATCCCGCTGCTCTCCCGCGAGTCGATGTTCCTCCTGGGCAACCTCGCGCTCATCGTGCTCGTCGTCGTCGTGCTCTGGGGCACGTTCTTCCCACTCATCTCTGAGGCGATCACCGGCGAGGCGTCGTCGGTCAGCACCACCTGGTTCTCGAACTACGCGACACCGTCCGCGCTCGCCATCGTCGCGCTCTCCGGTCTCGCGCCGATGCTCCCCTGGGGACGTGGCCGATGGACCGCGTTCGGCAAGGCCGCGCTCTGGCCCACGGCCGTCGCGGCGCTCGCAGTCGTCGGCAGCGCCGCCGCCGCGGGCACCGGCAGCCCGGTCGCGCTCGTGATGGTGTTCGCCGCCGCGTTCACCCTCACCGCCGTCGTCCGCGAGTTCCTGCTCGGCGGCCGCACCCGCCGCGCACTCAGCGGCGACCGCGGTCCCGTCGCCATCGCACGCGCCGTCGCCGGCAACCGTCGGCGCTTCGGCGGCTACCTCGTGCACGCCGGCCTCGCGACGCTGCTCCTCGCCGTCGCCGCCTCCACCGCCTTCGACACGACCGTGCAACGCCAGCTGAAGCCGGGTGAGCGCGTCGACCTCGCCGGCGGCCGCCAGGTGGAGTATGAGCGCACGACGGGCCGGATCGTGCTCGACAAGTTCGACCGCGTCGAGAAGATCGAGTTCGCGACCATCCTGCGCGTCTACCGCGACGGAAAGCCCGCCGAGGAGATCCGCCCGAGCCACGACTTCTACCCGACCCGCGCGATCGTCGCGTACGGCCCCGTCGGCCGGTTCTTCCAGGGCGAGGACACGAGCGAGATCGCCCTCCACACCAAGTGGGATCGCGACCTCTGGGTCGCATCGACGCCGGACCAGGACGCGATCGTCGCGCGCGCCAAGGAGGTCAACGACGGCTTCGTGAAGGTCGCCACGGACCTCGACGACAAGACCGCCAGCGCGCTGCTCGCCCAGTCGATCCGCGGCGTGATCGACGGCTACGTCGCCACGAACCCGCCCGCCATCGTGCGCGCGATCGACTCGCCCGGCGTGCTCTGGGTGTGGATCGGCGCGATCGTCATGATCCTCGGCGCGCTGCTCAGCCTGAGCCAGCCGTCGGTCGCCCGGTCGCGGCAGCGGGCCGCCGCGCTCGCCCGTATCGGGCGCGAACTCGGCCCGGCGTCCTAGCGCCGGGCCGAACCGCCCCGAAGTCCTAGCCCGCGGCGGCCGGAACCGGCGGCGGCACCGGAGCGACCGAGAGCGCGATCGCGTTGCTCTTCCCGGCAGTCAGCGGGCTCACGATGCCGCCGAGCGCGCCACAGCCCGTCAGGTCGCTGATCGCGAACGTCCCAGCGAGCGAGCCGATCCCTCCCGAGAGGCCACCCCTGAGCGGAATGGCGCTGAGGTTCTTCGTCTGGCACGTCGAGCCAGTCACGAGCTCGATGCCCAGGAGCTTGAAGGTGCTGAGCTTGATGCGGGTCTTCAGCGACGCATCGAACCGGCCGCCGACGAACGTGCCCGTCGCCTGTCCGGCGCCGATCAGCAGCTGTGCCTTCACCGGGATGAACCCGAGCACGACGAGATTCGCCGACGAAGGAGCGAACGTCAGATCACCCGTGAACGCGCCGTCCGCGTCGGCCCTGCCGTTCAGGAGCTGGCCCGACAGAGGCACCACGCCGGTCGCCACCGACTTGAGCGTCACCGAGCCGCGCAGCCACTGCGGACCGAGGAACACACCAGGCGTCGGCGTCGGAGTGGGGGTAGCCGTCGGCACGGCGTCCGCGTACGAGTAACGGGCGGCGGGCACAACGGGGGAGATCCCGAAGTCGCTGGCGACCTGCAGATCGAAGTCACGCGGCTCCGCGAACGGCCCCGGCGTCCACACGAGCGTGGAGTCGTCGACCACCTTGATCGTGCCGTTCTCGCCGTCGCGGCTCCCCGCGACCACGATCGCCTTTGCATTCGTGAACCCGGTGCCCTTCACGGTGACGGTGTTGCCGCCGGTCAGCGGTCCGCTGGCCGGCGACACGCTCGTGATCGCCGGCGCCGACGGCAGCGCGCCCGTGCTCGGCACCACGATGGCCGTGCGGGTCTCCGCCGTCGGGACGCACGACTTCGACACCAGATCATCCGGCTTGGGCGCGGCCGGATCGTAGACCGTCGCCGAGAGGTACGAGATCTGGTCGATGCGATACACCACCGGCGCCGGACCCGCGGCGGTGATCGGTGAGGCGGTATGGACCGACGTGGCCGAGCCGCTGTACCGCAGCGTGGGACTGACCGACACGGGCATCGGGCCCAGCGAGAACGGGCGGCCCTTGGTGCCCCCCGACGGCTCCTGAGCCCCGACGGCATCGAACCCGACGCTCAGGACGTCGATGTACTCGGCGGCCGGCGTCGACGGGCTGGGCAGCCACGGCACCTCTTGGTCGTAATCCACGCCGACCCGGGTGACCTGCACCGGCACGTCGCTCCCCGGCGTCGTCTGGTCCGGGGCCGTGCCGGAGATGGTGAACCTCAGCGAACCGGGGCCCTTGCAGAGCACCGTGGCGCTGAAGGTGCCGGCATGCGCAGCGGGGACCGCGCCCAGCGCGAGCCCAGCGCACGCGGCGATCAAGAGCGCAGGCACGTGCCGGCGACGAGTGCGGATCATGGAAACCTCGGGACTGAAGGTCGGACCGCCCGGGGACTGCGGTCGCTGAATGGGACTGGCACGGGTGCATCGATGCGCCTCGTAGCGCGATCCTAGCCCGCCATGTCGCGGCTGTCACGCGCGTGCCGACGCGCCAGATTCCGGCCGCTGCGACGCGCGGAGAGGCGGGCTCCGCCGCCCCATCGGCCGCCGCACCGGCGCACCGCAGCCGCCGTCCCGGGATGATCACGCCGTGCCTCGCCCGCCCCTCCGCCGCGCCCTGCGCGCGGCGCCCATGCTCGCCGCCCTCATCTGGGTGCCGTGGGCCCTCGCCGCATGGCTCGACCTCGACGGCCTCACCTGGGCCGTCCCCTCGGCCGTCGCCTTCCTCCCGTATGTCGCGGCGTTCACCGCCGTCGCCCTCGTGGTCGCCGTCGCCGCGCGCGCCCGCCTCGCAGCCGCCATCGCCATCCTCGGCGTGCTCCTGCTCGTCGCTCCGCGCCTGGGCCGCATCACCTCAGACGACCAACCCGCCGCACACGGCGCCGTCGTCCGCATCGCCTCGAGCAACCTGTACGGCGGCCGCGGCGACCGCACCCGCCTCGAACGGATCGTCTCGAACGGCAACGTCGACATCGTCGCGCTCCAGGAGAACACGGCCCGGTCCGACGCCGCCCTGCGCGCCGGGGCGTTCGGGCACCGATTCCCCTACTCGTGGTCCATCCCGGACCCCGCGAACGGAGCAACCGGCCTGGCCGTCTTCAGCCGCTGGCCCGTCGAACGACTCCCCGCCGCCCCCGGCGCCGACCGCTCCCTCGCCGTCCGGATCCACGTCCCCGGCGCCAGCACCCCGCTCGTCGTGCGCAGCGTCCACCCGTACCCACCGCTCGGCACCCACGGCCTCCACTGCTGGCGCACCTGCCCGCCGGCATTCGCGCGCGCCGCGAGCGCACAGGACGACACCGTGCTCGTCGGCGACTACAACGCCACGCTCGATCACCACCCGATCCGCACCCTGATGGCCAACGGGTTCCGCGACGCCGCCGACCAGGTCGGCATGGCCTGGCACCCCACGTGGTCGGGCAAACGTCTCCTGCACCTCACCATCGACCACGCCTTCGTCAGCCGCCGCATCGCCGTCGACGCCTTCAGCGTCCACGACCTCCCCCCGAGCGACCACGACGTGATCGTCGCCCAGCTCCACCTCCCAGCGTGAGACGCCGCCTCCGCGCCACGCTCCTCGTGCTCGCCTCCGCCGCCTGGACGCCGTGGGTGATCACCTGGCTCGTCGACCTCGACCGCCTCGACTGGCGCATCCCCGCCGCCCAGGCCTTCCTCCCGTACGTCGCCGCCGGCACCGCCGCCGCGCTCCTCCTCGCCGCCACCGTCCGCAACCGACAGGCCACCGCGCTCGCCGCCCTCGGACTCCTCGTCCTCCTCGCCCCGCGCACCAGCCGCGTCACCGCGAACCACCAACCCGCCGCCGACGGACCCGTCGTCACCATCGCCACCGCCAACGTCTTCGTCGGCGAAGGCAGCACGAGCGACCTCGCCGACCTCCTGCGCCGCCACCACGTCGACGTCCTCGCGATCCAAGAGAACACCCCGGAGTTCGACGCTCGCGCCCAAGGCGCCGGCATCCGTGAGCAGCTCCCCTCATGGCTCAGCGATCCCGACCCGCGCCCAGGCACCGCCGGACTCGCCCTCCTCAGCCGCTGGCCCATCGACCCCGTCCCACCAGCCACCGGCGACCACCGCTCCATCGGCGGCCTCATCCACATCCCCGGCGCCAGCCGCACCCTCCACCTCCGCAGCGTCCACCCACCCCCACCGTTCCGCTCCACGACCGTGCCCTGCTGGCAACGCTGCACCCGCACCCTCGCACGCACACGCCAAACCACCACCGACGTCATCCTCGCCGGCGACTACAACGCCACCCTCGACCACCACCCACTCCGCGACCTCCTCGCCTCCGGATTCCGCGACGCCGCAGAGCAGACCGGCCACGCCTGGCGACCCACCTGGTCGCGCAACGCGCTCCTGCGACTCTCCCTCGACCACATCCTCGTCACCGACCGCATCGCCGTCGAACAGGTCACAACGCACGACCTCCACCGCAGCGACCATGATGTCGTCATCACCCGGCTTCGCCTGCCGCGGTGAACCCCCACCCATGACCTTCCTCATCGTGATGCTCGTGGCAGCCGCGGCCGTGACCTTCGTCCTCTGGCCCCTGCGCACCGGCGCCCCCGCCGCCACCGACACCGTCGACCCACGCCTCGTCGAAGCCCGCGACCGCGCCCTCCTCGCCAAGGAACGCAAACTCGACGAAATCCGCGAACTCCGCGCCGACCGCGCCGCCGGCAAACTCGCCGACGCCGACGCCGCACCCCTCGAACGCCAGCTACGCGCCCAAGCCGCCGACCTCCTCCACGCCCTCGACGCCGCCGAGGCCGCGATCGTCGAGGCGTCCGGTGGTGTACGCTGACGCCCGTGGAAGGCGTCCTCCAGGTTCTCCAGCTCCTCCTGTCGATCGGCGTCATCGCCGGCGTGCTCGCGCACAGCGGCAAGGACGGCGGCCTCTCCGGCGCCTTCGGCGTCGGCTCCGGCTCCGGATCCCTCGGCGGCGGCTCCATGCTCGAGCGCAACGTCACCCGCTGGACGATCGTCCTCAGCGTCCTCTGGGCCCTGAACACGATCGCTCTCATCAAGCTCGCCTCGTAGCTCGTCGGCGCGATCAGCGGCGTCTCGCACGCACGCTGAACTGCCCGCGAGCCTCAATGGGCCAGAGGCCCACCTACGTCCGCGGTCGCCCTACGCCACGACCACGTCGAGGCCGCGACCCCGCACGGCCGGGCACCACGTCGCCGTCGTGTGCTCCGGCAGTCGCCGCAGCCGCGCGACGAGCTGCGGCCGGCCCCCGAGCTCCTCGACATCCTCGAACAAGCCCGCGAGATCGCCCGTGACCACCACGTCGCCGAGCAGCGCGACCACCGCACCGCCGTCGACCAACCGCGCGCCACGCCCCAGCGCCCGGAACCGCGTGCTCACCGGCCCCGCCGTCACCACCTCGTCGAGCACCGCGACCACCACCACCGGCACCTCCGACCGCCCCGCCAGCTCGAGCGCCGTGACCGGCTCAGCGGACTCCCGCAGCACCAGATTGCGCGCAATCGGCCCCAACGGCGCCCCGCTCAGATCCGTCGCATGACCCGTCGACCCCACACCGGCCTCCGCCGCCGACGCCACATCGTGCAACACCCCGGCCGCAACACCACCCTCGATCAACGGCACCATCTGCGCCGGCGCGCCCTCCACATCGATCGCCCGCCCGAGCGTGTGCAGGTACCGCGGTGAATCCAGGAGCGTGATCCAAGGCGGCGCAACGTACGACCCCAGGCGCCCCGTGTACGGACTCGTCCCCGTGGCATGCGCCCGCCCCGTGCACGTCGTCCGAGCGAACGCCTCGAGCAGCGGCGCGAGCGCCGCCGGCTCCACCACCACCGCATGGTCGTCGCCACGCAGCACGAGCGGCCGACGATGCCGCTCGATCGGCGCCAACGCCGGCGAAGCCGACGCCCCGAGCGCCACCGCATCCAGGAACCCGCCCGCAGACGCCGCCGACTCCGCGTACCCCGTGAGCAAGCCGTCGTCATCCGTCGCGCGGGCACAGAGCTGCGCCGCCGTGCGCCGATCCCGCACCAGCCCGCCGCCGGAACGGGCGACCGCCAGCTCCACATGCTCGCCCCGCCACGTCGCCGAACGGCCACGACCGAGCGCAAACTGGATCGAGGCCGCAGCCGCACGCGCCGTCGCCGACGCCTGCGCCGGATCCAGCGCGGCCGTCGCCTCGTCGAACCCCTCGTGCTCGACCCCCGACTCGGGATCGGGCAACGCACGCAGATCAAGGTGACCGCCCACCGCCTGGGCCCGCGCGCGCTCGGCCAAGAGCGCCAGCGACGCATCGTCGACCCCGCCACCGACCGCCACACCCAGCCGGCCGCCTCCATCACGCACGAGCACACGGACCAGCAACTCGTCCGTACGCCGCGGAGGGCGAAGGGCGCCATCCGGGCCGCACTCGACGACGAGCGCGCGCCGCAGCGACACGCTCGCGACCGCCTCCTCGCCACCGAACTCCGCGGCCCGCCGCGCAACGCTCTCCAGATCGACGGCCATGCGCGGCCGACCCTACCGGCGGCTGCGGCGCGCCCCCACGCGATTCTCGGGGCAGGCTCAGGCACCTCCGAGGCGCGCCGCCGAAGGTATCCCCGAGCCCGCCGTCCGGCTGGCACGCACCAACCAAAGGCACCGCAACCATGTACGCACTCGGGAAGAAGCCGGTCATCGTCCTCGGGACCACCGCGATGATCGCGCTCGGCGCGACGGGCATCAGCGCCCAGGCCCGCGACGCCGCCGGCACCACCCCGGCGCAGATCGGCAAGGGCCGCGGGCTCGACGACGCCGCGCTCGCCAAGCAGCTCGGCGTCAGCGAAGCCGACCTCACCGCCGCGCTGGACGCCGTCCGCTCCGAACTCGGCACCGGCGACCGCGCCGCCGACCTCGCCGCCGAAGCGAAGGCCATCGCCGACGCCCTCGACGTCGAGACCTCCGTCATCACCGACGCGCTGAAGGCCCAGGCCGCCAACGGCAAGCCGACGGGCGACGCCACGCGGCCCACGTCACCCGAGGCCGAGAACGCCCGACCGACCACACCGCCGGCCGTCGGCCGAGGCCGCCGCGGCGGCCCCGGCGGCAGGGGCGACGGCCAGGACCGTGCCGCGCTCGTCACCGCCATCGCGAAGGCGACCGGCAAGAGCGAGACGGCCGTGAAGGCCGCCCTCGAGGCCGGACGCACCGCCCACGAGCAGGCCGAGACTGCGCGCGCCGCCGCGTTCGCCAAGCTGCTCGCCGCCGAGCTCGGGCTCGACGGGACGAAGGTCACCGCCGCAATCGACGCCGTCAAGCCCGTCCGCCCCTCGCGCGCGCCCAAGGCGCCGGCCGGGGCGACCTCCTGACCGCCGGTCCCCGGGCGGGTGCGCGCACGCGAGTGTCACGAGGGTGACGTTCGCGGCGTCCCCGGCGCAGCAGACCACGCGGCCCGCCCGCGAGATGGTTCCTCCATCGAAGCACCCACGGATCTGCCCCGGCGCCACAACGCGCAGGGCACGGCGCCCCCCGGGGGGGGGGGGGGGGGCGCCGGATCGCCACGGGGCCCGGCGCCAGCGCCGGCCCGTCGCCACGGTCCACGACGACGCCGATGGGGCGCTGCATCCGGGACGATGCAGCGCCCCGCGTCGGCCCGCTGCGCAAAGCCCGGTGATGGCCGGATGGGGCACCGGCCCGCTCGACTACGGTGTCGCCATGCCCTGCTTCATCGCGCTCCTCGCCCTGATCTCGCCCCGCGTGGCACTGGTGGCGCTCGCGATCTTCTCCGACCTCCCGAGCCGCGCGATGGACGGCATCCTGCTGCCGCTCCTCGGCTTCTTCCTGCTGCCGTGGACCACCCTCGCGTTCATCCTCATGTGGGATCTCGGCACCCACGAGGTCGCCGGATTCGAGTGGTTCATCGTGATCATCGCGTTCCTGGCCGACCTCGGCGCCTACGGCGGCGGCGCCTCCGGGCGCAGGAAGTCGTAGCTCCCGTCGGACGACCGTCGGCCCAGAACGCATCCTCCGAACGATCCCTCTATAGTCCTGCGTCCAATCGCCCGCGCCGATGGCGGAATTGGTAGACGCGCCAGGTTGAGGGCCTGGTGGGAGATAATCCCGTGGAGGTTCGAGTCCTCTTCGGCGCACTGCAGAGAGGCCGCTCCCGACCGGGGGCGGCCTCTCTCGTTCTCGGCCTCCCGCGACCGCGGTCCGAGACGCGCGGCGGAGGTCCGGATCAGAGTCCGGGGCGGCCTGCACGCCGCGCTGCACGGCGTCCGCCGGGGAAGGGGGTAGTGTTGCGAACGCATGTTCCCCGGAGACGACGCAGTGATCGACGAGCTGACGGATCGCCAGCGAGCCATCCTGGCCTGCATTCGCGATCACGTCGCCACCTACGGCTACCCGCCGGCGGTGCGTGACATCGGCAAGACCGTCGGTCTCTCCTCGTCCTCGACCGTGCACGCGCACCTCGCGCGCCTCGAGAAGATGGGGCTGCTGCGCCGCGATCCGAGCAAGCCACGCGCCATGGAGCTCCTCGGCGCCGAGCCCGTCGAACCCCAGGAGGTCGACGGCGCCTCCATGCTGCCGCTCGTCGGCCGTGTGCCCGCCGGCCCGCCGTCGCTCGCCAGCGAAGAGGTCGAAGAGGTCGTCGCCGTCCCCGCCGCCGCCGGCGGCCAGCGCGGCGAGTTCCTGCTGCGCGTCAAGGGCGAATCGATGATCGACGCCGGGATCCTGAACGGCGACCTCATCGTCGTCCACCAGCAGTCGACGGCCCGCAACGGCGAGATCGTCGTCGCGCTCCTCGACGAGGACGAGGCCACCGTCAAGCGCTACTTCCACGAAGGCGACCACATCCGCCTGCAGCCCGAGAACGAGGCGCTCGACCCGATCATCGTGCGCGGCGACGTGCAGATTGCCGGCGTCGTCGTCGGCCTCCTGCGCAGCTTCTAGCCGCGGTCGCCAGCGCGCGACCGACGCCGGTTCACGCCTGGTCGCGCAGGATCCGGGCGAGGGCACCGGCGACGGCGTCCACCTCGGGGCCGACCGTCAGCCCGTAGACCGGCAGCGCGTCGGCGAGCGTCGCCGCGAGCCGGAGATCCACGGGCCTCGTGCCCGGCAGCATCGGCGTGAGCGCCGGCAGCACCGCTGCCGCAGCATCCTGCGGCAGGATGCGAAGCGGCGCGCCGGCAAGGTCGCCGAGCCGCACGACGACGACGGCGCGCAGCGGCATCCCATCGGTCGCCCTGAGCGGTCGGGCATCGAGGACGACCGCCTGCTGGCCGAGCGGCGTGCGCGGCAACGGCGCGAGCCGGCTCATGAGCTCGGGCAGCAGCGCGATCGTGCGGGTCGTCGCCGTCGCGTAGCCCGTCAGCGGGAACCCGCGCAGCTCGCCGGGAGCGACGACCGTCGCCGCATCCGACAGCGCGGCCAGGCCGAGCCGGCGAGCGGCGAGCACCGTCGTCGAGCGCCCCGAGCCCGGGCCTCCCGCGATCAGCAGGCCGCCACGCGCGCTGCCGACGAGGCCGGCGCGGAGCACCGGGCGGTCCGCTCCGCGAAGTGCCCACCGCAGCAAGGGGAGGAGCGGCTGGATCCGGTCGTGCACCGTGAACGTCTCAGGGCGCGGCGCCCACCACACGCCGGTGCGCGCCGACGCCTCCCAGAGCCCCACGGTCCCGGCCAGGTCGAAGAACTCGAGCGCTTCGTGGCTGGCGGCGTGCGCGGCCTCGATCGCGCGACCCCAGGGCGCAGCGGGCGACGGGCCGGAGGCGTCCGCCGTGAGCACGTGCAGGGTGGCCTCGGGCGTCGCGGCCATCGCGGCTTCGTCATCCGGATCGACGATGAGCGGACGCCACGCCGGCAGGAGCGCGCCCGCCGATCCCGGACCGTCGAACCGCACGTCGACGCAGGCGCCGCCAAGCCTCACGCGCACATGGTGCGGGCTCGCGGCCGTGCGGGAACGGGCCGCGTCGAGCAGCGTTCCAGCGAACGCCGGGCCGGCGACGACCGACGTGGCCTGGGGGTGGGCGACCATCGGTGCCAGGGGTTCGCGGCGCGCAGACACGATCCTGCTAGACGCTCACCATCGTGCGTTTAGTCCTCGGCGTCGTCCGAGGTGCCCGCTGCCTCGAGCGCGAGCGCCTCGGCCAGGCGCTTGCGGGCGCCCTCGCGCGAGCGTGCCCCGGCGGCTTCACGGAGCCCCTCGGCCCACTCATCCCCGTCGAGCTCGCGCGGCTCGAGCTTGAGGTCGCGCAGAATGGGCTCGGGATCGACGAACGGCGCGATCGCCGTCGCCCGGCACCGCGCGGCAACGTGCTGGGCCCGGTGCAGCGGCGTGCGACCGGCCTCCTGCGTGAGCCGGATGAGCTCGTCGGCCACCAACGGCACCGCGCGACGCGCGCACCGCTCCCACGGCGCATCGCTCGCGCTCTCCACGATCAGCTGCCGCACCACGCGCCAGCCGGCGTGCCGAGCCTCGGCGCGATCGACGAGGAACCGGCCGAGCGACTCCGCGAGCGGGCGACTGGACTCCTCTGCGCCGTACGAGTCGAGGTGTCGGAGCGCGGCGGCGATCTGCCGGCCGTTCTCCACACTCCGCGCGAGGCGTCGAGCCTCGGCGGCCCGCTCCGCTGCTTTGCCGTCGCTGATCTGCGGAGGGTAACCCGGCGCGGCGGCCGGTGCGGGCGAGCGTTTGCGCGGCTCGCGACGGCAGGCGGCGGTGGAGTACCCTTGGCCGGCGCGCTGGGCAGCCGCGTGGTGCTTCGGCACCTCGAGGAAAGTCCGGACATCGCAGGGCAGGGTGGTCGCGGGAGCGACCCGGGGAAACCCGCGGGAAAGTGCCACAGAAACACACCGCCGATGGCGGGCCTCGCGCTCGCACAGGCAAGGTTGAAAAGGTGCGGTAAGAGCGCACCGGCGTCGTGGTGACACGGCGGCCAGGCAAACCCCACCCGATGCAAGACCGAGCAGAGCCGCTCGTAGGCTGCCCGCCGAGGCTCAGGTAGGTCGCACAGATGGATGGCTGCTCACGACAGAATCCGGCTTACAGGCGCGCTACCACTGGGGCCTCCGCAAGGAGGCCCCAGTCAGTCCTGCGCTCGGTGGGCGAAGGGCGCAGAGCCCGGCGTCCGCGGCACCTCCCCGAAGCGCCTCCGCATGGTCAGAGCGCGTCCGGACGCTCGGCGGCGATCTCGACGATCGTGTCGAGCACGGCCATCACGGGCGGCGAGCTCTCCGCACTCGCGCGGGCGAGCACGAACAGCAGCCGGGCAGCGGGCGGTCCCTGCACCTTGCAGCGGAACAGCTCGGCCGACTGGCGCAAGGGCTGTGCGAGCTCGGGGATCAACGCCACGCCGGCGCCCGCGGCGACCAGCGCGGCAGCGGAGTCCCACTCGTGGCACTCGTGCCGCACGTCGGGGCTGAACCCCGCGCCGGCGCAGAGCGCGGTCGTGATCATCGCGCAGGAATCCGACGGCTCCGAGCTCACCCAGGCCTCGTCGGCGAGCTGCTCGAGGCGGATGCCACCGCGGCGGGCGGCCTCGGTCGCGAGCCGGTGCCCGGCAGGCAGCACCACGTCGAGCCGGTCGCTGAGCAGGTCGCGGCGCAGGTACCGGGCATCGCTGCGGCCCGGCGCATCGCGGTAGTCGACGGCGATCACCAGGTCGAGCTCGTCGTCGTCGAGCAGCTCGAACACGGTCGGCGGCTCGTGCTCGGAGACCGCGATCTCCAAGCCCGGTCGGCGCTCGCGCAGACGGGAGAGCGCCGGGCCCACGAGCGCGGCGACGCCCGTCGCCAGCGACCCGATCCGCACCGTGCCTGCCGCGCCCTCCGTCCATCGCTCCAGATCGGCGCGCGCACGGTCGAGCTGCCCGGCCACGATCGCCGCATGCTCCAGGAGCACGCGCGCCTGGCCGGTGAGCCGGACGCCACGGCCCTGCCGCTCGAGCAGCGGCACGTCGAGATCTCGAGCAAGGCCGGACAGCTGCTGGGAGACCGCCGACGGCGTGAGGTGCAGCGCGTCGGCGGCGGCCGAGATCGTGCCGCGCCGCTCGACCTCGCGGAGCACCCGGAGCCGTTTGAGGTCGAGGACCGGATCATCGAACACGTTAGTGATCGTGAACGGTTTCGTTCGGAAAATCTAGATGGACTTCCGAGTCTCGGTTGCCGACCATGGAGGCATGGACCGACGCGCCGCCCTGCTCTTCGCCGCGCTCGGCGTCGCCTGGGGCATTCCGTACCTCCTCGTGAAGGTTGCGATCGAGGAGCTCTCGCCCGCTGCGCTGCTGCTGATGCGCACCGCGCTCGGTGCTGCGATCCTGCTGCCGCTCGCAGCCTGGCGCCGCGAGCTCGCGCCGACCGCGCGCCGCTGGCGACCGATCCTGCTCTACGCCGGCATCGAAGTGGTCGTCCCCTGGCTCATGATCGGCACCGCCGAGCAGCGGCTGCCCAGCAGCACCACGGGGCTGCTCGTCGCCGCCACGCCGCTCATGGGCGTCCTGCTCGCGTTCGCCAGCGGGCGCCGGGAGGTGCTCGGCCGTTCCGGGTGGGTCGGCCTCCTGCTCGGGCTCGCCGGCGTGGCTGCGCTCGTCGGCCTCGACATCCACGCCTCCGACCGCATCGCCGTCCTCCAGCTGATGCTCGTCGTGACGGGCTACGCGATCGGGCCGATGATCCTCGCCCGTGCACTGCCGGACGAGTCGGCCGTCGCCGTCATGGGTCTCTCGTTCGCCGCGGCCAGCGTCGGGGCCCTCGGCGTGCTCGCCGTCGGCGGCGGCTGGCCCACCCAGGTCCCCTCGGCCAACGTGCTCGGGGCGGTCGCCGTGCTCGCCCTGGTCTGCACCGTCGGCGCGTTCCTCCTGCTCTTCGCCCTCATCGGCCTCGTCGGGGCGGTCCGCTCGACGGCCGTCACCTACATCAACCCGGCCGTCGCGATCCTCGTCGGAGCCGTGTTCCTCGATGAGCGGATCACGAGTTGGACCCTCCTCGGCTTCTTCCTCGTGCTCGCCGGGTCGGTGCTCCTCGCGCGCCGTCCCGCGGCCGCGATCGAGGAGCGTGGGCCGGGGGAGGCCGCAGGGGCGCTCGCCGGCACCGCTCCTGCGGCTCGCGCGACCACCAGTCCGGTCCATCGGCGACGCGTGCCGTTCGGTCGGCCCGTGCTCGCTCGCCGCCGCTGATCGGCGGGAGACTGGCGCAGGCCCGGCGCGCGAACGCACGTTTGCAAGATCGCTTGCAATCCGCCGGCCAGGGTGCGAACGTGTGTTCGGTCGTGGTGATGGACGTCCTGATGTCTCGGCTCGAGCTGGTGGTGGCGGTGGGGGATCGCCGCACCCTGCTTCGAGCGCCGGTGGCACTCGCACCCCTGCCCGGGGGTCCCGACCGGGTGGGTGCCTGCTCGCCGGCGGCCGAAGCTCAGGGCGTCCATCCCGGCATCTCGCTCGCCGAAGCCCTCGCGCGCAGTCCGCAGCTGGTCTTGGTGCCGCCCGATCCCGTGGCGGTCGACCGGAGCTGGGAGGCACTGCTCGTCTGCCTCGAGGGCATCGGCGCGGCACCTGAACCGCTCGCCCCGGGAGAGGCGTGCTTCGATGCGGCCGGGCTCCGCCGGATGTACCGCGGGATCGACGGCGTCATCGCCGCCACCCGCCGTGCCATCGGTTGGTGGCCCGGCCTGCGGATCGGCCTCGGTCCGGTCCGCTTCAGCGCTCAGGCCGCCGCACGCCGCGCCAGCCCACGGAAGGCCGCGTTCGTCCACGGCGCCACCGACCTCGCGCCGATGACCGTCGATCTGCTCGCCTGCCGCGAGCGCACCGCCAAGCTCCCCGGTCCGCTCCGCCGCTTCGGTCTCGACACCCTCGGCGACGTCGTCCGTCTCGGCCGCGGCCCCCTTGGTGAGCGCTTCGGCCAGACCGGCATCCTCGCTCACGATCTCGCCTCGGGCCTCGACACGCCGCTCGTTCCACGCCAACCCGGCAGCGACCTTCGCGAGCGCTTCGACCTACCCGAATCGCTCTCCGGCGAACTCCTCGACCGCGTCCTCGGCCTCCTGCTCGATCGCCTCCTCGCGCGCCCCGAACGGCAAGGCCGCACCCTGCGCACCGTCGTGCTCGAAGCCGCCCTCGTCGAAGGCGGCACCTGGCGCTCGCGCATCGTGCTGCGCGAGGCCACTGCGGACCGCGCGCGTCTGCACCTCGCGCTCGCACCGCACCTCGCCCAGCTGAGCGCTCCGGCGCAGACCCTTGGCATCCATGCCGAGAGCTTCGGCGGCCCGCCGTCCCACGCGATTCCGCTGCTGGAGGACGACGAGGTGCGCAGGAGGGCGCGGCTTCGGGAGGGGCTGCGTCAGGTGAGCGCGGGATCCGGCGACGACGCACTGCTGCGCATCGTCGAAGTCGATCCCGCGTCTCGCCTGCCCGAGCGCCGCATGGCCCTCGCGCCGAGGGAGCCATGAGCCGCACCGCACCACGCCGCCTCGGGATCCCCGTCGAAGTCCGCGTCCAAGCCGAGGCCGGTGGCTACCCACGCCGCGTCGAAGGCGCCGTCATCGAGGCCGTCCGCGAGAGCTGGCTCGTCGAGGACCGCTGGTGGTCCCCTTCGCCGATCCGGCGCCGCTACTGGGAGGTCGTCACCCGCACCGGTCAGAACCTCGTCCTCTTCCGTGATCTTCGCACCGGCGCCTGGTACCGGCAGGCGGCGCTCGGGTGATGCGCCTCGCGTGCGCACAGCGCTCCCCAGGGGTGCCGAGGAGCCACCCCGAGCGTCGCCCGTTGCAAAGTCGTTGCAGTGCGTTGCACCCGTGCAACGCCCTCGCCGGCAGCCTCACGGCATGCATCCACGTGATGACCGCGGCCAAGCCTCCCTCGAGCTCGTCGGCATCGTCGCCGTCGTGGCCCTCGTGCTCGTGGCGGCAGGGGCCATCGCCGCGATCGCGGCGCCCGGATTCAGCAACCGCGTCACGACGGCGATGCAGCGGGCACTCTGCACCGTGGCAGGACGGCGCTGCGCGACGCTCGACCGCGAGCCCTGTCCGACCCTCCGCACCGACCGCACCCTTGCGGCCCGGCTCGGCGTCGCGTGGTTCCACATCGGTGACGACCGCGCGATCGCGATCGAACGGCGCAGCGACGGGAGCTACGTGATCCAACTCGTCGAGGGCGTCGACGTCGGCGCCGACCTCTCCGCCGAACGCGGCGGCGCCGAGGCGTCGATCGGCGCCTCGGGCGGCGCCCGCGCGGGTCGTACCTACACCGCGCCCGACCAGGCCGCCGCGCAGGCGCTCGTCAAGCGCCTGCGCAAGGAGAAGCTGCCCGGCGCGGCCACCGTCCTGCACGGCGCCGCCGATCTCGTCGGCCTCGGACGCGCCGAGCCGAACGTCGACACCTACGACCTCTCCGGCAAGGGTGCGATCTCCGCCGCCGCCGACCTCGGCCTCGGGCCGCTCCTCGCCTCCGGCGCCGAAGCCGATGCCAGCACGGAGATCGGGTTGCGCGTCGCTGCTCACCGCAAGGAAGCCACGGCCTTCGTCCACGTCGACGGCCGCATCGGGGCGTTCTTCGATGTGCTGCCGGCCGCGAGCCTCCCGAGCACGGGCAGCAGCGACCGCGCTGTGCGTGGACGGCCCGCCAGCGGACGGCGCCCCAGCGGCCGCGACGGTGCTGCGGACGGTGGCGACGATCCGCTCGCGTCCGTCGTCAACCCCGAGAAGCTCAGCCAGACGGCGGAGGTCTACACCGGTGGCACCGTCGCGTTCACGCTCGTTCCCGGCCCACGGATCGTCGGGATGGAGGTCACCGGTGTGACGGGCACAGGGGCGAGGTCACGTGAGGTGCATGCGCGGTTCGACCTCGAGGATCCCGCGGTCCTCGCCGCGGTCCAGGAATGGCGCCGTGATCCGACCGATCCCGCGCGCCTGAGCGCGCTCGCGCACGCTGCCGGCGAGACCGCTGCGATCGATGAGCGCCGCTACGCGATCGACGATCACGACAAGGACTACGGGATCAAGGTCGGCAGTGCGCTCGACATCAGCGCGGTGAAGGGCCTGCGGACCTCGACCCTCGTCGAGCAGCGCACTCGTCCCGTCGGCGGCATCTGGGAGACGCGGCTCGACTGTCAGGCGGCCGTCGGGTGAGGCGCGCGGTCGGCGCAGCGTGCGTGGGTGGCGCCACCACCCCGCCATCGTCAGTCGACGAGGGGAGTGTCGGCGTAGGCGGTGCGGAGGCGGCTGAGGGCTTCGGTGCCTGCGGCGACGGCGCGGCGAACGGTCTCGGTCGGGGTGGAGCCCCCGAGCATGCTGCGGCGCAGCTCGCTGCCGACGGTGGTGTAGGCGGTGTGGACGAGGGCGCCGGCAGCGTGGGCGTGTGGATCGGATTCGTCGGTGCCGAGCGCGTCGGCGACGAGCGCGCGCATGTTCGCGCCCATGCGCTCGTGCATCACCAGGAGGCGAGCTTGGAGCGACTCGTGTTCGTGGACGAGTCGGTAGAAGCGGCGGCGGCCATCGGCGGCTTCGCCGCGGAACCGCGACCACTCGCCGAATGGGAGGGCGGGGGTAGCGGACCTGCACGTCATCGAGGAGCAGCGGGATGAGGCCGCGGGTCGGGGAGGCGGCGGCGAGTGCAGCGACGCAGCCGACCCATTCCTCCTCGCGGTCGAAGAGCAGGTCCTCCTTGCTGCCGAAGTAGTTGAAGACGGTCTTCACGGACACGTCGGCGGCACCGGCGATGGCGGCGACCGTCACCTCGTCGAATCCGCGATCGAGGAAGAGGCGGGTCGCGACATCGCTGATGTGCTGGCGGGTTTGGGCCTTCTTGCGCTCGCGCAGGCCGGCTGGCGCCGGCTCGGGTGCGGCAGGGCTGGCGGGTCGGGGCATCCTCGGCGGGCGCACACTCCGAGAATAGTCGGGGCTTTGCCGTCACACGAATTTTACATCGATTGCAACATTTGGCTGGATGTGGGAGGGTGGACGCCATGACGTCAACGACCACGTACGCGATCGAGGCGAAGGGCCTCGTCAAGCGCTACGGCGACAAGACCGCGCTGAAGGGCGTGGATCTCGCCGTCCCCGCGGGCACGGTCACTGCAGTTCTCGGTCCGAACGGGGCCGGGAAGACCACCGCCGTCCGTATCCTCACCACGCTCACGAAGTCCGACGGTGGCAGTGCCACGGTCGGCGGCTTCGACGTGGCCACGCAGGGCACGCTCGTTCGCCGCAGCATCGGTCTCGCGGCCCAGGATGCGACCGTCGACGGGTTGCTGACCGGTCGCGAGAACCTCCGGATGCTCGGCGAGCTCCACCACCTCGGCAAGGCGGCGGCCGCACAGCGCGCCGACGAGCTCCTCGAGGACTTCTCGCTCACCGACGCCGGTGACCGGCTCGCGAAGGAGTACTCCGGGGGCATGCGTCGCCGCCTGGATCTCGCCGCGACGATCGTTGCCCGCCCGGAGGTGCTGTTCCTCGACGAGCCGACCACCGGCCTCGACCCGCGCGCCCGCAACGAGCTGTGGGCGGTGCTCGACAGCCTCGTGGGCCGCGGTACCACGCTCATGCTCACCACCCAGTACCTCGAGGAGGCCGAGCGGCTCGCCGACGACATCGTGGTCATCGATCACGGCAAGGTCATCGCGCAGGGCGATTCGCGCGAGCTCAAGCGCCGCGTCGGAGGCGACCAGCTGCAGGTGGTCGTCTCCGATCCCGCCCAGCTCGAGCACGCCGCGGCCATCCTCGGGCGAGGCGCGAATGCCGAGGCGCAGCTCGACGTGGGCGCCCGGCTTGCGACGGTGCCGACCCGCAGCGGCGTCGCGGCACTGGCTGCCGTCTCGGTGGCGCTCGCCGACGCCGGCATCGAGGTCGACGATCTCGGCATGCGTCAGCCGACCCTCGACGAGGTGTTCCTGACCCTGACCGGCGCCCCCGCCGACGCGCCGTCCATCAACGACGAGCTCGAGGAGGCGGCCCGATGAGTGCCACCACCGCCACGCCCGCCACTGCGAAGCCGGCCGACCACGGTTCGCGGCCGGTTCACGACACGTGGGTGATCGCCAAGCGCGGGATCAAGCACATGCGCCGTCAGCCGGAGGCGCTGGCCGACGCGACGTTCCAGCCGATCATGTTCGTGCTGCTCTTCGCCTACGTGTTCGGCGGCGCGATCGCCGTTCCGGGGGCCGAGGGCGACCCGGGTGCGTACCGTGAGTTCCTGATGGGCGGCATCTTCGCCCAGACGCTCACGTTCGGTGTCTTCGGTGTCGCGATGTCGCTTGCGTACGACTTCAACAGCGGCGCGATGGACCGCTTCCGGTCGCTCCCGATCGCGAAGGGCTCGGTGCTCGCAGGCCACGCGGTCGCCAACCTGATCCGCGCGGCGATCCCCGTCACGCTCATGTCGCTCACCGGTCTCATCGTCGGCTGGCAGCCCCGCGGCAGTGTGTTCGACACGATCGCGGCGTACGCGCTCATGTTCGCGTTCGTCTTCGCGATGATCTGGATCGGCGTGCTGCTCGCCAGCCTCGTGCGGACCCCGGAGGCCGTGCAAGGCGTCGCGTTCGTCGCGATCTTCCCGCTCACCTTCGTCGCTTCGACGTTCGTGCCGACGAGCACGCTGCCGGGCGTCCTCAAGACGATCGCGGAGTGGAACCCGATCAGCGCGGTCGCGAACGCGCTGCGGGAGCTGTTCAACAACCCGGGCATGAGCGACATCCCTGCCGATGCGCCGTGGCCGCTGCACCACTCGGTCGCGTACACCCTGATCTGGGCAGTGGCGATCACGCTCGTCTGCGCACCGCTCGCGATCCGCGCCTACCAACGGTCGATCAGCGACTGAGCTCGGTCGCCTCGGGCTCGGCGAACGGGCCGGCGTGGGGGCGAGCCCTGCGTCGGCCGACGTCGCCGCCGGGCGTCCCGCGACCGAGGCGTGGTCTCGAGGCCTCGTCGCGGCCGGATGCCCTCAGGGCGTGGTCGGGGCCGGCGTCGGGGTGGGGGTCGCCGGGGAGCCGTCCGGCGCCTGAGGGGTGACCGGCTTCGGAACGCGCAGTCTTCGGGCGACGGCGATGTCCTTGCCGTCCGGTTGCTCGAGCACGCACCACTGCATCGACGTCGACACGTCGCGGCTGAGCTGTACCCGGAAGAACGTCGGGTCGGCCGTCGGCCAGTTCGTCTCGATCACCCCGAGCGCCGGGCGATGTCGCCCCGGCGGTGTGCCCTTGCACGCGAGCACCACGCCTTGGCCGGCGAGCTGCGCGGCCAGGGGGTTCGCCGAGCCGGAGGAGGGCCGCAGGACGAGATCGACGGAGCGGCCCGCCACGGTGAACGCCACCTGACGCGCGGCGTCCACGCCGGACTTCGGCTTCGTCGGCGCCGCCGCCTGCCCGCTCGGAGCTGTCAGCGGCATGGCGACCGTCACGGCGACGACGGTCGGCAGCGCACGCCGCCGGCGGATCATGCGCGCAGCAGGGAGGGGTGGTCCGACGCCGGGCCGAACCGCACGCAGTTCTTGCCGGCGTGCTTGGCCTCGTAGAGCGCCGCGTCGGCCTCGGCGATGAGCGCGGTCACCGTCGTGACGGACGGTCCGAGCTCTGCCACGCCGACGGAGGTCGAGACGCTGAGGTCCGCGCCCTCCATGTCGACGAGCTCCAACGCCGCGATGGACGCGCGCGCCCGCTCGGCCAGGATCAGGACCTCGTCGAACGTGGCGCCCTGCACCACGATCGCGAGCTCCTCACCGCCGTAACGGGCCGGCTCGTCCCCGGCGCGGCAGCAGTCGCGCAGCGTGTCGGAGACCGACCGCAGCACGTGGTCGCCCGTCTGGTGGCCGCGGGTGTCGTTGACCTGCTTGAAGTTGTCGAGGTCGAAGAGGATGAGCGCGAGCGGCGTCTTCGACGAGCTCGCGTGCCGCTCGGCGCCCTGTGCCAGCAGCTCCTGCAGGCGACGGTGGTTCGCGAGACCGGTCAGCTCGTCCGTCAGCGCCTGGCGGTGCAGTGCCTCATGGCGCTGGCTGTTGCCGGCTGCGACGCCGGCCTGCTCGCAGAGGTGGCGGAGCAGGTCGCGCTCCTCGTCGGCGAACGCGCTGGCGCGGCGCGCCAGGACGATCATGCCGTGGGCATCTCCGACCCCGGGTTCCGCGATCGGGCAGGCGAGCGCCCACACGCCGTCGACCATTGCGGTCGTCGCCGAGCCGAGGGCGACGGCGGTGTCCTCGGCCGCACGCAGCGCGGGCTCGATCTCGAGGTCCTCGTGCACGGTCGCGCGGCGCACGAGCTTACGGCCCTGGCCCTGGTAGGCGGAGCCGCGACCGCCATCGGCATCGAGCGCTTCGACGGCGGCACGCGTGGTGATCGTGAGGAGGGCGTCGAGGTCGAGCTTGGAGGCGAACGCGTCGCCGATGCGGTAGACGGCGATCTGGAGTCGGCTGCGCTCGCGGTGCAGGGCCTCGAGCCGGGCGTGGGCCTGGTCGATGCGGGCGTTGCGGTCGCGGGCGATGACGGCCAGCACGGCCGCGACGCCGAGCATCGCGAGCGGTGCCGCCGGGATCGAACGGGCGCCGGTGGCTGCCGCGGCGACGACCGCGGCAGGCGTGAGCAGCACGTCGATCGACCAGACGATGCCCAGGATCCGGAGCTGCAGCTGCGGCGGGATGCCGAGCGTGAAGTACTCGCGCAGGGTGGCCGACATGATCTCGCAGCTGACCTGCGCGACGAACGCGACCACGTACAGCCACCAGGCGGCGGTGTCGGGACCGGGGTGGCCGGCGAGCACGAACACGAACGCCGGACCGATCGAGTGCCAGGCGTCACCGCCCGTCTCGACGAGTCGTTCGAGGCGCGTGCGCTTCGCGAGCCAGTCGAACACGACCGCCACGGCGAGCGCACCGAGCACGATGAGCGGCACCAGCCCCGGGGGGCCGAGCAGCAGCAGGGGGATGAGGAAGAGCTGGGTGGGGACGGCATGGCCGGCGCCCACCGGGAACTCGATGCGGCTCGCGATCGCGAAGGCGGCCGCAAGGGCGAAGGTGAGCCAGGCGGAGGCGTGCGCCGTCGGCGCGAGTACGGCGAGGAGCACCGCCGCCACGAGGAACGCGAACGTGATGCTGAGCTCGGCCTTGAGCTCACGTGCGCTGAGTCGCTGCTTCCGACCCTCCCACGAGTCTTCGAGCAGGCGATCGGCCGCGGTGGCGGCGGTGCCGTCGAAATCGGTGACTACTGAGACCATGCGGTGGTCGATACGGGGAGTTTGCGGAGGGCTACAGGCCTAGGGGCGTACGCGTACGCCCAATGGATCGTCACCTAGACCTGAAAAGTTGACCGAACTCGTCGAAACTTGCGATGAGCTCCCGGTCGACGCTCCGTCCCGCATCGTGTCTGACGCGGACGGCGATGGCAACCTCTGGGCGGTCGCCATCATTCTCGACCCCGGTCAACCGCGGCGGTACGGATCGACGAGGATGTTGTCGACGTAGTAGCTCGCGCCACCCCAGGAGAGGGGTGACATGAAGCCGAGCTGCACCGTCGCGGTGCCGCCGGCCTCCAGGAGCGGGATGTTGATCGACAGCGGGTTGATCTGCGACGGTCGCCATGCGCCGGGCATGATCGTGGTGTTCACCCGCGAACCGACGATCTGCTGGATCAGGTTGCCCGACGCGTTCTTGTAGATGATGAACGTGGTCAGGGCGCCCGCCGGTGCGGTCGGCTTGAACATGAAGCGGAAGTACGGGTGCGTCGCATCCACGCAGAACGGTGGCGAGATCGCGGTCGCCGCGAGCGAGCCGATGCCGGTGCCGAGCGCGGCCGAGTGCGTACCGGGGAGCACGTCCCACTCGTCGTTCCCGAGCAGGAGCTTGCTGGAGATGAAGGTCCAGCCGCTGGCGCCGTTCTCGAACGAACCGCCCGGGATCTGGGCGTAGTCGGCCGTGTCGCCCCAGCCCGCGAACGCCTTCGTCGTCTTCTGCACCGGGCAGGCCGCGGTCGCGACGGAGGCGGGGACGAGCAGGAGGACGAGCGTGGTGAGCGCACGCGCGAGGGTCCGGCCGGAACCGGATCCGTGAGAGCGGATGGACATCGCGGGACCTTTCTGAGCGGTGCAGGTGGGACTGGCTGGAGGCGAACTCCGCCCGCGGTGTGACCAAGCTAACGGATGAGGGGGCGGGACGTGGGACAAACCGTCCGAACTTCTCGCAGATCGGGGGACAAGCGTTCGGGTGGGGCCGGTATGCCCGATTTGCACGGTCGCTGGCGTGTGGCCGTGCGGCATGCGAACATGTGTTCGATGCACGGCCAGGTTCCCGAGCACGCGGCGACGATCCCCTATGTGGAGCTCCACGCCCACTCGGCGTACTCGTTCCTGGACGGTGCCTCGCTGCCCGCCGAGCTCCTCGAGCAGTCGCGCGACCTGGGGCACCTCGCGCTCGGCCTCACCGACCACGACTCGGTCGCCGGGTCGATGGAGTTCGCGCACGCGGCCCGCGCCGCCGGGGTCGCCGCGATCCACGGCGCGGAGATCACGGTCCGCCGGCACGCCGACCCTGCCGTCCACCGGTATGCCGCCGGCACCGGCCCGGTCACCCCCGCGGGAGGGGCGGTGGTCCGTGGCTCCGGCGTGCCCGAGCGCGACGACCACCTCACCCTCCTCGTCGAGAGCCGCGAGGGGTGGCGCAACCTCTGCGACCTCCTCACGCGCGCGCACGCCCACACCCGCGACCACCCGCAGCGCGAACGCACCGAGCCCTCGGTCACCCTCGAGGAGGTGGCAGAGCATGCGGCCGGCCTCATCTGCCTGAGCGGCTGTGCCACGCACGGGGTGGAGGACCCGGCCCGGCTCGCCGTCCTGCGAGAGGCGTTCGGGGTCGAGCGCCTGCGCATCGAGCTCCAGCGACCCTACGCGCGCGACGACCGCACCCGCATCCGCGGCCGACGGCGACTCGCGCGGCAGCTCGGGGTACCCGTCGTCGTCACGGGCAACGTCCATGCGCACGACCGACGGCGCGCCTTCCTGCAGGATGCCTTCGTCGCCGCTCGCCACCGGCTCAGCCTCGATGCGAGCGAGGCGCTGCGCCGCGGCAACCACAGCCACGTGCTCGTGTCGCCGCAGGTGATGGCGCGTCGCTTCCAGGGTCTCGAGGAGGGGCTCGCCGAATCGGTCCACCTCGCGGAGCGGTGCCGCGGCTTCGACCTCACGCGCGACCTCGGCTACCGCTACCCGGGCGCCGGAGATCCGGCGATGGGCCGTCAGCTCGCCGAGGCGTGCGAGGCCGTGTTCGCGGACCGCTACCCGCCGGGCAGTGCGAACGAGGCGCAGGCCCGGCAGCGGCTCGAGCAGGAACTGCGGATCATCGACCGCCACGGACTCGCCGGGTTCTTCGTGCTGCACCGCGACGTGCTCGAGCTCGCGCGCGAGGTCGCCCAGGAGGTCCGCGGCGACCGCAGCGCTCGGTCGCTCCTGCCTCCGGGCCGTGGGCGGGGATCGTCGGTGAGCTCGATCGTCTGCTACTTCACGGGGCTCTCGCACGTCGACCCGATCGCCAACGACCTCCTCCTCGGCCGGTTCCTCAACGAGGAGCTCACAGCCTTCCCCGACATCGACCTCGACTTTCCACGGGACATCCGCGAGGTGCTGATCCCGCGGATCCACGAGCGCTACGGCCGGACGCACACGGCGCTGGTCGCCACGCATCCGGGATTCCGGGCACGTGGAGCGATCCGCGAGCTCGGCGTGGCCCTGGGACTCCCGGCGGCAGAGGTCGCGCGGGTGGCGCAGGCCAGCGACGGCTGGAGCGCCGAGCGGATCGAGGAGGACGTCGACCTCGCGCTCGGCAGCGGCCGACATGCCCAAGGACGGTGGGCCTGGCTGTGCCGGCTGGTGCGCGAGGCGCAGGGGCTGCCGCGCCACCTCGGCCAACACCCCGGCGGCATGATCATCGCGACCGAGCCCGTCAGCGGGTGCTGCCCGATCGTTCCGACCGCGATGGAGGGCCGTCAGGTGCTCCAGTGGGACAAGGACTCCTGTGGTGATGCGGGGTTCCTGAAGATCGACCTGCTCGGGCTCGGCATGCTGTCGTGCGTCGAACGGAGCGTCGATCTCATCGCGCGCACGCGCGAGGAGCGGATCGACCTCTCCCGGATCGCCTTCGACGATCCCGTCGTGTTCGCGGCGATCCAGGCGGCCGACACGATGGGCGTGTTCCAGATCGAGTCGCGCGCGCAGATGGGGTCGCTCATGCGCACCCGTCCGGAGACGCTCGACGACCTCACGGTCCAGGTCGCGATCGTCCGCCCGGGCCCGATCGTCGGTGGTGCCGTGAACCCGTACATCGAGCGGCGTCAGCGCGTCCGCACCGACCCGGACTACGAGATCCCGTACGAGCATCCGTCTCTCGAGGGGCCGCTGGCCGAGACGCTCGGCACGATCATCTTCCAGGACCAGGTGCTCGAGGTCGCGCAAGCGTTCGCCGGCTACACCGTGGGGCAGGCCGAGTCGCTGCGGCGGGCGATGAGTCGCAAGCGCAGCGCGGCCGCGCTGGAAGCCCACGAGCAGCAGTTCGTACAGGGCGCGATGCGCACCCACCCGGATGTGAGCGAGGCCCTCGCCGGCGAGATCTTCCGCAAGGTGCTCGGCTTCTCCGGCTTCGGATTCCCGAAGGCGCACTCCGCCGCGTTCGCCGTCCTCGCCTACCAGTCCACCTGGCTGCGCGTGCACTACGGGCCCGAGTTCCTCTGCTCGCTCCTGGATGAGCAGCCGATGGGCTTCTACCCGCCCGACACGCTCGTCCACGAGGCGCAGCGTCGTGGCATCACGGTGCTCGCGCCCGAGATCAACGCGAGTGCCGCGCACTGCACGATCGAGCCCGCCGGGGATGGAGCCGGGGCCGGGGTCGGAGCGGGGGAGGGCCGTGACGCGCTTCGGCCGGGGGCCGTGCGGGTCGGGCTCGGCTACGTGCTCGGGGTCCGCGAATCAGAGGTGCGGGCGCTCGTCGCAGAGCGTGAGCGCGGCGGGCCCTTTCGCTCGCTGTCGGATCTGGCGGCCCGTGCCGGAGCTGGTCGCTCAGCGCTCGAGCAGCTCGCCTGGTCGGGAGCCTGCGACGCCCTCGCCGGTGGCGATCGTCGCCGCGCGCTCTGGCAGCTCGGGGTGGCCCAGCCGACCGTGAACGTGCGCGGCGCGACCCAGTTGGCGCTCCCGCTCGACCTGCCCGATGCGCCGCCGCTCGCCCCCGTCGGCAGCTGGCAGCAGATGATCGCCGACTACGCCACCACCGGTCTCACCACCGGCCATCACCCGCTCGCCCTCCTGCGTCGCAAGCTCGAGCAGCGCAAGGTCACGCCGGCCGCTGCGCTCGCGAACACCGCGCACGGCCACCGGGTCACGGTCGCCGGATTCGTCGTCGCCCGCCAGCGCCCTGCCACCGCGAAGGGCGTCACCTTCATGCTCATCGAGGACGAGTCCGGGACGACCAACCTCGTCGTCAGCCAGCAGGTCGCCGCGCGCCACCGTCTCACGGTCCGTTCCGAGCCGCTGATCATCGCCAGTGGCCGCCTCGAACGCCACCCGGCCGCCGGCGGTGCGGTCAACGTCGTCGTCGACGAGCTCGAGGGGCTCGGCACCGAGCTGGCCCCGCGCCGGCCCGTCGCCGAGCAGATTCCGCTCGAGGCCGGTCTCGCCCGCCGCGACGAGGGCATCGCGCGCCGAATGCCCCAGGGCCCCGCCGTGCCCACGACCGCAGCCGAGGAGGCCGTCGACGAAGCGGCCGACTTTCGCGCCGTCGCCCCACCCGTCATGTCGTTCGCGCAGGGCCGACGACGCTGAGCGGGGGCGCCGGCGCCCGTCGACCGACGTCGCGTCGTGGGCTGGAATGCCGTCGCCATGCGAGGGCAAGCTGGCCCACGAGCTCGCGGGGGTCCGCGGGGTGGCTCGTGGGCTGGAATGCCGTCGCCATGCGAGGGCAAGCCGGCCCAACAGCTCGCGGGGGTCCGCGGGGTGCGTCGTGGGTTGGGATGCCGTCGCCATGCGAGGCCAAGCCGACCCACGAGCTCGCGGGGGCAGACGACGCCCCCAGCCCCGCCCGCGAAGCGCGGCCGTCGCGCACGCCCCGATCGCCGACCGAAGGCCGGCACGCCGACCGACGCCGTGGCACCAGCGCATCGGCCGGTATCCCGCCCGAACGGTGAAGGCACGGGGGCGGGGGAGGCCCGCGATCCCTACTGTGCTCGGAGTGCTCCTCACGCTGGTGATGCTCTGGGTCGCGCTGCTCGCCAGCGGCGTCGTCGCCTTCGGCGTCCGCGCGCGCCCCGACCGGCGCGGACCGTGGCCGACGTACGTGTGGCCGGCGATCGCCGTCGCGGTGCTGTCGCTCCTCGTCGCGATCCCCTACACGGCCGTGAAGTACAGCCAGGGCGACCGCCACCGGCTCAGCAAGACCGGACTCGTGCTCACCCCGGCGCAGATGCGCGGGCGCGACATCTTCGCGACGTACTGCCGCAAATGCCACACGCTCGCCGACGCGAACGCCGCCTCCACCATCGGCCCGAACTTCGACGCCCTTCCGCCGACGTTCGACACCGTCGTCGACGCCGTCACCTACGGCCGGGCCCGCGGCAACGGCCAGATGCCCCGCGGCCTCGTGAACGCCAAGGGCGCACGCGACGTCGCCGACTACCTCACGCACGTCGCGGGCCGCTGAACCGGCACCGCCGGCCACGGCGAACGCCTCAGACCACACCGAGCCCGACTGAACGCCAGCGGCCCGCCCGGCCACCGCCCGCACCCCACGCGTGATCGGTCACACGACACGCCGGGCGGCCCGACCCGGCGCATCGACCATTCGTCGAGCCGAACACCCCGATCAGCCCGAACTTGCGCCACACCACGGTCCGGTGTGACTGAGATCACGGTTCCGTCCGGTGGCTGTTGCAGGATTGGCTGCACCGCGAGGAGAACGACTTGGTACCGTCGACGAGCCGAATCGCATGCCGCTGGCACGCGAACGGGGGACCCAACTCCCCGGGGCGAATCGCACGGACACCATGCGTAGCGGAACTCCCGCGAGCCCGACAGCTCACCTCGTAGGCATCCCCCACTCATGACGGATCCCCGCACCAACACGTCGAACCCCTGGTGGGCCGAGGTCGAGCACCTGCGGACCAGCCCCGAGACCGGACGTCACCAGACGCTCCAACCCTCGCAGGCCCGCCGACAGGAGCGCCACACCGCGCCGGCCGCTGCTGGTCGCGCCCACGCCGAACGCGCTCGCAACGCCACCCCCGCCACCGGCCGCCGACGCAGCGCCGAACGCACCGACAACCGGCGCCCCGACTGGTTCGCCCAAGAGGCCCGCGACGCCGGCCGCCGCACCACGCCCGCACCCGTCGAACCGCAACGCCCCGCCCGCCCACGCGTCACCCTCGTCGACGTCGCCCCCGCCCACACCCTCGTCCGCCGCGCCCCGCAGACCCGCCGCCGCGCCGGCGAACGCCCCACCGTCACCATCACCGGACGCCCCGACGCCGCACTCCCGCCGCGCCCCACCGAAAACGTCCCCACGATCCGGGGCGCACGCACCCGCGAACGCGCGACCTCCCTCGTCGCCAGCCCCGATCGCATGATCCTCTGGGCCGTCGCCCTCGGCATCCTCATGATCGTCGCGTCCATCGCGACGAGCGCCGGCGCCTGAGCCCCGCCACGGACCCGTCCGGCACGCCCCTCCGCGCCGCCGGCCGCTAGGGTTTCGACCATGGCGTCTGACGAACAGCAGGTCGAAACCGTCCTGCGCACGGTCGCCGAGCGCGACGTCCGCTTCATCCACCTCTGGTTCACCGACATCCTCGGCCAGCTGAAGTCGTTCTCGATCAACGCCGATCGCCTCAACGACGCACTCGCCGACGGCATCGAATTCGACGGCTCCTCCGTCACCGGCTTCAACGCCGTCGAGGAATCCGACCTCGTCGCCCGCCCCCAGGCCAGCACCCTCTCCGTGCTCCCCTGGCGCCCCAACGAGCAGGCCGCCGCCCGCCTCATCTGCGACATCCAAACCCCCAACGGCCTCCCGTACGAAGGCGACTCCCGCCACGTCCTGCGCCGCGCGATCGACCGCGCCCAACGCATGGGCTTCGACGGCGTCAAACTCGCCGCCGAACTCGAGTACTACCTCTTCACCGAACTCGGCGGCACCAAGACCGTCGACCAGGGCGGCTACTTCGACCTCACCACCATGGACGCCGGCAGCGACGTCCGCCGTGCCACCGTCCTCGCCCTCGACCAGCTCGGCGTCGAAGTCTCCGCCAGCCACCACGAATCCGGCCCCAGCCAACACGAGATCGCCATCGTCAGCGACGACCTCCTCCGCGCCGCCGACGACCTCATCACCACCCGCATCACCGTCAAGGAATACGCGCTCGCCGCCGGCTGGCACGCCACCTTCATGCCGCGCCCCCTCGGCAACGAAAACGGCTCCGGCCTCCACCTCGACCAGATCCTCCTCAAGGACGGCGACAACGCCTTCGTCGACCCGAAGAGCCCCCGCCAGCTCTCCGAGACCGGCCGCCAGTTCGTCGCCGGTCAGCTCCGCCACGCCTCCGAGATCAGCCTCCTCATGGCCCAGTGGGTGAACAGCTACAAGCGCCTCGTCCCCGGCTACGAAGCCCCCGTCTGGGTCGCCTGGAGCCGACGCAACCGCTCCGCCATGATCCGCGTCTCCGGCCTCGAACGCGACGCCGGCAGCGGCCCCCGCGTCGAAACCCGCTCGCCCGACCCAGCCTGCAACCCCTACCTCGTCCTCGCCGCCCTCCTCCACGCCGGCCTCGAAGGCATCGAACACGGCTACGAGCTCCCCGAGCCCATGGAACGCAACCTCTACCACGCCAGTGGAGAGGAACGCCGCCGCCTCGGCATCGAACAACTCCCCGAGAACCTCAACGACGCCATGGACAAGGCCGAGAACTCCGAGCTCCTGCTCCGCATCCTCGGCGAACACATGCTCAACCGCTTCCTCGAGCTCAAACGCAACGAGTGGGAGGAATACCGCGTGCAGGTTCACCAGTGGGAACGCGATCGCTTCCTCCCGATCCTCTGAGCGGCGCCTCGCACGCACGCTGAGCCACCGCTCTCTCTCGATGTAGCAGGGCTACACCTGCGTGCGATCGGCGGCCCATCGCACGCACGATCCGCCACTCAGAGCATCGGGAGTAGGGGCGCTGGCCGCGGCGCCTCGCACGCACGCTGAGCCACCGCTCTCTCTCGATGTGGCAGGGCTACACCTGCGTGCGATCGGCGGCCCATCGCACGCACGATCCACCACTCAGAGCATCGGGAGTGGGGGCGCTGGCCGCGGCGCTTCGCACGCACGCTGAGCCACCGCTCTCTCTCGATGTAGCAGGGCTACACCTGCGTGCGATCGGCGGCCCATCGCACGCACGATCCACCACTCAGAGCATCGGGAGTGGGGGCGCTGGCCGCGGCGCTTCGCACGCACGCTGAGCCACCGCTCTCTCTCGATGTAGCAGGGCTACACCTGCGTGCGATCGGCGGCCCATCGCACGCACGATCCACCACTCAGAGCACGGGCGGTGGTGGGGCGCTCACGAGTCGGCCGGGATCCTCCGGCCCCACGGCGCCCAGATCCGGTGCCCCAGATCCATCGAGATCGCCGGGGCCAAGATCGACCGCACGATGAACGTGTCGAGCACGACACCGATCGCGATCGCCGTCCCGATCTCCACCAAGAACACGAGCGGCGTGACCGCCAGCACCAGGAACGTGCCGGCCAGCACCACACCCGCCGCCGTGATCACCGCACCCGTCGCGCCGAGCCCGCGCAAGATCCCCTCGCGCGTGCCATGCCGCAGCGCCTCCTCGCGGATCCGGCTCGCCAGGAAGATGTTGTAGTCGATCCCCAAAGCGACGAGGAACACGAACGCGAACAGCACGATCGAACCGTCCGCACCGCTGAACCCGAACACCTGGGTCCACAAGAGCGACGACAAGCCGAGCGCCGCACCGAAACTGAGCACCACCGTCGCGATCAGCACGAGCGGCAACACGACCGCACGCAGCAACCCGATCAAGATCACGAACACCACCAACAGCACGATCGGGATGATCAACCGCAGATCCCGGGTGTTCGCCTCCGCGAGGTCGTAGTTGATCGCCGTATCGCCGCCGACGAGCACGCCGTCGCCGCCCGCTCGCTTCGCCGCGGCACGCACTGCCGGCACCAGATCCTGCGCCTCCGTCGAATACGGATCGCTCGCCAACGTCACGTTCACGAGCGTGCCGGCATCACCACGCTGCGCCGGCGACACGGCGGCCACGCCCCGGACATCCCGCACGGCGCGCACGACCGCCGGCACCGACGCACCGTTCGGCACCACCATCTGCGTCGGCGCGCTCGCGCCACCCGGGAACGACTTCGAGAGCAGCTCGCCACCCTCCACCGACTCGACGTCGCCGACGAACGTGTCGCTCTGCGACAAACTCCCGCTGAACGTCGTCAGCCCGGCCACGCACACGAGCAACACCCCCGCCGTCACGAGCCACGTCGCCCGCGGCCTGAGCGCCAAACGCTCGCCGAGCCGTCGGAACGCACCATGCGTGGCATCGCCCCCCTCGGATCCGAACCGCGGGGTCTTCGGCCAGAACACGCCGCGCGGCGTGATCGCGAACAGCGCCGGCAGGAACGTCAACATCGCCAGCATCGCCACCGCCACGCCGATCGCGCCGAGCGGACCGAGGCCGGCCGTGCCCTTCACCGACGCCACCGACAACGTCGCGACACCCGCAGCGACCGTCAGCCCCGACGCGAACACGGCCGGACCAGCCGACTGCATCGCGAGCCGCAGCGCATCGTGGCGGTTCTCGTGATGGCGCAGCTCCTCGCGATAACGGGCCACGATCAGCAACGCGTAATCGGTTCCGGCACCAAGCACCAACACCGACATGATCGCCGTCGACTGGCCACTCGCCGTCGCGCCCAGCTCCGTCGCGACGTACCCGACGCCCTTCGACGTCAGCTCCGCGATCCCGACCGACAGGAGCGGCAGCCACAGCAGCAACGGACTGCGGTAGATCAAGACCAGCAGCACGAACACCAACGCGAACACCGCGCCCGCGAGACTGCCGTTCAACGTCGAGAACACCTTCACGGCGTCGTACGAGAAGCCCGCACCGCCCGTCACCTTCACCGTCAGCCCGTCGGCCTTCAGCGGCAGGAGGCCCGAGCGCAACGCATCGATCGAATCGAGCAGCCGCGTGCTGTCGCCCGTCACCTTCACCGCGCCGAACACCAGCGCCGTCGTCCCGTCCTTCGACACGTCCCCGAGCGCCAGCCAGGCACCCTTGCCGCGCACGACATCCTTCAGCGTGACCGTCCGGGTCGTGCCCTTCTTCTCGTCCTTCACCGCGATCTTCGTGCTCGCCGGCTCGGCGTTGAACGCCTTCAGCTGCGCCTGCAGCTTCGCCTTGTCGGCCGCCGTCAGCCCACCATCGCGGCGCACCACGGCCACGAACGGCACGTTGTCGGCCTTGAGGATCTCGTCGATCGCCGCGTACGCCTTCGTGCTCTCCGCCTCCGACGGCAGGTAGTTGCGGGACTCGTTCGTCTCCGCATCCGCGAACTTGCCGCCGAGGTTCAGCGAGAACGTCAGGACGAGCGCCAGCAGCCAGGCGCCGAGCACCACCCAGCGCCCCGTGCGGCCGACGACCCACGCAAAGCCCGTCGCAGCCACCGACGCGTCGCCGATGCGCTCCTTGCCGGCCGCCTTCGCGGTCCGCGTTCCCTGCTGATCGGGATCGGGGGTGCTCATGCGGTCAGCTCCACGCGCAGGGCGTCAGGGTCGGTGATCGGGGCGCGGCAGGCCATCTTCCAACATACGTAGGCGGCGGGATCTCCGTTCACGAGGTCACGCCCTGCCAGCAGCGGTACGTCGTCGGTCGGCTCCGCGGATGCCGCGATCACGGCGTGGGCACCGCCCACCTCGCGCGCCACCGCGAGCAGCGCGTCTGCCGCCGGGCCCCGGCCCACGATCGCGATCTCCCGCGGCGCCTCCAGGTACTGCTGGAGCGCCGACAGCAGCGTGCCGAAACCCGCCGGATGCTCCGTCGCGAAGCGCGCGCCGATCCGCAGCACGTCCTCGGCCGCGGTGAGCAGGTCCTCGTCGCCCGTCAACGCGTGCAGGCGGAGCAGCCCGAGCGCTGCCGACGCCTGCCCCGACGGCAGCGGCGAATCGTCGAGGTCCTTCCGGCGTGCGATCAACCGCTCGTGGTCGTCGGCGGTCGTGAAGAAGCCGCCGCGCTCCGGATCGACGAAGTCGCGCAGGAGCACGTCCGCGAGCGCCGTCGCCGCATCGAGCCAGCGCGGCTCGAAGGTCGCCTCGTACAACGCCACGAGCGCCTCGAGCAGGTGCGCGTGGTCGTCGAGCACGCCCGACGGAACGCCCTCCGGGCCCTCACCCTCCACGGGGATCAGCCGCAGCAGGCGCCCGCCACCCTCGGCGGTGCGGGCCCGCGCGAGGATCAGCTCGGCGCAGCGCACCGCCGCCGCCGTGTGATCGGCGCGGCCGAGCAGCGCACCACTGGTCGCCAGCGCCGCGACCGCCAGCGCGTTCCAGCTCACGATCCGCTTGTCGTCGCGCGCCGGCGCCTCCCGCGCCGCGCGCACCTCGAGCAGGCGGGCCCGGATCCGGTCGGCCTGCTCCGCCGGCGGCTCGACCCCACGCACCTCGAGCACGCTGCTCCCGCCGTCGAAGTTGCCGCCCGGGGTGATCCCGAACCAGTCGAGCGCTGCGTCCGCATCCTCGTCGCCGAGTGCCTGCCGCAGCTCCTCCGCAGTCCAGACGTAGAAGGTGCCCTCCTCGCCGCCGGAGTCGGCGTCGAACGCACTCGCGAACCCACCGTCGGCGTCCGCGAGATCGGCGAGCACCCAGTCGAGCGTGCGCTCCGCGATCCGGCCGAACGACCCATCGCCCGTCGCCACCGCCGCCTCCGCGTAACGCCGACCCAGCAGCGCGTTGTCGGACAGCATCTTCTCGAAGTGCGGCACCGTCCACGACTGGTCGACGGCGTACCGCGCGAAGCCGCCCGCGACCTGGTCGAAGATGCCGCCCGACGCCATCGACGAGAGCGTCTGGCGGGCCATCGGCAGCTCGCCGCGGCGCAGCAGGAAGCCGAGCACCGTCGACGGCGGGAACTTCGGTGCCTCGCCGAATCCGCCATGGACGCTGTCGTAACGCTGGCGCAGACCGACGACCGCCGCGGCGAGCGCGTCGCTGCCCGGCAGCTCGCCGGGCTCCACACCCGCCGCCCCGCTCAGGCGCTCCGTGAGCATCGTGCCCTGCTCCTCGATCTCGTCGCGACGCTCGCGCCACGCCTCGGCGAGCGCCTCCAGCACCTGCCGCCAGCCCGGCATTCCGCGGCTCGGCTCCGGCGGGAAGTAGGTGCCGGTGAAGAACGGGCGGCCGTCCGGGGTGGCGAACGCGTTGAGCGGCCACCCACCGTGGCCCGTCATCATCTGGCACGCGTCCATGTAGATCGCGTCGATGTCGGGCCGCTCCTCGCGATCGACCTTGATGCACACGAAGTGCTCGTTCATCACCGCCGCGACGGCCGGATCCTCGAACGACTCGTGCGCCATCACGTGGCACCAGTGGCACGCCGAGTACCCCACGGAGATCAACAGCGGTTTGTCGAGCGCGGCGGCGCGCTCGAGCGCCTCCTCCGACCATGGCACCCAGTCGACCGGGTTCTCCGCGTGCTGGCGCAGGTAGGGCGAGCTGGAGGCGGCAAGGGCGTTGGCCATCGCGTGCCAGGCTAACCGCCCGTGCAGCGCCCCGGCCGTCGCCGGCAGCCGGCACGCAGGGCGCGGCGGGGTAGGCTCCCGGCATGGCAGCGCGAACCGCGATCCACACCGACGGCGCCCCCGCCGCGATCGGCCCGTACAGCCAGGCGATCCGCCACGGCGACACGCTCTGGTGCTCGGGCCAGATCCCGCTCGATCCGGCGACGGGCGAGCTCGTCGAGGGCGACGCCGCCGCCCAGGCGGAGCAGTGCCTGAAGAACCTCGTGGCCGTCGCCGACGCTGCCGGCGGCGACCTGCACGGCGCGCTGCGCTGCACGGTCTACCTCACCGACCTCGCCGACTTCACGGCCGTGAACGAGGTCTACGCACGATTCATGGGCGATCCAGCTCCTGCACGCGTGTGCGTGCAGGTCGCGGCGCTGCCGCGGGGCGCGGACGTCGAGATCGACGCCGTCATCGCGCTCGCCTGACGACGACCCTGGGCGGATGACGGCGCTCGACCCCACCGCCACGCGCGAGCTCGCGCGGGCCGCGCGCGACCAGGGCGACGCACTCGCCGCGCTGGCCGTCGAGCGCGTCGTCGCCGAGCTCGGCCTCGACTTCGCCACGCGCCGCAACCTCGAGATCGGCACCGCCACCGCCGTCGAACGGTTCCTCGAGGTGCTCGACGACCCGGACGGCACGCTCGACACGGCGCTCTACGTCGCCCACGGCCGCGCCCAGTGCGCCGCCGGCCGCTCGCTGCCGGAGCTCCTCGGCATCTACCGCACGAGCGGCCTGGTGCTGTGGGAGGCGATGGCCGACATGCCGGGCGCCGAGCAGCTCACGGGCACGCAGGCGCTGGAGCTCGGCGCACGCTGGCTGCGGCTGATGGAGGGACTCTCGATGGCCGCCGTCGACGGCTACCTCGAAGAGGGCGCCGAGCAGCGTCGCCGCGACCGTGCCCGCCGCGACCGTCTGCGGAGCCTGCTCCTCAGCGACCCTCCCGAGGCGCTCGCGGCGATCGAGGAGGCGGCGGCCCGAGCCGAGTGGCCGCTGCCGACCCGCGTTCGCGTGGGCGTCGCGGCCGTCCCGCTCGAGGTCGACGCGGGCGATGCCGAGCGCGCGCCCGCAAAGGTGCTCGTCGGGCCGCACGCCGGCGGCCGCCTGGCACTCGTGGTGGGAGAGGGCGCCGACGTCGACGCGCTCCTGCGCCGCGCCGCCGACGCCCACGGAGCCTCAGGCCCCGTCGCCGTCGGACCGCTCGTGCCGGCCGCTCACGCGGCGCGGAGCCTCCGCCGCGCTGCTGGGCTGCTCGACGAGGTCGAGCTCGGCGCGGTGCCGGCGACGCCGATCGTCCGCTCCGACGACCATGAGCTGCCACTGATCCTCGGCGCCGCGCCCGACCTCGTCGACGGGCTCGTGGAGCGTCGGCTCGCGCCGCTCCTCGCGCTCCCCGAGGGCCGCCGCGACCAGGTCGCCGAGACGCTTGCGGCGTGGCTCGCCGAGCCCCACCGACCACAGGCGATCGCCGATCGACTCGGCGTGCACGTCGGCACGATCCGGTACCGCCTGCAGAAGCTGCGCGAGCTGTTCGGCGATGAGCTCGACGACGCCGACGCGCGCTTCGAGCTCGGTCTGGCGCTGCGGGCGCTCGAATCGCGCGGCGAACGCTAGGTCGAGCGGCGCGCGGACGACGCTAGGCCGACTGGGCCTCCACGCCCCGCATGCGCTGGCGCGCCGCAGCGACGAGCGAGGCGATCACCTGGGAGTCGGGATCGGCCTCCGGGTGCCACTGCACGCCCAGGCAATACGTGAGCCGGGGCGACTCGATCGCCTCGACGAGGCCGTCCTCGAGGTGCCGTGCCGTGACGACGAAGCCGTCGCCGACGGCATCGACGGCCTGGTGGTGGTGCGAGCGGGTGCTCGTCTGCGTGCCGCCGACGGCGGCCTCGGCGAGCGAGCCGGGCTCGACGTCGACGGGATGGGCGTTGTGCGTGTCGAGCGTGCCGGGGACGCGCCGGTGCTCCTCGCTGCCGCCCAGCACGTCGGGGAGGTGCTGGTGGAGCGTGCCGCCGCTGGCGACGTTGAGGACCTGCATTCCCCGGCACACCCCGAGCAGCGGCAGGTCGGCCTCGATCGCAGCGCGGGCGAGCGCGAGCTGCACGCGGTCGAGGGTGGCGTCGACCGGGCCGAGCGCGTTGTGTGGCTCATGGCCGTAGTGGGCCGGATCGATGTCGGCCCCACCGGGCAGGATCAGGCCGTCGAGCGTGGCGAGCACCTCGTGCGGGTGCTCGGCATCGAGCGGATCGAGCGGCAGGAGCACCGTACGGCCGCCGGCGCGCTGGATCGCCTCCGCGTAGAGGCTGGGAAGGAAGTCGGACTCGAGGGTCCACCACGAGAAGCTGACGGTGTCACGGGCGGCGGAGATCCCGATGACGGGGCGACGCAGGTCTCCGTCGATCTCGTGGGCGCCCATGCAGGACAGACTAGGGGACGACCCGCCCGTGCTCGGCGTCGAGTGGCCGACCGCACCCATCGGGGCGGGCGTGCCCGGATCAGCGGTGCCCGATGCCGTCGATCCGCGCCCGGTCCGGCTCAGCTGGCAGCTCGGCGGGCTCGGCGGCGCGACGCAGGCGCGCCAGAGCCCCCGACGCACCTTGGACCTGTCTACCATCCGCGGATGCCCTCGACCAGTCGCCCACGCGCCGCGCACCTGCGCGCCGTCGCTGCGGCCGGCCTCCTGAGCGCGCTCGTCGCCGCCCCTTCGCTGCGAGCAGAGGACGCGCCGACGCCGCCGCCGACGCCCGTTCCGACGGCCCTGCCGACGCCCACCTCCGATCCGACGCCGGTGCCCGCGCCGCCGCCGACCCCCGTGCCGACCGCGCCGCCGGCCCCGTTCTCCGTCGAGCTCGCCGCGCTCGGCGACCTGCAGGTGGGCACCGTCGTGCGCCTCAAGACGCTGCCAGCGCCGTTCAAGGTGTCGGCCGCCGCGCGCGTGCGCATCGACCTCACGGTGAAGGCGTCCGTCGGCCGGCGCTACGGCCTGCGGCCGAAGGCGGGCGCCAGGACCGTGGTCGTCGCGACGAAGAGCGGCTCCGTCGCCAAACCCGTCTGGGCGGAGTTCGACCTGCCGCTGAGCGCCGCGTTCCGCAAGCGCCTCGGGGCCAAGCCGACGAACTTCACGGCCACGATGACCGCCACCGCGACCAACGCCAAGGGACAGACGGCCAAGGACTCGGCCACGGTCCCGATCACCAAGCGCGCACAGCGCCGCCGCTAGTCCGGCCGCCTCAGCCCTGCTCCCGCAGCAGCGCGCGGCGCACCTTGCCCGACCCCGTCTTCGGCAGCTCGCTCGCGAAGTCCACGCGGCGCGGGTACTTGTACGGAGCCGTGCGCTCCCGCACGTGCGCCTGCAGCTCGGCCGCGAGCTCGTCGGTCGGCGCGAACCCCTCGCGCAGGACCACGACCGCGCGCACGATGCTCCCCCGTTCGGGATCCGGCGCCGCGACGGCTGCCGCCTCGGCCACCGCCGGATGCTCGACGAGCACGCTCTCCACCTCGAACGGGCCGATCCGATATCCCGACGACACGATCACGTCGTCGCTGCGGCCGACGAAGAACAGGTCGCCCGTGACCTCGTCACGCCGCACACGGTCACCCGTCCGCCAGGGCCCCTCGTGCGGAACCGCAGCGCCGGTGTCCTCGTCGAGGTAGCCGAGGAAGAACGTCGGCACCGACGACGGATCGTCGATCACCAGCTCGTCGCCGTCGACCCGCAGCGCGAATCCCGGCAGCGGTCGACCCATCGAGCCGGGCACCGGATCCGAGCCGTCCGGCGGCGCCGTGAGCTGGCCCGTCTCCGTCTGACCGAACCCATCACGCACCCACAGGCCCGTCGCCTCGTGCCACGCATGCAGCACCGCCGGATCGAGCGCCTCCCCGGCCGCGACGAGCCGGCGAAGGCTCCCCGGCACGTCGAGCTCCGTGCGCTTCGCCAGGAGCCGGTACTCCGTGGGTGCCATGCACAGGACGTCCGGCCGCTCCTCCCGCAGGACCGTGAGCCGCTCCTCCGGATCGAACCGCGCATCGTGCAGCAACGCCGCAGCGCCCGTGAGCCACGGGGCCATGAACACGTTCCGCGCGCTCTTGCTCCACCCCGGCGCAGCCGTGCACCAGGAGAGCTCGCCCTCCCGCGCCCCGAGCCAGTGCTCCGCCTGCGGCCGCTGGCCCGCCACGTACTTCAGCCCGTGCACCACCGCCTTCGCCGGCCCGCTCGTGCCACTCGTGAACGTGATCAGCGCCGGGTCGGTGGGGGAGAGCTCCGCCCGCGGCGCCCGACCGCCGAGCAGCAGGTCGCCCAGATCCGGCGTCAGCACCACCGGGTATGCGAACCCCGTCGCCCCCGACTCGTGCCGCGCCTCCCGGCACGCCGCCGCGACCAGCTCCCGGTGGCGCGTCGCCGTCACCACCACCGCCGGGCGCGTCACCCGCAGACGCATCCCCAGATCGTGCGCGCGCAGCTGCTCCAGGCACGGCAGCACGACCGCACCCACGTGCAGCGCGCCGACCATCGCCAGCACCCACTCAGCGCGGCTCCCGAGCACCGTCACCACGACATCGCCAGGCGTGACGCCCGCCTCGAGCAGCGCCTCGGCCATCGCCGCCGCACCGCTCGCCACCTCGCCGAACGTCAGCTCCCGCCGTCCGCGCTCATCGCGGCACACCAGCGCCCGCGCGTCCGCGGGCCACCCGTCGAGCAAGAGCGCGGCACCGTTCACCCCCGCGAGTCTGCCACTCCGGCGGCGCCCGGAGCACGCCCCGGCAAGCACCCGCTCGCGGATTGCGCACACGAGTCATCCGAAACCGTCGCTGCGTCGGTACGATTCCCTGCAGTCCTCGGCGGCTCCCGCGTGCACCCCTGCGGAAGCCCCACGATCTTCACCCTCGGGAGTACCGCCCCATGAGCCTCGCGCTGTCCGAACGCACCGACAAGGAGACGCAGGAGCAGATCGTCGAGCTCGTGCGCCAGTTCACGGACGAGCAGATCCTCCCGAACGCCGAGCACTTCGACCACGCCGACGAGTACCCGACGGAGATCGTCGACGGGCTCAAGGAGCTCGGCATCTTCGGCGCCACGATCCCGGAGGAGTTCGGCGGCCTCGGCCTCGACCTCTCCACCTACACGCGGATCGTCATCGAGCTCGCCCGCGGCTGGGTCTCGATCCCGGGTGTCGTGAACACGCACTTCATCGGCGCCTACCTGCTCATGAAGTTCGGCACGGACGAGCAGAAGCAGAAGTACCTCCCGAAGATGGCGACCGGCGAGATCACCGCCGCCTTCTCCCTCTCCGAGCCGCACGCCGGCTCCGACGTCCAGGCCATCAAGACCCACGCCAAGAAGGTCGGCGACGGGTACGAGGTCAACGGCGCGAAGATGTGGCTCACGAACGGGCTCACCTCCAGCCTCGTGTTCACGCTCGTCGTCACCGATCCCGAGGCGCGCCCGCGCTACAAGGGCATGACGTGCTTCATCCTCGAGAAGGAGCCGAACGTCTCGGAGAACACGGGCGAGTACGCCGGCCTCACGATCCCGCCGAAGATCAAGAAGATGGGCTACAAGGGCGTCGAGTCGACCGAGATGGTCCTCGACGGCTACAAGACCACCGGCGAGCAGATCCTCGGTGGCGAAGAGGCCGGCCTCAACGGTGGCTTCAAGCAGATGATGGACGCTCTCGAAGTCGGCCGCGTGAACGTCGCCGCCCGCGGCGTCGGCCTCGCGCAGCGCGCCCTCGAGCTCGCCCTCCGCTACTCCCAGGAGCGCGAGACCTTCGGCAAGCCGATCGCCGAGCACCAGATGGTCCAGGGCCACATCGCCGACATGGCCGCCCGCCTCGAAGGCGCGCGCCTCCTCACCCTGCAGGCCGCCGAGCTCAAGGACGAGGGCAAGTCGAGCAACCTCGAAGCCGCCATGGCCAAGATGGTCGCCTCCGAAGCCGGCCACGCCAACACCGAGGCCTGCCTGCGCCTCCACGGCGGCTACGGCTACTCCAAGGAGTACGAGGTCGAGCGCCTCTACCGCGACGCCCCGCTCCTCCTCATCGGCGAGGGCACCTCCGACATCCAGCGCCTCAACATCTCGAAGCAGCTGCTCAAGAAGTACAAGATCTGACGCGGTCACCTGAGGGGCTCTCGCTGGGATCCCCACCACGCGCGCAACCGACCCGTACGTTCGTACCTGGTCGGCCGCGCGCGCGGCGGATCTCCGCCGCGAGAGCCGCCTCAGTCGACCACGTCGTCGCGGTCGTGGAGCCGAGGAACGAGATTCCAGCGGCATCCGCAGCGCAACACGATCCTCACATCAGAGGGTCCTTGCTTTGACAGAGTCCTGACCAGGGCGGCCGGAAGGCCGCCCTGGTTCGTTCTCGGGGGCTCGTCGCCACTGGGACGGACACCTGCGGGGGCGGCCCGAATCCAATGTGCTGGTTACGACCGCGGCGACCGTCTAGGTTCCGGCCATGTCTCGCCTCAGGCGCCACGCACTCGTGGCGGCGTTGATCGCCGCATGCGGTCTCGTTCCCACCGCAGCCGCGTCGGCGGCGCCGACCTTCGTCAAGACCTGTTCCGGCAAGCCGCCCGCGCCTGCCTGGGCCTATGCCCCCCGCCCGGCGGCGAAGGCGCTCTCACGACTCAAGCCGTGCGTTCGCGGAGAGGGGGACACCTTTGTCGTCGAAGTGGAGAACCGCCAGCCCTATGGCGTCGTCCTCAGCTATGGGGCATCGGTCACCTTCGGCTGGTCGGAGCGCGGCTTCGGTCTTCCGACGCTCACCCGGGCGCTCGGCATGACCGGCATTCCCGACGGCCTGTACATCGCACCGAAGTCCCGCGCATCCTTCGGCCTGCAGCCCGGGCTCGCCGGCCCGGCGACGTTCACCGCACGCCCGACGCTGATGACGCAATGGCTCGACCGCCTGATCGTCTACTCCGACATCGGCGGCGACGCGCTCGTCGACCTGTTCGTCCGCAACAGCGGGTGCGCGAATCTCGTTCGCGGAGCGCTGACGGCCGATGTCGCGGTCAAGCTCGGAGACATCGCCACCTCGGCGGCCGAGAGCGTTCCCGCGCTCGGCCAGTGCATCGCGGAGATGGAACGCCACCTGGCGCGCGAGGCGATCAAGGGCAAGTGGTACCAGAAGGTCAAGGGTCTGCTGAAGACCGCCGCGAAGTACGACAAGCTCTACAAACTCTCGAAGCTCACCTACGCCAACACCAAGCAGCTGCTGGCCCGATCGTTGCCGGGGTACATCACGATCGTCCCCAAGGACCGTCCCGCCCCATTCGCCGTCCCGGGCCCGGTGGCACCGCCTCAGCCGACCGGTCCGGCGGCGGTCGCGACTCCCGCTCCGGCACCGGTGCCCGCCCCGGCCCCCGTCGGCACGCCCGCCCCTCAGCCCGCCCCGTCCACGCGGCCGGACCGGATGTCGATGGATGCCCGCCTCGTTGCGGCGAGCAGCGACTACCTCCAGTCGTCGGACGGTCGCTTCCGATTCGTGATGCAGGCCGACGGCAACCTCGTGCTCTACGCGCCGAGCGGTCCGATCTGGAGCACCGGAACGGTGGGACGCGGCGCGAACCATCTCCGCATGCAGGGCGACGGAAACCTCGTCATGTACAACGGTGCCGATCGACCGATCTGGTCGTCGAACACACCACGCCGCTACAACGCCTTCCTCGTGGTCCAGAGCGACGGCAACGTCGTGATCTACAACGACGGCGCTCCGATCTGGTCGACCGGCACCGCCGGCCGCACCTGACGGAGATCTCCTCAGGCCAGCAGCTTCTCGACCGTCCGCAGGTTGCGCGTGGTCGTGGTGCTCTTGTACTTCGCCTTCGCCGACGCCCTGCCGACCTTCGACCGGAGCGTCTCGCCCCGGTCGACCTGCCAGTAGAGCACGCCGTGCGGCCCGAGCTGCACCCGCTCCAGCACCGGATCGAGGTCGTCGACCTCCGCCAGCTCGCCGCTCGATGCCCCGTCCTCGCTGAAGATCACGTACGGGTGCTGGGCGTCGTCGTCGCGCTCGAACGGGTAGCCGTCGACGACCTCGCGGATCTGCTCGAGGTCGTACACGAGCACCCACGCCTCGTAGCCGAACGTGTCGCGCAGCGTCTGCTCTGCCAGCGCCTTCACGGCCTCCGGCCCGCCGCGGTGGTCGACGAGCACGTTGCCGCTCGCAAGGAGCGTCTTCACGTCGGCGAACCCTGCCTCCGCGAACGCTCCCCTGAGGACCGCCATCTTCACCTTGACCCCGCCGACGTTCACGCCGCGAAGGAGAACCGCGTACCGCATCGACCGAGCCTAGATCAGCCGGCCGGTCGCCGCGCCTCGCGGGCCCGCGGTCTCAGCATGCCCACGAGCTCGGCGACCGCCGACGCCTCCAGGTACCGCACGTCGACCTCGCGCCGCGACGACAGCCGCACGCTCAGCGACGCGAGACCCGCCCGCTCCTGGAACGGCGTGGTGGACGACGCCCGCTGCTGCAGACGATCGATCTGCGCGAGCACCGTCGTCCGCGCGATCCAGCGCGAGCGCAGCTCGAGCAGGTGCCCGTCGACGAGCCAACCGGCCGACGCCGCCCGCCACACGCCGAGCCCGACGCCGAGCGCGAGTGCCGCAGCGACCGGCGCCACCCGCCACACGCCGATCGGCAGGAACGCGAGGCCCGCCGCGAGCACGCCCCAGAACCACAGTGCGCGCCACACGTAGCGCCGCGTCGCGCGCGAGGGCGGACGCGTCAGCGCGCCCTCCGGCAGGCGGTACCCCGGCACCAGGGCCGGCAGCAACGTCGGCAGCTCCGAACGGCGCACGAACGGCACGATCGCCTTGATCGAATCGCTCTGCTGCGCCCAGCCCGCCACCTCCGCTTCGATCGCGACGAACCCGAGCCACTGACGCAGCGGCGTCTCGACGATCCGCAGCGCGTGGATCCGATCGAGCTGCACCGTGCCCGTGCGCTCCGTCAACAGCCCGCGCCGAACCCGCAGCCGCCGATCGTCACGCGTGACCCGGAACCTCGCGAACGCCAGCACCGTGCTCGCCACCGACAGCAGCACCACCGCCGCGAGCACGAGGACGGCGGCGAGCACGGGCGAGGACTCCACCGCCGACTGGGCGGTCGTCTCGACCGAATCCTTCGTCCTATCGCCGAGCAGGTCGCTGATCGGCCCGTAGAACACGGCGAGCCCAGCGCCGACGAACGCGCCGCTCGGCGACGTGGCCCCTGCCAGCAGCAGCTCGCGCATCCCCATCCGGAACACCTCTTCGGACGCCTCCTGCGGCGGGCGATCCGCTGCGACGAACACCGGCGCGACGTCGGTCCGCGACGGCTCACCGGATTCGCCCGGATCCTGCTCGGTCGCAGCGGGCGCACGCTCCGCGCCGCGGTGCCCGAGCTCGCGCCGCAGCCGCTCCGCCTCCTGCAGGCTCACTGCGTGCAGGACCAGCTCCGCCCTGCTGCCACCGCCCGGGGTCTGCACCTGCAGCGCGACCACGCCGAACAGTCGCTGCAGGATGCCCCGGCTCGTGTCGAGCGCCGAGATCCGCGACGCCGGCACATCCACCTCGCGCCGCGCGAACACTCCCCGCCGGTACCGGATGCCGCCGTCGACGACCGCGTACCGCGTCACGCGCCACTCCACGTACGCCCCACCGGCGATCAGCGCGAGCAGCGCGACGATGATCGCGATGCCGGCCGCCGGACCGGCCGCCGCCACGGCCGCAACGGCGGCGAACCATGCCTGCGCGGCGTTGCGGATGGCCAGGATCGCGATCCCGGCCGGGTGCAGGTGCCGTTCCGGCGCCGCGCCGTCTCCCGGGTGGGGTGCACCGCTCATCAGAGGTCGTCGACGATCCGCGCGAGATCGGCGATCCGCTCACGGATCCGGTCGGCCTGGTCACGATCGAGCGAAGGGATCGACACCGTGCCCGCAGCCGTGCTCACCTTGAGGTCGGCCAGTGCGAAGAGCCGCGCGAGCGGGCCGTGGGACACGCTCACGTGCTGGACGCGCACCATCGGCACCACCGTGAGCCGCGTCACCGGCCACCCGTGCTGGATCGTGAGCTCCTCGGCATCGACGCGGTACCACCACAGCCGGTACCGCACCGGCTGGGCGAGGAGGTCGGAGACGACGAGCACCACCGGCACGGCGCCGATCAGCACCCTCAGGGCAGACGGCAAGCCCGGCACCGCGATGGCGACGACCACCCCGATCGCCACGATGGGCACGCCGCTCAGGAGCGACGTGAGTCGCCACAGCCGCAGTGCCCGTTCGGGCAACCGGGCCTGCTCTGCTGCAGGCGGATCTCCGGGCGCTGTCTGCGACACGCTCCGGAAGCTATCCGCCGCCGCCGACGTTCGCCCGGGCGCACCTGCGCATCCAGCGCGCCCGCGGCCGGACCTCGCTCGCACGCCGGCCTGGCGCGGTAGCGTCACCGCATGCTCATCGTCACCACCAACGACCTGCCCGGCTACGTGATCGAGGAGGTGTACGGCGAGGTGTTCGGGCTCACCGTCCGCAGCCGCAACATCGGATCCCAGATCGGCGCCGGTTTCAAGAGCCTCGTCGGCGGCGAGCTCAAGGGCATGACGAAGATGCTCGCCGACTCGCGGCTCGAGGCGATGGCCCGTCTCACGGAGGAGGCCGAGGCGCACGGCGCGAACGCCGTGCTCGCCATGCGCTTCGACAACTCCGAGTTCGCGCAGACGGGCAACGAGGTATGCGCCTACGGCACCGCCGTGCGCGTTCGCAAGGCCTAGCCGCGCGTCGGTCGGCACGCCCGCATCCACGGCCGTGACGACCCGGCGGGTAACGTCGGCGGCGTGACCAGCCCGGACTTCCAGCTCACGGTCGAGGTGCTGCGCGTGTTCTGCGACGAGCACGCAGAGCACGGCAACGCGCTCGGCGTCGTCCTGGACGGCGACCTGATTCCCAGCCCGGAGGCCCGCCAGGAGCTCGCCGCGGAGCTCGGGTTCTCGGAGACCGTCTTCGTCGACGGCTCCGACGGGCACGTGCGCATCTACACGCCCGCGGAGGAGCTGCCGCTGGCCGGCCATCCGCTCGTCGGCACCGCGTGGCTGCTCGCGCAGGTCGGCCGGGGCGTCGACACCCTGCACCCGCCGGCCGGGCCGGTCGACTGCGAAGCCGAGCACGACGGCGCGCAGATCACGGCCGACCCCGCGAGCTCGCCTCGCTGGGACCTCACCCAGCGTGCGACCACCGACGAGGTCGACGGCCTCGACCCGGCCGCGTTCGGGCCGGTCGCCCACGACTACGTCTGGGCCTGGATCGACGAGGCCGCCGGCACGGTGCGTGCGCGCTCCTTCGCGATGGGCAAGGGCATCGTCGAGGACGAGGCCACCGGCTCCGCGGCGCTCGTCCTCTGCGGCGACCTCGGTCGGCCGATCGAGATCCACCAGGGCCGCGGCTCGGTCATCCAGGCGGCCCCCACCGGCGACGGACGCGTTCGCATCCGCGGCCGGGTGGTGCGCGACGAAGCGCTGCGCGTGGACGCCTGATTCGACCGCGACCGCGGAAGATCGAGCCCCGGCTGGACACACGTTCGACCGGAAAACGGCGCAAGAGCTTTGCAATCGGTCCAGGGTGCGCTAAACCTTGTGGAGCGAACGCTGCGCCGGGTCAACAGCAGCGGACGCAGTCCCCAATCACGTGTGTTTGTCCGAGGGCGGCCAGCAGGCCGCCCTCGTGCGTTCCACGGCCACTCCGCGGCCGACCGCACGCTGACGCGCGTCGCTCTGGATCGGCGGGCGCGCCCGCGTGCTCTAGGATCAATCGGAATGTCGGCGAACGAGACCCGCGACCTGATCGAGCAAGCCATCGAGCGGATGCTCAAGGAGCTCCCGGCGCTCAGGAAGCTTCCGCTCACGTTCCAGCTCGAGCTCCGTGGTCGTGGCGACAAGCAGCTCTACCGGGTGCAGCTCCCGGGCGACGGTGAATCTCCGCCGAAGATCGAGAAGGGCATGGGGGAGGACGCGAAGCTGATCCTCGGCGTCACCCGGCCGCACTTCAACCAGCTCGCCGACAAGGGCACCATCGCCATGTGGCGTGAGGCCTTCCGCGGGGGCCATGCGCACGTCGCCGGTCCGCCGCAGATCATCAAGCTGATCCTCGCCGTCGTCGAGCGCCACGAGGCGCGCGCTGCGGCCCGTCGCCACTAGTTCCACGGGCGCACCGATGAGCGAGCCGGACGTCACCCACGGCGAGGGCTACACGGTCAGCAGCATCGACCGGCTCGGCCAGGGGTACGGCTTCCGCAAGATCCGCCGGCCCATGGGCGTCACCGCGTTCGGCGCGAACGCCGTCGTGCTGCCGCCGGACTACCCCACCCGCAACCACTCCCACGAGGAGCAGGAGGAGCTCTACTTCGTCCACAGCGGGGCGATCGAGTTCACCTTCGGCGACGGGACGACGCACCGCGTCGAGGCCGGTGGGCTGGTGTGGGTCGCGCCGCAGACCGTCCGGCAGCTGCGCAGCATCGGCGAGAACGCCGTCTACCTCTGCGTCGGCGGCAAGGACGGCTACGTGCCTCGCGACGGTCGCCCCGCCCCGGAGGCCTGAGCGCGCGCCCCGCCCTGTGCGGGCCCTCTTCGGCCGGTGGCGGCGTCCGTGTGCACGTTCGCGTGCACGGCGGCCGGCGTGCAGGAGACGATGCACGGTTCGTCGACGGGTCCTCCACCCTGGAGGACGTGTCCAACCGTCCTTCCCTCCGACACCTCATGGCGCGTGCCGGCGCCGCCGTCGTCATCGCGGCCGGCGCAGGCAGCGCCGCCGCCCCTGCGCAGGCCTACCCCGTCCACGTCGTCACCGCGGGCGAGACGCTCAGCGGCATCGCTGCCGCGAACGGCATGCAGGTCGCCCGGCTCGCCGCCGCGAACGGCCTGGCGTGGAACGCCGTCGTGATCGCCGGCCAGAACCTCCAGGTGCCGCCGGCCGACGGCCTCTACACCTCCACCAGTGGGTCGACCATGGGCTACGCCACCTCGTCGACCGCTCAGGCCCGCACCGCCACCACGGGTGCCGTCGTCTCGAGCGGCCAGACCGTGCAGACCCAGGCTGCCGTCCAGCGCACGACGAGCAGCGCGAGCGGGTCCGCGCACTATGTGCGGCCCGGCGAGACGCTGAGCGCGATCGCTGCGCGCCTCGGCACCTCGATCTCGGCGCTGGCCGCCGCGAACGGTCTCGCGAACCCGAACTTCGTGATGTCGGGCACCACGCTCCGTGCCCCCGGCACCACCACTGCGCCGGCGCCGACGATGGTGAACGCCAGCTCCTCGGCGGTCACGGCGACCGGCCCGGAGGGGCAGGCGGCCTACCGCGGCAGCGGCGCAACCGCCACCGCGGAGCGCCTGAGCGGCGACCAGATCGGCGCGATCGCCGCGCAGCACGGCGTGTCGGCGAACCTCACGAAGGCCGTGGCGTGGCAGGAGAGCGGCTGGAACAACGGCCTCACCTCGTCGACGGGCGCGAAGGGGATCATGCAGGTGATGCCGGGCACCTGGGAATGGATCAACTCGACGCTCGCGAGCCCGCCGCTCAACCGCAGCTCCGCGCAGGACAACGTCCGTGCGGGCAGCCTCCTGCTCCGGCAGCTGCTGCGCCAGACGGGCGGCGACGAGTCGATGGCGCTCGCCGGCTACTACCAGGGCCTCGGTTCGGTGCGCACGCGTGGCATGTACGACGACACCAAGCAGTACGTGAAGAACATCCAGGCGCTCAAGGCCCGCTTCGGCGGTTGAGCCGTCGGGGTGCGGCGGCGCTCCGGCGCTCGCCGCGCTCAGGCGGAGCCGGTGCTGCCGAAGCCGCCGTCGCCGCGGGTGGCGCCGTCGCGCGCCGCCTCGCCGATCGTCAAGGCCGGCGTGACCACGAGCTGGGCGATCCGGTCGCCGCGCTCGAGGGTGACGGGCTCCGGGTGCACGGAGAAGAGCACGACCTGCACCTCGCCCGTGTAGCCCGGGTCGATGATTCCGGGGCCGTTGAGCACCGACACACCCGAGCGGGCCGCGAGACCGCTGCGCGGGCAGACCAGCCCCACGTAGCCCTCCGGGATCGCGACGGTGATGCCGGTCGGCACGCGCACGGCGCCGCCGCCCGGGGACAGGGTGACCGTCTCACGGGCCCGGAGATCCAGGCCGATATCCTGCGCGTGCTCGCGCGAGGGGAACGGCAGGCCGTCGTCGAGCAGGGCGAGCTCGACCGGCGGGGCCGCGGGGAGACCGGCATCGACGCGGTAGTCGAGGTCGAGTTCGTCGCCCGGTACGCCGCGGATGCCCCAGTCGTGGCGCGGCGTCTCGATCAGCGTGATCTCGAGGTCGATCGGCTCGAGCGCGAACGCGGCGGCGGCGCGGGCGTAGAGCTCGCGGTAGAGCGCCTTCTTCGCCTCGACGGGCCGACCCTCGAACAGGACGATCTCGATGATCGTGTAGTGCTCGGAGCGGTCGCCGGGCGCGAGGAAGTCGTCGGCGTCGAGCGGGAGGAACCGCTGGAAGCGCTTGGTGGCCGGCAGGGCGAAGGCCTCGGTCAGAGCGGCTGCGATCAGCTCCGACCACGCGGCGCGGCGCGCGCGGAGCTGCTCCGCGCGCCCGTACACCTTCACCTGCGCCATGCCGGCGGGCTCCGCCTTACTCGGCGGAGGCCGGAGAGGGCGTGAGACCGGCGGCGCGGCCGGCCTTCGCGAGGCGCTCGGCCATCTTGCGGTTCGCCTCGTCGATCATCTCGCCGTCGTAGATCGCGGCGCCCTGGTCGCCGCGGTCGGCGGCCTCCTCGTAGGCCGCGAGCATGCCCTCGGCGTGGTCGTACTGCTCCTGGCTCGGCGTGAAGATCTCGTTCACCACGTCGATCTGCGCGGGGTGGATCGTCCACTTGCCGTCGAGGCCGAGCGCGCGCACGAGCTGGGTGCGCACGCGCAGGCCCTCCTCGTCCTTGAACGCGGCGTAGGGCCCGTCGATCGCTTGGATGCCGGCGGCACGGGCCGCGACGACGATGCGCGAGTACAGGTAGTTGAGGTGGTCGCCCGGGTAGCCGGCCGGCGCGCCGCCGATCTGGGTGATCGGGATGCCGATGGCGGCCGAGTAGTCGCCGGGGCCGAAGATCAGCGTCTCCATGCGGGCCGAGGCCGTGGCGAGGACGTCGGCGGCGATGAGGCCCTTCGCATCCTCGATCTGCGCCTCGATGCCGATGCGGCCGAGCTCCCAGCCCTTGCTCATCTCGATCTGCGAGAGCAGCTTGCAGGTCATCTCGATGTCGCCCGGCGTCTGGACCTTCGGGAGCATGACGGCGTCGATCTTGTCGCCGGCGGCCTCGACCACGTCGATGAGGTCGCGGTAGTAGAACGGCGTATCGGTGCCGTTCACGCGGTAGACGATGGTCTTCTGCGGGCCCGACGCCCAGTCGTTCTCGTTGAGCGCCTGGATGATCGCGCCGCGTGCCTCGGCCTTCGCGCCGCGGGCGACGGAGTCCTCGAGGTCGAGGAAGATCTGGTCGGCGGCGAGCGACGGCGCCTTCGCCAGGAACTTCTCGCTGCTGCCCGGCACCGAGTGGCAGGTGCGGCGCGACCGGGTCGGACGGGACGGGGCGGACTGCAGGAGGACGCTCATGGCCGCATCCTTTCAAGGATGGGTTAGGTTGGGCTTCGTGGCCGAGCCGCGACAGCCCCGCTCCGGCGGCCCGCTCGGGCGTGTGGAGGCGGTCGCCGCCGAGCGTGAGCGGATCGCCCGGCTGCTGCACGACGATCCGCTGCAGGCGGTGAGCGTCGCGACGCTCCACGTCGAGCTCCTCGCCGCGCGCATCGGCACCGAGCTCGAGGAGGTCACCGAGCTGCGCGAGGCGCTGCGACACGCGGCGACGCAGATGCGCGCGCTGATGGACCTGCTGCGCCGGCCGACGATCGGCACCAGCGGTCTCGCGATCTCCCTGCGCTCCCGCATCGCTCCGGCGGGCGCCACCGGCGCGACGGTCGTCGACGACCTGCTGCGCGATCCCCCGGAGCCCGTCGCGTATGTGCTCCATTGGATCGCGGAGGAGACCGTCCGCGCCCTGCGTGCCTCGCGCGGCTACAGCGGCGTCACCGTCACGCTGCAGTCACCCCAGGGCGGCTACACCGTCGAGGTGCTCGCGGCGTCCGCTCCGAGCGACGGCCACTCGCTCGTCGCGCTCGACGGGGTGCGGCGGATCGCCTCGCTCCTCGGACCCTCGTCGGTCGATCTCGACGACTCGGCCCCGGGCCGCACGCGGATTCGCATCCACGTGCCGTGGCCCGAGTAGCCGGCCGCGGCACTCAGCCGCAGCTGGGTCCCTGCTCGTCGCGCAGGTGCTCGAGCGTCCCGATCGTCTCGGCACCGGCGGTGCTCCCTGCCGCGGCCGGCTCGAAGCCGAGCGCGAGCGAGTTCATGCAGTAGCGCAGACCCGTCGGGTTGGGGCCGTCGTCGAACACGTGGCCCAGGTGCGAATCGCAGCGAGCGCAGCGCACCTCGGTGCGGGTCATGAAGTGCGACCGGTCCTCGATCAGCTTCACGCGATCCGGGCCGAGCGCCGCCCAGAAGCTCGGCCAGCCGGAGCCGGATTCGTACTTGGTCGACGCGTCGAACAGCTCGAGGCCGCACGCCGCGCAGGCGAACGTGCCGTTCTCCTTCACGCTCAGCAGCTCGCCGGTGAACGGCCGCTCGGTACCCGCCTCGCGCAGGATCCGGTACTGGTCGGGGGAGAGGCGCTCGCGCCACTGCTCCTCGGTGAGCTCGATCTTCTCCATGACCTCAGCGTAGTTCCACACCCTCACGCAGCGGTGAACGCCTGCGTCCGTCCGCCCGGGACGGGAGCTGGCGCACCGCAGCGCCTAACGTGGAGCGCATGGACGTCGCCATCGTCGGGGCCAGCGGCCAGATCGCACGACTGCTCGCGCGGCGGCTCGTCCGGCAGGGCGACACCGTGCGCGGCGTGATCCGCGCCCCGGAGCAGGCCGAGGCGCTGCAGGAGGCCGGGGTGCAGCCGGTGCTGGTCGACCTCGAGGCCGACAGCGCCGAGGACGAGCTCGCCCACGCGATCCGCGGCGCCGACGCCGTCGTGTTCGCAGCGGGCGCCGGGCCCGGCAGCTCGGTGGAGCGCAAGTGGTCGGTCGACTTCGGCGGCGCCGTGCACAGCGCGACGGCTGCGGGGCGCGCCGACGTGCCGCGGATCGTGGTCGTCAGCTCGATGGGCACGGACGACCCGCCGGAGGACGACAGCGTGTTCTCGGCGTACCTGCGGGCGAAGTCCCAGGCCGACGTGCACGTGCGCCGCAGCGGCCTGCAGCACACCATCGTGCGTCCCGGTCGGCTCACCGACGCACCACCGACCGGGCGGGTGAAGGCGGCGCGGCGCGTCGAGCGTGGCGACATCAGCCGCGCCGACGTGGCGGCCGTGATCGCGGAGGTGCTCGGCGATGACTCGTCGATCGGCCGCACCTTCGAGGTCGTGGGCGGCGAGGCGCTGATCCGCGACGCGATCCCAGCGCTCGCCGACCAGCACGACACGCTCGACTGAACGGCCTACCCCTTCGGGTGGACCTCGACGATCACGTACGGCGACGGCACGAGCATCGCCTCCGCGATCGTGGAGTGCTGATCGAGCACCGCCGCCGAGCGCGCCATCAGGTCGCGCCAGGCCGGCTCGTCGTCGAGCGCCAGGCGGGCAGCGCGCCAGAGCGGGTGCGTCTCCTCCTGGTGCGTCACCCACGCCTTGCCGGAGTCGGCGAGGAAGTCGAGCGTGCCCTCGTGGACGGTGATCGCCGCTGCGCCGCCGGGGACGAGCTCGGCGATCCAGGCGGCCGGCTCATGCCAGGGCGGCGGTGGCGGCGGCGGATCGTCGGGCGCGGCCGACGCGTTCGCGCGGTCGGCCATCAGCCGGCGGACGAGCCCGGCGGCCTCGGCGATGCCGCCGGACGGTCGCCACGCGGAGTAGACGAACCGGCCTCCGGCTCGCAGCACGCGCAGCACCTCGCGGATCGCCTCCGTCGGCTCTGCGCTGAAGATCACGCCGAAGTTGGAGATCACGACGTCGACGCTGTCGTCGGGGAGCGGCAGCGACTCGCTGCTGCCCTCCATCCACACGACCTCCTGACCGGCCTCGGCGCAGCGCCGTGCGGCGACCTCGAGCAGGCGCGTCGCCGGATCGACGCCCGTCACCCGCGCTCCCGTCGCCGCGAGGAGCGTGGTGGCGTTCCCGTCACCGCAGCCGAGATCGACCGCCTGCTCCCCGGGGAGCACGGCGGCGACGTCGACGAGGTGCGCGGCCGCAGGGGCGAGCTCGACCGAGAAGCTCTCGTACGCCCCGTCGCCCCAGTCCGGCGGTCCAAGCTGCGTCATGGGTCCGTTCTACCGCCTGGGGCGGCGGGCAGCCACCGGTTGCCGGGCCGGGCACAATGCCGTCCATGGCCGATCCGGCGCAGCAGGCGCGCATCGTGGAGCTGATCCGCGCGATCCCCGAGGGGTTCGTGCGCACCTACGGCGACATCGCACCGCGCACGCCGCGGCTCGTCGGCCGCGTCCTGCGCGACGCCGAGGCGCTCGACCTGCCGTGGTGGCGGGTGGTCCGCTCCGATGGCACCGCCACGCAGGGCGAGCGGCAGCTGGCGCTGCTCCGGGCGGAGGACGTCCCGCTGCGCCCCGGTGGCAAGGTCGATCTCGTCGAGGCGCGGCTGCCCGTCCCGCCCGGGGTCGACTGAGCACACGCCCGGTGCGGTGGCCACGACGCCACCGCACCGGGCTGGCATGACTACCGGCCGGTGAGCTTCAGCGAGATCGCGTTGCCGGAGCCGGACGTGATGGGCGAGACGAGGCCCGTGAGGAATCCGCAGCCCGACAGGTCGCTGATGGAGAACGTGCCGTTCAGGGTGCCGCCCTCGAGCGGATCGAAGTCCGCGCCGGACTTCAGGTTGATCTGGGACGGGTTCTTCGTCTGGCAGTTCGCGCCGCCGGCGAGCGGGATGCCGAGCGCCTTGATCTCCGGGAGCTTGATCCGCACCTGCGTGCTGGCCGTCAGCCCCGCCGACGTGAGCGTGCCGGTCGCCGGCACGAGCGGCACGAGCTGCACCTTGGCGCTCACGGGCAGGAAGCCCAGCGCGGTCAGGTTGCCCTGGGTGGCGTTCAGGCCGAGGGTGGCGGAGAACGCACCCGTCGAGAGCTTGAGCTCGGCGTCGACCGTGCCGCTGAGCGGAAGCGTGCCCTTCGTGAGGGTCTTCAGCGTGGCCGAGCCGGCCAGGGCGTAGCCGTACCTCACGCCAGCGGTCGGCGTGGGCGTCGCGGGGACGCTGGCTGTGGGGGTCGGCGTGGGCGTGGCCGTCGGCGGGGCGGACGGGGTCGGCGTGGCGGTGGGCGGTGCCGACGGCGTGCTGATCGCGTCGGTGTAGGTGAACGTCGCCTTGGCGCCCTCGACGAGGCCGGCAGCGTAGAAGTCCAGGGAGCGCGCACCGGTGGCCGTCGTGGCCGGGGTGGTGAGCTTGAGCTCGGTGGAGGACACCGCCGTCGGGGTGAGCACCGTGAAGCTGTTCGCGTCGTAGAGCGAGACCTCCTGGACGAGGTCGAGGTTGGTGCCCTTCACCATGACCACGGTGCCGCCGGTGATCGGTCCGGACGTGGGCGCGATGCTCGAGATCGTCGGGGTCTCGCTGTCGTCGTAGAACCGCACGTCGTCGGCCGCCGTGTTCGCCGAGGTGCCGTTCCCGGTGGTCACGCGCACGTCGTGCACGCCGCGCGGCAGGTCGGCCGTCACGACCGTGATCGACTCGCCACGGCCGACGAGGAAGGAGGCGGGCTGGCCGCCGACGGTGACGCTCGTGACCGGACGCAGACCGGTGCCGTTGACGGTCAGGCTGGCGACCCCGGCCTTGGCGACCGGGCGGCTGACGCCGGTCACGACCGGCGCCGCGCCGGCCGGGCCGGAGTAGGTGTAGTCGTCCGCCGACGTGCCGGTCGACGAGAGACCGACCTCGCTGCGCACCTGGACGTCCACCTTGCCCGGCGCGTGGGCGGGCGCGACGAAGCCGTAGACCATCGGGTCGCCCGCCTTGTAGTTCGGGTCGGCCGTGGCGTTCAGCAGACGCGGCACCTGGACGCCGTCGACGAGGAAGCTGATGTCGCCGATGTCCGAGAACGTGCTCTGCACGCCGACGAAGTTGCCGCCAGCGCTCGGGCCGCTCGCCGGCGTGAGCTTCGTGACCACCGGCAGGTTGCCGGAGGCAGGGCCCGTGTACTCGAACGAGGCCTCGAAGTGCTGGCTGTACGCGCCGCCGTCGAAGTCGTCGATGGTCACGTCGCGGCGGCCGGGGTAGATCACCGCCGGCGTGCGCACCTGGATCTGCGTGTCGGAGACGACCCGGAAGTCCTTGCCGCGGACGACGTCGCCACGGCTCAGGTCCGTGAAGTCGACCGCATCGGCACCGGTGAAGCCAGCGCCGGTGATGGTGACCAGCGTGCCGCCGGTCGTCGGGCCGGTCTCGGGGGAGATGAACGAGATCGTCGACGCCTGTGCAGCGCTCGACATGCCGAGCGTGACGGCGACGACGGCCGCGGCCGTGAGACCGGGCAGGCGGAGGAAGCCCTGCATCGCAGGTTCCTTTCGGGTGGGACAGGTTGGGACGCGACGGGCTGCGCGCGGGGGACGCAGTGACAACCCGTTTCGTGGTGCATCCTGCGCTACGGGTCGCAGCCCGTCAAGGCTGCGACCCGCGGGAGGGGTGCGGCGGCGCCGTGGTGGCGCGTGCGCGCTCGCCAGGGCCCGCCGAGGCCGGCCTAGAAGCCGTAGGCGGCGGTGAGCTCCTCGTCACCGTCGGCGAGCTGCTCGGCGAGGTCGACGAGCACCTTGGCCTGCTTCCAGGTGGCGTCGTCCTGCATCTTGCCGTCGATCATGTGGACGCCCTTGCCGTCCGGGATCGCCTCGATGATCTTCTTCGCGAAGAGCACCTCCTTGGGATCCGGCGAGAACACCTTCTTGGCGATCGCGATCTGGGCCGGGTGCAGGCTCCAGGTGCCGACGCAGCCGAGGATGAAGGCGGCGCGGAACTGCGCCTCGCAGGCGACGGTGTCCTTGATGTCGCCGAACGGGCCGTAGAACGGCAGGATGCCGGCGCTCGCGCACGCGTCGACCATGCGCGCGACGGTGTAGTGCCACGGGTCCTGCTGCGCGCGCACGCGGCCTGCTTCGAGGTCGTCGGCGTCGGTCGGATCGGAGATCGACACGTAGCCCGGGTGGCCGCCGCCAACGCGGGTGGTCTTCATGCGGCGCGAGGCGGCGAGGTCGGCCGGGCCGAGCGAGATGCCCTGCATGCGCGGCGAGGCGAACGCGATCTCCTCGACGTTCGCGACGCCAGCGGCCGTCTCGAGGATCGCGTGGAAGAGGATCGGGCGGGTGACCCCGGCCTTCGCCTCCAGCTGCGCGACGAGGCGGTCGGCGTAGTGGATGTCGTCGGCGCTCTCGACCTTCGGGATCATGATCACGTCGAGCTGGTCGCCGATCTCGGTGACGAGCGTCGTGAGGTCGTCGAGGACCCACGGGCTCTCGAGCGAGTTCACGCGGGTCCACAGCGGCGTGCCGCCGAGATCGATCTCCTTGCCGACCTTCACGAGGCCAGCGCGCGCGGCCTCCTTCTTGTCGACCGCGACCGCATCCTCGAGGTTGCCCAGGACGATGTCGGCCTTTGCCGCGATGTCGGGCAGCTTGCCGAGCATCTTCTCGTTGCTCGGGTCGAAGAAGTGGATCATCCGCGAGGGCGTGAACGGGATCTCGCGGAGGGGCTCGGGCGCGCCAGCGGCGAGCGGCTTGAAGAAATCACGGGGATGACGCACGGCGGGCATCCTACGAGAGGTGCGGGAGCGGGCGCCGGGTGGTGGCGGACGCCCGGTCGGGGTGGCCGCCTAGGTGGCCGGCGCCTCGGAGATCGCCTTGAGCTGCTCGAGACCCTTCGTGAAGTCCTTGCCCACCAGCTTCTCGGTCGGCATGAGCTTCGCGAACACCTTGCTCGCGAGGGAGTCGAGCGTGCCGCTCATGATCCAGTCGACGGTGGTGCCGTCGCCCGTCGGCGTGAGGACGAAGCGGAGCTCGTTCTTCGCCTTGAACGGCTTGAGGAACTCGAGGTCGATCATGAGCTCGGCCGCGGCGACGGCGCGGGTGATGACCATCGAGCCCTCGCCGGCCTTGCGGTTGCCGCTCCACGCGTAGCGCGCGCCCACGCCGGCGGACGGGTCGGAGTAGGTGCGCAGCAGCGCGTCGTCGAGGCCCTCCCACGGTGACCAGCGGCGCCACTCCTCGAAGTCGACCAAGTGGGCGTACACCGCCGCGGGCGGCGCGTCGATCTTGATGCTGCGACTGAACTCGAACTCCGACATCTCGCTCCCCAGGTGATGGCAGACGGGGAGCGAGCTTCGCAGAGGTGGCGCGCTCGCGCTAGGTCGACTGGACGGATCTAACGCAGCGCCCGGAGCTTTAGCCCCTCGGTGAACGTGAGCGGCGTCGGCTGCGTGCGCGCGGCAGACGCCCGGGCGCGGAGGTTGATCTTGCGCCCGCCGACGCGCCCCTTGGCGTTGTAGTCCTTGTCGAGCTTGATCGAGCCGTTGGCCGCCGAGCCCGTGATGCGCAGGCTCGAGGTGCCGCCCGACACGTAGGTGCCCGAGAGCTTCAGCCCCGGCACGAACTCGTAGTTCGAGAGCACGGCGCGCTTGCTGCCACGGACCCGCAGCGATCCGCCGCGCAGGCCACCGAGCGAGCTCGGGAGGTCGCCCGTGGCGATGGAGGCACCGACGACCTGCTGGCGCAGGTCGGTGACGGTGAGCAGCAGGCCGTTCATCGTGCGTCCGACCTTCTTCGGCAGGGTCGAGACGGACGGGACGGCGTTCAGGCTCCGCGGCGGCTTCTGCGTGACGGGGAACGAGTCCTTCGTGTCGGCGCACGGTGCGGCGGAGGCGCCGGCGAGGAACGCGTCGACCGCGGCCTGCCCGCACGTGCCGTCCTCGGAGGTGAGCACGGAGTGGCCGGTGAACGGCACGGAGACGGTCTGGCTGAGCGGGAGCTGGGCCGCGACGCGCTGCGTGTCCTCGAACGGCGTGCGGGTGTCGTACTGGCCCGAGATCATGAGCGTGCGCACGCTCGGCAGCGGCGGTGCAGCGACGGGTGCCGCCGCGGCGTTGGGCCAGCCGAGGCACAGCGACGGCAGCCCGCTGAGCGCGACGGAACTCGGGAACATGCCCCAGGAGGTCGCCGGGAGCGTCTTCACGTACGCCTCGGCCTCGGCCATGCGCGCGCTGGGAGCCGACGCGCGGTTCCACGGCAGCGAGGCCGTCTCCTCGCACATCGTCGCGAAGTAGAGCGAGCCGTCGCCGTCGTCATCGGCCGACTGCAGGCCGTCACCGTTGTCGAGGCCGAACGAACGGGCCGACAGTCGCAGCAGCGGCGCCGTGTCCTTCTGGATCGCAGCGTGGACCGCACCCGGCAGCTCGGCGCGGATCTGCGGGTTGAGGTCGCCGGCTTCGATCACGTTGAGCAGACCGCTCGGGCCGATCTTCGCGGTGGAGCGGCGGCCGCCACCGCTGTAGACGGGACCGGAGGCGTTGCGCTTCTTGAGCCGAGCGGCGAGCGTCGTGATGTCGGCGGTGATGTTCGGGCTGGCGCCGGCGCATGCCGTGTCGTGGCAGAGCGCTGCGCCGAGGGCGCGCGGGAGCGTCGCGAGGGTCGGCCGCTGGAGCGCGTCGGGGCCATCGAGCGGCACGACCGAGTCGAGGATGAGCGCGTCCACGTTCGCCGGGTGCTGCGCCGCGTAGGCGAGCGCCACCTTCGTGCCGTAGGAGACGCCGAAGAGCACGAGCTTGTCGTAGCCGCCGGCGATCCGCAGGTCCTCGAGGTCGGCGACGCTGTCGGCGGTGGTGAACGAGCCGCGGCGCGGGCCGAGCTCGAGCGCGCAGGTGTTGACGACCTTCGTCAGCGAGCCGCGCCCGGTGCGGAACGCCGCGCAGCCGAGCGGGGAGGACTTGCCGGTGCCGCGCTGGTCGAACACGAGCAGGTCGCGGTCGGCAAGGCCCGACTTGAAGATGTCGGCGAAGGTCGCGGCGAACGGCTGCGCGGCCTGGCCCGGGCCGCCGGCGAGCGCGACGACGGCGGTGCGCGCGGGCAGCCCGTTCGTGGCGGGCTTGCGCGTGGCCGAAAGGGTGATGTTGCCGGCGACGAGCCCGGTGCGGGCGAGCGGCACGCTGAGCGTCGAGCACTGGAATCCAGCGGGCGCGCAGGTGCTCCAGGGCAGCGCCGCCCGGGCGGCGGTGGGGGCGCCGGCGAGGCCGAGCAGCAGGGCGAGCGGGCCGAGGACGGCGGAGCGGCGGAGCAGGTGCACGTGCCGACGGTAGCGGCCCACGCGGGCGCTGCGTGCCAGCAATCGCCCGCGGCCGCGCCTCGTTCTAGTGTGGCGGCCATGAGCGAGCGTCGGGACCCGAGCAACGCGGAGATCGCTGCCCTCCTCGAGGAGCTGGGGGACCGGTACGAACTGGACGGGGCGAACATGCACCGCGTCCTGGCCTACCGCAACGGCGCGCAGGCGGTGCTCGCGGCGCCCGGTTCGGTCGCCGCGCTCGTGCGCGCCGGCACCGTCACCGAGCTGCCCGGCATCGGCGCGACGCTCGAGGAGAAGCTCACCGCCCTCGTCGCGACCGGCGAGATCCCGGCTCTCACGAAGCTGCGCGCGGCGATTCCCGACGGGCTCGTCGAACTGACGCACATGCGCGGGCTCGGCGCCAAGCGCGTGCGCAAGCTCCACGACGAACTCGGCGTCGACGGACCGGAGGCGCTCCGCGCCGCGATCGACGATGGCCGGGTCGCGGCGCTGAAGGGCTTCGGCGCGTCGAGCGCCGCGAAGATCGAGGCCGTGCTCGACGCCGCCGCCGAGCAGGCGGGGCAGCCCGAGCGGGTGCTCCTGCCGCGCGCGCTCGAGATCGGGGAGGCGCTGCGCGACGAGCTGCGGGCGCACCCCGCCAGCGAGCAGGTCGAGCTCGCGGGGTCGGCGCGGCGGCTGGCCGAGAGCGTCCACGACCTCGACGTGATCGCCACCTCCACCGACCCGGTCGCGCTGATCGACGCGTTCGCCGCGTCGGACCTGGTCGCCGAGGTGCGTTCGCGCGGCGACAACGGTGCGAGCGCCACCACCCACGCCGGCCTCGACGTCGACCTGCGGATCGTGCCGCCGGCGCAGTTCGGCAACCTGCTGCAGCACTTCACGGGCTCCAAGGCGCACAACGTGGCGCTGCGCACGGCCGCCCAGGCGCGCGGCATCAGGGTCTCCGAGCGGGGCATCCTGTTCGAGGAGACGGGCGAGCTCGTGCGCTCCGAGACGGAGGAGGCGGTCTACGCCACGCTGGGCCTCACGTGGGTGCCGCCCGAGCTGCGGGAGGACCGTGGGGAGCTGGCGCTGCGCGAGGGCGAGGTGCCGCGCCTGGTGGAGACGGGCGACCTCCGCGGCGACCTGCACCTGCACTCGACCAAGTCCGACGGGCGCGGGTCGATCGGCGAGATGGCCCTCGCCGCGATCGAGCGCGGGCACGAGTACCTCGTCATCACCGACCACAGCGCGTCCCATGGTTTCGGGAACCACGTGACGGCCGACGAGTTGCGGCGCACGATCGAGGAGGTGCGCCAGATCAACGAGCGCCTCGACGGGTTCGAGCTGCTGGCCGGCAGCGAGGTGAACATCGACGCGAAGGGTGGGCTGGACTACCCGGACGAGCTCCTCGCGGAGCTCGACTGGGTCGTCGCCTCGGTGCACACCGCCTTCGGGACCGATCCCACGGCGCGGATCATCGCGGCCTGCGAGCACCCGTCGGTCGATCTCATCGGTCACCCGACCGGGCGGATGCTGCCCGACCGTCCGGCCTACGAGATCGATGTCCCGGCCGTGATCGCCGCGGCCGCACGCACCGGCACGTTCCTGGAGATCAACGGCAGCCCGCGCCGCCGCGACCTCAACGAGTTCCACGCCCGCGCGGCGAAGGACGCCGGCGTCCTGCTCGTGATCGACTCCGATGCCCACGGTCCCGAGACGCTCGAGAACCAGCGCTGGGGCATCGCGACGGCCCGGCGGGCCTGGCTCACCGCGGCCGACGTGGCCAACACGCGCCCGTGGGACGAACTGCGCGCGCTGCGCAAGGGCGGCCGCTAGCGCCGGGTCAGGGCTGCACGGCGTGGGCGGGACCGGGGTGGCGGTGCCCGATCCAGGCCTGGTGGCCGAGCGCGGCGAGCACCGCCGCGACCGCGAGGGCGAACGCGGCGAGCACCGACGCCTCGCGCACGAGGGCGGCGCCGAGCGCCGCGCCGAGCAGCATGCACGCGATCGCGAGGACCCGTCGCAGCTGGTTGCGTCGCTCGCCCCCGCCGAGGGTCGACTCCGATGCCAGATCGCTGATGGTCGACGTCGCGACGGTGGTGGGGAGGTCGCGGAACCCGAGCCGCCGCACGGTCGCGTTGCGCACGCCCATCGCCGTCCCGAGCACGATCACGGCGAGGTAGCGCAGCGGCGAGTCGGGCGTGGTGGTGCCCGTGTGGATGCCGGTCGCGATGAGCGCGGCGACGAGCAGGAAGCCGAGCTCCATCCGTGTGACGCGCTGCATCCAGAGGAACGGTCGGTGGTGCCAGCGCTTCGCGAGGCGGCCGGCGAGGAGGGCGCCGAGCATGAACGCGAGCAGCGACACGATCGTCCGCGGCGCCGAGAACCCGGGCTGGCCGCCGACCGCAAAGCCGATCAGCACGAGGTTGCCCGTCATGTTCGCGGTGAAGACGCTGCCGATCGCGAGGTAGCTGAGCGCGTCGATCACGCCGGTCGCGAACGTGAGCAGGAGGAGGGTCGGCGCGAGCAGGCGGCGGCGCTCGGACTGCTTGATCGTCGCCCACGCCACCTCGGGGTCGGCTGCCGACCGGCGCGCGGCGGTCATGCGGTGCTGGGGCGGGCCGGCATCGCGCCGGACGCTACTGGTGCGCGGTGGGGCGCTACGACGCGGCGACCGCGGTCACCGAGTAGGTCGCCTTCGCGCCGCTGAAGATGTCGGTGCCGCAGCGGACCTGAATCTTCGCGGACGTGTCCGAGGTGAGCGCGGTCAGCGAGAGATCGGCGAGGTACGCCGGGTACGCGACCGTGGAGTTCGCGACGTCGAGGGCGACGCCGTTCTGGGCGAGGAAGCACTTGACGCCACCGGTGGTGCCGGCCGCCGTCCCGTCGATGCTCAGGTGCGCGGTGACGACGTAGGTGTGACCGCTCGGCGCGAGCTCGGTGACGATGCTGCCGCCCGAGCTCGCGGTGAAGCTGAGGCCGGACACCGAACCGATGTCGACCGGCGTGGTGATGCTCGACGACGCCAGCGGCGCGATGGAGCTGGCGCTCGCACCCGGGTCGCCCTTGGGGCCCTGGGCTCCGGTGTCGCCCTTGGCGCCCGCGTCACCCTTCGGGCCCTGGGCACCGGCAGCGCCGGGGTCGCCCTTGGCGCCGGCGGGGCCCTGCGGGCCGGCCGCACCGGTCGCGCCCTTCTCACCGGCTGCGCCGTTGGCGCCGGCGGCGGTGCCGGACGAACCGGCCGCCTTCGCGAGCTTGACGGCGGTGGCCGCGTTCTTGTCGGCGCGCTTGGCGAGCTTGAGCGCCTGGGCCACCTGCTTGGCCACGTTGTCGGCGCCGAACGCCGGCGGCACGACGGCGGTCGCGAAGAGCACTGCGCAAACGGCAACGGTGCGCTTGCGGCGCGTCGAGGTGGTCGGAAGGCGGCTGGGCATTACCCATCCGTTCGGCTGCGGGGCCTGGTCTCCTGAGGACGGGTCGGGGAGAGAGTGGTCACTCCTCGTACGACCGTCCAGCTCCGGGTCGCCAAGGATGCGTGTTGCGGCGCACTACCGTTTGTTCGACTTCGGCTTATCCGCAACTCGCCACCACCCGGCGCAATGGCCGTGCTGCGTCACACCGCGGAGCGCCGTGAGCCTGTACCCTTGCCCGATTCCCGGCGTCCTGCACGAGACCGTGCAGGCTCGCTGGTGGCCCCGTCCCGAGCTGGGCCAACTCGATCATTAGATCCGCAGGAGGCCCAGTTCCGTGCCCAACACCTTCGCCGCCCCGACCGCCAACGAGAAGCTCCTCGCCTGGGTCGACCAGATCGCCGAGCTGACCGAGCCCACCGAGGTCATCTGGTGTGACGGATCCGCCGAGGAGTACGACCGCTTCTGCCAGCAGCTGGTCGACGGAGGCACGTTCAAGAAGCTGTCCGACGCCAAGCGTCCGAACAGCTACCTCGCCTGGTCGGATCCGTCGGACGTCGCTCGCGTCGAGGACCGCACCTTCATCTGCGCCGAGAACGAGATCGACGCGGGCCCGAACAACAACTGGCGCGATCCGGCCGAGATGCGCGCCGAGCTCAAGGAGCTCTTCGCGGGTGCCATGAAGGGGCGCCCGATGTACGTGGTCCCGTTCTCGATGGGCCCGGTCGGTTCGGAGTCGTCGAAGATCGGCGTGCAGGTCACCGACTCGCTCTATGCCGTCGTGCACATGCGCATCATGACCCGCATGGGCGCCGCCGCCCTCGAGGCGCTCGGCAACGGTGAGTTCGTCCCGTGCGTGCACACGATCGGCGCCCCGCTCGAGGACGGCGAGGTCGACGTGCCGTGGCCGACGAACGCCGAGACGAAGTACATCGTCCACTACCCCGAGACGCGTGAGATCTGGTCGTACGGCTCGGGGTACGGCGGCAACGCCCTCCTCGGCAAGAAGTGCCTCGCGCTGCGCATCGCCTCCGTGCTCGCGCGTGACGAGGGCTGGCTCGCCGAGCACATGCTCATCCTCAAGCTCACCTCGCCCGAGGGCACCGTCAAGTACGTCACGGGCGCGTTCCCGTCGGCCTGCGGCAAGACCAACCTCGCGATGCTCATCCCGACGCTCGAGGGGTGGACCGTCGAGACCGTCGGCGACGACATCGCATGGCTGAAGTTCGGCGAGGACGGCCAGCTCTACGCGATCAACCCGGAGGCCGGCTTCTTCGGCGTCGCTCCGGGCACCGGCGAGGACACGAACCCGAACGCGATCGCGTCGATCACGCAGAACACGATCTTCACGAACGCCGCGCTCACCGACGACGGCGACATCTGGTGGGAGGGCCTCACGAAGGACAAGCCCGCGCACCTCATCGACTGGAAGGGCCGCGACTGGACCCCGGAGTCCGACGAGCCCGCCGCGCACCCGAACGCCCGCTTCACCGTGCAGGCGGAGCAGACCCCCTCGCTCGCTGCCGAGTGGGACGCGCCGACCGGCGTGCCGATCAGCGCGTTCCTGTTCGGTGGCCGCCGCGCGAGCGTCGTGCCGCTCGTCCGTGAGGCGTTCGACTGGGAGCACGGCGTGTTCCTCGGCGCGACCATGAGCTCGGAGATGACGGCCGCCGCCTTCGGCACCGTCGGCCAGCTCCGCTTCGACCCGTTCGCCCAGCTGCCGTTCGCCGGTTACAACCTCGGCGACTACATGGGCCACTGGCTCAAGCTGGGTGCGACCGAGGGCGCGAAGCTCCCGAAGATCTTCTACGTCAACTGGTTCCGCAAGGACGACCACGGCAAGTTCGTGTGGCCGGGCTTCGGCGAGAACAGCCGCGTGCTCGAGTGGATCTTCCGCCGCACCGAGGGTAAGGCTGAGGCCGTCGAGACCCCGATCGGTCTCGTGCCGACGAAGGCCGATCTCAACCTCGACGGGCTCGACATCACCGACGAGCAGCTCGATCTCCTGCTGACCGTCGACGCGGAGGCCGTGAAGGCCGAGCTGCCGCAGGTCGAGGCGTACCTCGCCCAGTACGGCGACCGCCTGCCGGCCGAGATGACGGCGCAGCTCGAGGCGCTGAAGAGCCGCCTCGGCTAGTCCTCGAACGCCACCCGCGTTTCGCGACGGCCGCTCCGCTGGGAATCTCGGCGGGGCGGCCGTCGCCGTTGTGGCGCCGATCCGGTGCGTCGCGCATACTTCGCCGGGATGCCTCGCTTCGTGCGCTCTTCCGTGGCGGCCCTGCTGCTCATCGCCGTTGCTGGTGCCGTACCCGCTGGGTCCGCGGGGGCGGCGGGCCCTGCCGCGAAGGCCGGCACGTCGATCGGCAGGCAGCTTCGGGGCATGGCGGCCGCGGGCGTGCCGACGACCGACCAACGCCTGTTCCTCATCGAGAGGCTGCGCCGGCGGGGCGTGTCGGCGAGGACGACGGCGGAGCTGCTCAGCCACGCCGTCGACGGCGTGTCGCTGCGCACGACGAAGTCGGCGACGATGTCGCGGCTCGGCGGTGATGCTCCGCTGCTGCCCGGCGAAGCCTGGCCGGTGAACCGCCGCAACCAGGATCCGATGACGCTCGTGGCGGTGTTCGACCTCGCGGAGCTCCATGCTCCGCTGCCGCTGCCCCCGGACGGTCGCCTCGTGCTGTTCTGGGATGCCGTCGGCGCTGACAAGGGGTCGGATGCCTGGCTCGATGTGGCGGCCAACGCGAGCGTCCGCTGGCTCGCACCCGAGGTCTCGACGGTCGATGTCCCGGTGCCGGCGGCGGCGTGGCCGTTCGCGCCGGTGTCGGTGAAGGGCGTCGTGACCCCGATCATCGGCGGGATCGACTTCCAGCTCGGCGAGCCGCTGCCGGGAAGCGCGCGGAGCGTCGCGATCGTCGACGACATGATCTTCCCGTTCGCCCACGCTGCCTACAGCTCCGACCAGCTGCTCGGCGCATCGCAGGACATCCAGGGTCCCGTGCTGGAGGAGATCGCGTACTGGTTCCGGCACACCTCGAACGCCGACAGCCGCGCGCGCTACACCGCCGACGAGCGCAAGGGCAAGGGGTGGAGCCTCCTCGCCCAGGTCGCGAGCACCGGCGGCAAGGACTTCCGCATCGACGACTACGGCAACGTCTCCTTCGCCGTGCCGACCGCCGACCTGTACGCGCGCCGGTTCGACCGCGCCGTGGCGATCTTCCAGAGCTCCTAGCCGCAACGCGCACGCGTCCGCAGACCGGTCGGGCGTGTCGGGCATCTCGGCCGTGGCACGAGGCAGCAGCCAGCTCGGAGCCGTGCGGATCGTTCACCCGAACAGGAGTGCGCCGCAGAGCGGGGCGCGGGGCGACGAGCAGCCCGCGTCGCGCGAGCCGACCGACGCCGTTCACCGTACGTTGCCACCGCGCCCGTGCGCGGAGGTACGTTGAACCCGGTCGCGCTCACTGGCGGGCTGCGACCAGAGCTGTGGGGACGCGCCGAGGTGCCGATGACAAGCAGGTGTTCTGGTTCGCCGACCACGGCCCCTCGAGTGGAGGAAGCGCTCCGATGACCGCGACCGAACGCGTCGCCATCAGCCTCGGCGACGCGACGCACGCCCTGGAGAGCTGCGGCGTCAGCGACGAAGCGCGCCGCACGCTGCTCGCGGCTGCCGTCGCCGGCCGCGGCGACGCCCTCGTCGCCACCGCCGTCCACAATCCCGGCGACCCGGAGCGAGGCTCGCTCCTCGCCGCCGTCGCCGACGACCGCCCGTTCCTCCTCGACACGCTTCTCGCGGCCGTTCGGCGCAGCGGCCACTCCATCCGAACGGTCGAGCACCCCGTGCTCCCCGGCACGGGCGGCCGGTCGCCGATCGCAGCGCTCGCCGTGGAACTCGAAGGGCGCGTGTCCCCGGAGACCCTCGCCGCGCTCGAGGACCGCGTTCGGCGCGTGCTGAAGGCCGCCGTCGCCGTCGTCGACGAACGCGCTCCCGGCATGTGGCGGATCGAATCGCTGCTCGACGCACCCGGGACCGACGCCGAGGTCGGCGCTCTGCTGCACTGGATGCTCGCCGAGCACATCGTCCTTCTGGCCACCGCCCGCTACACCGTGCGCGAGGGCGGCATCGACGGACCGAACGAGGGCACGGGCCTGCTCGCCGCCCACGCCTCCGACGGCGGCGTCCGTGCATGGACCGGCCCGGTCGGCGACGGGGAGACGCTCGACATCGAGCCGCCGGAGCCCGGCTCCGTCGCCGAGATCGCTGGCGGCGCGATCCTCGCCGCCGGCCACATGTCGGAGCGTTCACCCGTCCACCGCAGCGTACGCATGCAGGAGCTGCTCGTCCCCGAGCACGACGCGGCCGGCAGCGTCCGTGGGTTCGTGCGCATCATCTACCTGCTCACGCACCGCGCCGAGGCCGAGCCGGCCAGCCAGGTGCCGATCCTGCGCGCACGCCTCGCCTCCGCGCTCGACGCCGCCGACCTGCGCGACGGCTCCCACGACCACAAGCAGATGGTCGCGCTCTACGACGCGATGCCCAAGGACGAGCTCCTCGCGATCACGGCGCCCGAGCTGGTCGACCTGCTCGGCGCGCTCATGTCCGTCGCTCCCGACGAGGTGCTGCTGCGCGTCCGCCCGCACGGCGACGGACGCACCGCGTCGATCGTCGCCGCGATCCCCCGCGATCGCTACTCGCCGGCGCTCCGCGATCACGTCACCGCGCTCGTCACCGATTCCTACGGCACCGCCGATGTCGTCACCCAGGAGGTGATCGGCGACGAGGCGCACGTGCAGCTCCACGTGGTCGTGCACGACGATCGCGGCCTGCGGCAGGTCGACGCCGCCGAGCTGGAGCACGCCGTCCTCGACCTCGCCCGCACCTGGGCCACCGCCCTGCGCGACGCGCTCATCGCCCACGAGGGCGACGAAGCCGGACGGATGCTCGCCGCGCACTGGGGGCCGCGCCTCCCCGAGCCGTACCGCGCCATCGTCGACCCGGCCGCCGCGGTCGGCGACGTGCTCGCGCTCGAGCGCCTACGCCGCTCCGGCGACGAGACCTACGTCGCGCTGCGTCAGGAGGCGACGCCGACGGGCACGATCACGCGCGTCGCCCTGCTGAGCCAGCGCACGAAGGCCGAGCTCTCGCGCGTGATCCGGATCCTCGAGGATCTCGGCCTCACGGTCCTCGAGGAGCGTCCGACGCGCGTCGCCGGCGGCGGCGACGAGATGTGGATCCAGGACTTCGGCGTGACCGCGCCCGGCGGCGGCCCGCTCGACCTCGACGCCTGCGGCGCCCGCGTGGCCGCGTGCATCATGGCCGTATGGACGGGGCAGTCGGAGAGCGACCGGCTCCACCACCTGATCATCGCCACCGAGCTCGATCACGAGCGCCTCGAGGTGCTGCGTGCCTACCGCCGCTACCGTGCCCGCATCGGCTCCCGGTACACCGAGGGCTTCCAGACGCAGGTGATCGTCGACCACCCGCACACCACGGCCGCGCTCATCCGGCTGTTCGAGCTGCGGTTCGATCCGAGCCACCCACGCGACGATGCGGCCGAGGCGGCGCTGCGCGACGAGATCCTCGCGGAGATCGACGCCGTCGTCTCGCTCGACGAGGACCGGATCCTGCGCAACCAGCTCGGGCTCATCGACGCGACGGTCCGCACGAACGCGTACGTCCCCGGGCGGCGAACGCTCGCGATGAAGTTCCGCGCCGCCGACATCCCCGCGCTGCCGCAGCCCGCGCCGCTGTGGGAGGTCTACGTGTACGCCCCGCACATGGAGGGCGTGCACCTGCGCGGTGGCACGATCGCCCGTGGCGGACTGCGCTGGAGCGACCGCGAGGACTTCCGCACCGAGGTGTTCGGGCTCATGCGCGCGCAGATGGTCAAGAACGCCGTCATCGTGCCGGCCGGTGCGAAGGGCGGGTTCCGTCTGCGGGAGCAGCCGTCCGATCCCTCGGAGCTGCGCACCGCCGTGGAGTCGGCCTACGTCGACTACATCGGCGCGCTCCTCGACCTCACCGACACCCGGGACGGCGACGCCGTCGTCCCGCCCGCGCACGTCGTCCGTCGCGATGAGGACGATCCGTACCTCGTCGTCGCCGCCGACAAGGGCACCGCGACCTTCTCCGACACCGCCAACGGCGTCGCGCGCTCGCGCGGGTTCTGGCTCGACGACGCCTTCGCGTCCGGGGGCTCCCATGGCTACGACCACAAGGCGCTCGGCATCACTGCCCGTGGTGCCTGGGAGAGCGTGAAGCGCCACTTCCGCGAACGGGGCATCGATCCCGAGGCCGACGAGATCACCGTGGTCGGGATCGGCGACATGAGCGGCGACGTGTTCGGCAACGGCCTGCTGCGCAGCCGCACGATCCGGCTCGTCGGTGCCTACGACCATCGCCACGTGTTCCTCGATCCGCACCCGGCCGATGCCGAGGCGTCGTTCGCGGAGCGCCAGCGCCTCTTCGACCTGCCGCGCAGCTCCTGGGACGACTACGACCGCACGCTCATCTCGGAGGGCGGCGGCGTGTGGAGCCGCGCCGCGAAGTCGGTGCCGGTCAGCCCGCAGGTGCGAGAAGCCCTCGGGATCACCGACGAGCACCTTCCGCCCAACGAGCTGATCCGCGCGCTCCTGCGTGCCGAGGTCGATCTGCTCTGGAACGGCGGCATCGGCACGGTGGTCAAGGCGAGCACCGAATCCGACGCCGACGCCCAGGATCGCTCCTCGGAGGGCATCCGCGTGAACGCGAACGAGCTGCGCTGCGCCGTCGTGGGCGAGGGCGGCAACCTCGGCTTCACGCACGCCGCGCGTATCGAGTACGCCCGTGGCGGCGGCGCGATCAACGCCGACTTCATCGACAACTCCGCCGGCGTCGACTGCTCCGACCACGAGGTGAACCTCAAGATCCTGCTCGGCGACGCGATCCGGAGCGGAGAGCTCGACATGGAGGCCCGCGACGAGCTGCTCGTCGCCGCGACGGACGAGGTCTGCGACCACGTGCTGGCCAACAGCGCGCGCCAGGCGCGCGGCCTCACCGAGGAGCAGCGGCGCTCGCCGACCCGCATCGCCGCCTACGAGGAGCTCATGATCGCGCTCGAGGAGCGGGCGAACCTGCGCCGCGCCGACCACGACCTGCCGACGAGCGAGCTGATGAGCGAGCGCACGTCGGCCGGCGAGGGCATGACGCGCCCGGAGCTCGCCGTGCTGCTGTCGCTCGCGAAGATCGCGATCGCCTCCGAGCTGCTGGACTCCACGCTCGTCGACGACCCCGCGCTCGAAGGCGACCTGCTCGCCTACTTCCCGGCGCCCATCACGGCCCGCTTCGCGCACCTCGTCTGGGAGCACCCGCTGCGCCGCGAGCTGCTCGCGACGCTCTTCGCCAACGACGTCGTCGACACGATGGGCCAGAGCTTCGTCTTCCGCCGTGGGGTCGAGTTCGGCGCGAGCACGTCGGCGGTCGTGCGGTCGTTCCTGATCGCCCGCGACGTGTGCGATGCGCGTCGTCTGATCCACGCGATCGAGACGACGAACGTCGACCCGGAGACGCGCTGGGCGCTCACCGCCGTCGTGCAGGATGCCGTCCGGCAGGTGAGTCGTTGGTACCTGCGCAACGACATCACCGCCGACGCCGACCTGCGCACCACGATCGACCAGCACCGCGCCGCCGCGGTCGCGCTCATCGAGGGGTCCGCGAAGCAGTTCGGTCCGAAGGAGCTCGAGGACGAGCGCCAGGCCGAGCGGCTCAGCGCGGCGACCGCCGAGGTCGACGCCTGGGAGGAGGCCGGCGTGCCGCACGACCTCGCCCTCGCCGTCGCCCGCTGCCGACTCCTGCCGTTCGCCCCATACCTCGCGGGGGTCGCACGCGACGAGCACTCGGTGGAAGCGCTCGTCGAGGCCGTCGGCGCGCTGCGCCGCTCCCTGCCGCTCGACCAGCTGCAGGCGCTCGTGTCGAGCCTGCCGACCGGCACGCGGGTCGCGCGTTGGGCGAACCAGGCGCTGCGCGACGACTACCTCTCAGCGGTCGCCCGCCTCGCTGCGCTCGCCATCGGCGATGGCACGCCCGACGATCCGCAGGCCGCGGTCCAGGTCGGCATCGAGCGCCGCCAGGCCGGCGTGCGCCGCCTGCAGGTGCTCGTGCGCGAGGCCGGCCTCTCGCAGCACACGCAGGTGGCCGGCACGACGCTCGCGGTGCGGCAGCTGCGCGAGCTCGCGGACTGGTTCCAGCGCCGCCAGGTGCGCCCGCCCGTCGGGTAGAGCGATGAGTTCCGGCGCGCCGCGCGGTCTGACATCGTGACGGCCGCGCACCCGGCGCCGCCCCTCGACCTTGGAGCTCCCCATGGGACTCGTCCGCATCGACCAGGCCATCTCGCTCGACGGCTACACCGCAGGCCCGGAGCAGAGCATGGACCACCCGCTCGGCGTGGGCGGGCACGGCATCATGCAGTACCAGTTCAAGGCCGGCGTCGGCGGGCCCGCGTCGAACCTCGAGCCGATGCCGTCGGACGTCACGCCCGACCAGCAGATCGTCTACGAGCACTTCCAGAACGTCGGCGCCTACATCATGGGTCGCAACATGTTCGGCGGCGGCCCGGGAGCGTGGGCGACCGACCCGGTGTGGGAGGGCTGGTGGGGGAGCAACCCGCCGTACCACACGCCCGTGTACGTGCTCACGCACCACCCGCGCGAGCCGCTCGCACTCGAGGGCGGCACCACGTTCCACTTCGTCACCGACGGCCCCGAGGCGGCGCTGGCGCTCGCGCGTGAGGCGGCCGGCGACCGCGACGTGAAGATCGCGGGTGGCGCGAGCACCGTCGCCCAGTACCTGCGCCTCGGCGTCGTCGACGTGCTGCAGCTCCACATCGCGCCCGTGCTGCTCGGCGGGGGTGAGCGCCCGTTCGACGGCGTCGACCCCGCGACGCTCGGCTTCGAGATCGACCGCGTGCTGCAGGGCCTCTCGACGCACGTGCGCTACCGCGTCAGCAGGAGCTGACCCTGCAGGCGGCGGCGCGCGCCTCGAGGGGCGCCGACGCGCTCCGAGCTAGTGGCCGTCGTCGACCGCTGCAGGCGGCCGGGCTTCCTCGGCGAGCGAGGTGATCGCGAGGCCGCCGCGGGCGGCGGTCTCGAGCACGTCGGTGGCCTCCTCGAGAGAGCGCGCGTAGAGCTCGACGAGCAGGTGGATGATCACGCTCCCGTCCTTCTCGTGCGTGTGGAAGCGGACGTGCGTGAAGAACTCGCGGGTGCCGTGGTCGCCGAATGCGGCGTAGGAGAGGGCGTCGGCGGCCTCGGGGCCCTCGCAGGTCTCGACGAGGTCGCCGTCGACCCGCACGGTGCACGAGGCAACCCACGGCGTGCCGGCGATCATGCGCTCCCAGCGGTCCTCGATCGGCTCGACGCGATCGTCGGCGAAGCCGAGGTGCGGCTGGTCGTGGAGGCAGTCCAGACACTGGACGACGGCCTCCTGCAGCTCGTCGATCGCCTCGGCGCGGCGACCGCTGACGGGATCGATCCGGTGGATGCCGTCGTAGTGCACCTGCACCTCGAGCCGGGTCGACCAGCAGCGGTAGCAGCGCAGCCAGGGCTTGGAGAACTCGGATTGCACGAACGGGATCCTATTCGGCGGAGCGGCCCGAGCCCTGATCGGCGGCATCGGCCCCCGGATCTCGCGGCGCACGGAGCATCAGGACGACCAGTGCGGCGGCGAACGCGACCTGCCCGAACGTGAGCGCCGTACCGAGGTTCGCAGCCCCGGCGACGGCCGCGATCGCGGTCACGGCCGCGAAGAGGGCGACGAGGAGCAGCGTGTGGCGGAGCAGCGGCGGCACGACCTAGGAGTCTGCCACGGCCGACGCGCCGGCGCGCTCGGCGAGCAGGGCGACGAGCGATTCGACGTCGAGTTCGGCGGGGTCGGCATCGAGCGCGTGCGCGGCGCGTCGTGCTCCGCCGAGCCGGCGGACGGCCCGTTCGCCGTGCTCGCGTGCGAACGCCGCCAGCGCGCTCGATCGACGGGCCTGCGCGCGACGCACGGCCAGATCGGTGCGGTCGCGGTGGCGCTCGAGCGCATCGATCAGGTCGGCGATGCCGATCGGCGGCGTGGCGACGCTCGAGAGCAGGACCACCTCGGTGTCGTGGTCGCCGATCGAACGCAGCGCCGCGAGGAGGTCGCGGCGGGCGCGTTGGGCGACGAGGCCGAGGTCGGCCTTCGTGACGACGAGGACGTCCGGCACCTCCATGATCCCGCTCTTGAGGAACTGCAGCGCGTCGCCGGACGCGGGCTGCACGATCACGGCGGTGGTGTCGGCGACCTCGGCGATCTCGGTCTCGGACTGGCCGACGCCGACGGTCTCCACGACGACGATGTCGAAGCACGCCGCGAGCGCATGCGCCGCCGCTCGGGTCGCCGGCGCGAGCCCGCCGAGCTGGCCGGCGGACGCCATCGAGCGGATGTACGTGCCGCGGTCGGCGGGATCGAGGAACAGGCGGGCGCGGTCACCGAGCAGCGAGCCTCCCGAGCGCTTGGACGACGGGTCGACCGCGAGCAGCGCGACGCTCCTGCCGCGGCGGCGCCACTCGGTGATCAGCGCGCCGAGCAGCGTCGACTTGCCGGCGCCGGGCGGACCGGTGATGCCGACGACATGGCCGGGCAGCTCATGGCCGGTGGCGGCGGGGGAGAGGGCGGCGAGCAGCGCGCGGCGCTCGGAGGCGGTGCGCTCGGCACGGTTCTCGAGCAGGTTCAGCACGGCCGGCGCGGCGGTGCGGTCGCCCGCGAGGAGGCGTTCGGCGAGCTCGGTGGCAGCAGGAGCCGGCATCGGACGAGCCACGGTACCGAGCCAGGTCCTAGTGTGCGGTGGCGTGAGTGGATCGCTGCAGGGCCGGGTCGCCGTCATCACGGGCGCGTCGAGCGGGATCGGTGCCGCGACGGCCCGCCGCTTCGCGAGCGAGGGCGCCGACGTCGCACTGCTCGCCCGGCGCACCGATCGCCTCGACGCCCTCGCGCTCGAACTCGCCGAGTACGGGGCGAAGGTGCTCGCGCTCCCGGCCGACGTGACCGATCCGCCGTCGCTCGCCGCGGCTGCGGAGCGGATCGCCGCCGAGCTCGGCCGGGTCGACCTGCTCGTCAACAACGCGGGGGTGATGCTCCTCTCCCCGTTCGAGGCCGACCGGGTCGACGAGTGGCGACAGATGATCGACGTCAACCTCACCGGCGTGCTCGAGACCACCCGCGTGTTCCTGCCCGCCATCCGCGCCGGCGGCGGCGACGTGGTGAACGTGTCGAGCGTGAGCGGCCGCGTCACGTTCGAACTGAACTCGGTCTACAACGCGACGAAGTTCGGGCTCGGCGCCTGGTCGGACTCGCTGCGCAAGGAACTTGCCGGGACGGGGGTGCGCGTCGGGGTCGTGGAGCCGGGCGTCGTCGCCACCGAGCTCACCCACCACATCGGCCACCAGGCGACGCGTGACACGTACGCGGAGCGGTTCGACGGCATCGAGCGGCTCGAGGCCGACGACATCGCCGACGCGATCCACTACATCGCGAGTCGCCCGCCGCGCGCGGCCGTCGCCGAGATCCTCGTGCGGCCGAGCGCCCAGAAGCCCTGACCGGCCCGCGGCCGGGGCGCCGCGGTTAGCCTCGGCCCATGGACCTGGATCTCTCCGGCCGCGTCGCGGTCGTCACCGGCGCGTCCTCCGGCATCGGCGAGGCGACCGCCCGCACCCTCGCCGCCCATGGCGCCGCCGTGCTCCTGCTCGCCCGCCGCCTGGACCGCATCGCCGCGGTGCAGGCGGAGATCGCGGACGCCGGCGGCAGCGCGCTCGCGATCGAGTGCGACGTGACCGATGCCGCGAGCCTGCAGCGCGCGAGCGTCGGCGCGCGCGAGCTGGGCCGAGTCGACATCCTCGTCAACAACGCCGGCGTGATGCTCATCTCGCCATTCGATGCGGGCCACGTGCGGGAGTGGCACCAGATGCTCGACGTGAACCTGCGCGGCGTGTTCGACACCACGAACGCGTTCCTCGACGCCCTGACCGACGGCGGCGGCGACATCGTGAACGTGTCGTCGGTCGCCGGGCGGCAGACGGGTCCCGGCGCCGCCGCCTACTGCGCGACGAAGTGGGGCCTGAACGGCTGGTCGGATGCGCTGCGCAAGGAGCTGCTGCACCAGGGCGTGCGGGTCGGGCTCGTCGAACCGGGCGCCGTGGCCACCGAGCTCACCGACCACATCACGCACGAGGCGTCTGCCAGCCGTGCGCGCGAGGAGCTCGCGACCGAGCAGGCCCTCGCCGCGCAGGACATCGCCGACGCGATCCTCTTCATGGTGAGCCGGCCGCCGCACGCCGCGATCAACGAGCTGCTCGTGCGCCCGGCGACGCAGGCCTAGCGGCGCCTCCGCGGGCGCGGCGCGCCGAGGGGAGAGGTGGTCACCAACCCCAGGTGCCTTCGCGGCAGCCGCCGGCGTCGGGATCGCCGCCCGGCGCGGGCTCGCAGCTGAAGCGATCGCCGGCGGGGCTGCGGGCGACGGTGAACCGCGCGCCGCTCTTGGACTTGGTCGTGAGGCGGACGCTGCGCGGCGATGCCGACACCTGGACCTCCTCGACGCCGTCGCCGAGCACGAGCCCCAGCTTGTCGCGTGCGCCGAGGTCGGCCTGCTCATCGCAGGAGGCGTAGCTCGGGCGCCCGCTGTGGCAGCCCTCGATGATCGACATCGCGGTGCGCAGCACGAGCGTCGCCGCACCGTCCTGCGCGTCGACCTTCGTGCGGGACGCGTCGGTGGCGTTCCCGAAGCTCGAGCCGTCGGGGTTGGTGCCGGCCGGGCTCGGCGCGTCGGCCGGCGTGGACGCGCGCGCCGGCTCGTCGGGGGCGGAGGTCGCCGCGGGAGCGACCGAGACGGCCTTGTCGTCGATCCGGCCGGGGTCGGCATCGCCCTTCCACGGCTGCCCCTCGCCGCCACAGCCGGCGACGGCGAACGCACCGCCGAACACGAGCGCGAGCACCGCGCTGCACGTCGCGGCGCGGCTCACCACACGCCCGTCTTCGGGCAGCTCCCGGCCCCGGCGGGGGTGCACTCCCGCAGGCGCGCGCCGACGGGCGCGGCCGTGATCGAGAACTGCGCGCGGTCGTCGATCTTCATCGCGAGGCGGTAGCGCGTCGGACGATCGGCGGTGATCTGCAACTGGCCGACGCCGTCACCGGTCGGTGCGCCGCCGAGGGCGTCGGTGGTGGTGCACTTGCGCGCGTCGTACGTCTTCGCGTAACAGCGGTCGAGCCGGTCGGCGACCACGACGAGCTGCTTGCGCGCCGTCTCCGGATCGACGGCGCCGCCGTCGGAGTCTCCGCCGCAGGCGGTGAGGAGGAGCGGCAGGGCGAGAAGGGCGGCCGGAGCGCCACCGAGGAGAGCTCGGCGCGCGCGCGGCCGAGCGTGGGGACGACGCACGATCACGGCCCGGGAGGGTACCGGGCGCAGCGGCGCCTTCACCCCACAGAACGAGGAACGCCGCCCGGCCGCTCACGCAGGCCGAGCGGCGCTCGAGCGGGTTTGCTGCCGCCGACTAGGCGGTCTGGCTGACGCCGGCGTGCTCGGCGATGAGCTCCGTCATGTCACGCATGATCTGCGTGATGTCGTAGTCCTTCGGCGTGTAGATGCGGGCGACGCCGGCGTCGAGCAGCGGCTGGTGGTCGGCCTCGGGGATGATCCCGCCGGCGACCACCGGCACGTCGACGCCGGCCTCGCGCAGGAGGTTCACCACCGTCGGGATCAGCTCCATGTGCGAGCCGGAGAGGATCGACAGCGCGACGAGGTGCACGCCCTCGTCGACGGCAGAGCGCACGATCTGCTCGGGCGTCAGGCGGATGCCCTCGTACACCACGTCGAAGCCGGCGTCGCGCGCGCGGACGGCGATCTGCTCGGAGCCGTTGCTGTGGCCGTCGAGGCCCGGCTTGCCGACGAGCACCTTCGGCGTGCGGCCGAGGGTCTCGCCGAGCTGGGCGACCTGCTCGCGCAGCGCCTCGATCTCGTCGCTGGCCGGACCGGCGGTGGCCTCGCCGACGCCCGTCGGGCCGCGGTACTCGCCGAACGCGTCGCGGAGCGCCTGGCTCCACTCGCCGGTCGTCACGCCGGCCTTCGCGGCGGCGATCGACGCGGGCATGATGTTCTCGTCGCTCGAGGCGGCGACGCGGCGCAGCTCCTCGAGGGCGGAGTCGACGGCGGCCTGGTCGCGGCCGGCCTTCCATTCGGCGAGCGCCTCCTGCACCTGCGCTTCGACGGCCGGATCGACGGTCATGATGCCGCCCTCCTCGTCGACGAGCGGGCTCGGCTCGGACTCCTGGTACTTGTTGAGGCCGACGACCGTCTGCTCGCCTCCCTCGATGCGGCGCAGGCGCTCGCGGTGGCTGTCGACGAGCGCGGCCTTCATGTACGGCACGGCCTCGACGGCGCCGCCGTGCTCGGCGACGACGCTCATCTCCTGACGGGCCCCCTCGATGAGCTCGTTCACGAGGCCGTCCATCACGACGGAGCCCTCGAAGATGTCGGGGTACTCGAGCAGGTCGGTCTCGAACGCCAGCACCTGCTGCATGCGCAACGCCCACTGCTGGTCCCACGGGCGGGGGAGACCGAGCGCCTCGTTCCACGCCGGGAGCTGCACGGCGCGGGCTCGCGCGTTGCGGCCGAGGGTGACCGCGAGCATCTCGAGCACGATGCGCTGCACGTTGTTCTCGGGCTGCTGCTCGGTGAGCCCGAGCGAGTTCACCTGCACGCCGTAGCGGAACCGCAGGTGCTTCTCGTCGGTGACGCCGTAGCGCTCGCGGCCGAGCTCCTCCCAGAGGATGTTCATCGCGCGGAGCTTCGCGTGCTCCTCGACGAACCGCACGCCGGCGTTGACGAAGAACGAGATGCGCGAGAAGACCTTGCCCATCAGCTCCTCGGGGACGCGCTCACGGGCGGCATCGAGGACGGCGATGGCGTTGCTCATCGCGAACGCGATCTCCTGGACCGGCGTGGCGCCCGCCTCCTGCAGGTGGTAGCTGCAGATGTTGATCGGGTTCCACTTGGGGACCTCGGTCACCGTGTAGGCGATCATGTCGGCGATCAGCCGCATCGAGGGGCCGGGCGGGAACGCGTACGTGCCGCGGGCCAGGAACTCCTTGATGATGTCGTTCTGGGTGGTGCCGGAGAGCAGCTTCTGATCGACGTCGTTCTCCTGCGCCGTGGTGATGTACAGCGAGAGCAACCACGCCGCGGTGGCGTTGATCGTCATCGACGTGTTCATCGTGTCGAGCGGGATGCCGTCGAGCAGCTGGTGCATGTCGCCCTTGTGGCCGACCGACACGCCGACCTTTCCGACCTCGCCGCGTGCGAGCACGTGATCGGCGTCGTAGCCGGTCTGCGTGGGCAGGTCGAAGGCGATCGAGAGACCCGTCTGACCCTTGGCCAGGTTGCTGCGGTACAGCGCGTTGGACTTCTTCGCGTTCGAGTGGCCCGCGTACGTCCGCATCACCCACGGACGCTCGCGCTCGGGAAGTCGGTGCTGCGGCGAGTCGCTCATGGTGCGGGATTGTACGGATCTGCGGCGGTTTGAGCCGGGCAGGAGCGCACTAGCGTGGGCACCACATGCGCACCTCGGTCGACACCACTCCCGCCGGGCGCGTGCGCGTCGGCGACGGACACGCCCTGCGCACCCTGGAATGGGGGGCGGCGGGCGCTCCGGTCGCGCTGCTCCTGCACGGCATGCCGGGCGGGGCGGAGGACTGGCTCACGCTCGGCGCGCTCTTGAGCCGGCGTCACCACGTCGTCGCCGTCGACCGCCCGGGCTACGGCGGTTCCGGCTCTCGAACGCTGCCGCTCGGTCAGCAGGTCGCGGCGTACGCGGGTCTGCTCGGAGCCCTCGGCGGAGCGCCGGCGCTCGTGGTCGGTCACTCCTATGGCGCGATCCCGGCCGCCGTGCTGGCGGCCGAGCATCCCCGGCTCGTCGGCGCGCTCGGCCTGATCGCCCCGGCGCTCCGGGAGCGGGGCCGCGACCGTGCTGCACCGCCGGGCGTCGCCGGTCTGCTGCACCTGCTCGAGCGGCCCGGGCCGGCGACGGTGGTCGCCTCGAGCTTGCTGAGCCGCCCCGGCCGAGCGCTGCTCGCCCGGCTGCTCGATCCGCCGAGCTTCCGCCCTGATCCCGTCGACGCCGAGCACCGCGCGGGCGTCCGCGACCGCACGCTGCGCCTCGGTGCCATCCGCAGTGCGCTGCGCGAAGCGCTCGCGCTCGAGGGCGAGGAGGCCCACGCCGACGAGCTGCTCGCCGCGATCTCGGCCCCGACGGCGGTGATCCACGGCCGCGGCGACCGCGTGGTCCACCCGAGCGCCGGGGCGCGTGCCGCGGAGTCGATCGGCACCGCCGAGCTGCACGAGCTCGCCGGAGGCCACATGGTCACGATCAGCCGGGCCCGTGAGGTCGACGAGCGGCTCGCCGACCTCACCGGGCGCTGAGCGCTCGCGTCAGTTCGCGACCTTCGGCGCGACGACCGTGCCGGTCGTCGAGATGCGACCGAACGTGATCGTCGGCAGCATGCCGTTGGCGGTCACGATGATCAGCACGTACGAGCCGGGCTTCGCGTTCGTCTTGACGGAGATCGAGCCGGTCGCGCGGCATCGCGACGGGCCGGCGGTGGTCGTCGACACGCCACCGACGTACCGCAGGTTCACGTACACCGCCGCACGCGACGGGCAGCGGGCTCCGAAGAACGAGTAGAGCGCCGCGTTCACGTTCACGTAGCGGCCCGACGGGTTTGGCGTCGGCGTCGGCGTCGCGGTGGGCGTCTTCGTCGCCGTCGGCGTGACGGTCGCGGTCGGGGTGACGGTCGGGGTCCGGGTCGGCGTCGGCGTAACGGTCGGTGTCGGCGTCGGGGTGACGGTCGGCGTCGGGGTCGGGGTGACGGTCGGTGTCGGGGTCGGCGTGACGGTCGGTGTCGGCGTCGGGGTGACGGTCGGGGTCGGCGTCGGCGTCGGCGTGATCACCGGATCGGTCTGGGCGGCGACCAGGTCCTTGCCCGCGTTGCGCCAGATCGCCTGCACGCCGGCATCGGTGGCGGCCACGGCCGCGCCGCCGGCGGTCTGCACGCCGAGGTCCGTGGTCTCGAACGCGCCCGAGCCCTCGCGGGTGGCGACCGCCGCGTGGTCGTCTTCGATGAACGAGACGGCGGTGCGGCCGCCGGCGGCGACCGAGAGGCTCGGTGCCACGGCGTCGATCGGCCCGAGCGCGGTGGGGGCGGCGAACGCGCCGCCCGCGGCGGCGCTGGTCACGCGGACGCCCGCGTCGGTGAGCTGCCAGGCCGCGGTCGCGCGACCGGCGGCGTCGATGGCGATGTGCGGTGCGCTCGCGATCGGTTCGCTCGGATCCGGCTCGACGGGCGCCGACCACGAACCGTTCAGGCCGGAGCGCCGGCTGATCACGCCGCGGTAGTCGCCGCCGGCCGAGGCGGCCACGCCGCTCCCGGCCCAGCCGACGACGGCGTCGCCGGCTGCGTTCTGGGCGATCTCGACTCCGGACTTCGGGCCAGACGCAGCGGGGGCGAGCACCTGCTCGGAGCTCCACGTGCCGGACGGCGACAGCGTCGCGGCCACGAGGGCGCCGCCGCTGCGCACGTAGACGAACGCGGCGCGGCCCGCCGGATCCACGCTCAGCGCGGCCGGCGCGCCGGCGGTGCGGTACGCCGAGGCGTCCCCGGGAGCGGTGAGGTCGGTCGTACCGGAGGTGGTGGTGAGCGCGAGGCCGCGCGATTCGTCGGAGGTCCCGGCGCCACGCGTCCACGTGGTGAGCGCGGCGCCCGTCGGCAGCAGCGCCGACTCCTCGTTGGCGAAGCTCGCGCCGCCCGCGGTCGGCGACGCCGGTGTCGCTGCCGTGCTCACCGGGGTCGACCAGCCGCCGTCGGCCGTGCGGAAGGTGATCCGCGGGCCGCGGCCCTCGCCCTCGCCGTCGTCGAACCAGATCGCTGCGTGGCCGTCGGCCACCGAGAGCTGCACGTCGGAAGCGAACGCGCCACGGTACGCCTTCTCCGGCGTCGACCACGTGCCGTGCGCCTTGCGGCTCGCCGACCAGATCTCGAAGGCGTCGCCGACGGTCTGCTGCCAGGCGGCGGTGACGGTGCCGTCGGGGCTGGCGGCGAGCTGGTAGCCGGCGACCTCGTCGGCGGACGACGCGAGCGTCGTGGGGGACGACCACTGCGGCGCCGCAAGCGAGGCGCAGGGGAAGGCCAGCGCCGTGGCCATCGCGGCCGCGGCAGGAGCAAGAGTGGACATGCGGCGCACGGGACTCACCGATTTCGGATCGACTTCAGGGACAAGCGTCGGGACCGGGGAAACGTACCGGCTGGGCGGCCCGATCACGAGCCCCGGCGCGACCGGGCGACGAACGCCCCGCCGTTGGGCGCTGCACCGCAAAAGCGTGCGAAGCTGGGGGCATGGCGGCGACGGCGATCGACACGCACTACCTCGGCCAGAGCCAGCAGATCTGCTGCTGGCGCGTCGACGAGGACACCGTCGTGGACCCGGGGCCGACCGTCTCCCTCGGGGCGCTCCGGCACGCTCTCGGGGGCGCCCCGCTGCGCCGCATCCTCGTCACGCACATCCACCTCGATCACTCCGGTGGCGTGGGCGCACTGCTGCGCGAGCACCCGGAGGCCGAGGTGTGGGTCGGCGAGCGCGGCGCACGCCATCTCATCGATCCGACCCGCCTCGTCGCCTCGGCCGAGCAGGTGTACGGCGGCGCCGACCAGCTCGCCCGGCTCTTCGGCGAGATCGCCTCCGTGCCCGAGGACCGCGTGCGGATCGTCCGTGACGGCGAGCAGATCGAGGAGATGATCGTCGCGGAGACCCCCGGGCACGCCAAGCATCACGTGTCCTTCCTCAACACGGTCACGGGCGATGCGTACGTGGGCGACACCGCGAGTGTGCGCCTGCCCGGGCACCAGTTCGTGCTCCCCATGACGACGCCGCCGGACACCGACCAGGAGGCCTGGAACCGGTCGCTCGACCTCATCGAGAGCTGGCGGCCGAGTCGGCTCATGCTCACCCACTTCGGCGCGTTCGACGACGTCGCCCTGCACCTCGCCCGCGCCCGGGAGGGCCTTCGGGCGTGGGCGGCGCTCGCCGCCAAGCTCGACGCCGACACCTGGGGCGAGGCGCTCGCGGCCGCCGTCGCGGCGGCGACCGGCGAAGCCCGCGTCACCGGCTACGCGACCACGATGCCAGCCGCCACGCTGTGGCATGGCCTGCAGATCGAACGCGAACGCCTGGCGGCCCAGTCCACGAAGAAGTCGTAAACCGGGGTTGAACCGGACGGTTACATCCCGTACCGTCTTGAGCGCTGCCATGACCAACACCGCAACGCTTCCCAGCCTCGCGGGTCCTGGAACCGGTCTCGGCGGCGCCTGGCGCGTCATCGTTCTCAACGATGACCACAACACGTTCGACACCGTGGCGATCGCCCTGTCGAAGACGCTGCCGGGCGTCTCCCACACCCAGGGCCTGAACATCGCTGATCAGATTCACAACACCGGCCAGTCCATCGTCTGGTCCGGTCACCTCGAGCTCGCTGAGCACTACTGGGACCAGCTCAATGGCTTCGGTCTCACGCTCGCGCCTCTCGAGCAGAGCTAGCTGACGCCGCGCCGAGGCCTCCGAGAGGCCTCGCAGATCTTCCGGAACGGGCCGGGAACGCACCTTGCGTTCCCGGCCCGTTCTACGTGGCGGAGCGGCCGGTCGTTCAGCCCGCGACGACGCGCGCGAAGCCGAGCCAGGGCCACACGCCACGGCCCGACACGAGGACGAACGCGAGCGAGCCGGGGCGCGCCGTGGACGACTGCGGCACGGAGCCCTTCACCAGACAGCGGTTGCGACCGGCCGGGGTGGCCGGCAGCTTCGCGGTGCGGTTGCCGACGAGCACCTGCACGCTCGCCGGGCACGTGCGGCCTGCCGCGTTCAGCACCACGCGCAGGTTCACCTTGCGGACGACCGGTGCGGGCGTGGGCGTCGGAGCAGCAGCCGTCGGCGTGGGCGTCGGGGCCGGCGGAGCGCTCGGAGACGGCGCCGTGGGGGTCACCGTCGGGGGTGCGCTCGGGGTCGGCGTCGCGGTCGCGCCGAGGACGGAGGTGCGTTCGACGATGGCCGTCTCGTTAGGCGACGGCTGCACGAGCGAGGCCGTGCCCGCCGCATCGACGGCCGACCCGAGCGGCGGGCCGTCGAGCAGCAGCGGGGGCTGCCAGGCAGCGCCCGCACGACGGAGGCTGACGAAGTCGCGCGCCGTCGGGTCGTAGCCCTCCCGGTAACCGAGCACCGAAGCTCCTGAGGCGCCGACGGCGAGACTCGTCGCGCCGAGCGACGTGGTCGTGCCATCGGCGTCGGGGCGGCTGACGAGATCGCCGCTCACGTTCACGGGCGCGGGCGCCGTCGAGGCGCCGGGCGCGAGCGTCGCAGCGGCGACACGGCTGGTGAGGACGGGCCCGGTGGCCGAGTCGTACTCCGTCCACGCGACCGTCGCGACCCCCGCGGCGTCGAGGCCGACGAACGCCTGGTACACGCGGTGGCTGAGCTCGCCGACGGAGGCGCGGTCGCGGCCGCTGGCGAGCACGAGCGGGGCGCCCCAGCTCCCGGCCGCGCTGCGTCGCGCGATCTGCACCGACGAGAGATCCGGTGCGCTGCCGGTGCCGTCGTGCGTCCACGCAGCAGCCGCATCGCCGGCGGCGTTGACCGCGAGCTCGGGGACGATGCCGCTCGACGGCAGCGCGTCGGCCCCGGCGATCGTGACCGGTGCGCTCCACGCGCCGCCGGGCCTCCGCGTGGTCGTGAGCAGCGGGCCGCCGCCGGCCTCGCGTGCGAGGAGCGTCACCTTGCCGGCCGCGTCGGCGCGCGCGACGGTGTTGCTGTGGCCGGCGATCCCGACGGCGCCGTCGCTCGTCCAGATGGACGAGCGAGCCGCGCGCGAGTACGACTGGTAGACCCAGCTCGTCTCGACCGGAAGCGAGCTGTCGCGGATGCCGCGCGCCCAGGTGGCGAGCATCTCGCCGCCGGGGAGCGCCGTCACGGTGAACGCGCCGGTGGTGGTGCCGCGCTGCGCCTGGATCGGCGGCTGCACGCCTCGCTCCGTCGTCCAGGCACCGGCCGGCGTCCGGGTGGCGAGCGTGAGCGCATAGTCCGTGTCGGTCCAGCCGGCCACGGCGTAGCCGTCGGCACTCACCGAGAGCTGCAGCCCGCGTGCGGAGACCGTGTCGCCGATCTGCACGGGCGTGCTCCACGCGCCGCCGCGCGGGCGGGATGTGGCGTACACCTTCACGTTCGGCTCGGTGCCACTCGCGAACACGAGCGTCGCCACGCCCGAGGGCGTCACCGCGGAGGCGGTGCCGCGCGGCTGGCCGGGGAGGGTGGCAGCTGTCGACGGCGGGGACAGGAGGTCGGCGGCCGAGGCCGGGGCAGCGCTCAGGAGAGCGAGGCCACCGGCGACCGATACGGACCGGATCAGGGAAGACACCCGCGGCATCCTAGCCGGACGACGCGTGGCGCACGAACCGACGCGGCGGCACGACCGGATCGTGCTGGAACACGACCGAGGGGCCGGCGCGCCCGATGGCGCGCCGGCCCCTCGGAACCGAACTGCTGGTGTTCGCTGCGGCTAGGCCGCGGCGGACGACGTGACGGCCGAACCCTCGGAGACGAGGTGGAACGGCGCGTACGTCACCGGGTTCTGGAAGAACCCGGAGAGGGCGGCACGCATGCTGCGCGCCTCCTCGCCGTACCAGTAGGACTCGAAGGTCGCCTTGCTGGGGAAGTCGACCACGAGGAGGAACTTGTAGAGATCCTCCTGCGCACGGTAGACGGCCCAGTGCGTACCGCCGTAGCGGCCTGCGATCGGGGCGACCTGCTCGAGAGCAGCCTCGACCTCGTCACCGCGAAGACCCGTCGCGTAGAAGGGAATGTGGAACGAGTAGCTGGCCATGACTTAGGCGCCCACCTCGGCGTAGATCGCACCCGGGCCCTCGGCCGTGCGGCCCTGACCGGGCTCGGTCGCGCCGACGAGCACCGAGATCTTGCCGGAGTGCTTGTTCTCGTACATGAGCTGGTGCGCCTCGGCGCACTGGTCGAACGGCAGCGTCTTCCAGAGCACCGGCTGGACCTTGCCCTCGACGATGAGGTCGTTGGCGAGCTTGCACTCCCACGCGTTCGCGAAGTGCGAGCCGACGATCTCCTTCTGCTTCATCCACAGGTAGCGGACGTCGAAGTCGAGGTTGAAGCCCGACGTCGCGCCGCAGATGACGACCTTGCCGAACGGCTTCACGGTCAGGACCGAGGTCGGGAACGTGGCCTTGCCGACGTGCTCGAAGACGATGTCGGGAGCCTCGCCGAGGATGTCGGCGACCTTCTTCGCGAACGCCTTCGACGCGAGGAAGCGCTCCTTCTCGGCCGCGCCCTCCTCGCCGCCCTTCCGCATCATCGCGCCGAAGTCGTTGCGGTTGATGTAGTCGGTGGCGCCGAGACGCTTGATGAGCTCGCCCTTCTCGTCGGACGACACGACGCCGACCGACTCGCCGCCCGCTGCCTTGACCAGCTGCGTCGCGAAGACGCCGAGGCCACCGGCGGCACCCCAGATCAGGACCTTCTGGCCGGCCTTGAGGCCGCCGCGGGTCATGAGCATGCGGTACGCGGTGAAGTAGGTGAGGCCGTACGAGGCGGCCTCCTCCCAGGAGAGCGACTCCGGCTTCTTGAGCAGCTGCTGCGCCTGGACGCGCGTGAACTGCGCGAACGAGCCCCAGGTGGTCTCGTAGCCGTAGATCTGCTGCGACGGGGCCGCCATCGGATCGAGGCCGTGGACCTCGACGTCCTCGTACGAGGCCTGGTTGCAGTGGACGATGACCTCGTCGCCGACCTTCCAGCGCGTGACGCCCGGGCCGACCTTCCAGACGATGCCCGCGGCATCCGAGCCGCCGATGTGGTGGCCGAACTCCGGGTGGTCGCCGTAGCGGAAGATGGAGATCGGCTTGCCGAGCGAGGCCCAGACGTTGTTGAAGTTGACGCCGGCGGCCATGACGCGCACGACGACTTCGAACGCGCCCGGCTCGGGAACGTCGACCTCCTCGAGCTGCATGGCGTCCTTCGGCTCGCCCTCGCGCTCCTGGCGGATGACCCAGGCGGCCATCTTGGTGGGGAGCTGTCCGGGCTCGGTGTCGATCGTCGCGACGGAGCTGATGTCTACAGCCACGGCGGTCCTTCCTCGAAAACTGTGTGGTCAGGTGCGCGCCCGCAGGCGGGCACTGCGCGCGAGCGCGCTTCGGCGCCGGAGTGTAACCACCTGCGGCGCGCGCCGTCAGGCGTCGGTCGCGCGCGCGACCTCGACCTGCTCGCAGCACGCCAGTGCGCGCTCGTCGCGGACGAACGGAAGCTCGACGACGGTCGCCTCTGCGCCGCCGCAGATCACGGTGTCGCCGGGCTCGACCTCGCGGCGCACGAGCGCCAGGCCGACCATGCCGACCCGCGGCGACGCCGCCACGCGCGACGCCTGGCCGACGACCTTCTCGCCGGCGCGGATGGCGGGGTCGCCCGAAGGCGTGCTGGCGAACAGCAGCCCGCGCAGGACCTTGTTCGGGCTCCCGCGGTAGAAGAGGCGCGCGACCGTCTCCTGGCCGACGTAACAGCCCTTCGTGAAGCTCACGGCGCGCTCGTTCAGCCCGGCCTCCTGCGGCATCGTCTTCGGCCCGAGCTCGACGCCGTAGCGCGGGCGGCCGCGTTCGATGCGCACCACCTCGGCCTCCCGCTCGCTGATCTGCACCGCGCCGCGTGCGATGAGCGATGCCGTGATCGCGGCGAGGTCGTCGGCGTCGCAGAGCACGTCGACGCCCGTGTCGGTGACGATCACGTGCGCGGGCACGCCGTCGACCGTGAAGGGTGCGTTGCGGAACTCGCAGCCGCCGATGTCCTCGACCTGCGCGATCACCTTCGCGCGCGGACCGATCAGCGAGAGCAGGCCGCGCTGGAGCGTGCGCTTGTGGAGCTCGGCATCGTGGCCGAGCACGCCCATCCGGAGCATGTCGAAGAGGGGCTGGAGGCTCTCGCGCTCCGTGTCGAGCTCGAACGTGTCGGCGGTGCGCACGATGCGCAGGTCGCCGAGCATCTGGCCCTTCGTGGTGAGGAACGTCGCGAACGCCCCGCAGCCCGGCTCGATCTTCGCGGCATCCTGCGTGATCTGGCCGTTCAGGCACTCCGCGGCGGCCTCGCCGGAGAGCGCGAGCTTGCCGCGTTCGCTGCGATCGACGAGGGCGGCACCGCAGCGAATCGCGCGCTCGGCGTCGGCCGAGAGCACGATGACGTCGAGCGCCGGCCCGGGGGCCGCGGTGGCGTCGGTGTCGGTCCCGGTGAGGGTGGTCTGCGGTTCGCTGGCCACGGCCTCAGGCTAGTGCGCCGAGCGACCGGGTGGCCGGCCCGGCGCGCAAGCGGTCAGTAGCGCGGCGGACGGAGTGCCTGGCGCGAGATACCGCCGACCACCGTCTGCGCGAGGTACTCGGCGACGCCGAGCACTGGGTGGCGGTCGAACGAGACGTCCTTGCCGGCGCCGAGCCGCCAGAGCTGCGTGGTGTGCCACGTGAGCTCTCCGAGATCGTCGATCTGCTTCACGCCGACCCGCAGGTCGCGCGGAGCGACCGCCGATGTGGCCGCACCGCTGATCAGTCGCGCGGGAAGGTCGGGCTCGAGGCATGCCGGGCGACCGACGCCGATGAGGTCGACGGCCTCCGTGGCGAGGGCATCGTCCATCGCCGCGCGCGAGCGAAGCCCGCCCGTGAGCATGAGCGGCATCGACGCGCGAGCGCGGACGGCCTCCGCGTACTCGAGGAAGTAGGCCTCGCGCTGACGCGTGCTCTCGCGCACGTTCGCGCCGCCCATCATGGCCGCACGCTCGTAGGTGCCACCCGAGATCTCGAGCAGGTCCACCGCCTCGCTCGAGAGGGCCTCGACCACCCCCATCGACTCCTCCTCGGTGAACCCGCCGCGTTGGAAGTCCGCCGAGTTGAGCTTCACGCCCAGGCCGACGCCCGTGCCGATCCGCGCGCGCGTGCGGCGCACGACCTCCAGCAGAAAGCGCATGCGGCGCTCGGGATCGCCGCCCCACTCGTCGTCGCGCTGGTTCGTGATCGGCGAGAGGAACTGGCTCGAGAGGTAGCCGTGGGCCGAGTGGATCTGCACGCCGTCGAAGCCGGCGCCGACGACGATCTCGGCGGTGCGCGCAAAGCGCTCGACGATCTCCTCGATCTCCGCGCCGGAGAGTTCGCGCGGGCGTGCGAACTGCCCGGAGATCTTCAGGCCGACCGCCGACGGGGCGACCGGACGCGGCGAGAGGATGCGGGGGCTCTGGCGACCCGGGTGATTGATCTGCACCCAGGTCTGGTTGCCGGCCGCCTTGCTGGCCGCGGCCCACCGCTTGAGCGCGGGGAGGTCGCGCTCGTCCTCGACCACCACGTTGCGCGGCTCGCCGAGCGCTCGCCGGTCCACCATCACGTTGCCGGTGACCACGAGCCCGAACCCGCCGTGGCTCCAGGCCCGGTAGAGCCGCTCGAGGCGTTCGCCGGGCACGTTGCGCAGGCTCGCGAGCTGCTCGCTCAGGGCCGCCTTCACGAGGCGGTTGCCGAGGACGGTGCCGTTCGGGAGCGTGAACGGCGCGTCGATGGTCGCGTGGACGGTGGCGTCGGCCATGGGCCCACCATAACGCGTCCTCCGCGCGGGTTACACCGATGTAACCGGCCCGCCGTGCGGGTCGATCGTCCATCTCCGGCCCGCCCGGTAGGCTGGGGCCATGGCGCTCGCGGACACCTTCCAGTCCATCGTCGACTCCCTCCCGGACGACTGGACGAACCTCGAGGTCGACCTGCGTCTTGCCGACGAGTCGCGGTACGTGGAGGCGGCCACGCTCCTCGTCACCTGCAACGCGCAGCCCTACTCGAAGGCCGAGCAGCACTTCCGTCTGCTCGTCGCCCACCGCTTCGGTCATGCGGCGGCGGTCCCTGCGGTCCGCGCGGCGCTGAGGCTCCTCGACGACATCGCCATCGACGGCACGCTCACCGTCACGAGCGTGCGGGCCGGGCGCGTCGAGGTCGTGAACACGTGGGGCCGGCCTGCGTCGGTCATCGACGAGTTCCAGCGCATTCGCGCGCAGTAAGCGGCCCTGACGGGGGCTGCTGTCCCCCGAAACGGCCACAGCCCGGCCGGATTCTGCCCCGAACCAGGTGTGTCCGATGGCACGCTGGCGTCATCCCGCCTATCGGGTGGTTAGGATCGCGGCGCTATGGCTTCCACTGCTCGTACCCGTCCCGTTGCGGACCCGACCACTGGCCCGTCCGCGTACGTGGCCGAGTTCGTCGGCACCCTCCTGCTCGTCTTTGCGATCGGCGCTGCTGCGTCGGCCAACTCGAAGGGCGGGCTCGGGTTCACCGACTTCGTCACCATCGCGCTGGTCCACGCGTTCGCACTGACCATCCTGGTGGCCTCGTTCGGCCGCTTCTCCGGTGGTCACTTCAACCCGGCCGTCACCATCTCGCTCCTCGCGATCAAGAAGGTCAAGGCAGCGGACGCGATCGTCTACATCATCGTCCAGCTGCTGGGCGCGACCGCGGCCGCCGGCCTCCTCGCCCTCGCCTTCACGAAGGACATCGGCACGATCGCGAACTTCGGCGCTGCGGCGCCGGTCGACGAGCTCGTCTCCGGCAAGAACGGCATCGGCGGCGGCTTCATCTTCGAGGCCCTCGGCGTCTTCGCCCTCGTCAGCGTCATCGTCGCCACGGCCGTCGCGCCGGGCGGTGACCGCCGCTTCGCCCCGCTGGCCATCGGCCTCGGTCTCGGTCTCGCGAACTTCGTCGCGGCGCCGTTCACCGGCGGTGCGCTGAACCCGGCCCGCGCCTTCGGCCCGGCCCTCGTCGGCAACTCGTTCGGCCCGGTCGAGGTCTTCCTCGTCGTCTACGTGCTCGCCCCGATCGTCGGTGGCGTGATCGCCGCCGTGCTCTACAACGGGCTGCTCGGCCCGGATCGCGCCCGCGAGGTCAAGCCCGAGGCGACGCTCTCCTCCGAGGCCTAGGCCTCGACGCACCGGGGCGCCTCGGCTGCCCCACCACGCACCATTGGCATCGAGGGCCCCGGCGATCCGCCGGGGCCCTCGGTCGTTCGGAGGCCGACCAGCCCGTCCGCCTAGACTCCCGCTCGTGGCTCGCCGGATTACGTACTCGCGGAACGTGACGCTGAGCCTGAGCCGCTCGTGCCAGTGCCACTGCAAGTACTGCGCGTTCGCGACCACGAAGGCCCACCTGCGCACGCCGCAGGAGGTGGAGCACCTGATCAAGCGCGCCGCGCAGCGTGGGATCAAGGAGCTGCTCGTGCTCACCGGCGAGGAGCCCGAGGTGCGGCGCGGCGTGACGCAGCAGCTCGCCGAATGGGGGCACGGCTCGTTCCTGGACTACGTCGTGTGGGCCTGCGAGCGCGGGCTCGAGGCCGGGATGCTGCCGCACACCAACCTCGGCGTGCTCGAGGCCGCGGAGCTGGCTCGGCTGCGCGAGGTGACGGCATCGCAGGGGCTGATGCTGGAGTCGATCAGCGAACGCCTGATGGAGACGGTGCACGCCGGCTCGCCGACGAAGCACCCGGCGCGGCGCCTGGCCACGATCCGCGCCGCCGGTGCGCTGCGGATCCCGTTCACGAGCGGCATCCTCGTCGGGATCGGCGAGACCCGAGAGGAGCGGCTCGCCTCGATCGACGCGCTCGCCGAGGTGCATCGCGAGCACGGCCACCTGCAGGAGATCATCCTCCAGAACTTCGTCCCGCACCGGACGTACTACGGCGAGGACACCGGGGAGGTCGCCACGGAGGCAGCCGAGCAGTACTGGCGCACCGGGCTCGGCACGCCGCCGCAGCACGCCGCGCCGGCGTGGAGCTGCGAGATCACCCTGGACGACATGGTCGAGCTGATCGCGTACACCCGCGAGTCGCTGCCGGAGATCGCGATCCAGGTGCCGCCGAACCTCTCGGACCACTGGCCGGCGCTCGTGCACGCGGGCGCGACCGATCTCGGCGGCCTCTCCGCCAACGGCGACCACATCTCGCCGGAGCACCCCTTCCCGAGCCCGAAGCAGGTGCGCGAGCGCCTCGCCCCCGACGGCTATGCGTTGGCGGAGCGGCTCTGTGCACACGAGGCGTTCCTCACGCCCGAGTGGATCGCGACGCCGGTGATGGACGTGCTGCGCACGAAGTACTGGACGTTCCTCCCGTGGCAGGACCGCGGCGACGAGCCGGCGGCGGACCGCGGCGGTGAGGTGGGTCCTCTCGGCCCGATCGGCGGAAGGGCGCTGCACCGCGTGCTCGATCGCGCCGCCGGTGGCGAGCTGCTCGCGCACGACGAGCTCACCGCCCTCCTGGCCGATCGCCGGCCCGAGGTGGTGGAGGAGGTGCGCCAGGCGGCGGACGCGCTGCGGACGGAGCTCACTGGCGACGTGGTGACGTTCGTCGTGAACCGCAATCTCAACCTCACGAACATCTGCACCGTCGGCTGCGCGTTCTGCGGGTTCGGCCATTCGCGCCGGTCGCCCGATGCGTACGAGCTGGACGAGGTCGAAGTGCGGGCGCGGATCGCCGAGGCCGTGGCCGACGGCGCGACGGAGCTCTGCGTCCAGTCGGGGATCCACCCGGACTGGACGCTCGACACCTACGAGGCGTGGCTGCGCACCTGCCGCGACGAGGCGCCCGGGATCCACCTCCACGCGTTCAGCCCCATGGAGCTCGACGCGATGATCGCCGCCAGCGGCCTCTCGGCCGGCGAGGTGCTGCTGCGGCTGCGCGCCGCCGGGCTCGGCTCGGTGCCGGGGACCGCCGCTGAGATCCTCGACGACGAGGTGCGCGACCTCATCAGCCCGAACAAGCTGCGCGCCGAGCGGTGGGGCGAGCTCATCGAGGCGGCGCATGCCGCAGGGCTGCCGACGACGTCGACCGTGATGTTCGGGCACCTCGAGCAGCCGCGGCACCTCGCCACCCACCTGCTCACCGTCCGCGGGATCGCCGAGCGCAGCGGGGCCGCCCGCGCGGCGGCACTCGCCGCGGGCGTCGATCCCCGGCGGGCGCCGGGCTGGATCACCGAGTTCGTCCCCCTGCGGTTCATCCCGCACCAGACGCTCCTGGGTCGCACGAAGGGCATCCGCGAGCTCGACGCGGGCGAGACGCTCCGGCTCACGGCCGTCTTCCGCCTCGGACTCGGCCGGTCCGTCGCGAACCTGCAGACGTCGTGGGTGAAGCTCGGGCTGGAGCTGGCGACAGAGTCGCTGCGCTGGGGCGTCAACGATCTCGGCGGCACCTTGATGGAGGAGAACATCTCCCGCCTCGCCGGTGCCGACCACGGTGTGCGGCTCGATCCCGCCGACCTCGTGGCCGCCGCCCACGCTGCGGGCCGCCCGGCCGCCGAGCGCACGACGCGCTACGAGATCCGCACGGAGTACGCGCTGCCGGTCGCAGCCGCCTAGCGGAAGAGATCTTCGCTGGTCGGCCGCACGAGGGCCGCAGCGCCCGGACCGTCATCGGCGGACACGTGGTGCGCGAGGCCCGTGAGGATCACGACGCCGTGGCCGCTGGCCTTGCTGCGGACGAGGTCGGCGGCGGCGGCGACCTGGTCGGCGAGGGCGGGCTTCGTCGCGACGAGCGGGCGGCCGGACCGATCGCCGGCGCCCCCGAGGTCGAGAGCCGGGGGGAGGCCGGCCACGCCGATCGCCGTGTCGACCTGACCGTGGCGCCACGCACGGCCGAACGAGTCGCTGATCACGACCGCGAGCGGCGCGACGCCGGTGCTCCCCTGCAGGTCGGCACGCAGCCGGCGGGCGGAGGCATCGGGGTCGACCGGCAGGAGGATCGCGGCGCCGTCGGGGGCGTTGGACCGGTCGACGCCCGCGTTCGCGCACACGAAGCCGTGGCGGGTACGCGCGATGAGGATGCCGCGGTCGGCGCGGACGATCTCCTCCGACTCGTCGAGGATCACCTGCAGGTGGCGGGGGTCGCCACCGTCCTCGCGGTCCGCCGCGAGCGAGACGGCCAGCGGCGACGGCTGCACCCCGGCGAGCTCGACGATGCGGCCCTCGGCCTTTGAGACGAGCTTCTGGGCGATGCAGACGATCGCGCCGGGGGTGAGCAGCGCGGCTGCGTGCTCGGCGACGAGGCCCGCGAGGTCGGCGCCGGGCGCGATCTCGGGCAGACCCTCGACGGGTGTGGCGACGAGGAGCGCCACGCTAGACGCCGATGACGGTTGCGAGCACGCCGCGCGTGGCTGGGGCGCCACCGCGCTGGCTGCGGAACCGAGCTCGCAGCGCCGCGAGGTCGTCGGCGGTGTCGATGTCGAGCGCGAGCGACGGCACCACGCTCGCGACGGCGTCCACGCCGGCGGCGCGCGCCAGCTCGAGGTGGCGGGCGCGGGAGTCCTCGCCGAACGACGGGTCGATCGCGTCGGGCGGATCGAGCAGCAGCGCGTTCGTGCCCAGGCCGTGGCGGTCGGGGATGACGACGACGCTCGGCTGCGGCGTGGTGAGCAGCTCGTCGAGCTCCTCGACGCGCAGCAGCGGACAGTCGCCCGGGGCGAGGAACACCCGGTCGTCGGGCGCCGCGGCCGCGGCGATGCCGCGCAGGGCCGCCGCGCTGTGGGAGCCGGAGTCGTGGTCGGGCACCACCTCGGCGCCCTCCGCGATGGCGCGATGGCGCACCTCGCGGTCGTCGGTGACGACGACCACGCGCGCGATCCCCTCGCTGCGGCGCAGGTTCATGAGGACATCGGCGAGCATCGCGAGCATCAGCGCGCGGCGATCGGGTGCGCCGAGCGCCTCGGCGAGCCGCGACTTCGCCACGTCGAGCCGCTTGACCGGCACGATGGCGAGCACCGGCCGGACCGGGTTCAGGAGCGGCTCGGTGGGCGGCGCCGGCGCAGGGGTGGGTTCGGCCGGCCGGGCCGGCCGGAAGAGCGGCCGGTCGCTCATTCCGCGCGGAGTGCTTCGCCGAACGCCAGCAGCTCGCGCGCCACCTCGCGGCGGCGCTCGGGCGTGTCGAGGAGCACGTCGGCCCGGCGGTGCTGGAGGGTGCTCGGGAACGCGTCGCCAGGGGCGTCGTCGGAGAGCACGCCGTCGGTCACGTCCTCGTAGAGGCTCGCGATGCCGGCCGCGTCATGGGAGACGCCGAGGTGGTCCAGGAACGCGTCGGTCGGGCCCTTCAGCACGCGGCCTTCGACCAGCGGCGATACGGTGACCACGGGCGCCTTCGCCGCGCGGATGGCGTCGCGCAGCCCGGGCAGGCCGAGGATCGGCGTGATCGAGAGCGCCGGATTCGACGGGCCGATCACGATCAGGTCGGCGGCCTCGACGGCGGCGAGGGTCTCGGGGGTGACCGCGGCCTCCTCGAGCCCCTCCACCTTCACGTCGTCGATCGGTCCGGCGCCGTGGCGTCGGATCAGGAACTGCTGCACGCCCGTGCGCTTCTCGCGGGCGAGCACGGTGGTGCGGAGCTGGTCGTCGGTCGGCGGGAGCACGCTCGCGGCGATGCCGAGCTGAGCGGTGAGGCGCTGGAGCGCCTCGGTCGGGCGCACGCCGGCGTCGAAGGCGACCTTGCGCTGCAGGCAGACGGCGAGATCGCGGTCGCCCAAGTTGAACCAGATGTCCTCGCCGAGCGCCTTGAGCTCGTCCATGACGGTGAAGCTGTCGCCGTCGATGCCCCAGCCACGGGCGTCGACCTTCTGCGCCAGCCAGTAGGAGACGAGATCCGGATCGGGGGAGACGTGCGCGCCGTAGATCTCGATGTCGTCGGCGACGTTCGCGAGCACGGTCAGGCGCCCACCGATCACGTCCTGTAGACCGCGGGCCAGCTTCGCACCGCCCGTGCCGCCGGAGAGCAGGACGACGGCCGGGGCGCTGGGGTCGGTCGGGCTCATCGGTGCTCCTTGGTGTGGGGGTCGTGCGTGGGCCAGAGCTCGTCGGGCAGGCCGGTGATCCGGATCCCGGCATGGGCCTTGTAGCGCACGTTGATGCCGATCAGGGTGGCGGTCAGCCCCTCGACGATCCGGGACTGCTCGAGCGGTCCGGCGTCGACGACGCGCAGCCCGTCGATCAGCTGCAGCAGCTCGGCCACCGCGCGCTTGTCGGCCTTGCGATCGCCGCAGACGAGGACATCTTCGGAGAGTGGGTGCGTGAGGTCGGCGAGGGTCTTCGCGGCGACGGTGTGCAGGGCGCTGACGACGCGCACGCCATCGTCGACCATCTCCTGCGCCTGCTGGGCCGCGGAGCCCTGCCAGACGCCGATGGTGCGGGTCGCCTTGCCGGAGACGGCGGCGGCGAGCGGAACGGTTGCATCGACCAGCAGCTGTCCTTCGCGCCAGCGGCCTCGCAGGTTGGTGAAGGTCTCCGAGTGGCTGCGGAACGGAACGCAGAGCAGCACGATCTCGGCGCCGGCCACCGCCTCCGCGTTCGCGTGGGCCGTGGGCTCCGGCGCGCCCTCCGGGAGCCGCGCCGCGATCCTGGCGGCCGCCTGCTCGGCACGCTCGCGATCGCGGGAGCCGAGCAGCACCGGCGCCCCGGCGGCCGAGAGGCGCGCAGCGAGGGCCGAGCCGAGAGCTCCGGAGCCCCCGACGATCGCGACGGGCGCGTGCGGCTGAGAGGCGGCAGGCACCCCCACGAGGCTAACGGGCGCAGCGGGGCCCTTGCGGCGGACTCACGCCTGGGCCGCGCCGACGGCCTGATAGCGGCTCGCGGCATGCTTGCGCTCCTCGGCGTGATCGACGATCGGGGCAGGGTAGTCGCGCCCGATCACGCAGCCTGCGGCGCGCTGCTGCGCGTCCGTCATCTTCCACGGCTCGGGCAGGTGTCGGTCGCTCACGTTCGCGAGCTCCGGGCACCAGCGGCGCACGTATCCGCCGGACGGGTCGAACTTCTTCTGCTGCAGCGTCGGGTTGAACATCCGCCGGAAGTACGGCGCCGGGTCGGTACCGGTGGAGGCCGTCCACTGCCAGCCGCCGTTGTTGCTGGCGAGATCACCGTCGAGCAGGTGCTCCATGAACCACCGCTCGCCGTGGCGCCAGTCGAGGTGGAGGTCCTTCGTGAGGAACGACGCCACGATCATCCGCGCCCGGTTGTGCATGAAGCCGGTGGCGGCGAGCTCGCGCATGGCGGCGTCGACGACGGGGTAGCCCGTGCGTCCCTGCTGCCAGGCCTCGAGGCCGTCGGGGTCGTCCTCCCAGGCCAGCTCCCGGTAGCGCTCCTGGAACTCGAGCCGCGCCACGTGCGGGTGGTGGAGCACCACCTGCAGGTAGAAGTCGCGCCAGGCGAGCTCGGTCCGGTAGGTGGCGGCGCTCTTGCTGCGGTGCTCGCGGGTGAGGTGCTCGAGCAGCAGCGGCGAGAGCGATCCGTAGTGCAGGTGGGCCGAGAGCCGCGAGGTGCGGCTCGCAAGGTCGGCTCGGCTCGCGTCGTACCGGCCGAGTGGGTCGAGGGTCCAGCGGCGGGCGGCGTCGACGCCGGCGATCTCGCCGGCCTCGGGCGCGTCCTCGACCTTCGCGTCGGCGGCGCTGAAGCCCAGCGCGGCGAGCGACGGGAGCTCCCCGCGGTGTCCACGCGGCGTGTGGAGCGATGTCGGGGCCTTGAGGAGCTCGCGGCGGGGCTGGTCAGCCCACGCCTTCGAGAACGGCGTGAACACGATGTGCGGCTTGCCGCTCTTCGTGCGGATCGCGCCGAGGTCCGTGGCGATCGCCACGCCGGGGTGGAGCAGCAGCTCGGCGCCCGCCGCCTTGAGGGCCTCGCGCACCCGACCGTCGCGGGTGCGGCCGAAGCCGCTGAACTCCTCGCTGGCGTGCACGCGCGTGGCACCGGTCTCGCGGGCGATCGCCGCGAGCTCGTGCGCCGGATCGCCGTGGCGGAACCAGAGCCGGCCGCCGAGATCGTGCCAGCGGGCGTCGAGCGCCTCGAGCGAGCGCAGGAGGAACCCGGCGCGCCGCGCGCTGGGGAACCGGCCGTGCAGGATCCGGCCGTCGAAGCAGAAGACCGGGATCACGCCCTCGTCACCGCCGTCGTCGAGTGCGGCGGCGAGCGCGGGGAGGTCGTGGACGCGCAGGTCGCGGCGGTACCACAGGATCGCTGGGGCCATGCGAGGGGTACGGGCCTCGTGCCCGCCCGGCTCAGCGGACGGGGGCCTGGACCGTGAAGCCGACCGCCATCGGGCTGTGGCCGGTGACCACGCAGATGAGCTTGTAGCGGCCGGGCGCGAGGCGCATGTTCACCCCGTCGCTCACGCCGCCCGCGGCGAGGTCGCCGACGATCTTCGTGATCGAGCCGTTGATCTCCCCGGCCGAGTCGACCGGCGCGATGTAGAGGTTGTGGGTCTGGCGGTCCTTGTTCTCCAGCTGGAAGCTGACGATGTCGGCCTGCACCGTCGCCCGGGAGAGCGCGAACGCCACATCGCTGTCGAGCGCCTGCACGCCGACGGCCGCGTAGCAGGGGTTCTTGCCCGCGCAGACGCCGGTCGCGGGGGCGGGAGTCGGCGACGGAGCGGCAGTCGGTGCTGCGGTCGGGACCGGGGTGGCGGCAGAAGCCGGAGCGGGCGTCGTCCTGGCCGTCGTGCCGGCCGTCGCCGGGGCCGGCGCCGCGGCCGGAGCCGTCGCCGGCGTGCTCGTCGCGGGCTTGGCCGAGTCTGCGATCAGCTTGCCGCGCTGCTTCTGACACGCGGTGCGGCGCCGCCGGTCGGCCTTGGAGAGCTTGCTCGGCCGTTTGGCCTTGAGCAGCTTGCGGCACTTGGCCGAGAGCTTCTTCGTGGCCTGGGCCGTGGTGAGCACCGCGGCGCGCGTCGCGACGGGCTCGTCGCCGTCGGTCGCGGGCACGGCGGCGAGGCCGAGCTGCAGGCGCAGGCGCTGCTGCGGATCGCGCACGCCCGAGAGCCGGCGCGCCTCGAGCCTGGCCGCGACATACCGCGACTCCGGCGTGCCGTGGTCCATGCCGGCCGGACGGCGATCGATCGCGAGCGGGCCGCGGACGCCGCGCGCGACGAGCGGGAACGTGGGGGTGCCGACCTCCCAGCCGGCACCGTCCTGCGTGTCCGCACGGCCATGTTCGGCGTGCGAGCCATCGCCTGCAGAGGCACGCGTGACCTTGGCCGGACCCATCGCCATCGCGGTGTGGCCGGCGTGCGGCGTGGTGCCGGGGCCCGTGTGGAGCGGGCAGTCGCACGGCGCGAGCGCCACGGCGAGCGCGAGGGCCGGCGCGGCCGCGAGCGAGCCGGCGGCGCCGATCAGCTTCGCGCGGCGGGAGAGCGGGAGGCGCATCGCGCGGCTCAGAAGAGGACGGGGCGGGCGTAGGCGCCGTTGCCGGGCCTGGCTCCGGCGCCCGCGATGATCCCGTCGGCGTCCACACCGAGCCACTGCTCGAGCAGCGCGGAGTAGAGGCCACGGAAGTCCGAGGTGGCGCGCAGGTTGCCGTCCCGCATGAGGCCGGAGTCGGTCGAGCCGTAGGCCTTCAGGCCCGGGAACTCGCCGATGAGCCCCTGCTTGACGCCCTTGCCGATCACGAACGCGTTGCCGCCGGCGCCGTGGTCGCAGCCCGACGAGCCGTTCTCGTTCGGCCGGCGCCCGAACTCGCTCCACACGAGCATCACCACGCGGTCGTCCTGGCCGCGCGCCTTCAGGTCGTCCCAGAACGCCTTGAGGCCCTGGGTGGTGATCCGGAGGTTGTCGACGAACGACGACTGCTGGTTGCTGTGGGTGTCGTAGCCGCCGTGGGCGCGCAGGCCGACGACGCGCACAGGCAGCGCGCTGCCGTTCACCCGCGTCGCGAGCAGGCGGGCGGTGTCCTTGAGGCTCTCGATGAAGTACGAGGTGTCGGTCGGATAGGCGACGGTCGGCAGTGCCGTCGCGGCCGCGCTCGACATGTCGTCGACGAGCTGGAACGAGGCGCCCGTCACCATCCGCGCCTGGTCGCGCTGCGCATCGCCGCTCGCGCGGCCGGCCGTGGCGCGAAGCTCTCGCGTCATCGCCGTGCTGACGCGACCGTAGGACACGTTGTCGTACCGGTACGCGTCGATGTCGTAGAGCGCGGCGACCGGGACCTTCGCGGTCGCCATGACGGGGGAGAGCTGACCGCCCATCGTGACGCCCTGGACCGGCACGTCGGAGCGTCCGACCCGGTCGAGGTAGCGTCCGAGCCACCCGGTGGTGCCGTTGGTGTCGAGCGCGCCCACCTCCCAGAAGTGGCGGCTCGTGAAGTGCGAGTAGTTCGCGTTCGAGTAGCCGATCGCCGGGGCGACCGCGACGCCGACCGACGGGTCGTCCCAGAGCTGCTTGAGGCCGATCGCCGACGGGTGCCAGGAGAGGCTGGCATCGCCGCCGAACACGTTCGCCGACGAGCGCGCGATCGCGCCGGAGAGGCCGGGGCGCAGTTCGGCGAGGCGCGCCTCGTGCTTGTGGTCGTTGCCGAACGGCGCGAGCACGGAGAGGGCGTCCCAGCCGCCGTCGACGAACACGGAGATGACGACCTTGTGCTGGCCGAGCGCGTCGTTGATCGCAGCCTCGACGCTCTCCGGCGCGGTGGCGAGCGCACCGGCGCCGTAGATGCCGACGCCGAGCCCGAGCGAGCGGAGCATGAGCGAGCGGCGGCTCATGCCGGTGCCGGCGGGAGCCGGCATGCCGGGTTCGATGCTCGGGAGGCCCTGACCGGCGGCGGCGTACGAACGGGCGTAGTCGTTGCAGTGCTGCGGCATGATCAGGAGACTTGGGCGTCGGGGGCGGCGGCAACCATCACGCGGAGTGCGTTCTGGCGTTGGGTGAGGAAGGTCTCCATCGAGCCGTACTGGTCGCCCGGCGTGCGGGGTGCCCAGGTCTCGGCGGCGACGGCGGCGAGAACTCGCGCATGTTCGGCGCTCACGGTCGGCCTTCCCCAGAAGCCCAAGGCCGCGTCGACGGCTTCGGCCGACGACTCAGTCTTGCCCCTGTACCCGGCCGCGGTGGCGAGGCTGGCGCGCACGAGGTTCACGACCATGGTCCAACGCGCCGAGTGCGAGGACGTGTTCAGCCAGGCGCGGTCGTTCCAGCCGGCGACGTTCGGCGGCTGCCCGATCATCTGCCCGGCGTTGTTGCCCATCCAGGTCCATGCATCGGTCGAGATGCCGACGCCGCGTCCGCGCAGCAGCCCGGCGGCGAACACGACCGGCGGCTTGGCCATCGACGCCCCCTGGTGCAGATCGGGGTGGACGAGGATCGCATCGAGGAGCGGCAGCAGCTGCTCGCCGCTCGTGCGGTAGATCGCCTCCAGCCCGGCCTGTGTCTCGGGCGTCGGCGCCGTCGGGATGAAGTACGACCAGAGCTTGAGCACCACGAACGACGGGTGCATCGGGTGGTCGACGACGGCGTTCACGGCGTCCTGCCAACCGAGGCGGCCCGAGCGTTCCCAGCCCGTCCCGGCGTAGATCGTCTTCGTGCCGCTGTCGAAGCGCGTGGGGTCGAAGCGGAAGTTGTGGCTGCGGAGCTCTTCGGACCAGTCGTTGCGGAAGCCGGTGAGCGCGCGGGCGAGCTCCCGTACGTCGGTCTCGGTGTACGCGCCGCGGTCGGCGCCGAGCGCGAACAGCTCCTGCAGCTCGCGGGCGTAGTTCTCGTTCGGCGCGCCCTTGCGGTTGCTCGTGCCGTCGAGGAAGTTCAGCATCGCCGGGTCTTGCGTGACATCGATGAGCAGCTTGCGGAAGCTGCCGCGCCAGCCGGCCCGCAGCAGCTGCAGGTGGTTGACGACGAGCGGGCGGTCGACCGAGTTCTCGCTCACGGCGAACCAGTCGTGGAGCACGAGCGTCATGCGTTCGCCGAGCTGGTCGCGGCCGCGGACGGCACGATCGAGGAAGTCGAGGTGCAGGTGGCCGTAGCGGTCGGCGGGGGCGAAGTCACCGCCGACGAGGTAGGTGCCGGTCGGGGCGGGCCCGATCCGCTCGGTGCCGCCGGGGTTCAGCAGCCGGTCGACGCTGGCGCGCAGGCCGATGCGTGCGAACTCCTCGGCCTGGCCCGGCGTGGGGCCGAAACCGGCGCGGAAGAGCAGGCGCGTGGCCTGCTCCACGCCCCACGGACCGGCGTAGGTCGCGATGCCGGGGTACGGCGCGGCGATCGGCGGCGTGGGGAAGGCGTCGGGGCTGGGGCTCGTCGCGGGCGGCGCCGCGATCGGGCCGGCGGGCGACGGCGCCTGTGCCGCGTTCTTCGCGGGCGTCTTCTTCTTGACGACCCGGCACTTGCGCCGCTTCTTCTTGGACTTCTTGAGGTCCTTCGCGTTGCAGACCGGAAGCTGCTTCTTCTTCTTGGCCTTTGCCTTCGCCTTGGCCCTGGCCTTGGCCTTGGCGGTCTTCTTGGCCGACGCGGAGGTCTTCTTCGTGGCGGCCAAGGTGCGCCGCGCCGCCCGCTCGGCGGGCGTCTCGCCCGGGGCGAGCAGGGAGGCAGGGGAAGGGGTCACAGACGTACGGATCGGCAGGTACCGGTGGCTGGTGTAGCCAGCGGTATGAAATGGGCGGGAAGACCCTCGCTAGAGCAGCAAGGTGGGACGGGGAAGTCCACCGATGTTGGGGAGGATGCCAGCTGCGTCGGTGTCGAGCCACTGCTCGAGGATCGCGGCCTCGATCGACCTGAAATCGGTGGTGTGGCGGAGGTTGTCGTGCTCGTCGAGCCCTGCGCCCGCCGTACCGTACGCCCCCAGACCCGGGAACTCCCCGATCATCCCCTGACGCACGTTCTTTCCGAGGATGAACGCCGTTCCCGCCGCGCCGTGATCGGAGCCGCCGGAGCCGTTCTCCTCGGGGCGACGCCCGAACTCGCTCCAGAGCAGCATCAGCACGCGATCGTCCTCGCCACGGGCCTTCAGATCGCCCCAGAACGCCTTGATCGCATCGCAGTTCGCCTTGAGGTCCTCGCCGAAGCTCGCGGCCTGGTTGCTGTGGGTGTCGTAGCCGCCCTGGGCGCTCACGGAGATGCAGCGGATCGGCAGCGCGGCGCCGTTGATCCGCGTGTCGAGCAACCGCGCGATGTCGCGAAGTTGGCGCGCGATGCCGTTCGGCTCGGCGCCGTACCGGGAGTCCGGGGCTGCCGGAGCGGACTTCGTCGCGGCGAGGTCGTCGACGAGCTGGAAGCTCGCCTCGGCGACCATCCGCGAGGTGGCGAGCTGCGGGTCGCTCGTGACGGTGCGGGCCAGGCTCCGCAGGTTGTCGGTCGCGAGCGGCGTCGCGTCGCCCCAGGCGCGCGGGTAGTCGTAGCCGTAGCTCGAGATGTCGTAGACCGCGCTCACGGGCACCTTGTCGGTGGCCTGCATCGGAGAGAGGTACCCACCCATCGAGATGCCCTGGATCGGCACGTCGGAGCGTCCGACCCGATCGAGGTACCGACCGAGCCAGCCGGTGGTGCCGGCCACGTCGAGGGCGCCGACCTCCCAGTAGTGGCGGCTCGTGAAGTGCGAGCCGTCGGCATCCGGGTATCCGGCGGCGGGCACGACCGCGACGCCGACCGACGGGTCGTCCCACAGATCGACGAGGTCCTGCGCGGCCGGGTTCCAGGACAGGCTCGGATCGGGTGCGAACACGCGCGCCCGCGAGCGGTCGATCGCCCCCGAGAGGCCGGGGCGCAGTTCGCGCAGGCGTGCCTCGTGGCGGTGGTCGGTGCCGAACGGCGCGAGGACGGAGAGCGAGTCCCAGCCGCCGTCGAAGAACACGGAGATGATGACCTTGTGCTCGGCGAGGGCGTCGTTGATCGCGGCCTCCAGGCGGGTGGCCTTCGTCGCCGCTCCGGCGCCGTAGACCGCCATGCCGAGGCCGAGCGAGCGCATCATCATCGATCGACGCGTCAGGCCGGTGCCGGCGGGCGCGGGCATGCCGGCCTCGATCATCGGCAGTCCGTCGCCGGCGGTGGCGGGGCGCGAGCGCGCGAAGTTCTGGCAGTGCTGGTGGCGCATGGTGGCTAGCTCACCTGGTGGTCGGGGGCGGCGGCGACGAGCTGACGGAGCGTGTACTGCCGCATGGTCCGCGTGAGCGGGTCGTCGTTCCAGTAGAAGGCCGTGGCGGCCTGGCGGGCGTGCTGCAGCAGCGCACCGCGGTGGGCGGAGCTGATGACGGGGTCACCCCAGAACGCGAGCGCGGCGTCGACCGCCTGCTCGGGCGTCTCGGGACGGTCGTCGTAGTGGTCCTCGGGGATCTCGTCGGCCCACACGAGCTGCGAGGTCCCGTTCCAGCGGGCTTCGAAGGTGGTGGTGTTCAGCCACGCACGCTCGTTCCACCCGGAGACGTTCGGCGGGTACCAGAGCTGCTGTCCGCAGCCGTCGGCGATCCAGGTCCAGGCGTCGGTGTCGATGCCCTTGCGGCGGGCGCGCAGCAGGCCGCCGAGGTAGGTGACCGGCGACTTCGTCATCGAGGGGCCCTCGTAGAGGTCGGGGTGCAGGAGGATCGCCTTCACGAGCGGTTCGAGGCGCTCGCCGCTGCTGCGGTACAGCTGTTCGAGCTGGCTGACCGTGAGCGCGCTCGGAGCGGTCGGAATGAACGCCGCCCACAGCCGCATCGCCACGTACGACGGGTGCAGCGGGTGGTCGACCACCACGTTCACGGCGTCGCGCCAGTTGAACCGGCCGCGGCGCTCGTAGGGCTTTCCGGCGTAGAGGACCTTCTCCCCGCCGTCCCAGCGGTCGGTCACGAACCGGTAGTTGTGCAGGCCCTCGGCGTCGCTCCAGTCGGCGTCCCAGCCCGTGAACGCGCGGGCGAACTCGCGGACGTCGGCCTCGGTGTACGCGCCGCGATCGGCGCCGAGGCAGAAGAGCTCCTGGATCTCGCGGGCGTAGTTCTCGTTCGGGCTCCACTTGTCGCTGCCGAGCCCGTTGAGCCACTGGAGCATCGCGGGGTGCACCGTGAGGTCGAGCATCAGCTGCCGGAACGAGCCCCGCCAGCCGCCGCGCAGCAGGTTGACGTAGCTGAACATGTCGGTGCCGCCGACGGCGCTCGCGGAGATCGCGAGCCAGTCGTGGAGCACGAGGGTCATCCGCTCGCCGAGCTGGTCGGTCGAGCGGGCGCAGCGATCGAGCCACTCGAGGTGGCCGTGGCCCCACCGGTCGCCCGGTGCGAAGTCGCCGCCGACGAGGAAGTCGCCCTGCGGCGCCGGTCCCTCCAGGCGCGCCGGACCGGGGTTCACGAGCCGCTCGACGGCCCCTTCGAGACCGATGCTCGCAAGCTCCTCCGCCTGCCCGGGCAGCGGCCCGAAGCCGGCGCGGAACAGCAGGCGCGTGGCCTGTTCCTTGCCGAACGCGCCGCGGTAGGTGCGCAGGCCATCGGTCGGCTCGGGAGCGCCGCCACCACCGGGCGCCGGGGTCCAGGCGCCGGTTCCGGGCGTGGTCACCGGAGCGGCGGCGACCGGGCCCGTCGGCGACGGCAGCTTCTTCACGGGCACGACGCGGCACTTGCGCCGCTTCTTCTTGGACGTCTTGAGGTCCTTCTTCGTGCAGACCGGAAGCTTCTTCTTGGCCTTCTTCTTCTTGGCCGCGGCCTTCCGCTTCTTCGCACCGTAGGTCGGCGCGGTGCCGAGGGCGCCCCCGAGCGCTGCGCGCTCCCCGCGACGGCGGGCCGGGCCGGCCGCCGCGGCGGTCAGGTCGGCCAGTGCGTCTTGGCGAGCGGCGTCGGTCGGCTGGGCGATGGGGGTGGGCGAGAGCAGAGCGGTCACGGCGATCTGCGAACCCATCGGCCGCCCCGCTCCGTCCAGGAGGCATGACGTTGGTATGTGGACCGTTGTTCGGCGGTATGACGACCGTCCACGGTTCGCCGTCAGATCGAGCGATAGCCTGCCGGGCGTGCAAGGGAGCTGGGCATGACGCAGGCTGGATCGCTCGCCGAGGAGCTGCGCTGGGCGAGCGCCACCGAGACGGCCGCGCGGGTGCGCGCCGGCGAGTTCACGCCGCGCCAGGCGGTGGAGGCCGCGCTCGAACGGATCGCCGATGCCCAGCCGCGGCTGAATGCCTTCGTCCGCATCACGCGCGAAGCCGCGCTCGCCGAGGCCGACCGGGTTGGTGAGCGGCTCGCGGCCGGGGAGCATCTGCCGCTCGCGGGCGTGCCGCTCGCGGCAAAGGACGAGATGGCGATGGCCGGCGAGGTCGCCGCGAAGGGCTCTCGTGCGATCACGCGCGTCGATCGCGAGGATGCCGAGATCATCCGCCGAGTGCGCGCGGCCGGCGGCGTGATCGTCGGCTCGACGCGCACGCCGGAGCTGTGCCTCGTGCCGTTCACGGAGAGCGCCTTCGGTGGGGTGACCCGCAATCCGTGGGATCCGTCGCGCACGCCCGGCGGCTCGAGCGGCGGTTCGGCGGCGGCGGTGAGCGCCGGCCTCGTGCCGATCGCGCTCGGCGGCGACGGTGGCGGTTCGATCCGGGGGCCGGCCGCGTGGACCGGGTTGCCGGGTCTGTACCCGACGCCCGGGCAGGTGAGTCTCGCACCGGACGCGGAGCGGTGGACGGGCTTCGTGTCGCTCGGCGGCTTCGGTCGTTCGATCGCCGATACGGCGCTGCTCTACGACGTCCTCTTCACGGAGCCACAGCACCTGACCGCCGCCGCGAGCGAGGCGCCGCTCCCGGTGCGCATCCTCCACACGTCCGATCGCGCGATCGACCAGCCGCTCCCGCAAGGCGGCAAGGTGGACCGCGCCTGGCTGCGAGCGACGGATCTCACCGCCGATCTCCTCGGCCGCCTCGGCCACGACGTGCAGGCCGGCCGCCTGCGGTTCGGGCATGCCGCGCTCAAGTTCACCGTGCGCTACCTGGCGTCGGCCCGCGCTGATCTGGCGGCGACCGATCACCCCGAGCGGGCCGAGGGATTGACGCGCCTGGCCGCGCGCCTCGGTGGACCGGCGCGCCGCGCCATGCCGTGGGCGATGGACCTGACGCGCGAGCGGGCGGCACTCGAGGCCTCGATGGGCGAGGCCGACGTGATCCTCACGCCGACGATGCCATGCGCGCCGCCGCCGGTCGGTGAACGCGACGGCCGGCCCGCGGTCCTGACGCTCCTCGCGGCCTCGCGACGGGTGAGCTTCATCAACCACTGGAACCTGCTCGGTTGGCCGGGCCTCAGCGTGCCGGCCGGCCTGGATGCCGATGGGCGCCCGTTGGCCGTCCTGCTCACCGCGCGCCCCGGCAAGGAGCGGCTGCTGCTGCAGCTCGGCGCGCAGCTCGAACGCGAGCGGCCGTGGCCGCTCGGCCCGGGCGCTCCGGCCTCCCTCACCACCCCGACCGAGGTGCACGGATGACGAACCCCGCCCAGACGGTGACCGGCGAGGAGGCGGCGCTCACGAGCGAGCTGCTCGAGGTCGCCCGCGAGGCCGCTCAGGCCGGTGCCGCGGTGCTCCTCAGGTACTTCGGGCGCGGGGGTCGAGGCTTCCGCGACCAAGTCGACGGGCACCGACATGGTCAGCGAGGCCGACCTCGGCTCGGAGGCAGCGATCCGCAAGGTGCTCGCGGAGCGGCGCCCGAACGACGTCGTGCTCGGCGAGGAGGGCGGGCTCGTGCGGGCCGACGGCACGCCGCTCGAGGGCAACGACGCCGGTGCGGCGGGCGAGCTCTACGGCGGCAACGCGGTGGCCGCGGCGCGCGCGGCCGCAGCCGAGGGGCTCGTCTGGATCTGCGATCCGCTGGATGGCACGACGAACTTCCTGTACGGCCTGAAGGCGTGGTGCGTGTCGGTCGCGGTCCGCGATGCCCAGGGCGCGGTGGCCGGGGTCGTCGTCGATCCGCTGGCGCGCGAGACCTTCGTCGCGGCGCGCGGCGGCGTGGCGATGCTCGTCGATGCGCATGGCGCCGTCACCCCGCTCGACGCCGTCAGCCGCGAGACGGAGCTCGGGCGCGCGCTCATCGGCACCGGGTTCGCGTACAGCCCGCAGGTGCGCCGCCACCAGGCGCAGGTGATCGCCGGGCTCATCGACACGGTGCGTGACGTGCGCCGCACGGGCGCTGCGGCCCTGGACCTCTGCTGGGCGGCCGCCGGCCGGCTCGATGCGTACTACGAGCGCACGGTGCGTCCGTGGGATGTGGCGGCAGGCGCGCTGCTCTGCGAGCAGGTGGGGTTGGAGGTGCGCTACCTGCCGCCGACGGGCGACGTGCCGGATGGCGTGATGGCCGCGCCGCCCGAGCTGGCGGGCGACGTGTGGCGGCTGGTCTGCGATGGCGCCGACCCGGTGGCCGGGGGCGTGCTCGACCTCGTCGCCTGAGCGGGGGCCGGTCGGTCGGCCGGCGCATGCCGGGCGGCGCCGACCGGTTTGAGTGCTGCTGTCCCCGCGAGGCCGACTCGACGCCGGGGGAGCATGGCGACGAGTCGGTCCAACGCGGGGAACGCGCGGCCGACTGTATACGCCGATGCGCACCTGACTGGTTGGGGCGCTGTGGGCTCCGCGCCGGGTTGTTTCGAAGTCGTGGCGTCGGGGTGGCCCCGGGCACGCTCATTCTGGGCCGGACGGTGGCGCTCGACGAGCGTGGAGGTGTGGGGCCACGGGCGCGGCCGCTTCGATCGCCTGCGGGCCGGTGTGCCGACGCTTCGCCGGAGAACGCGGCAGGCCCTCGCGAACGGCTGCTCGCGAGGGCCTGGGACAGTCGGATACGGCGGGAGGGACTCGAACCCTCACGGTGTCACCACCGGCGGATTTTGAGTCCGCTGCGTCTACCATTTCGCCACCGCCGCGTGGCTTGCCCGCGCATCGTACGGCGCGCGGGCGGGGAAGTGCGTTCGCGGGCCGTCAGGCGGCGTGGCCGCGCAGTTCGTTGCGCGGCACCTCGAGCTCGACCTGCCACTGCTGCGTGAAGCCGCGGAGGGTGAGCACGACGACGACCATCTGCAGGATCGCGAAGGCGATGAGCAGCACGCCGAGGAGGTCCTGCGGGATCGGGGTGGCCTCGTAGCCGAGGCCGTCACGGTCGAACCAGCCGGAGACCGACACGGCCGCGAACACGCCGGTCACGATCGCGACGCCAGCGGCGATCGGCAGCACGCCGGAGCGCCAGCGGGCGACGCCGAATGCGAAGTAGCCGAACAGGATGCCGGTGACGAACTGCAGGCCCTGGGCGCCGAGCTGGTGGCCCCAGGCGCCGAAGAGCAGGACGAACGTGAGCACGCAGCTGGCGGCGAGCACGAGGATGACGAACGAGCGCGTGGTCTTCGCCGCCGCCGTGTCGCGGTTCGGGTGCGTGATCACCACATCAGGGTTCTGGGCGGTTCGCGCGGTCGTCATCGGTGGTCCATAATCCCGTTTGTCGCGGCGGCGTGCAATCCGCCCGGCGTGCTGGCAGCCAGCCTCGCACGTCCGAGCCTAACCGCACGCCATCCGTGATGCCCCTGCGGGCGTGGTGGAATGGTAGACACGCCGGCCTTAGGAGCCGGTGCCCTCACAGGCGTGGAGGTTCGAGTCCTCTCGCCCGCACCAAATGATCGTTGTTCAAACCGCGGCCCGCGAGATCGGGCTGCGGTCCCTTGTCTCACACCTGGTCGGCTCGCGCGTGCCTCCAGCGCGCGCGTCTCCGCAACGTCGGTGCTGGACTGCGCAGCGTTCGCTTTCCAACGCGCCATCTGGCTTCGCGTGTTCTGGCTCCCTACGAGGAGACCAGCAACGACATGCTGGACACGAACGTCGACGGCGTGAAGAACTAGGAGAGGTACGACTTCACGTGCCGGAACACGACGGCGCGCTCCGGCGACCCCTATGCCTGGAACAGGCGCTCTGCCCGTTCCAAGGCGGCTGGCGAAGATCGGCGCGACGCTGGGCCTTGCGACAGGAGCTGTCGCTGACCGGCGCTCTCGATCGACTCCGACAACTCGCGCGTGACGACGCGACCTACTTCCTGCCGGCTGGTGGACCGGTCGCGTCGGCGCCGAAGGCGACGCGCTCTCGGAGGTCACGATCTCGGTCACGGGTCCACACGGCGAGATGCGTGTCTCGACCGGCTACCGAGACCTCGTTGCGGAGCGGCCGCTGGAGGCCCAGCCCGACGCGTGGGAGGCAGAGGCGGCCGATCGACCGAACTCCTACCGACTCGCAGACTCCGGGCTCGAGCCTCAGGCTTCTGCGAAGCGCTTGCTCGCGCTCGTGACGAACCGCTGGTCTTCGCCGACCGGTCGGCTGAGATCGACGGATCCTCGCACGCCGGCGCGGCACTCGTTGACGGTCACGGCGTACCGATCGCTCACTGGGATGAGGGCTACATCTTCGTACTCGGGCCGAGTCACGCGATCCTGGGCCTCGCACAGCTCGCTGGCGTCTCGACCCTCGCCGGAGAGGGCACCGTCGCGGGCACAACGACGTCCGCGGAGCTTGGCGTAGCCAGACCTAGCTCTGTCAGCCAGTGAACGCTCCACCCTTCTTGAGGTCGACAACCTTGTCGGCCGGGAGCCCGATGCCGTCAGCTGTCCAGGAGATGCGGTACTCGTCGCTCGTCGTGCCCGTGTGCGCGCCTGCGGCGATCACTTCGATGCCGATCACGCCGCCCGTGTCGCTTGTCTCGACGACCCAGAACAACGTCAGCGGGACCCGCGCGGAACCGCTGCCCCGTGACGAGTGATAGACCGGGCGATCTCCGCGCACCTTGAACCGTGTCCACCCATCGGTCGGACGCTTTGCGATCTCGCCGACGACCGACCCGAGCTTGCTCCCGTCGACGTCGTCATCGAGCGATGCCTCGATGTCCTTCGCGTCGAGGCGCGCAATCTTGCGTTCCGGCGCGCGACGTGTGGAGGGCTCACCTTCCTCCGATCTGGGCCCTCTCTCGGGGCGAGGCTCCTCGTGCGCGGGGAATACCTCAGGGGCTTTGGCTCTCGCTTTGCCCTTATCCGCCCGGCGCTTGTCGGCGAGCGCACTGGCCGCTATTCGTCGTCGTTCCTCCTTGGTGAGCGTCTTGGGCTTTCTTCCCGGTTCGGTCCCGCCCGCCCCAGGCTCGGCTCGCGCGGAGCGTTCCCCCAAGATCTCGGCGGGCTCGGCGACCTGGTTCTGAGACGGCAGCCGTGCCGCTGCCGCGGATTCTTCGGCTGCTGCCGTCTCGCGGGCCCGAGCAGTTGTCGCTGCCGTCGCCTTGAGGGCCGCCGCCTTGAGCGCCTCTATCTGTCTGAGCAGGGGGCCGTCCGGCTGCCATGTCGTCCCGCGCGCAGCCGGCGCCTTCAGCGCCGCGGTGGCTTTCGCGGCCGCCGCATGAACGCCGGCGGCGAGCGCCTCCACCTCGGCCTCGTGCTGCTCCGCGAGCGCCGCGCGCGGAGCAGCGAGCCAGATGGCGGCGGTCGCGTCGGCCAACCGGCCGAGGAACCACTCCGTCCACGACGGGGGTGTCGTGCGACCAGCACCGTGCTGGACGTGCGGAGCTGTCGAGCGATCATCGGTCGCGGCGGTCGCGGCGGGCCGGTCTCTGCGCGCCGCCTCGTGCTCGGCCCACGCTGCCATCGAGGCGTTCGCAATCGGACCGGGAGGGACCCGGTGACCCGCAGAAGGCGATCCGACCACGCGGCGCTCGGCATCGCGCACCGGCGGCGCTGTCCCTCGCACGGGGAGTTGCTCGGAGGCGTTCTGCTTCATGGGAGGTGGACTATCTCGATTGCGGACGTTGCCGGCAACCTGATCGGCGGTCTCGAGGCTCTCGACGCCCGGGCGACGGATCTCGGGGCAACGGCTCGTCCAGAACCCGTGGGGCCGGTCGACCGAGCGACACCGAACGACCAGGCCACGAACGCGCTCACGTCTTCGCGCTCCGGCCGGCCACCGAGCGTGCGCAGCTGCTCCGCCTCGGTGAACGCGCCCTGCACGAGCTCTGACCGTCAACGGTCGGCCGGCGTTTCGGGCGCCGCAAGGTCGCGGCGTTAGCGTCGGCGCCATGGCCGAGCTCCACGTCGTCGCACTCATCACCGCCAAGCCCGGGTCGGAGGACCTCGTCGCCGGCGCGCTCGCAGGGCTCGCCTCCGCGACGCGCGAGGAGGAGGGGTGCCTCGCCTACGACCTCTCGCGCTCGCAGGCCGACCCGACCGTCTTCGTGACCGTCGAGCGCTGGCGCGCACAGGCCGACCTCGACGCCCACCTCCAGACGGCGCACCTCGCCGAGGCGCTCGCGGCCGCCGGGGAGCACCTCGCGGCGCCGCCGGCGATCCACCCGCTGGCGCCCGTCGCCTAGTGCGCACGATCCCTGTTCGCCCCGGCCCGCCACTGGAGCGGGCCGGCCGCTGGCTCGTCCCTAGACCGTGCCGCCGCAGATCCCCAGCACGTCGCCGAAGAGCGGCAGGTTGAAGAGGTTGAGCGTGCCGAGGGTGGTCTGCATCTGCATCTCCTTCGCGCCACCGCAGTTCAAGGCGCCGCTGGCCTGCGTCGAGATGTTCTGACCGACGCCGCAGCCGAGGATGCTGCTGCGCACGGCTCCCGGCGTCCACGTGTGGCGCCTGTTGCCCTTCGCCGGGTTGGCATCGGTGCCGAGCACGAGCTTGGCCATCACGCCGACGCCACGGAGGTCGTTGATCACGAACGGCGTCGCCTTCGAATCGAACTGGGTGTACACGCGCGGCACCTCGCCGGCCGAGATCGACACGATCGGCTTGAACGTGAACGACGTGCCGCCGAGCCCGAAATCACCGCGCAGGGTGTGCACGCGCAGGTTGTTCAGGATCGTCGGGCCACCGCTCCCCGCGGAGCTGAGGTTCGCGTTGATCGTCACCATCGTCGTGAGCTGCGAACTCGTGCCGCTCGTCCCCGCATCGTCGAACGCGAACGAGCCCTGCGGCGCGTACGGCCGACGCAGGAACGAGGTGCTCGGGCTCTGCGGCTTCGGCGTGCACGCGTCGGACGGATTCCACGTCGAGAACGCCGCCGGGAGATCGGCGGCCGCCGACGACACGCACGACGCGTCGCCCGCGATGCAGCCCGTGAACGTGTGCGGCACGTTCGTCAGCGAGAGCGACCCGTTCGGCGAACCGTCGATCGCATTCGTGTAGCTCAGCGAGAGCGACGCCATCGACTCGCTCGACGCCGTCCCGTTCTCCATCGAGAACAGCACCTTCGCCGTCGAGTCACCGGGCACCGCGTCGGCGTTCGGCGTGAGCGTGAGCTCGGTGTGGCCCCTCGGCTTGTTCAGCAGGCCCGTCAGCGTGTGGGTGAGCACGCCGCTCGGCACCGACACGTCGAGCGCGACGGGCTTCGTCATCGCCAGGTTCTGGTCGAGCGTGAGCGAGAGCGGGTTCGCGTCGAAGCTCGCCGATCGCAGGCCCGTGAGCTTCATGTCGATCGCCTTCTCGGCACCCTCGCGGTAGGTGATGCGGTCGGTCGACGACCCCGTCGTCGGCAGCACGCCGGCACCGGCCGCGAGCAGCAGCTCAGCAAGCTCACCGCTCGGGCTCATCGTCGTCTTCAGCAGCGGGGCGGACGCCGACGGCACCTGCAGCACCGTCGTCACCGACGCGGGCACGCCGCGCAGATCGGCGCGCAGGCTCCCCACGCCGGTGATCAGCTCGGGGCCGGCCCAGTCGACGGTCACCTGGTTCGCTGCGGCCGTCGCCGACCAGTCGAGCTGCGCGCCGCCACCGGCGCCCGCGCTGCGCGGAGCCACCGTGAGCGCGAACTGCGCCGGCACGCTCGTCACCGTCGCGTCGAGCGTGGTCGTCGCGGTGCCGACCGCGGCGCCGGAGCCGCTGAGCTCGGCGAGCTGCGCGTCGACCGTGAACGCGGCGCTCGTGGTGAACGTCGCACCGAGGAGGCCGGCCTGCGGTTCGAGGCTCACGGCGCGCACCTTGTTCAGGCGGGCGGTGAGGCTGCCCAGGCCCGAGGCGTCACCGTCGAGCGCGAGCGTGTTCGAGGTGCCCGTACCCGGGAGCGTCGGCGGCGTCGCACCCCCACCGAGGGCGAGCCGCACGCTGACCGACTGGGCGCTGGTCACGTCGATGCCCGTCAGCGCGCCGGAGGTGGCGTGGCGCCTGGCTTTCACGTCGATCCCGACCGTCGGGCCGAGGTCCGACGCCACGGCCTGCACGTTCGTCGCCCCGAGCGTGCCGGGCGAGGTGAGACCGTAGTCGACCGAGAGCTGGCCGTACGGCGCGCCGGCGGTGCCGAGCAGCTTGCCGGCGGCGAGGTCGGCGCGCACGTCGAGGTCGGGCAGGCTGCCGCCCGAGCCGGCGACGAGTCGGCCGGTCGCCGCATCCGTCGCACCGTCGATCACGAGCGGTGCCCGGGCGGTGGTCGTCTTCACGGCGGTCTCCACGCCGAACGTGGACTCCAGGTGGGTGAGGTCGGTTGCGCGGATGCCGAGGACGAACGGGTCGCCCGTCACGTCGCGCAGGTAGACGCCCTCGCGAGCGCTCGCGCCCTCGGACGGGTACGCCACTCCGGCCGCCGTCGCAGCGGCGCCGAGCTCCACGGCATCGATCGTCGCGGCCGCGCCGCCGAGGGTGTGGGCGTCGAGCGTGGCCTTGCCGTTCGCGTACGAGGCGTCGAGTGCCACGTCGCCGGGCAGGCCGTCGAGCTGACCCGTCACGGTCTCGCCGCGCCCGAGCACTCCGTCGGTGCCGGTGGCGGTGAACGAGAGCGCGTCGAGGCCGGCCGCGGCGCCGCCGGCAGTGCGACCCGTGAACGCGACGCGCTGCGGGCTGGCGGCCGTGCCCGCACCGCTGAAGTCGAGGTCGACGATCGCCGATGCCGGCAGGCCCGTCAGCGAGCCCGAGAGTGCGGGCGACCCCGGGAGCGACGTGGGCGCCGCGAGCGAGAAGGCGAGGTCGGTGTTCGGGGCACCGCTGCGCGTGATGGTCGTGCCGTCGACGTCCACGTGCGAGACGTCCTCGTCGACGACCGTCGTCGCGGTCGCCGTGCGCGTGACAGCCGGCGCCGTCGCGGTCGGCGGGAGATCGGTGGCGACCGACGAGGCGACCACGGCCACCGAGCCGATCTCACCGCTTGCGCTCGTCACGTCGAGGCCGCTGTCGGCCGACACCTTGCCGGTCGCCGGGACGCCCGACAGCTGCGCGCGCAGCGCACGCAGACCGTTCGACGAGAGTGCCGACATGCGGTGGCCGAGGCTCAGCTCGTCGAGGCCGGTCGGGGTGCCGGAGCCGTCGGTGAGGGCCCACTCGAGGGTCTCGGAGGCGACGTCGATCGTGCCCTCGAGCCGGAGGTCGGCGAGCTGGTCGCCGGCGGCGCGCACGTCGATCGGGTCGACCGGTGAGGCCTCGGTGCCGTCGAACACCTGCACGACGACCGGCGCGCTCTGCCCGGTCGGCGCATCCTCGGTGACGGCGAGGTCGGGGCCGGGTGTCACCGTCGGCGGTGGCCTCGAAGGCATCCGGCGAGCGGCCGTCGACGGCGTCGAACCCGAGCCGCAGACCGTCACGGCTGAGCACGTGGTGGGCCGGGTCGAGCACGATCGCCTCGACCGCCGCGGCGGGGGCGGTGCCCGAGCCGGTGGGGTCGACCTTCACGGTCGCGCCCGCGGCGTGCAACGTGACGCGTGCGGTGAAGTCCGCGCCGGCCTGGTCGTCGACGTCGAGGCCCACGTCCTCACCGGGGGTGACCGCGGTGGTGCGCGTGACGAGCTGCGCGGCCGTGTCGCGCCAGCTGGTGCGCAGGCGGACCGAGCCACCGGGCAGCGGATCCGGCGTGGGGGTGACCGTCGGGGGTCGGCGTGGCGGTCACCGTCGGAGTCGGGGTCGGCCTGGCGGTCACCGTCGGCGTGGCGGTCACCGTCGGCGTGGCGGTCACCGTCGGCGTGATGGTCGGAGTCGGAGTCGGGGTCGCCGTCGGGGTTGCGCTCGCTCCCGCGGTAGCAGCCGGCACGACCGGCGGCGTCGCGTTCTCGCCCTGCGGCTTCGTCGGCAGCTTCACCTTCACCCTTCGCGTGCCGGAGGCGCCGAGCACCTTGCCGCGCGCGTCGCGCACCGTCACCCGCACCGTCAGATCAGCCCGCACCTTCGGTCCGGAGAACTCGAAGCGGCGCGTCGCCCGCACGGTCTTCGAGCGGATCCAGCGCCCGCCCGAGAACCGCTCGAGCCGGATGGTGCGCATGTGCCCGAGGCTCACGAGCCCGCACACCTTCAGGCGCTCGCCGCTCACCACGCTCCCGGGTATGCGAGCGAACACGCCGACGCGGCTGCGCGACGGCGCATGGCCACCGCTGTTCGCCGCACCGTCGACGATCGCCGCCGTGAGCGCAGCGGTGGTGCAGTCCTTCCCCGTGATCGCAGCGCCGGCCGGAGCGGCGCCGGTCAGACCCGCGATCAACAGGAGGGCAGCGACCAAGGTGCCGAGGCGAACTCGACGGAGTGCGGGCGGGAGCATGGCGCGAAGATAGCCGGACGCGGGTGGTCACCTGAGAGATCCCTGCCGGAACGGCGCGTACGTCCGACCGGGACGCTCGCCCGGGCGCGTCACCGCCGCTGCTGCGCTGAGCTGCCCAGCTCCTGCGTACCGACGACGCCGAGGAGCGCGAGCCGGTTCGCGTCCTCGGTGCCCGGGATCGCCGTGAAGACGATGAGGCGCTCCGTGAGCGTCTCGGCGGTGAGCACCTGGCAGTCGAGGGTGATCACGCCGATCGTCGGGTGCACGATCCGCTTGCGCGTCTCCATCTTGTACCGCACCTCGTGGCGCGCCCAGAGCTCGGCGAACTCGGCGCTCTCCGCGAGCAGCGCGTCGACCAGCGCGGCCGCCTGGGGATCGTCGGGTGCGCGCCCGTGCGCGGCGCGCACCGTCGCGACGTAGTTGCGGCCGTGGAACTCCCAGTCGTCCCGGGGCACGCGGCTGCGTGTGGCCTCGTCGGTAAACCACCGGTAGATGCTGTTGCGGGCCAGGCCGTGGCCGCGGAGCTGGTCGCCGAGCAACGCGACCGCGAGCTGGTTCTGCACGAGCGTGACGCCGAGGTCGGAGACCACCTGGGCGGGCGTGTCGAGCTGCCCGAGCACGCGCAGCAGCGACGGCGTGACGTGGTCGGTGCGGAATGCGCGGGCTGGCGGGTTGTAGCCCGCGAGCCGGTACATGTGGTCGCGCTCGTCGGGCGTCACCCGCAAGGCCGTGGCGACCGCAGCGACCGTCTGCTCGGACGGCCGTGAACCGCGGGCCTGCTCGAGGCGCGCGTAGAAGTCGGTGCTCATCGCGGCGAGATCGGCGACCTCCTCGCGGCGCAGCCCCGGCGTGCGGCGACGCCGACCGGGATCGATCCCGACGTCGGCCGGCTGAAGCGACTCGCGGCGCAGCCGCAGGAACTCGGCAAGGCCAGCACGATCCATTGCCGCAGTATGCGTCAGGTCGTGCACACGCATCCAGGGTCGGCCCGTCCCTGGCTGGCGGCGCATCCCCGGACTGCCCGTCCCTGGATGCACCGACCGCTGGTGCCAGCGGGTCGACGGGCGCACAGTGAGATCCATGACCACGACCACGCTCCCCGGTGGCACCTACGAGATCGCCCCGGGCACCACCGTCACCCGCGTCGGCTACGGCGCCATGCAGCTCGCCGGCCCCGGCGTGTTCGGGCCGCCCGCCGATCGCGCCGGCGCCATCGCCGTGCTGCACGAAGTGGTCGACCTGGGCATCGACCACATCGACACGAGCGACTTCTACGGCCCGCACGTGACGAACCAGATCATCAAGGAGGCCCTGCATCCGTACCCGGACGACCTCACGATCGTCACGAAGGTCGGCGCGCGCCGCGACGAGCAGGGCGGCTGGCCGCACGCACGCTCGCCGGAAGAGCTCCGCTCGGCCGTCCACGACAACCTCCGCCACCTCGGACTCGACGTGCTCGACGTGGTGAACCTGCGCATGGGCGCCGTCGAAGCGCCCGAGCCGGGCTCGATCGCCCGCGAGTTCGAGGTGCTCGCCGAGCTGCAGCAGGACGGGCTGATCCGCCACCTCGGCGTCAGCACCGTCACGCCCGAGCAGTTCGCCGAGGCGCAGTCCATCGCGCCCGTCGTGTGCGTGCAGAACCTCTACAACCTCGCGCGCCGCACCGACGACGCGTTCGTCGACGAGCTCGCCGCGCAGGGCGTCGCCTACGTGCCGTACTTCCCGCTCGGCGGCTTCAGCCCGCTGCAGAGCGCCGAGCTCACCGCGGTTGCCGAGCGTCTCGGCGCGAGTCCGCTGGCCGTCGCGCAGTCCTGGCTGCTGCAGCGCTCGCCGAACATCCTGCTCATCCCGGGCACCAAGTCGATCGACCACCTCCGCGAGAACGTCGCGGGCGCCGGTCTGCAGCTCGGCGCGCAGGATCTCGAGGAGCTCGACGCGATCGGCCGCGCCGCCTAGGCGCCCCGCTCAGGCGGGCGGGTTGGAGGTGACGTGGTCGGCGAAGAGCCCCGGCCACGCCATCACCCCGTAGGGCGTCTGGGCCACGACCAGCCGGGTGTGCGGGAGCACCTCGGCGAGCAGCGCGGCGGTGCTCACCGGGTGCGTCGGATCGTCGGTCCATGCGAGCACGAGCGTCGGAGCCTCGATGGCCTTGAGCTCGGCGAGCGGTGGAAGGTCGGAGGTGGCGGCACCCCGCAGGAGCGCGGGGAGCACCGCCTCCGAGACGGCCGGCGCCGTGCGGGGCGCATCGGCGAGCGCCGGCACGATGGGCGCGGTGAGGCCGAGCTCGACGAACGCGCCGATGCCCTCACGTTCGATCAGATCCGCGTTCACGAGGTAGGTCGCGCGTTGGGCCATGCGCGTCTCCCAGGCGGTCGGCGGCACGACGAGCGTGAGGCTCGCAAAGCGCGTCGGCTCGCGCAGCGCGGCGTGCAGCAGGGTCGCGGAGCCCATCGACGGTCCGACCCCGTGCACCTGCTCGCCGGGTGCGACGTGCTCGAGCAACCGCAGGAGGTCGTCCGCGAGGCTCGGCCAGCTGTACGACGCCGGATCCGTGCCGCCGGTCGAGTCGCCGTGGCCGCGCGCGTCGTACCGCAGCACGCGGTGCTCACGCAGCGCGCGCGGAAGGTCGAGGCCGAGCTGCACGTCGCGCGCACGGCTCGACGTGAGTCCGTGGAGCTGGACGACGAGTGGTCCGCGGGTGCCGGACACCTCGTAGTCGAGGGTGGCGTCGGTGAGGGCGAGGGTCGGCAGGTGGAAATCCGGTGTGGCGCAGGGCTGACCACGTAGGGTACGCCGCATGCGGCTGACCAACGTGGCCCAGATGGACCTGGTCGCCGGCAGCGTCCACAGCTACGCGGTGCGCGTGGCTCCCGGACGGGACCGTCGCCGACCCGTCTCGTTCGACCAGGGCCGCCACGTGGGGGAGGGGCCGCGGCCCGGTTCGTGGATGGCGATCGCGTTCCGGCTGACGGCCCCGGCGACCCATGCCGAGCTGGCCGCCGCGTGGGATGCCGTCGTCGCTCGGCACGGCACACTGCGCACCGTGTTCTCGCGCGCCGACGGCGGCGAGCTCGAGCTGCACGAGGTCGCCGTGGAGTCCGGCACCTGGACCGAGCACGAGGTCGCCGAGGGCCGCCTCACCCGCGACGTCCTGCGCGAGGTGTTCGACGAGCACTGCCAGCCCTACGCGCGGCCGTCGCACCGGCTGGTCGTGGTCCAGCCGCCGGCGGGTGCCGACGATCCCCGTCCGGAATTCGTGATCGGCTCCGACCACTCGCACGTCGACATGTGGTCGCTCGTGGTGCTCGTCCGCGACCTCGTCACCTGCCTCGACGACCTGCGCGCCGGTCGTCCGCTCGGCGCCGACCTGCCCGAGGCGCCGTCGTTCGCCGAGCACACGTCCGAGCTCGAGGCGATGGCGTTCGCGCCGCCCGAGATCCACGAGCGGTGGGCGAGCATCCTCGATGCCGGCGGTGGCGCCATGCCGGCCTTCCCGCTGCCGCTCGGCGAGCTCGACCCGGTGCCCGCGGAGGTGGTCGAGGTGCGCGACGTGCTCGATGCCGCCGAGACCGAGCACCTCGCCGGGATCGCGCGCGCCCGCGGCGTGCGGCTGCTCGCACTCGGGGTGTCGGTGTTGACCGAGGTGACGGCCCAGCTCGCCGGCGGCCAGCCGATGCGCGCGGTGTTCCCCGTCCACAGCCGTCACGACGAGCGCTGGCGCGAGGCCGTCGGCTGGTTCATCACGAACGCGGTGATCGAGTCGATCGATCCCGATCCCGTCGCCTGCACGGCCGCGGTGCGCGAGGCGACCGGCCTCGGCTCGTGGCCGCTCGCCCCGATCCTCGCGCCGTACGGCGGCATGCCGCCGCGGCCAGGGCTGTTCGCCCTCTCCTGGCTCGACGTGCGCCGGCTCCCGGTGCCCGCGGCCGAGGCGACGGACCTGCGCTACGTGTCCGCCGCGATCCGCACCGACGGCGTGATGATCTGGTTCCTCGTGAACTCCTCCGGGCTCCACCTGCGATGCCGCTACCCGGACACCCCCGAGGCGCGGGCGAACGTCGGTCGATGGCTCGACGCCGTGCACCACGGGATCCGCGCCCTGGCCGCTGGCCGCTGACCCCCGCCGGCGTCGAGCGGCCACACCCACCCCCGGTTGCTGCGGCGCCGGGGCGCGCCCGCACTTTCGATTTGCCAATCCCTGGTAACACGCACGCTGCACGAGTACGGTGCGTTGCATGTCCGGCTATGACGAGCGCTTCTACGACTCCGCGGCCACGGACCTCGGTCGAACGTCGGCCGCCGCCGTCGCCGACCTCGTGCTCACGTACGTGACGCCCGCGAGCCTGGTCGACCTCGGCTGCGGCAACGGCGCGTGGACCCAGGCCTTCGCCGAGCGCGGGGTGCACGACTACCTCGGCGTCGACGGCCCGTGGGTCGATCCGCAATGGCTCGACATCCCGGCCGACCACTTCCTCCAGGACGACCTGAGCACGGGCACGAAGATCGATCGCACCTTCGACCTCGCGATCTCCGTCGAGGTGGCCGAACACCTGCCGGCCGAGTCGGCGCGCGGCTTCGTGGAGACGATCACGCGGGCCGCCCCGGTCGTCCTCTTCTCCGCAGCGATCCCGTACCAGGGCGGCACGGGGCACGTGAACGAGCAGTGGCCCTCGTACTGGCGAGAGCGCTTCGCGGCACAGGGCTACCTGCCCGTCGACATCCTCCGTCGCCAGCTCTGGGACCGCGAGGACATCGCCTACTTCTACCGCCAGAATCTCACGTTCTTCGTGCGCGAATCGGTGCTCGGCGACTACCCCGCGTTGCAGCGCGCCCACGAGGAGACCGGGGGAACGCTCCCCGACCTGATCCACCCCGAAGTGTGGACGCGCCGCAGCGAGCAGCCCATCAACGTCCCGAAGATCATCGGTCGCGAGCGCGCCGAACGCCTGCGGGATGCGGTCAACAACCAGCGGCGCCGCCGCGCGCTGCGCGGCGGCTGAGCCGCGCTACCGGGGCGGCGACGGGCGTCCCTCCGTCGGGCTGCCCAGGGGTCCGCACCACCGCGTCGTGCAGCGCGGGTAGGGTCGGTCCATGGGGAGCAGGGGGAAGGCGCTCGACGGCCGCAGGGTCCTGGTCACCGGGGCCGCGCGCGGGATCGGGGCGGCGCTCGCGCAGCGCCTGCACGACCGGGGCGCGCACGTGGCGCTGCTCGGACTCGAACCCGATCTGCTCGCCGCCACTGCAGGCGTGGCGGGAGGTGCGCCGTGGCGTGAGTGCGACATCGCTGACGGCCCGGCCGTCCATCGCGCCGTCGGGGAGCTCGCGAACGCCCTCGGCGGGCTCGACGTGGTGGTCGCGAACGCCGGCATCGCGAAGCAGATGCCGATCATCGGTGGCGATCCGGCGGTGCTCGAGCGCACGCTGCAGGTGAACGTGATGGGCACCTTCCACACGCTCCAGGCTGCCGGCCCACATGTCGCGCACCAGGACGGCTACGCCCTGGCCGTCGCGTCGCTGGCCGCCGCCGTCCACCTCCCGCTGCTCGGTGCCTACAACGCGAGCAAGGCCGCGACCGAGGCACTCGGCAACACGCTGCGCTCCGAGCTGCGGGCGACCGGAGCGAAGGTGGGCGTCGCCTACTTCGGCGAGCTCGACACCGACATGACCCGCCGCGGTTTCAGCACGAAGGCGGCCGGCGCGGTGAAGATGGAGTCGCCGTTCACGCGCGTGCGCCCGCTCGAGCTCGGCATCGATGCGCTCGAGCGCGGCATCGCCCGCCGCGCGCGCCGCGTGTACGCGCCCGGGTTCGTCGGGCCCATGCTGCCGGCGCGGATGCTCGTCCAGCCGTTCACCGACCGCTTCGCCCAGCGCGGCCTGCAGAAAGCCCTCGCGATCGCCCGTGAGGAGGAGGTCGAGTTCACCACTCCGCAGCCCGCCGCGGCACCGGACCACCTCGCCGCCTGAGGCGATTTCCCTCGGCGGCCGCGAGCCGTGAGAGAGTAGGCGGACCGTAGCGCATCCCCCGCACTGCGCCTCCAACGTCCACGGAGGAATCCGACCATGTCCCACCGCTTCCGGCCTGCGCTCGCGCTGGCCCTCGCCGCCAGTGCCCTGGCCTGTTCGTCGCCTGCTCAGGCATCGTCGGTGTTCTCGCTGGCCATGACGTGCGACCTTCCGCTCGTCGGACCCGTGGCCGGCACGCTCTCGTCCGACGTTCGGGCATCGATCCGCATCGATCCCGGCGCCTCGGGCACATCGATCCCGGGCGGGCGGGTCACCTGGCTCTCGGACGGGCCCGTGCCGGTCGTCCCGGGCGGCTGGGTGGAAGGCGTCGGCTCGGGGCGCGCCAGCGCGTCGACGCCGTCCTCGTTCGCGTCGACGCCGCTCCCGATCTCGCCGGGCGAGCCGTGGTCGCGGTCGTCGCCGGGGTACCTCTCGGGCGCGGGCACCATCCCTGCGATCCAGTATGCGGGCCTCGGGCAGACGCCGTACTACCTCGAGTCGTACAGCATCAACTTCCGTGCGGTCCGGGCCGACGGAACGCCCGTCACCACGTTCTCGGCGCAGCAGTCCGTCCCCGACAGCGACGGCGATCCGGCCACCTTCGACGCCCCGTGCACGGTGCCGGCTGCCTCGCAGTTCCACACGGTGACCGTCTACCGGGTGTTGCCCGGCGATCCGACGCCGACGCCGAGCGCCGATCCGTGGCCCGCGACGCCGACCCCCACGCCGACGGTCGTCATTCCGACCCCGAGGCCGTCCACGCCGACGGCGCTGGCCACGGCCACGCCGTCGCCGACGGTCACGGGGATCGACGACCCGATCACGCCGCGCCCGGCCACGCCGACACCGCCCGCCACGCCGACGCCGCGCCCGATCGACCTCGCGAGCTACAGCTACCCGCTCACGGGCAGCGTGCTGCTCAAGAGCCTCGCCAAGGGCACCGTGCCCATCAACGGCACGGTGTCGGTGGCTCGCAACCCCGACGGCTCGGTGTCCCAGCCCGTGCCCGACGTCGACCTGCGCCCGCGTGTGGCGTTCGCGCCGTCGACGGCCTCGCTCGTCGCGCTCGGGTTCCTCCCCGTCACGGCGACGGTGCAGCTCTCGCCGCAGGAGCCCGGCGGCGTCCTCACCGGGGGCACGTTCACGAGCGAGCTCAGCGCCACCACGAACGTGCGGGTGAAGCTCCCGTCGTTCAAGGTGCTCGGCATCGCCCTCGGCGGTGGGTCGAACTGCCAGACCAAGAACGCGACGGCGCTGCGGCTGCAGTCCAGCAACCGGAAGATCGCGACGACGTTCACGATCAGCGACCTCACGGGGTGCGGCGCGCTGACCAACCTGGTGTCGTCGGCGACGGCCAGCCGCGACAACGCGTTCGCGGCCACGATCTCGGCCACCGGCACGACGGCCGGCTGAGCCTGGGAGCGGGGCGCGACCGCTCGTCGCGCCCCGACGCCCCGGCGCTAGCCGGCGGCCGGATCGAGCGGGTGCGTGCCGCCCGCCGGGGCGACCGCATCACGCAGCAGCTGCAGGATGCGGGTGTACCGCAGCTCGGCCTCGGGCCGCCCGCGCGACCCGGCCGCCAGCGCCCCCGTCATCACGAGCAGCGCGCCGGTGTCCTCGGGCTCGAGGTCGTCGCGCACGAGTCCGGCGGCCTGCGCACGGGCGAGCGGTTCACGGATGATCTCCGACCACGGCACGCGCACCTGCGCGGCGATCTCGAGGCCATCCGGGTGTTCGTCGGTCGCGGGCTGCGGACGGGTGAACAGCTCGATGATCCCGAGGTTGTCGCGCTGCTGGGCGACTGCGGCATCGAAGATCGTCAGGAACGCGCCCGGAGCGTCGCCGGCCTGTTTCGCGACGGCCTCGAGCTCGTCGAGGTTGTCCTGGAAGATCGCGCGCACGAGATCCTCGCGCGTCGGGAACCGCCGGTAGAGCGTCGCGCGGCCGACCTCGGCCAGCTTCGCGATCCGGTCGAGCGGAGCGCCGAGTCCTTCGTCGGCGAACACCTGTCGCGCCGCGGTCAGGATCGCGTCGCGGTTCCGGCGTGCATCAGCGCGCAGGGGCGGAGTTGCCTCGGGGGTCGACATGCCCGGGATAATACGTGGAAGGGAGCGTTAATGCGCCATTCGGAGCGTCATCGCGCCGGGGCATCGACGGGCAACTCGCCCGTCTGCACTGCCCAGAGACCGGCGTATCGCCCACCGAGTGCGACGAGTTCGTCGTGCGTGCCGGCCTCCGCGACGCGTCCCCCGTCCATCACGTGGATGCGGTCGGCGTGGCGGATCGTCGAGAGCCGGTGCGCGATCACGATCGTGGTGCGTTCCTTGCTGACGCGGGCGAGCGATCGCTGGATGGCCGCCTCGGTCTCGTTGTCGACGGCGCTGGTGGCCTCGTCGAGGACAAGGATCTCGGGGTCTCGCACGAGCGCGCGCGCGATCGTGAGGCGCTGGCGCTGGCCGCCCGAGAGTCGCATGCCGCGCTCGCCGACGGCGGTGTCGTACCCGTGTGGCAGGGCGCTGACGAACTCGTGGGCCTCCGCACGCTCGGCGGCCGCTCGGAGCGCCTCGTCGGTCGCGCCCGGATCGCCGTAGCGCAGGTTCTCGGCGACGGTGCCGTCGAACAGGAACGTGTCCTGCCCGACGTAGCCGATGGCGCCGCGCAGGGCATCGAAGGTGAGGTCGGTCGTGGCGACGCCGTCGACGGTCACGCTCCCCGTGTCGGCGTCGTAGAGCCGCAGCAGGAGCTTCACGATCGTCGACTTGCCCGCGCCCGTCGAGCCGACGATCGCATGGGTCTCACCGGCGGGGACGTCGAGGTCGAGGCCGTTGAGGACGGGCGAGAGCGGCGTGCCGTCGGGATCGCGGTACCCGAAGTGCACTCCGGAGAACCGCACGGCTCCGGCGCGTGTGCCGGTCGCTGGCGTGGGGAGGGGCAGGTCACCCGGGCGGACGCCGACCGGTGCGTCGAGCAGGTCGAGGATGCGGCGGGTGGAGGCCATGCCGCGCTGGTAGAGGTCGAGCGTCTCGCCGAGGTCGGTCAGCGGCCAGAGCAGGCGCTGCGTCATGAACACGAGCACCGAGTAGAGGCTGATCTCGAGCGTGCCGTCCAAGGCCATCCGGCCGCCGAGCACGAGCGTGACGATGAAGCCCGCGAGGATCGCCATGCGGATGAGCGGCGTGAAGGCGGACGAGAGCGCGATCGCGTTGCGGTTGGCATCTGCGTAGGCGACCGAGAACCGGCGCACGCGTTCGGCCTCGGCGCGCTCGGCACCGAACGCCTTGATCGTCGCGATGCCTCCGAGGTTGCCGCCGATCAGTCCGTTGAGGTCGCCCGCGGCCTCCCGCACGTCGGCGTAGCGCGGCCCGAGACGCTTCTGGAACACGAGGGAACCGATGATGATGATCGGGATCGGGACGAACGCGAGCACGGCGAGCAGCGGTGAGATCAGGAAGAAGACCGCGCCGACGGCGATCACGTTCGTGATCGTGAGCAGGATCTTCTGGGCTCCGACGTCGAGGAAGCGCTCGAGCTGGTTCACGTCGTCGCCGAGCACCGTCAGCAGGCCGCCGGAGGCGCGGTGCTCGAACCAGGCGAGCTCCAGATCCTGCACATGCGCGTAGGCGTCCATGCGCAGGTCGTGCTCGATGTCCTGCGAGAGCTCTCGCCACGTGCGGTTGCTGAGGAACTCGGTGAACGACTCCATCGCCCACACGAAGGCGGTGATCAGCGCGAGGACGGTGAGCTGCTTCGGACGATCGGTGACGCCGAAGGTGTCCGCGACGAAGCTCTCGTGGCCGCGCACCACCACGTCGATCGCAACGCCGATCAGCAGCTCGGGTGCGATGTCGAACAGCTTGTTGGAGACGGTGTAGGTGGCGCCGCGGATGATCCGACCGCGGTACTTGGGCACGCGCCGCCAGAGGCGTGTGAGCGGATGATCGGTGGAGGGGGCCGGCCGGGGGATGGACGAGGCGGTCACGGAGTCCACCGTAGGGGTTCGAAGCCGAAGGGCGCAGGGCGCCCTCACACCGACCGCGGTTCGTGGCGGCGCGATGCCAGGCCGACACCCGCGCGGCGCCGGGCCGGCGCGAGATCGCCGTGGTGGGACTTGGCGCGTTGGGCCACGTGGCGGGGGCGCGATGGGCCGATCGGCCTAGGCCGCGGATCTCCAGCACGTGCGGGCGATCACGCTGACCGGTTCGACCACTGCACCGGCTTCTGGGGCCTATGGAGCTACGGGTCGTCGACAGTGTGTCGAGACGGTGTATCGACCCTAGTTCGCATGCGCCAGGTGAGGTTCGTTCGCCGGCGCGCGGAAAGTCCCGAACCGCCTGGAGATCTCGTTTGTCCAGGCGCGGACGAACCCAATTTTCGCGTCCCATGAATGGGTTCCATACGGTCGTCAAGCGCCTATCTTTCTGGGTGGCGGGACTCCCCCGACCCGCCGCATCGCATGAATCGTTCGCGTCGCACGGGTGGACACCCTGAGCGTCGCGAACGGTCCATGCAGGCGGCCCCGCGCAAGACGTGCCGTCCTCCCCAGGCGGCCTTTGGCGGGGCCGCCTCCTTCACACCGGTGCGCGAGACGCTCGGCCGACCTTCCCCCAGAGTCTCGGCCGCGTCTCGCGCCAGGTGTGCTCGGGCGTTTCGGTCGTGGGCTGGTTTGCCGTCGCTCTGCGAGGGCGTTCGAGCCCAGGAGTGCGCGGGGGCCGGTGTTGGGCTGGTTTGCCGTCGCTCTGCGAGGGCGTTCGAGCCCAGGAGTGCGCGGGGGCCGGTGTTGGGCTGGTTTGCCGTCGCTCTGCGAGGGCGTTCGAGCCCAGGAGTGCGTGCTCGGGGGTCAGCCGGTGGTGAGCGTGCCGCCGAGCGACGGCCAGTCCGGCACGCCGCCCTCGACGACGACGAGCAGTTCGGCGCCCGTCAGCTGGTCGAGGATCGCGGCGGCGTGGAGGGCGCGCACGCCTGCCTTGCAGATGACGGCGGTGCGGCGGTCCTGATCGAGTTCCTCGGGCCAACCGGCGATCTGGTCGTGTGGCAGGAGCACCGAGCCGGCGATGTGGCCGGCCGAGAACTCGGCGGGCGTGCGGACGTCGAGCACCTGGAAGTCCTCGCCGGCATTCGAGAGCTCGTGGAGGTCGGCGACGGTGAGGATGCGCAGCGTGGCCATCACGCCACCTCGCTTGCGGTTCGAGGGCCGGTGCGGGCCCCGACGCGAGCTGCGCCGGGCGGGAGCGGGACACCCAAGAATCGAACTTGGAGCAAGGGTTTTGGAGACCCCTATGTTACCACTACACCAGTGTCCCAACCGGTGGCTCAGGCCACGGGGCACCGCATCCTACCGACCTCACGGAAGCCGCGACGACAGGCCCTTCCCACGCCGGCCACATGGTCGATTCGTCGGGCGACGGCGGCAGGATCACGACCGGCCCACCGCCGCGCTCGCGTTCTCGCTAGGATCACTCACCAGCTGGCGGGCGAGGTGTTAACGGTTGCACGCGAGCCTTCCAAGCTCTAGGAACGGGTTCGATTCCCGTCGTCCGCTTAAGCAACGGGGAGTGGCGCAGTCTGGTAGCGCACCCGGCTGGGGGCCGGGCGGTCGCAGGTTCAAATCCTGTCTCCCCGATACTCACGAAGGGCCCGCGAGAGCGGGCCCTTTTCGTTGGGCGGCCTTTTGCGCGGGACGCAGCCGCGAGCAATCTCGCTCACAGCCGCGATCCATGGTGACGGGGAGGCGATGTCAGCCTGACACCGATCTGGCCTTGCTCAGTCGCTGGCTGGCGCCTCGAGTCGCTCGGCTCTGATCCCGACCGTGAGGTAGGGGAGGGCCAGCTCGCCGCTCGGGCCGGCTTCGCGTTCGGCGATGGCGCGGACGGCGGCGAGGGTGCGCGCGCGGGCGTCCGCGTCGCCCGTGATCACCTCGCTGCGCGTGGCCATCAGGGCGACCAATCCGTCGACGCCGAGCTCGAAGCTCCAGCGCTCGTCGCGGCGCGCGGGTCGTGCGAACCAGCGGCCGAAGTTCGGCCCCTGGCCCGTCGCCTGCGCCTGACCCTTGGAATCCCCACGCAGCGACTGGAGCTCGTCGACCCACGGCACGGCGCGATCCGGCACGTTCCACACGGCCCCGAGCACGCCGCCGGGTCGCAGCACGCGCGCCGCCTCCTCGCCCGCCCGCGCTTCGTCGACCCAGTGCCAGGCCTGGCCGTAGACGACGGCGTCGGCGCTCCCATCCGGCAGCGGGAGCTCCTCGCCGGGACCAAGATGGGTCGTCACGCCCGGGAACCGCTCGGAGAGCTGTGCGAGCATCGCGGGATCCGGCTCGACCGCGACGACCTCACGGCCGGCTGCCGCGAGCACGCCCGTCAGCTTGCCGGTGCCCGCGCCCACGTCGACCACGACGTGGCCCGGCGCCAGCCACTCGACGAGATCCGCAGGGTAGGCCGGCCGTGCGCGCTCGTACGCTTCCGCGACGCGGCCGAAGCTGAGCGAACGGGCGTCGGTCATCCGGTCCAAGGTAGTCGCAGGCCCGGGCAGCGGCCGTTAGCTTTGAGCACGATCCGTTGCGCACGCCGGGTCAAAGTCACGACCTCGGGGGGCGAGGAATGGCCAAGCGCGGCTTCTTCGCGGAAATACATCATCAGAACCAGCTCGCGGCCAAGCGGCGCGAACAGGAGCTGCGCGCCCGATCGCGGGCGCACCAGGCTGCGGTACGCGAAGCCGAGCGTACGAGGAAGCAGGCGGAGCGGGCCGCGGCGCAGCTAGCACGCGCGACCGCAGCCGAGCAGAAGCAAGCCGAACGCGAAGCGAAGCGGTTCCACGAGGAGGCGCGTCTCGCCGAGGCGGACTTCCGGAACGCCGCGCTGGCCGAGACGATCGACGAGCTCGATTCGATCCTGGCTGCCACCCTCGACGTGGACGACTACGTCGACCTCGAGTCATTCCGGACGGTGGTCGCGCACCCGCCGTTCCCTCGTAAGGACCTTGAGGTCGGACTGCCGAAGCCGGTCCGCGGTTCGTCGCCTGAAGCACCGAAGTTCGTCGAACCGCCAGCGCCGACCGGTATCGGCAAGCTCATGGGCGGCCGCAAGAAGCACGAGGAAGCGATCGCGCAAGCTCGCGCAGTGCACGAAGATGCGTTGGCGTCGTGGCAAGCCGAGGTCGACGCGCTCCCAGCACGGCTCGACCGCGACGTCGCCGCTTGGGAGCTTGCTGAGTCCGAACGGCGGCGCGAACTCCTGAACGCACGGAACGCCTACGAGGCCGAGTGCAAGCGCAACGATCAGGCAGCCGATGCAGCCAACGCACAGCTCGATGCCCTGATCTCCGGACTTGCGGCCGGCGAAGACGAAGCCATCGAGGAATACATCGGCATCGTGCTGGGGAACTCGGTCTACCCGCAGCGGCTTGCGGTCGAGCACGAGTTCACCTTCGACCGCGAACTCGGCGAATTGGAGCTGACGGTGCTCATCGGGCCGCCCTCGATCGTCCCCGACGTGAAGGTCTACCGGTACGTGAAGTCCAAGGACGAGATCGCGGCCACCCCAGCGACGAAGAAGGACATGAAGGAACGCTATGCGAGCGTGGTCGCGCAGGTCGCGCTACGCACGCTCCACGAGGTCTTCGAAGCAGACCGCGAAGGAAAGATCGGGACGATCGCACTGGTCGTCGCGACGGAGGCCAACGACCCGGCGACTGGCGTTCACCAGCGCGCGAACCTGGCCGCCGTCGGTGCTGCGCGCGAGACGTTCCTCACCTTCGATCTCAACAACGTCGTGCCCCTCGCGACGCTGCAGCACCTCGGCGCCGCGGTGTCGAAGAACCCGTTTGAGTTGAAGACCATCGACGGCGCGCCGGGAGTGCGAAGCCGGTGAGCGAGGACGACCTCGTCTTCAACTCGCCTCCTGGCTGGGACATCGACACCCTCGGGTGGACTCCGCCCTACGGCTGGCGGCCGCCAGCCGGCTGGACGCCGCACTCGGACTTTCCGGCAGCGCCGAGTGGGTGGGACTTCTGGATCGCGCCGAGCAACGCAAACGCGAAGTCCCAGACACCCGTCGCCGAACTGATTACGCGAAGGCCCGTCGACGAGACATCGACGGCACCCTCGCCTTCCGAGCCTCGTCAGAAGGACGGGAACGCGCGTGCGCAGGCGCGCATCGCAGAGCTCGAGCTCGAGGTTCAACGCTTGAACGAGGCGCTGGCTGCGACCGGTAGCCCCGTCGACCTCGACGACGAGCGAGTACTCCAAGAGGTCGGCATCTACCGGTACCACCACCCGCTCGAGCACGCCGCTGACTACAAAGAGCGACTGGCCGCGATCGGCACGGCGATCAAGGACATGGCGAAGGCCGGCGACGCGATCCTCGCGTCCGACCTGTTCACTTACAACAACTCCCTCGCCAAAGGTCGCAAGATGACGGCGGAGTTCTCGAAGCTGATGCTCCGGGCCTACAACGCCGAAGCCGACAACTGCGTGCGCTCACTCAGGGCCGGCAACGTGGTGACCGCCAGGCGCCGACTCGAAGCATCCGTGGCCGCCGTAGCGAAGCTCGGGGCAATGATGGAAATGCACGTGAACCCGGCGTACCACCGGTTCCGCCTCGACGAACTCGAACTCACCGCGGACTACCTCATGAAGGTGCAGGTCGAGAAGGAAGAGGCACGAGAAGAACGCGAGCGCCTGCGCGAAGAGCGAAAAGCCGAGCAGGAGTTGGCGGCCGAACGCGAACGGCTCGACAAGGAACGCACGCACTACGTCAACGCGCTGCAAGCGCTGCGAGAGTCCGGGGACGAAGAGGCACTCGCCGAGCTCGAGGAGCGCCTGGGGGCAATCAACCAGGCGATCGAGCACAACGACTTTCGCGCGGCGAACATCCGGGCCGGCTACGTCTACGTGATCAGCAACGTCGGAGCGTTCGGGCCGAACATCGTGAAGATCGGACTCACGCGCCGGCTCGAACCGATGGACCGCGTCCGCGAGCTGAGCGGAGCGTCAGTTCCCTTCCCGTTCGACGTTCACGCGCTCTTCTTCGCTGAGGACGCGGTCTCGGTCGAGAGCGAGCTGCACCACGCGTTCTCCGAGACGCGCGTCAATCAGGTCAACCTCCGCCGCGAGTTCTTCTTTGCCACGCCTTCGGAGGTCCGCCGTGTGCTCCTCGAGAAGCAAGCCGGGAATCTGCTCGAGTTCGTCGAGAATCCCGACGCGACGCAGTTCCACCAGAGCAAGAAGTACTGGGGTCCGTACGAGGCCGGCCCGGGGGTTCACTAGCCCTGGCGCGGATGCGGGCGCGGGCTCGTCGTGGCTCCGCCATGATGAGGCGCGATGGCCCGTCGAGCCCGTGCAGCCCAGCCGCCGGCCGAGGCGACGATCCACATCCACAAGTCGCCGGGGACCCGGTACCGCTCCACGATCGAGCGGGCGGACGGCGTGCAGGTGGCCCTCGAGGGCGGCAGCTGGAACAAGATCGGTGGGCGACCCGGGCGGGTGCCGCACGACGTCGCGCACTACGTCGTCGAGCAGGAGCTGGCGGCGCACGGCGGGCTGTGGGGCATCCTCGCGCGCGGCGGACTGGTGAAGAACGCGAGCTTCAGCGGCGGCAAGCTCCCGCCGCACGCCGAGCAGCGCGCCCGCGAGATCACGACGGCGTCCCGCGACGACCTCATGCGGATCGAGGTGATGGTGCGCGCGGTCGCCGACGCGTCACTTGCCGGCACCACCGACCCGACCGACCTGCGTCGCCACATCACCGACGACCGCTGGTGGGACCCGGCCCTCACCGCCGACGCGCTCGCCCGCATCGACGAACGTCTGCGGGACCACGCGAGCACGTGGGAGGCGCTGCCCGCCCACGACACCCTCACCCTCGCCTGGCGCACCCCGGCGGCCCGCTGACCGCCCGCTCGGCAGCCGGTGCGCGACGCGTACCCGACCCGAATGCGCACACACCGGTGCGAAGTCCTGCGTCCCGCGGAGGGAGGAGCCGATCAACGAGGGGGACACGACGTTCGCCGCGGCCCGCTCCACGCACCTCCACGTGCCCGCCCCCACCAAGCATCCGAAGACCCCCACCGTCCGCTCCGCCGTCGCGCGCTTCCTCGCCGGTACGCTCGTCGCGGTGCTCGTCATCGGCGCGGCCGGGTACGTCGCACTGCGTCAGATCGCGCTCGACGAGGCCCGCCGAGACACCGGCGAACGCGTCAAGACCGTCGGTGAGCTCGTCGAGGGCGCCGGACTCGCCGACGGCCTGCTCGACCGCGACCCCAAGGCGATCGCCCGGCTGAACGACGTGATCCCGCGCTCCGTCGTCCGCGGATCCGTCGTACGCGTGAAGATCTGGAACTCCGAGGGCGAGATCCTCTACTCCGACCAGGCAAGCCTCATCGGCAAGCGCTTCGCGCTCGGCGACGAAGAGCTCGAGATCCTCGAGCACGGCGGCAGCGAAGTCGAGCTCAGCGACCTCTCCGCACCCGAGAACCGGCTCGAACGCGAACCCGGCACCAAGCTCCTCGAGGCGTACACGTCCGTCTCCACCGCCGACGGCGAACCGGTGCTCTTCGAGATCTACCAGCGGTTCAGCTTCGTCACCGAGCTGCGCGACCGCATCCTCGGCCAGCTCCTGCTGCCGCTCGTGATCGCGCTGCTGCTCATCGGCCTCATCCAGGTGCCGCTCGTCCGACGGCTCGTGCGCAACCTCGGCGAGGTGACCGTCGAACGCGAACGCCTGGCCCGCCAAGCCGTCGACACCTCCCGCGCCGAACGCCTGCGCATCGCCGCGGACCTCTCGGCCGGCGCCGTCGACGCGCTCACCCCCGTCGCCGACCGCCTCACCGCCCTCGCCGACACGGCCGGCCGCTCCGGTCGTTCGGGCGACGTACGCGAACTGCGGCAGCTCGCCTCTGCCGTCGACGCCAGCCTTCGCCAGCTTCGCGGGGACCTCTCCGGCATCCACCCGCCCGACCTCGCCGAGATCGGCCTCGACGGCGCGCTGCACCAGCTCCTCGCACCGATCGCCGCGGCCGGGGTGACGACGACCGCCCTCGACGTGCAGCCGCTCGGCAACGCACCAGCAGCCGAGCTCGCCTACCGCATCGCCCGCGAAGCGATCCGCAACGCCGATCGCCACGCCGCCGCGCGCCGCCTCTCCGTGCGGATCGTCCGCGACGACTCCGCCGGCGTCGCGCGGGTGTTCGTGAGCGACGACGGCATCGGCTTCACCGCCGGCGAGCGGGAGGAGGCCGAGCATGCCGGTCGCAGCGGTCTGCGGATCGCGGAAGACCTCCTCAAGGAGCAGGGCGGCGAGCTCGTCGTCCGCTCGGTGCCGCACGAGGGCACGGTGGTCGAAGCGACGATTCCGCTCGGCTGATCCACCGGATCCACGGGTCGTTCGGGGGCACTCGCGGCCAAACTCCTTGAAACCGCCCCACCTTTTGTATATTTGGGCCTGCACCGAACCGCTCCACGAGCAGCAAGAGGGAACATGAGCAACCTCCACATCGGCGATACCGCCCCTGACTTCACCGCCCAGACCACCCAGGGCGAGATCAACTTCCACGAGTGGCTCGGCGACAGCTGGGGCGTGCTCTTCTCGCACCCCGCCGACTTCACGCCCGTCTGCACCACGGAGCTCGGCCGCGTCGCCGCGCTGTCGGAGAAGTTCGCCTCGCGCGGCACGAAGGTCATCGCGATCTCCGTCGACGAGCTCGGCGACCACGAGAAGTGGGCCGACGACATCGAGGAGACCCAGGGTGCCCGCCCGGACTACCCGCTGATCGCCGATCCGGAGCGCAAGGTCGCCGACCTCTACGGGATGATCCCGCCGAACGCGCCGAACACCCAGACCGTGCGCTCGGTCTTCGTGATCGCCCCGGACAAGACCGTCAAGCTCACGCTGACCTACCCGGCGTCCACCGGCCGCAACTTCGACGAGATCCTGCGCGTCATCGACTCGCTCCAGATCACCGCGAAGCACAAGCTCGCGACGCCGGCCGACTGGAAGCCGGGCGAGGACCTCATCATCACGCCGGCCGTCTCCAACGAGGACGCCGAGCAGCTCTTCCCGGGCTTCACGACCATCAAGCCCTACCTGCGCACCACGCCGCAGCCGCAGAACTAGGCACCGGTCGTTCGCAACGGAGGCGCCCTCGGCCGGACCGGCTGGGGGCGCCTTCGCGCGCGTTCTACGCCGCGCGCAGCGCGGCGAGCCGCGGGAAGTCCGGGCTGAGGAGCTCGGGCAGCTCCTGCTCGCGGATCACCGAGTGCCACTGCGGCAGCACGCTGCAGAACGCCTCGAAGCAGTCCTGGTCGAGCTTGTTGCCCGCGTCCTCCTGCATGATCGACATGACCTTGTCCGGCGTGAGCGCACCGCGGTACGGGCGCTCGGCGCTCAGCGCCTCGCCGACGTCGGCCACCGCGAGGATCCGGTCGTCGATGCCGAGGTCCTGGGCGGTGAGGCCGTGCGGGTATCCGCTGCCGTCGAGCCGCTCGTGATGGGTGAGCGCAAGACGAGCCATGTCGGCGAACGGCGGGATGCGCGAGAGCACGGCGTAGCCGGCATCCGGGTGACCTCGCATCGCGAGCCACTCGTCGGCGTTGAGCTTGCCGGGCTTGTCGAGGATCGAGTTCGAGATGCCGAGCTTGCCGAGATCGTGGAGCTGTCCGGCGCGGTAGAGGCGCGTCGCCTCGTCGACGCCCTGGCCCATCTCGATCGAGATGAGCGCGGCGAGCTGGGCGACGCCGCGCGAGTGGCGAGCGGTGTACGGCGTCTTCGCATCGACGATCTGGCCGAAGGCCTCCGCGAGCGAGTCGAGCCGGGCGTCGTCGGCCGTGATCGCGGCCGAGCGCGGCTCGATGCCGCGCACGTCCGGGCGGGCGAGCCCCGACCAGAACGCCTCGTCCTTCTCGGATGCCTCGACCATCTTCACGAGCTCCGGGTCGAACCACGTGCCACGGCGCTCCTTGGCCATGCGCAGCGCGGCGGTGCGGCCGCCGGCCACCCAGTAGATCTCGAGCGTCTGCGCGAGGCACATGATCCGGCCCAGGAGCGGGATCTGCGTGCCCTTGAGGCCGTGCGGGTAGCCGCCGCCGTCCCAGTGCTCGTCGAGCGCGCGGATCGCATCGGCGGTCTCGACCGGCAGGCCGATGCCGAGGGCGATGTCGGCACCGCGCTCGCAGCGCAGCTCCGTGAGCTTGGCAGCGCCCGCCGCGCCGCTCGCCACGAGGGCGCGGATGCGGCTCAGCTTGGTGCGCATGTCGCCGCCGGGGGCGGCGTACCGCAACGTGTGGATCGCGGAGCGGGTGAGCTTGCGGTGGTCGTTCGCACGGCGCGTCGCCTTGACGAGCGCGTCGTCGTTGCCGTAGAGCTCCGCGATCGGTGCCGCGTTCACGGAGCACCCGGCGTCCTTCAGCAGCAGGGCGTAGTACAGCGACGAGCGCTCGTGCTCGGGCAGGCCGACCTTGTCGGCGATCCGCATGCCCAGCAGGCACGCACGCTCGGCGTGACCGGGCGGGTGGCCTTCGGTCAGGTCGAGCGCGTGCGACAGCCCGGCCAGCACATCGGAGAGGTGCATGTCCACGAACCAGTCGTCGGCGAAACGGGCCGGTCGACGCAGGGCATATGTGGGAGGTTGGACCAACGGACGAAGCGGGGAAAGGAGGACCCTCATCGTGGCAGTGGCATGGTCCGGAAGTAAGAACAACCGCTGAACGTTGGGTTTCCGGGCGGTCGAAGTGCGCCAAGCCGCAGCGCGCGTGCTCCGGTTCAGGCTTCGAGAGGCAGGCGCAGTTGCCCGCGCGCGGCGACGGCCCGCCGCGGGTTGGGGGTCGCCGAAGGCGCGTCGAACCCGGCGCAGCGCACGCCGATGAGCCGGACCGGTGCGGTGATGGCCTCCCGTTCGAGCAGCTCCCGCGCGACCCGCCGCAGCTGCTCGGGATCGCGCGTCGGCACGTCGAGCGTGTGGGCGCGCGTGCGGGTCGACCAGTCGGCCAGGCGCACCTTGATCCCGATCGTCCGCCCGGCGAGGTCCTTGCGCTCGAGATCCTCGGCCAACCGGTTCGCGAGCTGGAGCAGCACCTTCGTGAGCTCGGCCGGATCGTCGATGTCGGCCGGGAAGGTGGTCTCGCGTGAGCACGACTTCACCTCGCGGCTCGTCTGCACCGGGCTCGCATCGCGAAAGTGCGCGAGCGCGTGGAGCCGCGGGCCGGCGCCCGTGCCGATCTGGGCCGTCAGCTCCTCCGGCGTACGGCGCTGCAGATCGCCGATCGTCACGATCCCGAGCTCGGCGAGCCGCTCGGCCGTACGCGGCCCGACGCCTTGGAGCTTGCGCGCCGGCGACGACGCGAAGTGCTCGCACGCCTGCTCCCGCGAGAGCACGGCGAACCCACGCGGTTTGGCGGCGCCGCTCGTCGTCTTGGCGACCAGCCGGTTCGGGCCGACCCCGACCGAGATGAAGAGGCCCGTCGCGGCCTCGACGGCGGCGACCATCGCCTTGAGGGCCGTGAGCGGCTTCTCGATCTCGGTCACGTCGACGTACGCCTCGTCGATGCCGGCCTGCTGGACCACTGGGAAGCGGTCGCGGACCATCGTCCACACCTGGATGCTCAGGTCGCGGTAGGCGGCCATGTCGGGCGGGACCACGACCGCCTGCGGGCACAGGCGCCGGGCGCGGCTCATCGGCATTGCGGAGTCGACGCCGAACGCGCGCGCCTCGTAGCTGGCCGTGGTGACGACCGAGCGGGGC
>JAQIJQ010000003.1:0-152034 GCA_036946195.1 Patulibacter minatonensis | reverse complement strand
GGTGGTGTGGTTGCCGATGCTGCTCGCGCTCGGACTCGCCCTCTTCACGGCCGCGTCCTACGCCGAGCTCGTCACGAAGTACCCGCAGGCTGCCGGCGCCGCGCTGTACGTCAACAAGGCGTTCCGCCGGCCGTTCGTCACGTTCATGGTGGCGTTCGCCGTGATGTGCTCCGGCATCGCGTCCGCGGCAACGCTCGCACGCGGCGTCTCCGGCAAGTACCTCCCGCAGCTGTGGACGGACGTGCCCGTCGTCCCGGTCGCCCTGTTCTTCCTCCTGCTCGTCGCCGCGCTGAACTTCCGCGGGATCAGCGAGTCGGTGCGCGTGAACGTGGTGCTCACGGTGATCGAGCTCTCCGGCCTGCTGCTCGTCATCGTCGTGGCGATCGCCGCGCTCGCCGACGGCCAGGGCGACCTCGGTCGCGCGTTCACCACCGACGGGCACCACGGCGCGCTCGTCGGCTCGGCGCTCGCCGGCACCGCGCTCGCGTTCTACGCGCTCATCGGCTTCGAGGACTCCGTGAACGTGGCCGAGGAGGCACAGGACCCGCGCCGCGACTACCCGCGCGCGCTGTTCGGCGGCATCCTGATCGCCGGCGCGATCTACCTGATCATCGGCGTGCTCGCGCCCGCCGTCCTCGACCGCGCGACGCTGCTCGACATCGAGAACGGCACGCCGCTCATCTCGCTCGCCGGCGCCGGCCCGCTCGGCGTGAACCCCAAGGTGTTCGCCGTCATCGGCATCCTCGCGCTCCGCCAACGGCGCGCTGATCAACATGATCATGGCCTCGCGGCTCGTCTACGGCATGAGTGCGCAGAGCATCGTGCCGCGGGCCCTCGGCCGCGTGCACGCCAGCCGCCGCACCCCGTGGGTCGCGATCATCTTCACCACGCTCCTCGCGATGGCGCTCGCGAGCACCGGCTCCGTCAGCGACCTCGCCTCCACCACCGTGGTGCTGCTCCTCACGGTGTTCACGTTCGTCAACGTCGCCGTCCTCGTGCTGCGGCGCGACCGGGTCGACCACGACCACTTCCACACGGTCCCGCTCGTGGCCGTCGTCGGTGCGGTCGCGTCGGCCGGCGTGCTCGGGTACCGCGTCGTGGACGATCCGGACCAGCTCGTCCGCGCCGGTCTGCTGCTCGTGCTCGGCGTCGTGCTGTGGATCGTCAACGCCGGCGCTCGCCGGGCCGAGAACCGTCGGTTCGAGACGACGGAGATCGTCGCGCTCGAGAAGGACCCACGCGACGTCGACTGAGAGTCCGCTGGCCGAGGTGCGGGCCGCGCCGCAGCCGCCGGCTCCTGCGCTCCACCTGGGATCGGTCACAGCTGTTCATCCCCGGCGCCGCTGGCACCGTACAATCGGGGTATGCCTTCGAAGCGTCAGATCATGGTCGGCAACGTGCCCGTGGGCGGCGGTGCGCCCGTCGCCGTCCAGACCATGACGAAGACGGAGACGGCGAACCACGCGCAGACGCTCGCGCAGATCCAGCGCGTCGCCGAGGCCGGCGCCGACATCGTGCGGTGCGCCGTGCCTCGCGTGCAGGACGTCGAGGCGCTGCGGGACCACATCCTCCCGCACACGCCCATCCCGATCATCGCCGACATCCACTTCAACCACACCCTCGCCATCAAGGCGATGGAGGCCGGCGTGCACTGCATCCGGATCAACCCGGGCAACATCGGCGGTCCCGACAAGGTGGCCGAGGTGGTCGCCAAGGCGAAGCAGCACGGCGTGCCGATGCGCATCGGCGTGAACTCCGGCTCGCTGCCCAAGCACCTGATCGACCTCGAGTTCGAGAACCCGGTCGAGGCGCTCGTCACCGCGGCGACCGAGTTCGTCGAGCTGATGCACCGCCTCGACTTCGACGACTTCAAGGTGTCGATGAAGTCGACGAGCGTGCCGAACACGATCGCCTCCAACCGCCTGCTCTCGGAGAAGATCGATCCAACCCGCTGCACCTCGGGATCACCGAGGCGGGCACGAAGTGGACGGGATCGCTGAAGAGCGCCGTCGGCCTCGGCACCCCTGCTCGCCGACGGCATCGGTGACACCGTCCGCATCTCACTTTCGACGTTCCACGCCGAGGAGGAGGTGAAGGTCGGCTGGGAGATCCTGAAGGCCCTCAAGCTCCGCGAGCGCGGCCCCGTGCTCATCGCCTGCCCGACCTGCGGCCGCCTCCAGTTCGACATGGACTCCGTCGTCGCAGAGGTGGAGCAGCGCCTGCAGGCCTACCCCGACGCCATCGAGGTCTCGATCCTCGGGTGCGCCGTGAATGGCATCGGGGAGGCGCGCCACGCCGATTTCGGCATCACGGGCGCCAAGGACGCCGGCATGATCTTCTCCAAGGGCGAGCCGCTCAAGAAGGTGCCGACCGACAGGCTCGTCGACGAGCTCTTCGCCGAGATCGACCGCTACTACGAGAGCGACAAGACGATCGTGCGCGACGCGGCCGCGGCGGCGGAGGCCCGCGCCTGGCTCGCGGAGAACGAGGACCTCGAGGCGATGACGCCCGAGCGCCTCGCCGCGATCGAGGCCGAGAAGGCGAAGGCCTCCGGCGGTGGTCAGGACGTGCTCGACGCGCTCAACGTCACCAAGACCGGCGTCGACGAGAGCAGCTCGCCGACCGCCGGCCGGCGGTTCAGCCGCGCCTAGCGCGTAGCGACGGGCAAGGCACGGTCCGCTCGGTCTCGCACCTCATGTCGGTGCGTCGCCCCTGGAGCTCTGCGCGCTCGCGCCTGTCGCGCGTCGTCGCTGTCGCGATGGCCTGCTCGGTCGTCGTCACGGCCGGTGCGCGGGCCGACGCGATCGATCACGGGCCGGCCGGGGCGGGGACGCGCTGCAGCGACCGGCTCGACGTCGACACCACCTGCATCCTGCCGTTCGGTCCGCCGGTCACGGTCCCGAGTGCCGTGACGCGGCTCGCGCTCGGCCCCCGTCGAACCGGAGGACCTGCGGATCGCGGCGCCCGGATCCTGCCTCGCCCGGGCAGTGGGTGCTGCGCCTCCCCCCGACCACGACGGACGGGCGCTGGGCCCGCGCGCCCCGGCACTGCGGGCGCCGAGACGGTGGTCGACACCGCGTTCGCGCTGCGAGCCGGCGAGGCGCTCGTCGTGCTCGACCCGCTCGTCCGGAGCGGCGGACCCGTCACCGACCTCGAACCGCTGCAGACGCCGGGCGGCGCCGGGCGCGTCCGCACCGGAGACGCGGTCGGTCTTGAGCCGGCCGGCTCCGTCGTGCTCGAACCGGATGCCGACGCCGACGGCTGGGGCGACACGTCGCAGGACCTGTGCCCCGGAGTCGCGGGCCCTGCCTGCGGGGCCGGGGCGTCGACCGTCAGCCTGAGTGGTCCGTCGTACGTGCCGGCCCTCGACGACGTGCGCGCGACCTGGACGGTCACGAACACGTCGCCCACGCCGCAGCCGTTCGTGCTGAACCTCTACTCGCCGACGCTCGAGGACCGGTTCGAAGGTCCGCCCGGCATGCGCTGCCGCCCCCGAGCGGCTCGCGAACGTGTCGCAGGAGCTCATCCCGACGCCGCAGCGCTCCCCCGCTCATCGCCCGCTACGACGAGTGGACCTTCGAAGCGAACGTGCACGCGACGATCCTCCAGGCGAACGCCTGGGTGAACACCACCATCCCGTGGTCGGCGAGCGCCTGCTACCTCCCGCTGCTGGGCCCTGGCGAGTCGTTTACGGGCACCGTCGGCGGGTCGGGCTGGGATGCGAAGGACAGCCCGCAGGTCATCGCCGAGGTGGTGCATCGCTTCTGGGACCGCGGAGCGACCGCCGGCGGCGTGCACAGCTCCGCGCGCCTCACCATGGTGCGTGGCCCCGCGACCAAGCCGGTGGCGAGCTGGGCGCCGTCCGTTGCCGGGGCCCGCCGGCCCGGCCCGGCGGCCCGGGGTGCTCGACGTGAAGGTGTGGCAGGCCCGCGGCCCGCAGGCCGGACTGACGGCCGCGATCACCGGTGAACTCCGGGCGCCGACCGGCAAGGCCGTGCTCGCGACGCTCGCCGCGGCCGGCGGCGTGCAGACCGGGCAGACCGCGACCGTCACCTTCACCTTCTCCAAGGCGGGCCTGCGGTGGCTCGCCACGCACACGCGCACCATGAAGCTGCGCGCGGTGATCTCGACGCAGTTCCCGCGCGAGCTCGCGAACACGCGGTCGGAGCTCGTGCAGCTCGACCGCTCACGCTCGTTCGAGCGGCAGCTCGCAAAGCTCGTCCGGCCGTCGCGCGCGAGGCACCGTCGCCGCTGAGTGCGCCCGGCGCGCGCCGCCACCGGGCGCGGTAGAACCATGGGCATGAAGGTCGGCATCCTCACCGCCGGCGGCGACTGCCCCGGCCTCAACGCCGTGATCCGCGGCGCCGCACGCAAGCTGCTCGACGAAGGCCACGAGCCGGTCGGCCTGCTGCGCGGGTACCAAGGCCTCGCCGACCCCGAGCTGCGGATCGCGCTCGATCGCCGCCGACTCGCCGGGATCCTCCAGCTCGGCGGGACGATCCTGCAGAGCTCCTCGTTCCACCCGATCAAGGAGCCGGAGGGGATGGCCCGCGTGCACGCCGCGCAGCGCACGCACCCGCTCGATGCGGTGATCGCGATCGGCGGCGAGCACACGCAGTGGATCTCGCGGTGCATGCACGACGAGGGCGTGCCCGTCGTCGGCGTCCCGAAGACGATCGACAACGACGTCGTCGGCACCGACCGCACGTTCGGCGTCGACACGGCCGTGCAGGTCGCGACGGACGCGATCGACCGGCTCCGCACGACCGCCCAGTCGCACGACCGCGTGATGGTCGTGGAGGTGATGGGGCGCAACTCCGGCTGGATCGCGACGCTCTCGGGCATGGCCGGTGGCGCCGACGACATCGTCGTGCCCGAGGTCCCGCGCGATGTGGCCGGCATCGCCGCCGGCATCCAGCGCCGCCACGACCGCGGCAAGCGGTTCTCGATCGTCGTCATCTCGGAGGGGGCGAAGCTGAGCTTCCGCGGTGAGGAGGCCGGCAAGGTCCTCGCGACCGATGCCACCGACGGCTACGGCTACGAGCGCCTCGGCGGGATCGGCGCAGCGCTCGCACCAGCGCTCGAGGCGATCACCGGCTTCGAGACGCGCGTGGCGGTGCTCGGCCACCTGCAGCGCGGCGGCTCGCCGGTCGCGACCGACCGGGTACTCGGCACCCGCTACGGCATCCAGGCCGCCGAGCTCGTCCTCTCCGGGCGCACGGGACGGATGGTCAGCCTCCAGGGGCAGGTGATCGACTCCGTGCCGCTCTCGGACACCGAGGGCGTGAAGACCGTCGACCTCGCGCTCCTGGACCAGGCCGCAGTGTTCTTCAGCTGAGCTGCGGCAACCGGCCACCGCTGCCCGGACCGGCCCGCAACCCTCGCCGCCGACCCGGGTTGGACCCTGTAACGATCCGCCCTCCCGCCGGAGCAACCGCCCTGCCTCGCACCCTGTCCCGTCCCGTCCCCGACCCTGGCGTCGCGCGCCGCCGAGCCCTGCCGCCCGGCCGCCGCGGCCACGTTGCCCTGCTCGCGGCGCTCGCCGCGCTCGCCCCAGCGCCGACCGCCGCCCACGCAGGTGCATCGCCGATCGCCTGGGACGCACAGCCCGGCTACGGCTACCTCGTCAACCCGACCGATCAGCTCGGCGTGCCGGGCACGGTCGCCGGTGCCTCGGTGCTGCCGGACGGCGGCGTGTTCACGCCCTCCGTCGAGGTGACGCCGTGGATGAGCGGCGGCCGGACTGCCGGCATCTTCACGCGCCGCGGGCTGCCGGACCCGGTCGTTCCGCTGTTCGCGACGGCCGTCGACCCCCGTCGGCGGCGACGCCGCCTGGTGGGCGCAGTCCATCGCCGGCGTGCCGTCCGCCGTGCTCGCGATGCACCCAGGGGGCAGCAAGGAAGCCGGGCTCGCACTCAAGTGGGGAGGCACGAAGAAGCCCGGCGGACGCGCCCCGGCCTACCGCTATCCGCGTCCTGTCACGGCCGCACGCGCCGGCCTCTACGAGCAGCCCGGCCAGGCGTTCCGCAAGGGGCGCTGCTGGAAGGTCGTAAGGCAGGGCAACGCGCTCGTGGTCGAGCGTGGGCCCAGCGTCGTCGCCGTCATCCGGGGCGACGTGAAGCGCAGCAAGCGCAACCTGCCCGGGATCAAGCGCGTGGAGGAATGCGCCGGGCGACCGAGCGCGATCGCCGCCCAGCTGCGCCTGAAGGTGCGCAGCGCCGACGGCAACGTCCGCGTGATCATCCCGCTGCGGCCGCTCTCGAAGAAGAACGACGCCCACAGGATCCGTGCGCTCCGCCGAGCCGACACCGCGGCGGAGTCGCAGGCGATGATCGCGGGGTGGCGCAACCAGCGCGCCGGCGGCGCCTCGATCCGTGTCCCGGAGGCTCCGGTGCAGCGCGCGCTCGACGCTTCGATCACCAACATGCTCGTGCCCCGCTACCAGCTGCCCGACGGCCGCTGGGTGCAGACGGTGAACATGCTCCAGTACCACGCGTTCTGGATCCGCGACCTGGCCGTCATCAGCGATGCGCTCGACCGCGTCGGTCTTGCGGACGTCGCCGCCGACAACCTGGCCTTCCTCACCGACTGGCAGACGCCTGACGGCACGTTCGTCTCGCGCGTCGGCCAAGGCGACGGCTTCGGACAGGCGCTCTGGGTGCTCGGCCAGCATGTCCGCCTCTCGGGCGATGCGGCGTTCGCGAAGCGCTGGGCGCCGGCCGTCGATCGCGCGGTGAACTGGGCGACGGCCACGATGGCGACCCAGCCGACCGGCATGCTCCCGCCGTCGGACCCCAAGGACAACGAGTGGGCGAGCGGCACGCTCACCGGCGATCAGCTGTGGGGCGTGGCGGGCCTCGACGCCGCGGCCACCCTCGCGGAGCGTGCCGGCGACACCGCCCTGAAGGCCCGCGCGCTCAAGGCGCGCGACACGCTGCGCGAGCGCACGGTCGCCGCAATGCGCGCGACGGCCGTGGGCGGCCGCATCCAGCCGACCCTCAGCGGCGGCACTGCGACGAGCTGGGGCGATCGCTGGGCGGCGTGGCCGTTCCCGACGCTCGAGCCGAACGATCCGCTCGTGCAGTCGTCGCTCGCCGCGAACCTCGCTGAGCAGCAGGAGGGCGTCGCCTTCTACGGCGGCAAGTACATGCACTCCTACCTCGGCTTCCGCGACTGGCAGACGGCGCTGCGCGCCGGCGACCAGATCCAGCCCGTCGCCGGGCTCTACGCCACGATCGCGCACCTCACCGCCACGGGCGGCGGCTACGAGACGAGCGTGGTGCCATGGGCGAGCCGCGACGTGAAGGACAACCTCGCGCCGCACGGCTGGCTCGCCGCCGAGCTCACGACCTTCGTCCGCGACCTGATCGCCCACGAGGACGGCACCGACCTCGTCGTGATGGGCGCGCTCCCGTCGGCGTGGACGCAGGGCGGAGCCGTGACGCAGGCCCTGCGCCTGCCGACCAGCTTCGGTCTGCTCGACATCACGCTCACCCCGAACGCGCAGGGTGCCCAGCTGCAGTGGAAGCTCTCGCTGCGGGCCGGGCAGAAGGCTCCGCGCCTGCGGTGGCCGATCCCGCCGTGGGTGCAGCTCGACAAGCAGACGGGCGCGACCCGCGCCGGCAACGAACTGCGGATGACGGGCACGAGCGGCACGGTCAACGTCACGTGGACCCGCCTGCCGGACCAGGGCCCGACGTGGACCGGCACCGTCACCGGGCTCCAGGCCGGCTACATCGCCCGCGGTCTCACGCCGCCCGGCTGATCACCAGGGCCTCGGAACGACCGAGGGCCGCCCCGGATGGAGCGGCCCTCGGGAAGCGTCCGCGCCGGCACGGCCGGCGCGGGGGCGAACGGCTACTTGGCGGCGGCGTAGCGCTCCGCGACCTTTGCCCAGTTGACGACGTTCCAGAACGCCTTCAGGTAGGCCGGGCGCTGGTTCTGGTACTTCAGGTAGTACGCGTGCTCCCAAACGTCGTTGCCGAGGAGCGGCGTCTTGCCGTCGGTCAGCGGCGAGTCCTGGTTGGCGGTGCTCGTGATGGCGAGCTCGCCACCGTCGAGGACGAGCCAGGCCCAGCCCGAACCGAACTGGTTCACGCCCGGCGGCCTCGAACTGCTCCTTGAACGCGTCGAGCGAACCGAACTTGGCGGTGATCGCATCCGCGAGCTCGCCGGTCGGCTCGCCGCCGTCGGCCGAGAGCGACTCCCAGAAGAGGGAGTGGTTGTAGTGGCCGCCGCCGTTGTTGCGGACCGGACCCTGCTTGTCGGCCGGGAGGGAGGACAGGTTGGCGACGACCTCCTCGATCGGCTTGTCCGCCCACTCGGTGCCCTCGAGCGCGGCGTTGACCTTGTCGACGTACGCCTGGTGGTGCTTGTCGTGGTGGATGGTCATCGTCTGCGCGTCGATGTGCGGCTCGAGCGCGTCGTACGCGTACGGCAGGGCCGGGACTTCGTAAGCCATGGTGCAGTCTCCTGGGACTCGTTGAAAGGGACGGACGGCTCGGAGTCTATGACGAGGGCGGCGGGACGCCTCCGCGCTGGCCCGGACGAGCCCTCCCCGCGCGTGGGCCTGACGTCGTCGCGCCTGCCGGACGGCTAGATTTCGGGGGGTGCACCGCCTGTCGCAGCTGCTCCTGCCGACCGAGCGTCAGGCTCCGGCCGACGCCGAGGCGCTGTCGCACCAGCTGATGGTGCGCGCCGGACTCATCCGCCAGCTCGGCTCGGGTCTGTGGTCGTGGCTGCCGGCCGGCTGGCGCATCCACCAGAACGTCGTCGGGATCATCCGCGAGGAGATGGACCGTGCCGGTGCCCAGGAGCTGTCGCTCCCGGTGCTCCAGCCGATCGAGCCGTGGCAGAAGACGGGTCGCGACGGCATCCCGGAGATGTTCAAGCTCGAGGACCGCAAGGGCAGCCCGATGGTGCTCGCGATGACCCACGAGGAGGCCGTCACCACGCACGTCGCGCAGACGGTCAAGAGCTACCGCCAGCTCCCGTTCACGCTCTACCAGCTGCAGGTGAAGGAGCGCGACGAGCCGCGCCCGCGCGCCGGCGTGCTGCGCACCCGCGAGTTCGTGATGAAGGACGCCTACTCGTTCGATCGCGACGAGGCCGGCCTCGACGCGAGCTACGAGGCGCAGACGCAGGCGTACGCGAAGATCTACGACCGCTGTGGCCTCACGTGGTACCGGGTCGAATCCGACGTCGGCATGATGGGCGGCGCCGGAGCCCACGAGTACATGGCGCCGTGCGCGGCCGGTGAGGACGACATCGTGCTCGCCGACGGCTACGCCGCGAACGTCGAGGTGGCGGCGACCACGCCGTCTGCCGCCGTCGCCGTCGATCCGATCGGTGCGCCCGAGCGGGTCGAGACGCCCGGCGCGAAGACGATCGCGGCCGTTGCCGAGCAGCTCGGGCTCGACGCCTCGGCCACGCTGAAGGCCGTCGTGGTCGTCGGCCCCGACGGTCTCGTGCTCGTGCTCGTGCGCGGCGACGACACCGTCCAGGACACCAAGCTGGCCTCCGCGCTGGGGGGTGCGCACCGCCCGGCGACCGAGGAGGAGATCGCGCAGGCGATCGGCCCCGTCGGCTTCCTCGGCCCGCTCGGCATGGCCGACCCGTCGACGACCGTGCTCCTCGACAGCGCCGTGACGGACACGGAGCACGTGGTGGGTGCCAACGCCGTCGATGTGCACCTGCGCGGCGTGCAGCCCGGCCGTGACTTCGAGGCGCGCCGCGCCGACGTGCGCACCGCACGGCCGACCGACACGATCGACGGCAAGCCGATCGAGATCGTCCCCGCCATCGAGATCGGCAACATCTTCAAGCTCGGCACGAAGTACACCGAGGCGCTCGGCGCGACGTTCCTCGACGAGGACGGCAAGCGCGCTCCGATCATCATGGGGTGCTACGGCATCGGCCCGGCGCGCATCGTCGCGTCGACCGCCGAGCAGGTGGGCGACGAGCGCGGGATCGCGTGGCCGAAGGCCATCGCCCCGTGGGAAGTGCACGTGATCGGCATCGGCAAGCCGGGCACGCCCGAGGCCGAGGCCGCCGAGCAGCTCGCCACCACCCTCGAGGACGCCGGCCTCTCCGTCGTCCTCGACGATCGCCCGGGCGGTGCGGGCGAGAAGCTGACCGACGCCGAGCTCCTCGGCTGCCCGATTCGGCTGGTCGTCGGCAAGCGCACGCTCGAGCGCGGCGAGGCCGAGGCCCAGCTGCGGCGCGGCAGTGTGGACCTCGACCCGGTGTCGCTCGCCGATCCGGTGCCCGCGGTTCGGGCACACCTTGCCACTGCCCCATGACGGAGCCGGGCCAGCGCGGCGGTCTGCGGCGCCTCATCGGCCTGGATCGCTCCGCGCCGCCGCCACCGTCCACGTTGCCGGGCAGCCCGCTGCGCCCGTGGACGATCCCGAACTTCGTCGGCTACGCCCGTCTCGTGGGGCTGGTGCTGTTCCTCGTGTTCGCGCTCGAATCCGGTGACGGTCACTCGACGGCTGCCGCCGTGCTCTACGGCGCGGTGGCGTGGGGCGACTACCTCGACGGCATCCTCGCGCGGCTGACCGGGCAGTACAGCCGCCTCGGCGCGCTGCTCGATCCGATCATCGACCGCCTCATGATCATCGCGGGTGCGGCGGTGGCGTGGCACTTCGAACTGCTGCCGCGCACGCTCCTCGGGCTGCTGCTCGGTCGCGAGGTCGCGATGCTCGCGCTCGGCCGGTACGCGCTGCACCGCCGCGGCGCGATCACGATCAACTGGGTCGGACGCCTCGGCGTGTGGCCGATCATGTCGGCGCTGTTCTTCGCCGTGGCCGGAGCCGACGAGGTCGGCCACGTGCTCCTCGTGATCGGCGTCGTGATGGCGTACATCGCGAGCGCGTTGTACGCCCGCGCCACGTTCGCGCGTCCGTCGGTCGCAGCCCGTTGACGGGCGTGCGCGGCGCGGAGCCGAGCGACCGTGCGACGCCTCGGAACGTGCCGCTGCTCGTCGCGGTCGCGGTGGCCGTCGTCGCGATCGCAGCGCTGGCCGCGTGGGGCCTGCACCGCGTCACGAGCGACCGCCCGCGCGGCCTCGGGGCGCTGCGAACCGATGCGATGACGACCTACCGCCCTCCGGCGACCCGGATGATCGGCACGGTCGACACGACCCCCGGCGTGGGCCTCTCCGGTGATCCCCAGCGCGGCACCATCCTGCGCAGTTTCGTCCTCGCGCGGGCCGATGCCGCCACCGTGTGGGCGGCGACCGTGGGTCGCGCACGCGAGGCCGGCTGGGCGCTCACCGAAGTTCCGGCACGTGATGACGGACGCACGCGCTCGGCCACCGGGCGCCGCACGCTGCGCGGCGTGCGCGACGCACGCCTGACGCTCGCGATGGGCGTCGCGTTCGACGATCCGGCGGCGACCTCGCCGCTGGGAGCGACCCAACTGCACCTCTCGGTCAGCGTCGACGGACGGCTCGCCCCCTGATCGAGATCGCGCCATCGGACGATCGTTGACCTGCTGACCCATGCTCAACAGTTGCGAAAAGCCCCGCAATCGGGGGCAACGCGCAGTCGAGGGGTGAGGGTGAAGCCGAGGTCGAGGGCTCGCTGGTGGAAAGAACCCATGCGTGACGTCGGTCTCGCCGGAGAAATGGATAAGGTCTGGCTTTCCCGTACCGGAGCCTGGCTGAACCCATGGACACGTTTCCCGATCTCGGGTCCCTCTCCGATCAGGAGCTGAAGGACCTCATCCATCAGCTCACCGACGAAGAGGTCGAGATCTCGTACCGCCGTCGCATCCTGCACGGCAAGATCGACATCCTTCGCGCTGAGCTCGTGAATCGTCTGCGCAAGAAGCACGAGCGCGGCGACGACATCCTCACCGGCGACGACGTCGCACGTCTCACCGACATCCTCGCGGGCCGCGTCGAGCTGCCCGACGACGAGGCCCCGACCGCCTAGGCCCGGAGCACCTCGGTGGCGCGCCACTGCCCGGATTGCGGGTTCGTCAACGCCGAAGGCGCGAACTACTGCCAGAAGTGCGGCGCTTTCGTCGGCGATCCCGATCACCATCGAGATCCGGCGTACCGCGTCGACGACGAGACGGGCGAGTTCGTGCCCGTCGACCTCGACGCGGTCGTCGCCTCGACCGGTGCCGCCATCGTCATCCGCTCCGGCGGCGGACGCGTGGGGGAGAGCGTCGCGGTCGACGGCGAGCGCCTCACGATCGGCCGCCGTCCGGATGCCGGCCTGTTCCTCGACGACGTGACGGTCTCCCGCGACCACGCGCGCGTGCTGCTGCGCAGCGGCCAGTACTGGCTCGAGGACCTCGGATCGCTGAACGGGACGTACGTGAACCGTCGACGGATCGACTCGCACCGCCTCGACGACGGTGACGAGCTCCAGATCGGCAAGTACAAGCTCACCTTCCTCAGCGGCTGATGGCGAGCCTGCCCATCCCCGATGACGGTCCGGCCGAGCAGGCGCAGACCGCAGGCGACGCTACCCGCACGCGGGGCGTCACCATCGGCGCCGTCTGCCAGACGCTCCGCCAGGAGTTCCCGGACATCTCGATCTCGAAGATCCGGTACCTCGAGGATCAGCGCCTGCTCACGCCCGAGCGCACGCCGGGCGGATACCGGCTGTACTCGCAGGGCGACATCGACCGCCTCCGCTCGATCCTGCGGATGCAGCGCGACGAGTTCCTTCCGCTGCGGATCATCCGCCAGGAGCTGGCTGCCGGTCGTGGCACCGCCCGTGAGGCCGCGCCGACCGCCGACCCGCGCCCGGCCGGCACCACCGTCGACGGTCAGACCGCGACCGGTCAGCAGCGCCAGACGAACGTCTCGGTGCTCTCCAAGGGGTCCTACCACCGCCAGTCCGACGTGCTCGCCGAGGCGCGGGCCGACGAGCGCCTGCTCAAGGAGCTGGCCGACTTCGGTCTCATCGCAGGGACGGCCGGCAAGGACGGCAGCACGCTCTACGACGACGCCGAGCGCGAGATCGTCTTCGCCGCCGCTGCGCTCAGCCGCTACGGCATCGGCGCCCGCCACCTGCGCACGTTCCGCTCCTCGGCCGACCGTGAGGCCGGCCTGCTGCAGCAGCTGCTCGGTCCGGCGCTGCAGTCGCGCAACCCCGAGCGCCGCAAGGAGGCCGTCGACGTCCTGGACGACCTGGCGGTCACGGTCTCCCGCCTCTCGCACCTGCTCCTGGTGCGTGACCTCCGCCGCCTGACGGACTAGCCTCCGGCACGCCTTCGCGCGGCGCCGTGCGGCCGCTGCGCGCGACTCAGCCGTTGGCGACGGCGATGGTGCCCTGGAGCACGACCGACGTCGGTGTCGTCGGGCGGTCCTTCGCTTTGGAATCCTCGCGGCTGACGACGAGCTGGTCGTAGTCGTCGAGGTCGGCGGCGGTGACGGCCGGCACGCTCTGCCCGTTGAGGCGGATGCCGACCGTGATCTCGCCGGCCGGCGACGGGTCGCCCGTGCGGTCGTAGAAGCCGAGCAGCAAGGGATCGGTGTTCGGGCCCTCGAGCCAGAAGGCGTAGGCGTCGGTGTCGTTCTTCGGCAGGCCGGTGATCTCGGCGGCGAGGTCGGTGGCACCGTCGGTGCGGGGGCGCAGCGCGGCCTTGCCGGTCGCCGAGCCGCCGGAGGGCGACGCGAGGTTGACGATGAAGGTCGAGGCGGTGGTGGCCGCGGCCGTCTCGGCGGCAGGCGTGTCGGCGGTGTTCGACACGGGCGTGTCGCTCGAGCCGCCGCCGGCGAACACCGAGAGGAGCACGACGGCAGCGATCACCGCGACCGCGATGCCGCCCACGAGCAGCCACGCACCCGTTCGCGAGGAACGCTCGACCTCCACCTTGCGCTCGCGGCGGGCGTCGAGGGCGTCGAGCGCCTCGGCGACCTCCTCGTCCTCGGCGGGCAGCTCAGGGAGCTGGGCACCGGGGATGCCCGAGAGACGGGCGGCGGCAGAGCGGGCGAAGCGGCGGGCGGCGGGATCGTCGGCGAGGACGAGACGGGCCTCGGCGCGGCGGCTGGCGGGCAGCTCGCCGACGAGGTAGTCGCAGAGCAGGGCGCGGCGCCCATCCTCGAGCTGCCCGGCACCGCCGGCGAGCTCGGTGAGCGCATCGTGCGAGCGTCGGCGGACGACGATCTCCGGCAGGTGCAGGAGCTCGGCGATCTGGTCGTATCCGCGGCCGCGAGCTACGAGCAGCTGCAGAACGGCGCGTCGATCAGGGGAGAGGTCGTCGAGAGCGGCCACGAGCCGGACAGGCTACCGGGGACGGCTAGATTGCGCTGCATGTCGCAGCCCAAGGCGCCCAACCAGTTGACGACCCCCGACGGCAAGCCGGTGCTGCCGACGCTCCTCCCGATGGAGCAGACGGTCGACGGCGTGCTCGGCGTCGAGATCCAGTCGGCATCGACGACCGAGGTGGTGGCCACGATCGAGGTCGGCGATCGCCACAAGCAGCCCTTCGGCCTGGTGCACGGGGGCGTCTACGCGCTCATCGCGGAGTCGGCGGCGTCGATCGGCGGCGCGCTCACGGCCGTACCCGCCGGTGGCAGCGCCGTCGGGCTCTCGAACAACACGGCCTTCCTGCGGCCGTTCGTCGGCGAAGGCCGGCTCACCTCCACGGCCCGACGCGTGCACGGCGGCCGGACCACGCAGCTGTGGGACGTCGACCACACGAACCCGAACGGCAAGCTCTGTGCGACCTCGCGGGTGACGATCGCGCTGCGCTACCCGGAGGGCGACGCGGCCAAGGGCTGAGCCCGACGCCGGCGGCCCCGGCACCGCTCGGCCTGTGCGTCGTCGTCAGCCCGCGTAGCGGTTCGTGATCGGCACGCGCCGATCACGGGAGAGCGCGCGGCTCGTGAGGCGGATCCCGGGCGGCCCCTGGCGGCGCTTGTACTCGGCGCGGTCGATGAGGCTCAGGGCCTTGTCGACGTGCGCTTCCGGCAGGCCGCTCGCGACGAGTTGGTCGCGTGAGAGGTCGCGCTCGATGTAGCCCGCGATGATCGCGTCGAGGATGTCGTAGGGCGGGAGGGAGTCCTCGTCCTTCTGGTCGGCGCGCAGCTCGGCCGATGGCGGGCGCGTGATGATCTCCGGCGGCACGTCCTCGCCGCCGTCCCGCGTCGAGCGCCAGGCGGTGAGCTCGAAGACGAGCGTCTTGGGGGTGTCCTTGAGCGGGGCGAAGCCGCCCGCCATGTCGCCGTAGAGCGTCGAGTAGCCGACGGAGGTCTCGGACTTGTTCGCGGTCGTCAGCACGAGCCAGCCGAACTTGTTCGACATCGCCATGAGGAGCGTGCCGCGGATCCGGGCCTGGAGGTTCTCCTCCGTGAGATCGGGGGCACGGCCGGCGAACTGCGGCGCCAGCGCCTCCTCGTAGGCCTTGAACGGGCCCTCGATCGGGAGCTCGACGAGCTCGATCCCAAGGCGCTCGGCGAGGTCGTGGGCATCGCTGCGGGTGCCCTCGGAGGTGTAACGCGACGGCATCGTCGCGGCGCGCACCCGCTCCGCACCGAGCGCGTCGACGGCGAGCAGCGCGACGAGCGTCGAGTCGATCCCGCCGGAGAGCCCGATGAGCACGTCGCCGAACCCGTTCTTGCGCACGTAGTCGCCCGTGCCGAGCACGAGCGCGGCATACGCCTCGGCCGTGCCGCCGAGCGGCTCGGTGACGCGGCCGCCGATGTCGCGCGGGCGGGCCGCTCGGCCCGGCTCCGGCTCGGAGGCCGTGGTGGTGTGCGGCGGATCGCCGGCGACGGGGTGGACCGTGCTCACGGAGGCGAGCACGGGCACGGTCGCCTCGACGTCGCGCGCGGGCCGGCGGCGGCGGGTGTCGCGGAGGCGGGCCGCGCCGATCACCTCGAGATCGACATCGCAGAGCAGGAGATCCTCCGCGAACTCCTCGGCGCGCGCGAGCACGGTGCCGTCGTGACCGATCAGGGCGGAGCGCCCGTCGAAGACGAGCTCGTCCTGCCCGCCGACGAGGCCGCAGTAGGCGATCGCGGCGAGGTGGTCGCGAGCGCGGGTGATCAGCATGCGCTCACGCCGCTCGCCCTTGCCGAGGTCGTACGGCGAGGCGGAGAGGTTGAGGATCAGCCGGGCGCCGGAGAGGGCCTCGCGCTCGAGCGGGTCGGCGGGCTGCCAGATGTCCTCGCAGATGGTGAGGCCGATGCGGTGGCCGTCGACCGCGATCGTCGCCGGACCCGAACCGTGCTGGAAGTAGCGCAGCTCGTCGAAGACGCCGTAGTTGGGCAGGTGCACCTTGCGGTAGCTCGCGACGAGGTCGCCGCCATCGAGGACCGCCGCCGCGTTGTACACGTCCTCGTCACGCTCCGGCCAGCCGACGACGGCCACCAGGCCGTCGGGCGCCTCGGCCGCGAGATCGCCGATCGCATCACGGCAGTCGCGCAGGAACCGCTCGCGGAGCAGGAGGTCCTCCGGCGGGTACCCCGAGATCGCGAGCTCCGGGAAGACGGCGATGCGCGCGCCACCGGCGGCCGCCTCGTGCATCGCGGCCGCGATGCGCTCGGTGTTCCCGGCGACATCGCCCACGACCGAGTCGATCTGGCACAGCGCGAGCCGGAGGGTGTCGAGGGTCATCGCTGGTCGGTCCTTCCGAGGTGCTCGCGGACGAAGGCCGCGAGGCGCGGGTCCTTCGCGTCGGCGAGCGGCAGGGTGGATGTGCCGGTCGTCGCCACGACGCCCGTGGTGCCGACGACCTTCTTGGAGACGAGCGCCTGGCCCGCGGCGCGCGTGGCCGGCGTGTCGACGGCGCCGAGCGCTGCGGCGAGCTCATCGATCGCCGTGCGGTCGGTGCCACGCTCGAACTCGACGACGACGTTGCCGGCGGGCAGGCCCGAGGGGCCGTCGGTCGGTCGCTGCACCGACGACGTGGGCTGGAGGCCGCTCTGGTCGCGAGCCGTGAGGATCACGAGTCCGCCGCCGACACCCGCGATCACGAGCGCGAAGGCAGCGATGGCAGGAAGCAGGCGACGCACCGCTGCATCGTACCGGCGGTGGCGGGGCCTCCCGCCGGAGCCACCATGGGCCTGGACGCGGTCGCTTCACAAACCTTCAACAGGTGATGTCCAGTGTTGTCCGGCCCTCGAACCCCGCATTTCTGGACCCGAACGCCGATCCGTTCATTCCTGTTTAAGGTCTCCTGTTGAAGGTTGCAGGCTCACGGGTTAGGCTGGCCTCGTCCAAGCGACAAGGCACCAGATGAACCTCGCAGACCCCGTCACCTTCGACCGCATCTATCGCGAACACCGCCGGTCGGTGTACCTCACCGCGATGCGGATCACGAAGGACCCGGCGCTCGCCGACGACGTCACCCACGACGTCTTCGTTCGGCTGTGGCGCCGGCCGGGCTCGTTCGACCGCGCTCGCGGCGAACTCGCCCCGTACCTCCGGCTCATGGCTCGGTCGCGGGCCCTCGACCTCTGGCGCGAGCGCCAGGCCGCCGGGCGCGCCCAGGATCGACTCGTGGCAGCCGTCGACACCGAGATGCAGCTGCTGGTCGACGATCCGCTCGCGGAGGCCGTCGCGAGCGACCGCGCCACCACCGTGCGCCGCGCCCTCGAGGTGCTGCCGGAGTCCCAGCGCGAGGCCGTCGTGCTCGCATACTGGGGTGGTCTGACGGCCGAGGAGATCTCGCGCAAGGTCGACGTTCCCCTCGGCACGGTCAAGAGCCGCATCCGCCTCGGGCTCGCGAAGCTGCGGACGACCGCCGGCGACCTGCTGCCCGAGCCGGAATTCGCCTGACCCGGCCTTCCCGGTCGCGGACCCCGGTCCATGGGCCGTTCCGCCGTGGCCGATCGGCCCGACCTCGAGCGAGTGTGCGAGACGTCACGCGGATCGGCGGAGGGTCGCATCTAGGGTGCCGTGGGCAAACCGAACTGCCGAGTTCGGCGTCGTCCTGCGGCGCTGGAGCGGGGGACCCACTTGCTGGCAGCACCATGCCGGCCGGGGCGAATCGCGTGGCGTGCCACGTGTAGCGGTTGAGTGCTGACGCTTCCGGCGTCTCTTCGATCGCGAGCCCGTCAGCTCACCTCGTAGGCAGCCCCCATGAGGTTCCATGCCCAATCGAGAACGCTCGGCGCTCGTCGCCGTGCTCCCGCTTGCCACGGCGCTCGCCGTGGCCACTGGCGCGACCGCTGCTCCGGCCGCCGCCAGCACATCCACCACCCCTGAGGCCGCCGCAGCTGCAGCCTCGCCCTCGAGCGCTCCGCTCGCCGGCGGCGCGTCGGTGGAGGGCGCACCGGCCTCGACGCCGGGCACGCGCCCCGCAGCCCCGAGCAGCGGATTCATCGTCCGCGTGCTCGACCGGCAGCTGACGATCGCCAGCGGCGACACCGTCGCCGTCAAGGCGCGGTCGACCACCGTGCCGATCCATGCCGAGCTCCGCGTCGGCCGCCACGGCCGCGTCGTCGATCGTGTCGACGTCGCGCCGAACTCGTACTTCCAGCTGGCTGGCAGCGTCGTCACCGGTGACCGCCTCTGGTTGCGCGTCCGGCGTACCGACGGCGGCGCGGAGCGTTCGTGGACGTCGATCGGTGCCGTGCGGCGCATGCGCGCCGCCCTGGCGTCGTGGTACGGCCCCGGTCTGTTCGGCCGTCGCACCGCGTGCGGCCAGACCCTCACCGCCGGCCTCAAGGGCGTCGCCCACAAGTCGCTGCCATGCGGCACGAAGCTCACCGTCCGCTACCGCGGCCGCTCGACGAGTGCCGTGGTGATCGATCGCGGCCCGTTCAGCGGCAGCCGCGAGTTCGACCTCACCCAGGCCACGGCTCGGGCGATCGGCTTCGGTGCCGTCGGCCGCGTCTGGGTCTCCCACCGCGCGTAGCGCGCCCGAGGTCGCCGTCCGGGCCTGCGGGCGGCGGTGACGGGCGGGGCAGCAGCCGGCTGCCCCGCTAGCGTCACCCGTGGTGACCGACCTCCGCATCTCCACCGACGGCCCGACCCTCTCCGCCACGCGCGGCGGAGGCGATGACGGCCCGGCGCGCGTGGTGATGCTCCACGGCCTCACGGCCACCCGCCACTACACGGTGATGGGGTCCCGCCACCTCGACCGCGCAGGCATCGCGAACGTCGCCTACGACGCGCGCGGCCACGGCCTCTCCGATCCGGCCGCCGGAGGCCCGCGCGGCTACACCTACGAGCACCTCGCGGCCGACCTCGGCGCCGTGCTCGACGAGGTGAGCGCCGACGAGCCGGTCGTCCTGCTGGGCATCTCGATGGGCGCGCACACGGCGATCCGGTTCGCGCTCGACGCGCCCGATCGGGTCCGAGGCCTCCTGTTGATCACCCCCGCGCACCTCCCGGGTGCCGGCACCGGCGATCGCTCGCCCTGGGACCGCCTGGCGGCTGCGCTGCGCGGGCCGGATCCGATCGACGGGTTCGTCGAGGCATCAGGGCTGGAGACGCTGCCCGAAGGCTTCCGCGATCAGGTCGGCGCGGCGATCCGGCAGCGGATCGGTCGCCACGCGCACCTGGACGCCGTGGCCGACGCGCTGCAGGGCGTGCCGCGGTCGTCGCCGTTCAGCGACCTCAAGGCGCTCGCATCGCTCTCGATGCCCGCGATCGTCGTCGGCAGCCGCGACGAGGTCGACCCGAGCCATCCGCTCGCGGTCGCGATGCAGTGGGCGCAGGTGCTGCCCGCTGCACGGCTCGAGGTGGAGCCGGAGGGCAAGTCGCCGCTGGCGTGGCAGGGCGGGCGACTCGCGCGGTTCGCCGAGGAGCTCGTGAGCTCCTAGACGAGCAGCCGCCGCAGCCCGGCCGACGGCAGTGCCGACGGGCCGGGTGCGAGCGGGAGCCGCGCCGCGTTCCCGAAGGAGGCGGGGCGCGGCGGAGCCGTTGCTAGTTCAGCGCCTTCTTGAGGGCAGCAGCAGCCGAGAACTTCGCGCCGTTGCTGGCGGCGATCTTGATGGTCTCGCCGGTGGCCGGGTTGCGGCCCTCGCGGGCAGCGCGCTTGCTCACGGAGAACTTGCCGAAACCGGAGACGGCAACCTCGCCGCCGCCCTTGAGCTCGGACGTGATGGCCTCGAAGGTCGCGTCGACGACGGACTTGGCCTGCGCCTGGCTGACGTCGGCGTCAGCGGCGACCTTGGCGATGAGCTCTTGCTTGGTCAGTGCCATGAGTTGAGAACCTCCTCGGGATCTACGGGTGGCCCAAGCTACATGGCTCGGCGGCGGATCGCCCGTGGTTACGGGCGTTCTGGGGGTATCGAGGCGCGCAGGAGCGGTCATCCGGCGCCGAATCGGACCGGCTTTTCGTGTGCTGGTCCTCGACGAATCGCCTGCTCAAACCCGATTTTGCGTGCTGGCCGTCACGCGCGGCGCGGTCGGGTGCGTACGATGACCACGAATGTCCTCGCAGCAGACCCGAATCGACCGCTGGCTGTGGGCGGTGCGCCTCTACAAGACGCGTGCCGTGGCCAGCGAGGCGTGCCGCGGCGGGCACGTCGAGATCAACGGTCACCCGGCCAAGCCCGCGAGCACCGTGAAGGTCGGCGATCGAGTGAAGGCCCGCGCGGGATCACGGGTCCGCGAGCTCGAGGTCGTGAAGATCATCGAGAAGCGCGTCAGTGCACCGCTCGCCGCGGAGTGCGTCGTCGACCACACCCCGGCCCCGAAGCCGGAGGACCACCAGCCCGTCCTCCAACGCGACGCGCGCACCGGGCGTCCGACGAAGCGCGACCGCCGGGAGATCGACCGGCTGCGCAGCCGCCCGTCGGATCTCGACTTCGACCGATGATCCGCTCGCTCGCCGTCTTCGCGCTCGCCGCGATCGCCGAGATCGGCGGCGCGTACCTCGTCTGGCAGGGCCTCCGCGACGGCCGCGGCGCGTGGTGGGTCGTCGCCGGCGGCCTGGCGCTCGCTGCCTACGGCGTGATCGCGACGCTGCAGCCGTCGAACGAGTTCGGGCGCGTCCTCGCGGCGTACGGCGGCGTGTTCATCGCCGGTTCGCTGCTGTGGGCCGTCGCCTTCGACGGCTTCCGCCCCGACCGCTTCGATCTCCTCGGCGCGGCGATCTGCCTGCTCGGTGTCGGCGTCCTGATGTACGCGCCCCGTTCCACCTAGCTCGCGACGCGGCCTACATCGGCGCGAAGTCGCTCTTGCGCGCCCCGCACACGGGGCACACCCAGTTGTCGGGGATGTCGGCGAACGGCGTGCCCGGCGCGACACCACCGTCGGGGTCTCCCTCGACCGGGTCGTAGATCTGGCCGCACGCCTCGCAGATGTAGACGCGCATGTCGGGTTCGTCGCTCATCCGGCGGCCTCCTGGGGATCCGGGTCTGCGGGGGTGGGTGCGGCGCCGGCGTTCACGGCGTCGGGCCTGCCGGGTGGGCGTCGTCGATGTGGTCGAGCACGTGGCTGCCGTTGTCGGAGTCCAGGAACGCCGCGCGGCCGAACTCCGGGCATGCCTCGTTGCGGCACTCGAAGCTGTGCGGCGGGCCGGCCAGCGACACGGAGGCCGGCTGGCGGCACTCCGGGCACAGCGGCGGCGTGTTCGCGGTGTCGGGGTCCAGCGGCTGCTCCATGGCCCGAGACTACTCCCGGGCACGGCTGCCGGCGGCCGTTCCGCCGGGCGCTACCGGCCGGGAGGTCCGCATGCCCGCGGCCCGCAGCGAGCACTACGCGTCGCAGTTCGGGCGTTCTCATCTTCGGCTCATCGAGGCCCCGCCACCGTGCCGGGGATGCCTACGACCCCCACCTCCCGCCGCCCGCTCCTCCGGTCGCGCCTGCGGCTGCCGCACGTGGAACCGACCCTGGCCAAGGTGCCGGAGGTCGGCGTGCTCTTCTGGGTCATCAAGCTGATCACCACGGGCGTGGGCGAGGCGTTCTCCGACTTCATGGGACAGACGTTCATCCCGGCGGCGGCCGTGATCGGCGTCGGCGGCACGTTCCTCGCGTTCCGCTGGCAGCTGCGCGCTCGGGCGTACCACGCGCCGACGTACTGGTTCGCCGTGCTCATGGTGGCCGTCTTCGGCACGATGGTCGCCGATGGCCTCACGATGACCGGGCTCTCGTACGCCGTCACCACGCCGGTGTTCGCCGCCGCGCTCGCGGCCGTCTTCTGGCGCTGGCACCGCTCGGAGGGCACGCTCTCGATCCACTCGATCGTCACCGCGCGCCGCGAGGGGCTCTACTGGTCTGCGGTGCTCACCTCGTTCGCGCTCGGGACCGCTGCCGGGGACCTCACCGCCATCCAGCTGCACCTCGGCTACTGGGACTCGGCGATCCTCTTCGGCCTGGCGATGGCGATCCCGGCCGTCGCCTGGCAGCTCGGCCTGCTCTCACCGATCGTGGCGTTCTGGTCGTGCTACGTCCTGACGCGTCCGCTCGGCGCCTCGTTCGCCGACGGCTTCTCCAAGCCGATCTCGGAGACGGGCCTCGGCCTCGGCGACGGGCCGGTCGCGCTCGTCGGCCTGCTCGCCTTCGCGGCGCTCGTCACCTACCTGGCACGTACGCGCGGCGATCTCCAGCAGCCCGGCCCCGAGCGGTCCCACGACCGCCACGTGCACCTCGCCGGCCCCGAGCACCCCGAGGTGCCGGCGCCGCGCCAGGCCTGATCCCGCGGTGAGCGGGCATCCCCCGCCCGCGCAGCGACGGCGGATGCACCCTCACCGGCGGGCCGACCGCTACAGCTCGACGACGCCGGACTCGCCGATGTCGGGGCGCTCCCCCGTCACCTTGCTCTTCGCGAAGGCGAGCACCGACGCCACCTTGCCGCCAGGGGTGTCCCAGTACTCCGCCGACTCGGGCGTGACCCGCAGCAGCGCGACGTCGTCCGAGTCCGGACCATCCGGGAACCAGGCCTCGACCCCGGCGTTCCAGAGCTGGTGGACCTTCTCGCGGTCGTGGACGATCTCGCCGCGGCCTGCGAGCGACACCCAGGAGCTCCCGCCGGTGAAGGCGACGTTGACGGACGGATCCGCCGCGAGCTGATCGGCCTTGGGCGACTCGTCGCTCGCGAAGAACCAGACGGTGCCGTCGTCCTCCACCTCCTGGACCGCCATCGGCCGGCTGACGAGTCGGCCGGCGCCACCGTCGACGCTCGTGAGCATGGCCAGACGGGCATCTGCCATCAGCTCGCGGACCTTCTCTGCCTCTGCTGCTCCGGACATCCTTCTGTTCCTCCTGGTCGCGGTCGATGCGCTTGGCACCAGGGGTACGGACCAGAGCTGCGGGACCGCGCGCGGCCCGCGGTCAGGCGCGGCCAGTCGGCCCGGATAGGGCTGGGCGAGTGCGCCGGTGGCGCTGCTCGGCCGGCTGCACGACTGCCGCGGGGAGCCGTCCATAGACTGGCCGCATGCAGGTCGGCGTGCTCGGAGCGCTCCAGGTGCGTCGTGGCGACGAGGCGCTCGAGGTGGCCGGCGGCCGGCTCGGAACGCTGCTCGCCTGCCTCGCGCTCTCGGCTGGTCGGCCCGTGCCGCGCGACACGTTGATCGATGCCATCTGGGACGTCGCGACGCCGAGCGATGCCGGCCACTCGCTCCAGGCGCTCGTCTCGCGGCTCCGGCGCGCCCTGGGGCCCGGCGACTGGATCGGTTCGTCGGCTGCGGGGTACACCCTGGCGCTCTCGGCCGAGGCGGTCGATGCGCTGCTCTTCGAGGAGCTCGCCGCACGCGGCGGCGAGGCGCTGCGGGCCGGTGATGCGCCCGCAGCGCTCGCGATGCTGACCGAGGCCGACGCGCTCTGGCGTGGCCCGGCGCTCGGCGACCTGGTCGCCGCGGCGCCGTTCGCGCGGGATGCGGCGGCGCGGCTGGAGGACCGCCGACGCGCGGCCGCCGTCGACCGCATCGACGCGGCGCTCGCCACCGGTGCCGCACCCGCGAGCCTGCTCCGCCAGCTCGATGATCTCGCCGCGGCCGACCCCCTCAACGAGCGTGTCGCCGCACGCCGACTGCGGGCGCTCGCCGCCGCCGGCCGCTCGGCCGACGCGCTGCGCGCCTACGAGGCGCTGCGCCGACAGCTCGACGACGAGCTCGGAGCCGTCCCGTCGGCCGAGCTCGCGGGCAGCACAGCTCGCCGTGGTCGACGGATCGGCCGCGGCTGCCGGCAGCGGCCCCCGCCGAGCCGCCGCCACGTCGCGTCCTCGCCGACGGCGTGCCCGCGAACCAGCCCGAGCCGCGCCGCACGAACGTGCGCTTCGGCGTGACGAGCTTCGTCGGCCGCGACGCCGACCTCGCGCGCCTGCAGGAGCTGCTCGCCCGCCACCGGCTCGTCACGCTCATCGGCCCGGGCGGCGCGGGCAAGACGCGCCTGGCCTCGGAGGCCGCGGCGCAGGAGGCCGAGCGCAGCACCGGTGGGGTGTGGCTCGTCGAACTGGCGTCCGTGACCGACCCGACCGACCTCGCCGGCAGCGTGCTCGGCGCGCTCGGGGTGCGCGAGGCGCGCCTCGTCCCCGGGCCGGGACTCACGCCGGCCGCGACCGACGACGTGGGCGAGCCGCTCGACCACCTCGTCGACATGCTCGCGCCGCGCGACGCGCCGTCCTCGTGCTCGACAACTGCGAGCACCTGATCGAGCCGGCCGCCGTCCTGGCCGACGAGCTGCTCGCGCGCTGTCCCAAGCTGCGGATCGTCGCCACGAGCCGGGAGCCGCTCGCGATCGCGGGCGAGCACCTGGCTCCGGTCGGCCCGCTGTCGCTGCCCGAGCCCGATGCGGCACCCGGCGACGCGCTCACCCACGCCGCGGTGCGCCTCTTCGCCGACCGCGCGGCCGCCGCCGACCCCGGATTCAGCGTGACCACCGCGACTGCCCCCGCCGTGATCGAGATCTGCCGCCGGCTCGACGGCCAGCCGCTCGCGATCGAGCTCGCCGCAGCGCGCCTGCGCTCGCTTCCGGTCGACCAGATCGCCGCACGCCTGGACGACCGGTTCCGCCTCCTCACGGGCGGGAGCCGCGCCGCGCTGCCACGCCAGCGCACGCTGCGCGCCGTCGTCGACTGGAGCTGGGACCTGCTCACCGACGCGGAGCGCACCCTCGCGCGCCGCCTCGCGATCTTCCCGGCAGGCGTGACCGAGGAGAGCGCCAGCGCCGTCGGGGCCGACGGTGGTGGGGTGGACCGTCGCGACGTGGCGGACCTGCTCGCGGCGCTCGTCGACCGGTCGCTGCTCGTGCTCGTCGGCGGAGGCCCGACGGAGGAGCGCGACGGCCCGCCGCGCTACCGGATGCTCGAGACGATCCGCGAGTACGGCACCGAGCGGCTCGACGAAGCCGGCGAGCTCGAGGCGATCCGCACGGCGCACGCCCACCACTTCGCGGAGCTCGTCGAGGAGGCCGACCCGCGTCTGCGCAGCTCCGACCAGCTGCCGTGGTTCTGGCTGCTGCGCGCCGAGCGGGAGAACGTGCTGGCGGCGCTGCGCTGGCTCGTCGACTCGGGCGATGCCGAACGGGCGACGCGGCTCGCGGTGTCGCTCGTGTGGTTCTGGGCGCTCTCCGGCAGCCCGAACGACGCGCTCGCCGGCCTGCGGCTCGCGATGACCGCCGAGGGCGAGGCCGATCCGCTCGACCGGTTCATCGCAGAGGCCGTCGTCGAGATCACCGATGACCGCAACGCGCAGCTCGATCTCCGAGAACTCGGCCGCAGGCTGCTGGAGGGGCTGATCCCGCTCGACGCCTCGCGGCGGCCGCTCGTCTCGGTGGCGCTGCCGATGCTGGCATGGCTGGCCGACGAACCAGAGCAGGCCGAGGTGCTCCTCGCGGCGGGCTCGGAGCACCCCGACGCCTGGGTGCGCGCCGCGATCCCGCTCGCGCGGGCGCAGTGGGCGGAGAACGCCGGCGACGTCGAGGGCATGCGCGAGCACTTCACCGCCGCGCTCGAGGCGTTCCGCGCGATCGGCGACCGCTGGGGCACCACCGCTGCGCTCAACGGGCTCGGCGGGATCGCCATGCTGGACGCCGACCTCGAACGCGCCGAGGAGCTGCTCACCGAGGCGTCCGAGCTCCTGAGCGAGTTCGACGCGACCGACGAGCGCTCGATGCTGCGGCTGCGGCTCGCCGATCTCGCATACCGGCGCGGCGACATCGAGGCCGCGCTGCGATTCGCGCGCTCGGCCTCCGACGGCGCCGATCTCTCGAGTCCCGAGTGGGCGATGGCCGGCGCGGGCCTCTCACGCGTGCTCTGGAGCGCCGGCGAGCATGACGAGGCGCGCACGGTGATCGACAGCGCCCTCGCCACGCTCGACGAGACGAGCGACCTGGAGCGGCCCGGGATCGGCCACATGCACGCGCTCGTGAAGGGCGCGGCGAGCATGATCGCGCTCGACGACGGCCGCGCCGCGGAGGCCGCGGACCACCTCACCGGCGCCTATCCGGCGGCGGTCGGCAGCCAGGACCACCCGATCGTGGCGCTGATCGGCGTCGCCGTGGCCGCGCTCGCGCTGCACCACGACCGGCCGCGCGATGCCGCGGAGATCCTGGGCGCGGCCGCCGGTCTGCGCGGCGCGGAGGATCCGACCAACACCGACATCGCCCGGCTCACGACTCGACTGCGTGAAGCGCTCGGGGCACCGGCATTCGCCGCCGCATTCGAGGACGGCCGCGGGCTGGCACGGGCCGATGCGATCGCGCGCATCGACCCGGCCACAGTGCCCCGGGCGCGCTGAGGCGTCGCGCCGGCCGCCGCAGGACGGCGACCGCACGGCCTACGCCTTGCGGCGGTAGGCGCGCAGGGCGAGCGGGAAGAACACGGCGACGAGCGCGACCATCCATCCGAGCGTCCACCACAGGTGGTCGCCCATCGGCCGCCCGAGGAGCAGCGCCCGCTCGGTGTCGACGAGGTGCGTGAGGGGATTGTTCTCGCTGACCGTCCGGAGCCAACCCGGCATCGTGTCGGTCGCGACGAACGTGCTCGATCCGAAGCTGAGCGGGAACAGGATGAGCATGAGGATGCCCTGCACGGCGCCGGGCGTGCGCGCGAGCATCCCGACCCAGACCGACGCCCAGCTCAGCGTGAGCGCGAACCCGATCGCCACCGTGCCGGCGAGCAGGATCTCCCCGGCCCCGGCGCTCGGCCGGAACCCGAGCGCGAAGCCGAACCCGAGGGTCACGACGAAGATCAGCAGGTACCGGACGACGTCCGCGAGCACCGCGCCGATCAGCGGCGCAGAGCGGGCGACCGGAAGGGAACGGAACCGGTCGAAGACGCCCTTGGACACGTCCTCGCTGAGGTTCACGCCGATCGCCACGCCGGCGAGCGCGATCGTCTGTCCCAGGATGCCCGGCAACAGGAACTGGAGGTAGTCGTGCTGCGAGCCGGCTGCGATCGCGCCACCGAACACGTACGTGAAGAGCACCAGGAAGATCGCCGGCTGGAGCGTCACGTCGATCAGCGCCTCCGGGGTGCGGCGCGTCTTGATGAGGCTGCGCTGCGCGAGCACGAGGCTGTGACGGACTACGGCAGGCATACGGTCTCCTCCTTGCCGGTGAGGCTGAAGAACACCTCGTCGAGGCTCGGGAGCCGCAGCGCGAGCTCGGTCACCCGGATCCCGGCGGACGCGAGCGCACCCGTGATCTGCCAGAACTGCTCGTCGCCGGTGCAGCCCGCGGAGAGCAGGCCGTTGCCGGGCGACTCGACCGGCTTGCCGGTCACGTCGTGGAGGATGCGGCGCACGTCGAAGCTGCGCGCCTGGTCGGACGGCCGCACGACGACGGTCTGCCCGCCGACGACGCGCTTGAGGTCGTCCGGCGTGTCGTCGGCGATCACGCGGCCGCGGTCGATGACGGTGATCCGGTCGGCGAGGGCATCGGCCTCCTCGAGGTACTGGGTGGTCAGGAGCACCGTCGCGCCGTCCTCGACGATGCTGCGCACCACGTGCCACATGTCGTCGCGCTTGGCGGGATCCAGGCCGGTGGTCGGCTCGTCGAGGAAGACGACGGACGGCCGACCCACGAGGCTCGCCGCGAGGTCGAGGCGGCGGCGCATGCCACCGGAGTAGGTGCGGCTCGGGCGATCGGCGGCCTCGGTGAGGCCGAACCATTCGAGGAGCTCCGCGGCGCGAGCGCGGGCGCCGCGCCGGGAGAGATCGAGCAGGCGTCCGATCAGCACGAGGTTCTCGCGACCGGTGAGGCTCTCGTCGACCGAGGCGTACTGGCCGGTGAGCCCGATCGTGCGGCGCACCGAGGCCGGGTCCTTGGCGAGGTCGTAGCCGCCGACGCGGGCCGTGCCGGCGTCGGGGCGCAGCAGGGTGGCGAGGATGTTGACGGCGGTCGTCTTGCCTGCGCCGTTCGGGCCGAGGACGCCCAGGATGGTGCCGGCGCTCGCCTGCAGGTCGACCCCAGCAAGCGCCTGCGTGGGGCCGAAGCGCTTCTCGAGTCCGTGGGCGTCGATCATGAGCTCGGTCGCTGGGGGTGTGGTGGTCGCCGGTCTCGGCGCGGTGGTCGTGTCCATGCGAAGACCCTCGCGCGGCGCGCTCACGCGGCCGCCATGCGCGAGGCCCATGCCTCACACGCCGCTCACACGGTCGGGGTGGCACGGGTGCGCCAACTCACCTGGTCGAACCAGGCCACGGGGCATCGAGGCGCCGCCGTGGAGCTACGTTCGGACGACGGTGAGCGCTCTCAGTCACCTTCATCGCCCGCGGCATCGCCGCGGCGATCACTCGATGATCGGCGGGGCCGTCGGGCCCCTGCTCCCGCGGCCCTTCTCGGTGCTGCAGGTGGTCGTCGGCGTCGTTGTCGCCGTCGCGTTCGTCGTCGCCGCCGATGCCGCCGAGGGCCGCACGATCGTGCTGGAGAAGTACGTGGGCCTGCTGTGGGTCGTCCCGATCGGAATGGTCGCAGGACGCGCGATCTACCGCGCGCGCGTGCGCCACCGGCTCGGCCACGACCGCTGAGCCGGTCGGCGTCGGCCGTCGCCGCCAGCCGGGCCGGGGTCGGCTCCCCCGCGGTAGGGTCGTCTCATGTTCCGCAGCCTCCTCGCGCGTCTCGGCCAGATCGTGCTCGCCGCCTTCTTCGTCGCCTCCGGGGTGTACTCGGGCGAGCCGATGCTCGGCCTGCTGCTGGCGGCGATGTTCCTGAACTCCGCCGGGCTCGACCTGCGCGGCGTCGTCACGCGGACGGCGGGCCCGTCCGCCCGATTCGCCGGCGCCGCCCGCGCGCTGCGCGCCGCCGAGCTGCGCCGCCGCTGCGTCGCGGCGCTCCCGTGGGCCGTCGCGGCGACCGCGCTGCTGCTCGTCGCGCTCGAGCTCGGCGCCGAATGGGCGACGGCGGCGCTGACGTTCTACGCGGCGGCCTGGGCGGTGTTCGCGACGGCGCCGACCGCTGCCGGCACCGTGGACGCACCGCTGCGCTGAGTCCTCGCGGCCACCGCGGCCGCGCCCGACCGCAGGCGGGCCGGAGTTCCCGGTGGCACGTTCGTTGAGCCTCCGGTTGGTCCAACCAATCGACAGTACGTTCCCCCCATGGGGAACACGCTGGGGAGCGGTCGGCCGACGGAGCGGGGCTCGCAAGCGCCGCCATACGGCACCGGTTGGTATCGCGAGCAGGGACCGCAGGGCACCGTGCCGGTGCGGTACGTCGACCCGGGCTTCCGGGATCCGTACGCGCACGTGCCCAAGCCCGCGCCGCCGACGTTCCCGCCCGCCACGACCGCCGAGCGGATCGCGGCGGTGGTCGTCGACTTCGTGGTCGTCAAACTCATCACGACGGCGATCGTGATCTCGATCGCGGGCGTCGCGATGCTCTCGATGGTCCACGGCCCGGACGGTGAGGCGCAGCTGGGGGCGAACACCTGGCTCGCGCTCGGGCTCAGCGCAGTCGTGTCGTTCGTCTACTTCGTCCTCTGGCCGATGCGGTTCCACGGCCGCACGATCGGCCGGCGGGTCATCGGCATCGGGCCGGGCCTCACGGGTGGCGCCGAGCCGCAGCACCGAGCGGTGGCGCGTCACGACTTCTTCCTGTTCTTCCTGCCGAGCCTCGCGCTCGATCCGATCACGGTGCTCGGGTGGAGGGATGTCGCAGTGCTCGGGGTGTGGTGTGCGCTCCAGGCGTGGCGCACGGCCGCCGACCGCACCCAGTACGAGGAGTCGCTCGGGTTCGGGATGCTCGAGCGCCCGATCTGAGTCGAAGCGCACCGGCGCGCGGCATCGACCGGCTGCCGCGGGGCACGAGCGTCCTGCGCGTGGCCGCCGAGCACGAGGAGCCGTTGGGCGCGGGCCGGGTGCGTCGTGGACGGCCCCGGCCGCGTCTCGATCGCCCTCGGCCTCGACGCCCGGGTCCGCGCCGACCTCAGTCGCGGTCGAGGAGCGCGTCCTCGAAGCTCACGGGATCCTCGATCGGTTCGAGGTGCGTGAAGATCGTCGCCGGCGAGAACTCGGTGCGCAGCGCCTCCTCGACGGCCTCGAGGTAGTCGTGGCCGCGCTGCACCGTCCAGTCGCCGGGCACGAGGACGTGGACCGAGATGAAGCGCCGCGGACCCGACTGGCGCGTGCGCAGCGCGTGGAAGCCGACCTCCTCGTTGGCGAACCGGTCCAGGACGGCGTTCACGGCCGCGAGCTCGTCAGGGGCGAGCGCACGGTCCATCAGGCCATCGGTTGAGCGCCGGATGAGTCGCACTCCCGTCCCGATGATGTTGAGGGCGACGACGATGGCGATGATCGCGTCGAGCTCCTCCCAGCCGGAGATCGCGACGGCCGCCACGCCGACGATCACCCCGATCGACGTCCACACGTCGGTCATGAGGTGGCGGCCGTCGGCCTCGAGCACGAGCGAACGCTCGCGGCGCCCGACCCGGATCAGCACGGTCCCGACGACCAGGTTCAGCACCGATGCGGTGCCCGAGACCGCGAGGCCGAGCGCGGCGTCGTCGATCGGCTGCGGGTCGAAGAGCCGCGCGATGCCCGACACGAGGATGTAGAGCGCGGCGATCACGATCATCGCTCCCTCGGCGCCGGCCGAGAGGTAGTTCGCCTTGTCGTGGCCGTAGGCGTGGTCCTCGTCGGCCGGCTGCGACGCCCACTTGACGGCGAGCAGTCCGACGACCGCGGCGACGAGGTTGACGACCGACTCGGCCGCATCGGAGAGCAGGCCGACCGAGCCCGTGAGCGCCCACGCCACCGTCTTCAGGGCGATCGTGGCGACCGCCGTCGCGACCGCGAGCCACATGAGCCGCACGAGCAGCCCGTGGTTGCCGCGGTGCGGACCGGGCGACGCGTAGGTGAGGGTGTCGGTGGTCATCCGACGGCGCAGCGTAGGCGGTCGAGCGGCGTTCGTGCGGTGTCCGAGGGGACGAAGTTCGGGCCTCCATCGCGCGGCGCTCTCGGATCGTCGTGAGCTATCGGGCGGTGTTAGTCGAGGCGAACTTCGCAGGTCGGGGAGCCACGGGGCGAGGAGGGGTCGCCGGCCCGTACGATCCGCGCCATGGAGCGGGTGACGGGGATCGGAGGGGTGTTCCAGCGCAGCAGCGGACGGGCCGGGAGCTTGCTCGCGTGGTACGCGGAGCACCTCGGCATCGAGCTGACGGACTGGGGCGCGAAGCCCTTCGCCACCGGGGCAGGCGACTCGCTCGCGTGGGGCGTGTTCGACCACGACTCCGACTCCTTCGGGCGCCGGGAGCAGGCGTTCATGGTCAACTTCCGCGTGGCCGATCTCGGCGCGATGCTCGCGCAGCTGAGGGCCGCCGGCGTGGAGGTGATCGACCGGGTCGACGACTCCGAGTTCGGTCGCTTCGGCTGGGCCGTCGACCCCGAGGGCAATCGCTTCGAGCTCTGGGAGCCCCCGGCCGCCTCCTGAGCACAGGCGACCACGAGGCGCAGGCGACGCGCCGCCGCGATCTCAGTCGACCAGGCCGCGGCGGCTGGCCCAGTGCGCGAGCTCGTGGCGGCTGGAGAGCTGGGTCTTGCGGAGCACGGAGCTCACGTGCGTCTCGACGGTGCGTGGGCTGATCTCGAGCTTGAGCGCGACCTGCTTGTAGGCGTACCCCCGCGCGATCAGGCGCAGCACGTCGCGCTCGCGCGGCGTGAGCGACTCGACCTCCGGGTCGACGGCGGCGACCGGCGCCCGGCCGGAGAACGCCTCGAGCACGAACCCGGCCAGGCGCGGGCTGAACACGGGCTCGCCGCCGGCGACGCTGCGGATGGCGGCCACGAGCTCGGGTGTCTCGATCGACTTCTCCACGTAGCCGCGGGCGCCGGCGCGGACGACGGCGATCACGTCCTCCGGCGCATCGCTGACGGTGAGCGCGAGCACCATCTGCTTCGGCCGCTTCGCCAGCACTCCCTCGAGGACGGCGACGCCGCCACCGCCGGGGAGGTGGACGTCCAGCAGCACCACGTCGGGCGCGGCGCGCAGGGTCGTGCGGATCGCTGCAGCCACGTCGGCGGCCTCGCCGACCACGTGCACGTGCCCGGCGAGCTCGCTGCGTACGCCGGCCCGGAAGAGGGCGTGGTCGTCCACGAGCACTACCGTCGGCAGCGGCGCGCCGGGCTCGGCGTGCGGGAGGCGGCCCGTGTTCACGGTGTGCTCGGTCGGTCGGGGCTGGCGCCTTCGTCGGCGCTCCCGGCCTCGGGAGTCAGCGGCAGCGTGAGTGCGATCTCGGTGCCCGCGGCGCCGCTGTCGATCTCCGCAGTGCCGCCGACGTGCGCCATGCGTCCGATGATCGCGTCTCGCACGCCGCGGCGCTCGTCCGCGACGCGGGCGAGATCGAACCCGTCGCCGGCGTCGCGCACGAACAGCTGGCGTCCGCCGCCCGGCTCCACCTCCACGAACACCCGCACCGGGCCGCGACCGTGACGCGCCGCATTGCGCATCGCCTCGCGCGCCGCCTGGACCATCGCGTCGGCGGGGCGGTCGAGCGGTGCATCGCCGACCGTGACGACCTCGATCACCGTGCCCGGCTCCTCGTCCTCGACCTCCTGCGCGACGAGCCGCACGGCCCCGGCGAGCGAGTCGGCCCCCGGCTCGTCGCGGCCTGCGAGCCAGGCCCGCAGGCTGCGTTCCTGCTGGCGGGAGAGCTGCGCGACCCGCACCGGATCGGCGGCGTTGCGGCGGATCAACGAGAGGGTCTGCAGCACCGAGTCGTGCAGGTGCGCGGCGACGACCTGCTCGTCGCGCGGCACGGCTGCCGGCCGATTCGCCCGGGCATTGGCGGATCGCAGCAGGGCCCACGCCGGCCCGGCGATGTAGATGACGAGCAGCGCGAGGGTGAAGAGCACCGCGAGGCGCTGGTCGCTCACGTGGCCGTCGAGCGCGAGCGTCATGACCCGCAGCGCGAGGATCATCGCGAGCACACCGGTGAGCAGCGGGGCGACGAGGCTGAACCGGTTGCGCGCGGTACGTGCAGCCGTCGGGCCGCCGGTGAGCGCCTGCCACGGCGTCTGGTCGGCATCGGCGACGGCGGCCAACCGGAGCAGACCGCGGACGAGCAGCGCGGTGCCCCCGAGCCCGAGGGCCGCGGCAAGTCCGTAGTACTCCTGATGGAGCGCGACGACGAGCTGCCACGCGGCCGACACCACTGCGCTGCCGAGGACGGCCAGGCCGATCTGGGGGGCGAGCCCGGCGCGGAGCAGCTGCCGGGCGCGCCGGGTCACTTCGGCGACGACGAGCAGGCCGGCGGCGGCGCCGAACACGGCGGACGGGATCCCGGTGCCGCCGGGCCCGGCGAGGAGCGCGCAGGCGAGGGCGACGAACCCGGCCGCGGTGGCGGCGAGCGGAAGCCGATGGACGGTGGGGCGGGCGAGCGAGCTCATCGGCGCAGCTCCGGATCGTCGAAATTGCCGGCGTGGGGGACGACGTTCACGAGACGCGTCTGCCCGAGCCCGTCGACCTCGACGAGGAGCATCGCGTCGGCGGCGTCGACCGCGCGCTGCGGGATCGAGGAGCGCTGGGGCGTGCCCGTGCCGAGCAGCCGCTCGGTGCGGCCACCCTTGCGGAGCAGCTCGGGCTGGGTGAGGAAGGTGAAGCCGCGGTCCTCGAGGTCGGCGCGCGATGCGCACGGTCCGGCGGCTCGCCGGGCCTGCGCCTTGGCGTACGCGATAACGCGGCGTTCCCACGCGATCCACGTCGCGCGGTTCGCTGGCGAGCGCACGATCGAACGCTCGTCGGGGTAGGCGGGCCGGGGCGTGCCCTCCGGCCAGGCGGCGTTGCCGATCGGCGCGCCGGAGTCCTGCGAGAACGTGACGGGCATCGGGTCGACCTCGCGCGGGTAGTCGCGCACGCGGATCTGGCGAGTGCTGCGCAGCTCGAGACGCAGGGTCGGGGCATCCGGCTCGCCGGCTGCGCGGCGGGTGTACGTTCCGGCCTCGGTCGCGTAGCGGTTGAACGCGAGCAGGCCGTACGGCGAGGTCGGGGAGTCCGTGTTGAAGGCGTGCAGTGCCGCAGTCCCCGCCTTCGAGCTCTCCCTCTGGATCGCTGCCGCCGTGAGGCCCATCGGGCTGAGCACGGCGTAGCTGCCATCGCGGTTGCCGAGCCGGTTGGCGACGCCCAGCGCGAAGCGCGTGGGCGCTGGTCGGTCGTCGCCGCGGAAGCGGACGTCGAGAGTGAAACAGCGATCCTGCGGGAGCGCGACGACGACGTCGCCGTCGTCGGCGCGGGCTGCGATGCGCGTGGTCGATCCGCGCGGTGCGGTGAAGTCGCGCAGGTCGACGAGCACGTCGCCGATGCCGCGCCGGTAGGCCTTGCCCGGTACGTCGCCTGGGGCGGTCGGCACGGCGCTCAGCAGGCCGCGAGACCGATCGATCCGCAGGTCGGCGTGGGCAGCCCAGGCTGCGGGCACGGCCAGCGCGACGGAGATGACCGCAAGCGGCAGCATCCCGCGCCGCCAGATCGTGGCGCCGGTCAGGCCGAGCACGGCGACGGCGGCGAGCACGACGCCGCCGAGGCCGAACGTGGTGAGGACGACGGCGCCGACGCCCGCGACGAGCGCGGCCGACACCGTTGCGAGCAGGCCGAGACCCCACATGATCGCGTCGGCCATGGGCACGCGCGGCGGGCGTCCGGGTGGGGCAGCGCCGGGCTGGGGCTGTGGGCGGTCGGTGTCCATGGGATCAGTGTCGGGTGCCGGCGGAGCGCCACCCACCCGGACCGTCACGGAAGCGTCTCAGGGATGACCCTGAGGGCACTGCGAACGGGTGCCGTGCACGGCCCGACCGAGCCGTGCACGCGCGCCGTTCGCCGCTAGGCGTTCGCGGTGTCGCGCGCGGCGAGCTCGGAGAGGATCGCGACGAGGCGCGGGGCGTCCTCGAGGTAGAGCAGGTGGCCGGCATCCTCGAACACCTCGAGCGTGGAGCCCGGGATGGCCTCGTGGATGGGGGCGGCGTTCGGGTACGGCATCACACGATCGAGAGTGCCGTGGAACACGACCGTCGGGACCGTGATCGACGGCAGGCGGTCGATCGTGGTGTACCCGTCGACGGCCTGCAGCTGGGTGATGAGGGTCTCGAACGGGGTCGGGTAGATCTTGCCGAGCGCGACGAAGTCGTCGAAGTTGCCGGGCACCTCGCACCACGTCGGCGCCATGTAGAACTCGAAGCCGTACTTCTGTGCGCGGAGCTCGTCGCCGGAGGTCTGCGCCTCGTAGAGGCCCATGAGGTCCTCGGCAGCCGGCGGCGTCATCGCGTCGGCGCCGGCGGTCGTGCTGCCGATCGCCAGGGTGCGGACCTTCTCCGGGTGGCGGAGCACGAGCTCCTGGGCGACCATGCCGCCCATCGACATGCCGAACACGTCGATCGGCTGCGTGATCCCGAGCAGGTCGAGGCCCTCGGCCTGGTCGTCGGCGAGGTCGGCGATCGTGTAGCCGCCCTCCGGGACGACGTCCTGGGCGACGCCCGGGTGATTGATCGTGATCATCTCGCGGCCCGCAGCCTCGAGGGCGTCGACGAACGCGGTGCCCCACTCGTAGTGGCTGCCGCTCATGCCCTGGATCAGGAGGATCGGCTGGCCCGAACCCTGGCGCCAGACGGTGCGCTCCGAGCCGTCCTTGAGGGTGATCACCGAGACCGTCTCGGGGCGGGGCTTGTCATCAAACGGGGACATGATGCCTGTGATGGTAGTCACCAGGAACGGCATCGGGAAGTACCGGTGGACGGCGCGGCGGAGCTCCGCGCGCACTCGGCCCGTCGACCTCGCGGGGATGGAGTCCGGTTCAGTTTCGCGGGCCCGCCGGAACGGTCATTCCGCGTGCGGCGCACCGGTCGTCCCCCAACCAGGGGTGACCGCGTCCGTGCCCGTTGCGCGCGCTACGACGTGGAGACGGCATCCGCCCCTTCCCGACGGAGACGACGATGAGCACGATCACCACGCAGCCAGGCACGACGGCACCGGCGACGGCGCGCCCATCCGGTGCACGGGGGCTCCTGGCGTCGCTGGCCTTCGCCCGGAGCACGACGGATCGACCGGCCGATGTCGGTCTGCTCGTCGCCCGCGCCATCGTGGGCGCCGTGTTCATCGGGCACGGCGCGGGCAAGCTCTTCGGCTGGGGGGGGCGGCGAGGGCATCGCGGGCACCGGCCAGGCCTTCGAGAGGGTCGGGCTCTCACCGGGTGAGCCGCTCGCGGTGCTCGCCGGCGCCGGCGAGTTCTTCGGAGGCATCCTCTTGGTGCTCGGCCTGATGACGCGCCTCGGCGCGCTGTCGGTCGGTGCCTCCATGACGGTCGCGATCGTGGCGATGCACCTGCCCGGTCCGTTCCTCGGCGGCTACGAGTTCCCGCTCACGCTCCTCGGTGCCGCCGTGCTCTTCCTGCTGGCCGGGCCGGGCCGCCTGAGCGCCGACGCCGCCCTGCGCCGCGCTCTCGATGGCCCGGTGGCCCGCACGGTCGATGACGGCAGCGACTGGACGCCGCGCAACGAGCGCGTCCGCAAGCACGTCGCCACGCCCGACCCCAGCGGCGACGAGGCGCTCGCGGACCGTCCGCGCGCCGGCGTCTCGGGTCGCCCCGACTGAACCGCCCGATCAGCTGCGCAGCTCGGCGTTGAGCCGCGCCGCCTCACGCATGAGGTGATCACGCTCGGGCACGTTGCCCGCGGCGCCGGCCGCCTCCGCGTACAGCCGCGCCGCGCGGGCACGGTCGCCGTCGCGCTCGTGCAGGTAAGCGGCGACGGCCGCGTACCGCGGGAGGTCGGGGCTGAGCTCGGCAAGGGCGGCCAGGCCGAGCCGCGCTCCGTCGGCCTCACCCACGGCGACGGCGCGGTTCAGCTGTGCGACCGGGCTGCCCGTCAGCCGGACGAGCTCGTCGTACCACTCCACGATCTGCACCCAGTCGGTCTCGGCGGCGACGGGGGCGTCGGCGTGCAGCGCGGCGATCGCGGCCTGCGCCTGGAACTCACCCAGACGGTCGCGGGCGAGCGCCGCCTGCAGGATCGCGACGCCCTCCGTGATCAGGGCTGGATCCCAGAGGTCTCGGTCCTGCTCGGCGAGCGCCACGAGCTGGCCGGCGGCCGTGAGGCGAGCGGCCCGGCGGGCGTGGTGCAGGAGCATCAGGGCGAGCAGCCCGAGCGCCTCCTCGTGGTCGGTCATGGCGGCGAGCTGCCGCGCCAGGCGGATCGCCTCGGCCGACAGGTCGACATCACCTGAATACCCCTCGTTGAACACGAGGTAGAGCACGCGCAGCACGGTCCGCACATCGCCCGGTTGGTCGAAGCGCACACCCCTCAGGGTCGCCTTCGCACGGGCGATCCGCTGGGCCATCGTGGCTTCCGGCACGAGGAGGGCTTCGGCGATCTGGCGGGTCGTCAACCCGCCGACCGCGCGCAGCGTGAGCGCGACGGCCGACGCGGGCGTGAGCGACGGGTGCGCGCACAGGAAGTAGAGCTGCAGCTCGTCGTCGACCGACGATGCCTGGCCCGGCGTCGGCTCGGCCTCGACGAGCTCCTCCCGTCGGCGGCGCGACGCATCGGCCCGAGCGGCGTCGAGGAACTTGCGCCATGCGACGGCGATCAGCCAGCCCTTCGGATCGCGCGGCGGCTCCCGCGGCCATCCTCGGACGGCCTCGACGAGCGCCTCCTGGACGGCGTCCTCGGCCGCCGAGAACTCGGCTCCGCGGCGGACGAGGACTCCGGTGACGGCCGGAATGAGGTTCCTGAGCAGCGCCTCGTTCATTCGGTCGCGGTCGCCTGCTCGCCGTAGAACGGTCGCACCTCGAGCCACTCGTGGATCGGCCTCCCGCCGGCGCCCGGCGCGGCCGACAGCTCGCCCGCGAGCTCGATCGCGCGGGCCTGGTCCTCCACGTCGATCACCATCCATCCGGCGATCAGATCCTTCGTCTCTGCGAACGGGCCATCGGTCACGGGCGGCTTGCCCTCGCCGTCGTACCGCACCCAGAGGCCTCCGGGGGCGAGCGCCTGACCGTCGACGTACTCCCCGGTGCCCCTGAGGCGTTCGGCGAAGTCCCGCATGAACTGGATGTGGGCGGTCACCTCGTCGGGCGTCCAGTGCTCCATCGCGATGTCGTTCACGGCGGCGGGGGCGCCGCGGTAGTGCTTGAGCAGCAGAAACTTGGCCATGGTGGTCTCCTCGATGTGCACGACCCCGGTGGCCGTGTTCGCCCCTGGGACGGAGCGGGCCGTGCGTTCTCGACATCGCACCGGCCAGGTCGATCTTCGTGGCGCGTTCGGATGCCTGTGGTGCCGAGCTCGCCACGCGCCGGTCTACGCGCCGAGCGCGACCGCTGCTGCTGCGACGGTGCCCGTGCTCATCGCCAGGAACGACGCACCCGTGAGCGCGCGGTACGGCAGCGACTTCGAGAGCGACTCGTCGAACGCGAGCGGCAGGAAGAGCAACGGGTTGACGATCGTGCCGAAGATCAGCACGCTCCGGTGCCAGTCCGCGAGCTCCGGGAGGGCGAGGCCGACGGCGATGAGGATGACGCCCATCATCACGTAGTCGATGTGCATCTGCAGAAGTCGGCGCGGGCTCTTCACACCGAGCCGGGCGATCAGCTGCGGATACTCGACGCGCAACGTGACGACCCACCCGAGGAGCGCGCCGACGGCGAGGAGGACGAGGCCGACCTGGACCAGGATGTTGTGCAACGGATGCCTTTCGATCGCCCGTGGCGGCGACGCGTCGACGACCCGCGGCGAGGGGCGCGGGACCGCGCGACGGTAGCAAGCGGCGCGGCCACCCGACCATGCGCGCTCGGGCGTCTCGTACGGACGGGATCGAACGCCGCCTGCCGTTCTGCGAGCATCGGCCGCTCCAACCCATGCCGGGGAGCCCAACGAGGGCTGAGAGGACGCGCCGCGTCGACCCGCCGAACCTGATCTGGCTCGTACCAGCGAAGGGAGCACCCATGCCCGAGCGCACGCTCGCCCACGCCCGCACGCCGCAGGGCACCGCCGCCGCAGCCCGCGTCCGCCGTCCGTCGGATTCGCCCGACCTGCACGGCCCGCAGGAGAACGCGCACGGCCGCACACCGGCCGGGATCGGCACGCAGCAGCAGCTCGCGCGCGCCGGCGAGCTGACCCCCGAGGTCCGGCGAGTCGCCGAGCGGGAGGGCCTCGCGCCCCGGTTGGTACGCGACGAGGTCGCCAGCGGACGACTCGTGATCCCGGCCAACCCGGCGCACGCTGCGCTAGACCCGATGGGCATCGGCCGCGCCGCGCGGGTGAAGGTGAACGCGAACCTCGGCTCGTCGCCGACGACGAGTGGCGCGAGCGAAGAGGTGACGAAGCTCCGGACCGCCATCCGCTGGGGAGCCGACACCGTGATGGACCTGTCGACCGGCAAGCGCATCACCGAGACGCGCGCGGCGATCCTCGCGGCGTCGCCCGTGCCGATCGGCACGGTCCCGATCTACCAGGCGCTCGAGCGCGTGAAGGCGATCGAGGACCTCGACGCCGACCTCCTGCTGACGGTGATCGAGGAGCAGGCGCGAGAGGGCGTCGACTACATGACGATCCACGCTGGCGTGCGGCTTCGCCACCTGCCGCTCGTGCGCGACCGGGTGACCGGGATCGTCTCACGCGGCGGCGGCGTGCTCGCGAAGTGGATGATCGACCACGGCCGCGAGAACCCGCTCTACGACCGCTTCGACGACGTCCTCGAGCTGTGCCGCGCGCACGACGTGACGATCTCACTCGGCGACGGGCTGCGGCCGGGCTCGATCGCCGACGCGACCGATCGCGCGCAGCTCGCCGAGCTGCGCACGCTCGGCGCGCTCACCGCCCGCTGCCGTGAGGCCGGTGTGCAGGCGATGGTGGAGGGGCCGGGGCACATCCCGCTCGACCAGCTCGAGGAGAACGTCCGGCTGCAGCGCGAGCTCTGCGCCGATGCGCCGTTCTACACGCTCGGCCCGCTCGTCACCGACTTCGCTCCGGGGTACGACCACATCACGAGCGCGATCGGCGCGGCCGTCGTCGGCTGGCACGGCACCGCGATGCTCTGTTACGTGACGCCCAAGGAGCACCTCGGGCTCCCGGACGACGAGGACGTCAAGCAGGGCCTCATCGCCTACCGCATCGCGGCCCACGCCGCCGATCTCGCACGTGGCAACGCGGCCGCGCACGCCCAGGACCGCGCGCTCTCGGAGGCGCGGTTCGCGTTCGACTGGCGCGAGCAGTTCGCTCGCTCGCTCGACCCCGACCTTGCCCGGACGATGCACGACGAGACGCTCCCGAACGACCACTTCAAGCAGGCCGAGTTCTGCTCGATGTGCGGGCCGAAGTACTGCCCGATGCACAACGTGCGCGGGGTCGACTGGGATGCGGTGAGTGCGGCCGCCGAGCGAGCTGGAGCCCGAGCCCAGGCCTGAGCGGGCGGCGCGACTGCTGCCGTGGCCACGCAGCTTCGGCCGGCGGCCACGGCCGGGAGCGTCAGGAGACGATGGTGTCGCCGCCACCCGTGTCGCCGCCACACGAGTGGCCGTAGCCGAAGCCCTGGCCGTGCACGGTGTGGCCCTTGCCCGTCTCGTTGGCGTGGCCGTCGTCGACGACCGTGCCGCGCACCGGCACCACGCCGTCCGCGCAGTGCGGCGCCGGCGTGTGCTTGGGCGTCGGGAGGGCGTTCGCGCCCGACGGGAGCGCGAGCGCCGTGAGGCCGAGGGCGAGGAGGGCGGAGGAGCGGAAGGAGGGCATCGTCATGATCCAGTCTCGAGCGGGCCGCGTCCCTGCGGCGTCGAGGGAGCATCGAGCCTGCCGGCCCGTTGCTTGAAACGCGTATGGAGAACCTGGACGCACGATCGGCGCATCGTGTCTCGTCCAGGCACCGCCGCTCGGCGCAGGACGAAGCTCGGGCCCGTGGCGGCCGGGAGCCCTACCAGGGGAGGCGGCCCTCGTCGTTGAAGTAGCCGCCGGTCGGGCCGTCGTCGTCGATCGTCGCCATCTTGATCGCGATGGCCGCGCCCTGCTCCGGGGTACGCGTGCCGCGGTGGCCGTTGAGGTCGGTCGCCACGTAGCCCGGGCAGACGTTGTTCATGAGGACGCCGGTCCCCTCCAGCGCCCGCACGTAGTGGAGCAGCACGCCGTTGAGGTAGGTCTTCGACGGCGAGTAGGCGAGGGCGATCGGTCCCGCGAACGCGGCGGCCTCGGGATCGGACTGGTAGGTGAGCGAGCCGACCGTGCTCGACACGTTCACGATGCGCGGCGACGGCGCGCGGCGCAGGAGCGGCAGCAGGGCGTTCGTCACGCGCACCACGCCGAAGACGTTCGTCTCGACGGCGGCGCGCATCGTCTCGATGTCGACGGTGGTCGGCTCCTGCGGCATGCCGCCCGTGATGCCGGCGTTGTTGACGAGGGCGTCCAGCCGGCCGCGCTCCTCGAGCAGGCGAGCGGCCGCGCGCACGCTCGCATCGTCGGTCACGTCGAGTTCGACGGCGAACGCGTCCACGCCTGCGCTGCGCAGGCGCTCAACGGCGTCCGCGAGACGCTCCGGATCCCGAGCTCCGACGCCAACGCTCCAGCCGAGCTTGCCGAGCCCCCGCGCGATCTCGAAGCCGATGCCCTTGTTCGCGCCGGTCACCAATGCGGTCTGCTGCGTGGTCATGGATGGAGCGTGGCGCCCGCGGGCCGCCAGGTCCAAGACCGACTGGGTGGCGATCGATACCCGCAGGGCACTGATCGAGCCGGGGCTACGCTGGAGCGGTGGAGACGCGAGAGATGCAGTACTTCGTCGCCGTGGCCGAGGAGCTGCATTTCGGGCGCGCCGCCGAGCGGCTCGGGATCTCCCAGCCACCGCTCTCGCGGGCGATCCGCCAGCTCGAGATCCGTCTCGGGACCGACCTCCTCCGCCGTACGAGCCGGCATGTCGAGCTCACCGAGGCCGGCTCGGTGCTGCTCCGCGAGAGCCGCGCGGCCCTCGCGGCGGTCGCGGCCGCCGAGCGCCGCACGCGCCGCGTCGCCGCGCAGGAACCGGTGGTGCTCGTGGTGAAGGCGGCGGCAACGGGGCGGCTCGTCACCGACCTGCTCGAACGCCACTCCGTGCAGCCCGGCGCCGGACCGGTGCGTCTCGAGCCGTGCGGGATCGGCGAGCAGGTGCGCTCGGTGCGCGACGGCCGTGCCGACATCGCGATCCTGCACCTCCCGTACGACGATCTCACCGGCCTCGACCACGTCGAGCTCGGGCGCGAATCGCAGGTGATGCTCGTCGCGGCCGGCCATCCGGCTGCGAGCCGGACGTCGATCACGCTCGCGGAGGTCGACGAGCTCCTGCTCGATGCGCCCGCCCCGCGGTGGGTGGACTCCGACGGGCGCCTCCCCGAGGGGCCGGGCCCGGTCGCCCGCGACCACGGCCAACTGCAGGCGCTCGTCGCGCTCGGCCAGGCGACCTGGCTCGCGCCCGAGTCCTGCCGAGAGCTGCTGCGCCCGGACATCGCCGCGATCCCCGTCTCCGATGCCGAGCCGATCACGACCGTGCTCGCATGGCCGGCCCACGGGACGTCGGATGCCGTCGCCCACCTCGTCGCCACCGCCACCGGTGCGGACACCTCGACCTCGAACGCCGACGGTCTGCTGCCGCTCGAGCGCTGAACCGCCGGCGCGCCGCTCGCAGCGGCGGCCGCCCGCCGGCGTCTCCTAGAGGCCGAGCGGCAGGCACACCCACACGACGATCGACAGCAGCGAGGCGAACGCGAGCCAGGCGGACGCCGCCGAGCGCGGGCGACGCACGCCGATGGTCGCGCAGCCGACGGCGCAGACGGTCGCGACCGCCGGCAGCAGCACGTGGCCGGGGACGGCCCAGTACTTCCAGCCGTAGGCGTCGGCATACCGGCCGACCTCGCCGATGGCGTGCACGAGGATCCAGCCGGCGTTCGCGGCGAGCAGGAGTCCGATCGTGGCCAGGATCATCCGGCGGACGAGGAGCGGCTGCCGCGCGTGGTCGGTCATGCCCGGCGTATCGGCCTCGCGGGCCACGGACCTGAGGTGGTGCCGGTGCCGGAACTGACGCCGGCGCTGCGCACGCTCTGGGCTGGCGGTGGCGCGCTGCCCGGCGACGGTTCGTAGTGTTCGCGACGTGACCGCACCGCGCTCCGTCGTCCTCCTGCTGGCTACGGCATGCGGCCTCGCGGCTGGTTGCGGCGACGACGGCGCTGTGCGGGGCGGGGGCGGCACGCGTGGTGCCGGCGCGGCCGTCGACGGCGGCTTCGCCGGAACGGGGGAGCCCCGCGCGGGCGCGCGGACGGTCGTCGATCGCGGCATCACGTATACGCCCTTCGCTCGGTATCGCGGGCGCGCCGCGATCGCGCAGGACCGAGGAGTCCTCGCCGTTGCCGTCGGTGGCGCCGGCGGCCTGGAGCTGCGGATCTCGAGGGACGGCGAGCGGCCACGCCGCGCCGAGGGAGCCGGCACCATCCCGGCGTGGGCGAGGATCCACGTGAGCTCGGACGACCACGGGAACCCGGTCGTGACCTACCCGCGCTGCTCCGGCGCGGCGGCAGCGACGTGCGACCTCGTCACGTGGAGCTCGCTCGACCACCGTGAGGTTGCCGTCCCGGGGCTCGCGGAGCCGGGCCGCGCGGAGATCGACGGCGCGGAGGTGAGCGGTGCCGCGGTCGGGCTGGTGCTCGACGATCCGAGCGTGACCGGTGCCGAGCTGCGGCGCGATTCGGCCGACCGCCGGGGCCGGCTCGTGGTCACCGGGCTCGGTGGGCGGGCCCGCACGATCGCGCGCGGGATCACCCACGAGGTGGCGATGGGAACGAGCGGGATCGGTGAACTCCAAGGTGCGTGCGGGGAACGTCGCCGCCTCCTGGATCGGAGCGGTCGCGAGCTCTTCCACCAGCAGAGTGCATGCGGGTTCAACGAGGGGGTCGAGGGCGTCGGGCTCGCCGTCGCGGACGACCACCTCACGTTCGCCGATGCGAAGAGCATCGGCGACACCACGGTGTACGACCATCGCATCGGTGGACCGGCGGGCAACCTCACGCGGGCCACCTTCACACTTCCGCCCGGCGAGGTACCTGCCGTCGACTGGGCCGCGATCGACGCCACCTCGGGCTACGCCACGAGCGCCTCCGGCGACTGGACGGAGATCACGAGGGTGAGTGGGCTGACGCCCCGGCCGGTCGACGGCTGAGCGCTCTACGCGTGGCCGAAGCGCACCTCGGGCAGGACCTTCCGCAGCGGCGCGGGCACCCACCACGCCCAGGCGCCGAGCAGCCGCAGCAGCACCGGGATGAGCAGGAGCCGGACGAGGAAGGCGTCGAGGAGCACGGCGATGCCGAGTACCACTCCCATCTCCTTGGGCGGCAGCGGCCCGGAGAGTGAGAAGGTGAAGAACACGGCGACCATCACCGCGGCGGCCGCGAAGACCACCCGTCCGCTGTGCGCGACCGCGCCCACCATCGCCTCCTCGGGGTCCCGCGTGCGATCCCAGTGCTCCTTCGCGGACGAGAGCAGGAACACCGTGTAGTCCATCGAGATCGCGAAGATCATCGCGAAGAAGAACACGGGCCCCCAGGCGTCGAGGAAGCCCCGCGGCTCGAAGCCGAGGAGGCCGCTGCCGTGTCCGTCCTGGAAGATCAGGCGTGCGGCGCCGAAGGCAGCACCGACGGCCAGGAGGTTCGTGAGGACACCGAGTGCCGCGATGATCGGAGCCTGGAGCGCGACGAGCAGCAGCAGGAAGCCGAGGGTGAGCACCACGCCGACCACGAGCGGCGTCTTGGCGGTGAGGACGGCTTCGAGGTCGTGGTTCTCGGCAACGGACCCGCCGACGAGCGCGTCGTGCGGCAGTGAAGTCCGCAGGCGGTCGACGGTCGCGCCCGTCGCCCTGCTCGAGGGATCGGTGGTCGGGATGACCTGCGTGAGCATCAGCCCGGAGTCGCCCCGCACGGGTGGCAGGACCTGCGCGATGCCGCGATCGGCCTTCGCGACCGAGTCGACGCGTGCGGCGTCGGCCTGCGCGGAGACGATCTGCAACGTTCCCGGCGCGCCCTGGCCCAGGGCCTCCTGGATCTGCGCGTAGCCGATCCTCGATCCGTTCTGCTCGGGCACCACCTTGATCGATGGCATACCGGTCTTCAGGCCGAGCGCCGGGATCGCGAGCGCGACGAGGACCAGCGTTGCCAGTGCCCCGTAGGCGACCGGTCGCTGCCACAGGCGCTCGCCCCAGGCGGCGAAGCGCGCGCTGCGGTGCTCGCCCTGGTGGACCCAGGGGAGGGAGAACCGGTCGATCCGAGCCCCGAGCTTTGCGAGCACTGCCGGCAGCAGCGTGAGGGTCGCTGCGAGGATGAAGATCACGGCGAGCATGATCCCGAGCGCCATGGAGCGAAACGCGGGACTCGGCACGAGCATCACGGCCGACAGCGAGATCAGCACGGTGACGCCGCTGAAGAGGACGGCCTTGCCGGCGGTGTCCATCGTCTCGGCGACCGCGTCCTCGACCGCGAGGTCGGATCCGACGTGTGCGGCGCGGAACCGCATGACGATGAAGAGGGCGTAGTCGATGCCCAGCGCGAGGGCGAACATCATCGCGAAGTTCATCGCCCACACCGAGATATCGAGCAGCTGCGTGCCCAGGAACAGCGACCCGGCCGCAGCGACCAGGCCGAGGATCGTGAGCAGCAGCGGCAGCCCCGCGGCGACGAGCGAGCCGAACGCCAGGACGAGGATGGCCAGGGTAATGGGCCAGGAGATCATCTCCGACCTCAGCATCGCCTGCAGGTTGGCCTCGTTGAAGTCCGACCACATACCGCTCGCGCCCGTCAACGACACCTGCACACCCGCGCGCCCGAGACCGTGCAGTTCGTCCCCGAGGTCGTTCGCGGCGGCCACCATCTCGTTCGAGCTGCCGTCGGCGCCGGCCTGCACGATCGCCGTGCGGCCGTCGCGCGAGATCGATACGCCCGGCGCGGGCGTGGTGACCCGCTGCACGCGATCGTCGCCGTTCAGAAGCCGCTGCGCTGAGGTGATCGTCGCCCGAAACTCCGGATCGGCGATCGTCTTCGTCGCGGAGTGCACGACGACGGTGAGCGCGCTCGACGACATCCCGCCGAAGCTGGCATCGACCATCTCGCGAGCGGCGACGGACTCCGATCCCGTCGCCTCCCAGCCGGCGCCCGACAGCGCGGATTCGACGCGCGGCGCGAACGCGCCGAGCACGATCGCCAGCAGGAGCCAGACGGCCGCGACGGCCTTGACGTGCGTCGCGGTCCAGTGGCCGAGACGACCGATCGGACCGTGGGCCGGCGCACTCATCGAGTGCCCTCGCTCTGGTTGACGATCGCGTCGAGCTCCTCGAGCTGCGCCCGGAGCCCGCCACAGACCTGCTCGCACAGCGCGAAGACGGTCTCGTCGACGATCTCGTACCGCACCGCCGTCCCCTCCTTCGTTCGCGACACGATCCCCGCTTGGTGCAGCACGCCCAGGTGCTTGGAGACGTTCTGCTGGCTTCCGCCGATCGCGGCGACGAGCTCACCGACGGTCGCCGACCCGTCACGCAGGCGGTCGAGCAGCCGAATCCGCAGTGGGTCGCCGATCACGCGAAAGCGCTGCGCGATCAGCTCGACGAGAGGCTCGGGGAGGGGGCGAGGCAGATCCATGTCCACAACTCTACCACTTACAAGTAGTAGAGCGGTGGGGTGGTGGGGTTATCCGAGGTCGGTGTGGCGGGCCGGATGCCGCACGGCGTCCAGGAAGAGTGAGCTGAGGCGCTGCGCGAGGGCGGGGGTGGCGACCGGGTCGGCGAGGAGGAGGCCGTCGATGGCGCGGACGAGCAGGAGGAGGTCGGCGTGTTCGAAGTCGGGCCGAATCACCTCGGCTCGGCGCGCGGCCTCGCAGATGGCCAGCGATGCGTCGAACGCGCGGCGCAGCTGGCTCGCGCACGGGCCGGCGTCGCTCCCGATCAGCTGCGCGAACGCTCGGTCGTGGGCCTGGTGGGTGGTGAGGTGTCCGACGAGTTGCTCGAAGGCTGTCGCCGGATCCCTCGACGAGAGCCGTGCGGTCTGCTCGAGGGCTTCGGCGTAGGCGGAGGTCTTCTCGGCCATCGCCGCGTCGACGAGCGCGGCGTGGTCGGGGAAGTGGCGGTACAGCGTGGCGTTGCCGACGCCGGCCGCGCGGGCGACCTCGTCGATCCGGAAGTGCAGGCCCTCGCGTGCGAGGACGTGTCCGGCGGCGCGGAGGATCGCCTCGCGATTGCGGGCGGCGTCGGCGCGGAGTGGCTTCGAGGTGCTCACCCGGTCGATCCTATCAAGTGGGGATGCGTCCCCACTTTGCTGCTACGGTGATGTCGTCCATCTGGGGAGTAGTCCCCGTTTCATCTGGAGGGTTCGTGAGCAGCAAGCCAACAGCGGAGTCGCCGCCGATCGTCGTCGAGGTCTTCAGCGACCTCGGATGCCCGTGGTGCTACATCGGAGCCCAGCGACTGCATCGCGCCGTCGACGAGCTGCCGAGCGAATGGTCGAGGCGGGTTCGGCTCAGGCACCGAGCGTTTGAGCTCGATCCGTCGGCGAGCCGGACGCCGATCCCGATCCGTGAGATCTTCACGCGCAAGCACGGAGCGACGCCCGCACAGGCTGAGGCCGCGGAGGCACGGATCGCGGATCTCGCCGCAGCGGAGGGCCTCCCGTTCGATCGCGGCCGCCGGCATGCAAACTCGCTCGACGTGCACCGCATCGCCCTGCTCGCCGGCGATCGAGGTGCCGAGGTGTTCGGCGAGATCCAGCGCGGCTTCTTCAGTGGCGCGCTCGATCCGTACGACGGTGAGGTGCTCGTCGCGCATGCCGTTCGCGTCGGGGTGGATCCCGAGCGCGCCCGCCAGCTGCTGGCATCCGATGAGATGGTCGCGCAGGTGCGCGCCGACGAGCGACGCGCTGCGCAGCTCGGCATCACGGGCGTCCCGTTCGTCCTCGTCGACGGCACGGCGCTGCCCGGCGCCAACGCCGTCGGCGCCTATGCCGCGGCGATCTCCGCAGCGGCCACCGCCACGTCGTCGAGCGAGCTCGACGGCCAGATCTGCACGCCAGGAGGCGACTGCTGATGACGACCCCGATCCTGCTGCGCATCGACACGAGCATCGCCAGCCTCCAGGAGGGCTCGGTATCGCGGCGCCTCACCGACCGTGCCGTCGAGGCCTACCGTGCTGCGTTCCCGGCGGGCGAGGTCCGCACGCGCGATCTCGTGGCGACACCGCCGCCACACTTCGATCCGGTCGCGGGCTCGGCGCGTCGCCGCGGCGACGCGCTCACGCCCGCCGAGGCCCGGGCGGCGGCGCTCGCCGACGAGCTCGCCGGCGAGCTGGCCGGTGCGACCGACCTCGTCATCGGGATGCCGCTCTACAACTGGGGGCCACCGTCGGCGCTCAAAGCCTGGTTCGATCATGTGATCGCATCCCCGCTTGCACGCCACCCGCAGACCATGGCGCCGCTGATCGAGCTGCGCAGCGCCCGTCTCGTGGTCGCCCGCGGCGGGGCGTACGGTCCCGAGACCCCACGAGCGGGGTGGGACCACGCCACGGACTGGGCCGAAAAGTCGTTCACCGCGATCGGCATCGACCTGGAGGTGGTCGCCGTCGAGATGACGCTCGCCCCGGGCCGCGCGTACCTCGCCGAGTTCGAGCACGTCTACCACCGAGACCTGGCGATCGCCGAGGAGCGCATCGCCGGTGCCTACGCGGCGCCGACAGGCTGACCCCCCGTCGATCGGGGAATTCTTAACTCTCGGTGCGAAAGCGCTCGCACGCGCCAGGTCTGGTGTAGCCAGTGCCGGCATTCCCGATGTTGTGACCATGTTCCCGCTCGTCCTGCGGCAGCTGATCGCTGGCGTCCTTGCCGTCCTGGCGACGGTCGCGGCGGCCGCAGCCGGCTCGGCGCACGCTGTGGTGGTGCTCGTCGCGGTGGCGGGCGTGGCTTCGGCGCGGCGGGCGCTGACCACGGACCGGGCGCAGCGGCTGGCCTGGGGCCTCTGGAGCGTTGGCGCGGCGCTGCTGGCCGTGGGCCTGTTCGGCGTTCGCGTCGATGCAGCTGCTCGCGGGGAGCTCGTGATCGGCGTCGCGGTCTTGGTGTTCGCGTGGTCGGTGTGGTTCGTGACCGGGCTTCGGGATCCGCGCAACAAGGTCGTCTCCGTGTTGGACGCGCTCCTGGTGGCCGGCGCGCTCGCGACGCTGTGCCTGGGGTCGCGGGAGCTGGAGACGCGGGCGTGGTTCGCGGCGCTGTGTCTGCTGGTCTGGGTCGTGGCGCTCGTGCGGTTCGGACTGTCGGCGGGGACGTGGCTGTCGGCGACCGTGACGTTCATGGCCGGAAACGCACTGGCGGTTGCCGGGCTCACGATCTGGGTCATGGGGGAGCAGCGGGCGTTGGCGTTGCTGGCGGGCGCGGCGGTGCTGTGGACCGCGGGCGCGGTGGACCGGTCGTCATCGGCGACCTTCGTTCCGGTCGCGCTCGGCCGCGACCAGCCGCTACGGAGTCGCGGGGGAGTCCTGTCCGCCGTCGTGTGCCTGCCGACGGCGTCGTTGAGTCTCGCGTTCGCCGAGGGCCGAGCGCCGTCGACCGGTCTGCTCTGCTCGATCGGTGTCTTGATCGTGGTCTTGGCGGTCCGCGTCGCCTATGCCGCGGCAAGAGGTGGCGAAGGCGTGTCGACGGGGTCGGTGCTGCTCGCAGGCGCCGTGGTCGTGGTGCTCGGCTCGAGCCTCGGGGCCGCGGCTGTCAACGCGACCGCTCAGCGGTACGCCGACCAGCAGACAGCCTTGCTGTCCTATCAGCGGGCGCTGTGGAACTCGGCCCGGCCGCTCTCGGACGCTGCGATCGGGGCGTTCGACCTCGAGCAGGTCTCGGAGGTGCGTCGACTGAACGACCTTCGCCTTGCTGCCCTGCCGGTGCCTCCGGCGACGAGCGCCCGGCTCCGGGTGACCACGAGCGAGTGGATCCAGACGCTCGCAGCGGTCAACATCGAGCTCGCTGGCAATCCGTCTCGCCGCGCTCGGGACGCGGCTCTGCTGCGCGCCGGCCAGGCCACGAACGCGGTCGTCCGCGAGCTTCGCCTCACCAACGACCGCGCGGCCGCGCGTGAGACCGCTGCCGCGAGGCGGGGGAGAGTCACGATCGCCGTGGTGTTCTTCTGCTCGGCGCTGATCGTGCTCCTGCTCCTGCGTAGCTACTCCCGCTCCGAACGCTCGACGACGACCGCCGAGGCCCAGCGCGACGCCAACGCGGCCGCGAAGGCGGAGATGTCGCTGCTGCTCAGCGCCGCGACGGATCTCGTGATCGTCCTCGACGAGCACCTGTGCGTCACCACTGCCCATGGCGCGCAGATCGACCTCGTGTTCGACGACGCAGCCATCGCCGGGCGCCCGCTCTCGGCATGCCTGGATCCCGAGTTCGCCGAGCTGGGTCGCCAGCAGGTGCAGGCGCTGCTGGCGAGCACGCAGTCGACGGGCGATGCGACGTGGCGGCTGCGCGGCGTCGGCGGTGCGACACACGACGTGGACGTGCGGATCTACGACGCCCGAGACCGGCCGCTGCTCGGCGACGTCGTGCTCGCGTTCAAGGACATCACCAAGCGCGGCGAGATCGCGCAGGCATTGCGGTCGACGACGGGGCTCGATCCTTTGACCGGCCTCCCGGACCGGGTCGCCGCGTTCCAGGCTGTGGAGGTCCTCGCGCAGTCCGAGACGCCGCGGGTGGGGCTCGTCAAGCTCGACCTCGACGAGTTCCGCAGCGTCAACGAGCAGCTCGGCACCGCGCCCGGCGACGAGATCCTCCGGAGCGTGGCTCGGCGGTTGACGCGCGCCGCCGAGGGCCGGTACGTCGCGCGCGTCGGCAGCAACGCCTTCATCTGCGTGGTCGACGGCCTCGAGGCTCCCGACCTCGAACGCGTGGCCCGTGATCTGCTGGCCGAGGCGACGCGGCCGTTCGAGCTCGACGGCTTTCGGCCGACGATGGTGCAGGCCTCGGTGGGCGTCGCCGCGACGGCGCTGCCGGCGCCGCCCGGGTTTGCCGCGGAGCTCTTCCGGGATGCCGAGACGGCGATGTACGAGGCCAAGCTCGAGCCGGGGAACAGCCTGCGGTGCTTCGACTCGTCGCCGGCGCACGCCACGCGTCCGCGCATCGCGCTGCGTTCCGAACTGGTCGCGGGCATCGCCGGCGGGCAGATGCTGCTGCAGTACCAGCCGATCGTGCGCCCCCGAACTGCTGATGTCGTGGGGTACGAGGCGCTCGTGCGGTGGCAGCACCCGACCCTCGGGCGTATCTCGCCCGCCGAGTTCATTCCGATCGCCGAGCGCACGGGCCTGATCGTCGAGCTCGGCGACTGGGTCCTGCACGAGGCGACGCGCCAGCTCGCCGAGTGGGATCCGCTGTGGCCCGATCGGCGGTACGTGACCGTCAACGTCGCGGCCCAGCAGCTCGAGCAGCCCGACTTCGCCGACCGCGTCGCCCATGCCATCGAGGTCAGCGGCATTCGGCCCGCGCAGCTCGTGCTCGAGGTGACGGAGTCGTCGCTGATCACCGACGAGATCGCCGGCGCCGCGCGGCTCACGGCGCTGCAGAACCTCGGCGTGCAGATCGCCATCGACGACTTCGGCACCGGGTACTCGTCGCTGAACTACCTCAACCAGTTCGCGGTCGACATCGTCAAGCTCGACAAGTCGTTCATCGACAGCGTCGCCGGCGATCCCCGCACCCGCGCGCTCGTCGCCGGCATCGCGAGCATGGCGAACGGACTCGATCTCACCGTGGTCGCCGAGGGCGCCGAGGAACGCGAGCAGGTCGAGGTGCTCGCCGCCATCGGCTGCCAGCTCATCCAGGGCTACCACTTCAGCCGTCCGCTCGATCCGCGGGACGTCGCTTCGTTCACGCTCCGCCCGCACCCGTACGAGCTCCGGGAGCACTTCGGGCCGGAGGCGGCCTAGGCGGCGCCTCAGCCCGCGGCCTGAACGCTGGTCCACTCAGCGGGCGTCCGGGTGGCGTTCGGGTGCCTGTTGCCGATACGGGGAGCGTGGGGTGCGCGTGGCATCGAGGCGTTCGGTGGCTCGTCGCCGTAGCGATCGTCTGCTCGGCGCAGAGCGCTGGCGCGGCGGTCGCGGTGCGGCAGACGCAGTGCGGCTCGTCGGCTGGGTCGACCATTGATGTGGCTCGGGCCTCGGCCGCGCAAGCCGGCGACCTGTATGTGGTGACGGTCGCGTCGGCCGCCAACGACTCCGACGTGATCTGGGACCCGGACGGCGGCGGATGGACGTGGGCGGAAGTCGGCTCGGCGTATCACGGCCTCTTGATGGCGACGTTCTGGCGACGCGCCACTGCCGGCGATCCGGCCACGTGGCACTTCTTTCTTCAGAACGGCAGCGGCACGGCGATGGCGTACGCCGAGACGGTCTTCAGCGGTGCCGACGCGACGAACGGTCCGATCTTGGCCGCAGATGAGGACCCCGGCGCGCCGGCCGCACTCACTCACACGTTCCCGTCGTCTGCCGGACCGTACGACGGCATGATGCGGTTCCTTGCCAGCGGCGCACGGGCGAACGTGACCCAAACCGTCTCCGCCGGTCCTGCCGTCGGCTGCAATCAACAGGTCGCGAACGCATCGTTGCTCACCGCTTCGGAGGTCACCGGGAGCGGCGCGACTCCGCTGCGCACCGTCACCCACTCCGCGAGCGCTGAAGCGATCTTGCACGCGTTGCTCATCCGTCCGGCTTGCAGCAACGGCGGCCTCACGGAGACGGAGCCTTCGACGATCAGCTTTCCCGCCCGAGCGCTCACCGGCTTCAACGGAAGTGCGACGTCGACCTTCGAGGTCGACATCGATGACGAGCGGGCCCTCGCGGCCGGCTGGCACCTTTCGGCCTCGGCGACGCCGTTCACGAGCCCCGCCGGTCCACTTCCGACGAACGCAGCCGCGATCACGAGCGTCTCGGCCGCGACGACCGCCGGCAACTGCAACGCGCCGGCGGCAACGACCGGGTTGCCAGCCACGCTCGGCAGCGCCGCCGTCGACCTCTACAACGCGACGAGCTCGACCGGGCAGGGCCCCCTCGCGCTCACGTTCACCGCGAAACTGAGCTGGCCCGCAGCCGCGCACATCGGCCTGTACACATCATCCTGGGCGTTCACGCTCGCCTCCGGACCCTGACCAGTCGGCGGCGGAGTCACGAAATCGTCCTGAGGCGCTCGCGCGCGCCGCGAGAGCGCGGCACGGATCTGTGAGTGCGTCGGGCCGTGAGCTCCACGCGCCTTGGTGTCAGCTGCGCAGGCTCCAGCGCGGCGTCGATCGAGGAGAGGGGGGATCAGGCGCTGTTCAAGAGGCAGATGACGCGGTCGAATCGCCACTGAGCGAGGTCGGTGGCTGGAATGCAGTAGGTCAGGGAGCCGCCGTCGGCCCACTCGAGCTCCATGTCGTCTCGCTGAACTGCGTACGTGTTCATGAGCGGGAGCCAGCCCTCGCCGTTTCGTTCCGATTCGCTGAAGTGCTCGCGGTCGGGCTCGGAGTCGTGATCGCTGGTGAACCAGCTGCGGATCGTGTGTCCTACGGTGCTGCTGCTGGAGGGGCCGCTGAGCAAGAACCAAAGAGCTCGTTCCCAGTAGCAGTCGAGCGTCGGATGGATGACGGCATAGTCGTCCCACAAGTCGGCCGCCTCGAAGGCCTCTGCCAAGCCGTCGCGACGGACGAGATGCGCCGCCCAGCCCCTTATGCGAGGGGGGCGGTACTGGCCCGTACGCAGCGGCGTCCAGCCGGTCGCGTTCGACCCGGTGTGTAGCTGGATGCCGACGTGCTCGACGACGACGTCCGACGGCACACGCGGCGTGCCGGCGGGGATGTGGAGCACGTGGCAGTTCTCGAGCCGCGGGGCGTCGTGGACCGGCGCTTCCTGGTGAAAGAAGAGCAGGGAACCGGAGGGCTGCGCGAGGCTCAGTTGATCGATTCCGACGATCGAGTCCAGCTGGATCTCCGCGATCAACGCGAGCGGTCCGTCCTCGTTCTGTGGCCACCGCCAAGCGGAAGGCACGAGCACCGGGTCAGGCGCGCCCACCAGTGACTCGCCCGCTTCGCCGACCACGAACATCACCCCGGGCGCCGAGAACTCCTCCAGGAGTTCGAGCCCACGCCCACTGATGCCGCCACGCACGAGCAGTTCGCGCAGCGCATGGCGCTGCTCCTCGACTGACGCCCCGCCCTGCGCCAGTTGCAGCGGTGTCATGCCGTCACGCATTCTTCCGTCCCCAGTATGATGCCGGACTCGCTGTACCGCGAGTTGCTGCCCATCGCCACCGACCGCACGCTCACGCCTAGGGCCGCGCTCGAACCCCTCGCCACAGCGCTACCTCCAGCGTTCACGCTCGACGACTACGCCTCGACCGAGCCACGCATCACGCGCGGACCCGTGGCGATCGACGCGCCATTTGGTCCAGCGCAAGCCGAAGCAATCTGGGTTCTCCGCGACCGCGTTAGCAACCTCCGCACCGGAATAGAGATTCCGGTTGACGGTGTCGTTGAATGGCCGGTGGAACGCGAACTCGTGCGATTCGACGAGCACGATCAGCCGCGGTTCCAATGGTGGCTCGCCGAAGCGATCGAACCAACGGTCGCGACGCGCGGCCCGGAATTCCACGTGCTCGCTCAGCGTGACCTCGAGCCGCCGCACGCGCGCGAGTACGTCCGCGTCAGCGCCATCGCGACCGGCCGACCGCCACCTGGTTCCGCGTGCGCCGTCCCAAGGTGTCGGTTCTCACCGGATAGAGCGTTTGCGATTCTCGGATAGGTGAGAGTTCGGTTCAGCGAGTCGGATGCGAGGCTCCGGACGATCGGTTTCGGACAGGCGTTTTGGACACTCAGGCCTGCGCGGGGGAGGGGCGGCGATCGTCAGCCGTCGGTCGTTTGTGGGCGCCTACGGTCCTGTCTGAGCGATCCGGGCTTGCAGCTCGGCGGCGAACGAGCCGAGCGGCTCGCGAGTCAGGAGGCTGCCGGGAGCCAGAGGACCAGCGCGGTTGCTTCCGATTCGTGGGAGCTGGAGTAGTGCGCCGCGAACTTCGGGCTCGAGCTGGGCGATCTGCCAGCGGATCTCTGCTTCGGCGGCGCGTTCGGGGTTGTCGCTGGCCTGGCTGGCGGGCGAGCACGGCGTAGGCCGCAGCCCCGAGGGCGTGGGCGCCCATGTGGGGCACCGCTGAGAGTTGCCCCGCTGCGCGAGCAGCGGCAACGGCTGCGGGACTGGATACGTCTCGGGCGGCTGAGCCGCCAGCGAACCGCGCCCGAATCTCCTCGGCCGTGTCGAGGCCTCCGGCGGCGTACGCGCGGGCGCGAGCGACGGCGTCACGCGGCTGGCTTGAGGCTGACTCTGCTTCGAAATGCGGCAAGACCCGTTCGACGCAGGTCGCTGCCCAGCCCGCAACGGTCCTGCGGTCTGATTCGGCGAGCGTTTGCGGAGAGCGCTTCGGACCGGACTTCTCCGCGCGGCGCAGTTCACGGTCGCACGCTTCCACGATGAGCGTTCGGGCGAGGTCGGACGTCGCGGCGCTCGGGTTCAGGACCGATACCCACGCCTGAGCGGCGTAGACGGGATGTGGGATCACTCGATCGAGCGCAGTGAAGTCCCAGTCGCCGGGTCCTCCAATGCTCGATGGCGTCGCCCCGAGCAGTTCGACGAAGCGTGCGCGCCCGACTCCGACGTTGAGACGGTAGACGTCGGGTCGTCCCGCGAGCGACACGGCGCCGTCGCTGTCGCTGCGGACGATCGTGGCGAACGGAAACAGTCGGTTCGTCGGTGTCTCGCCGGACGGGTCGTAATAGGCAAAGACGTCGCCCCAAGCCGGTTCGGGTGCTCCTGTTGAGGCGCTAGCGACCTCGACCCGCACGCCCGCGAGATCGCGCATGAACGCAATGAGGTCGTCAACTGAAGGGCCGGTGGGAGACAGGTTTTCGCGATCCATGCATGAACCGTAAACCTGAACCACCGATGTGGACTTGACGTCCACAGCGCCAGATCTGACGCCTCCGACCCTCAATTCGCTTAAGGTGATCGCCCGTGCGCACCGTCGATCTGGCCGCCCGGCACCGGCTCTCAACGCAGGCGATCCGCAACTACGAACGTGACGGTGTCCTGCCGGTGGCCGACCGGTCTCCCGCCGGCTACCGCCAGTTCGGCGCGCGCCACGATGACGCGCTCTCCGCGTTTCTTTCCCTCATCTCGGCAATCGGCCATCAGCACGCTCGGACCGTGATGAGAGCCGTCAACGAAGGAGAGCTCGCCCTGGCGCTTCGTACCATCGACGAGGCACACGAGCGGCTGCTGCAGGACCGCGGGACGCTCGACGCCTCCCACGCCGCGGTGGAGATGATTCGGGATCTCAGCGCGCCCGACGACGCCGGACCGGGCCGCAGCTTGTCGATCGGGCACCTGAGCGCTCGCTTGGGTGTCTCGCCAGCGACGCTTCGCAAGTGGGAACGCCACGGCGTCCTGCAGCCCTCCCGCGACTACAACACCGAACACCGACGATTCGCCCAAAGCGACATACGCGAGGCAGACCTCGCTCACCTACTACGCCGCGGCGGACACAGCCTCGCCGCGATCGCCGCCGCCATTGGCGAAGTTCGCGCAGGCCGCAGCACCGCGCGCATGGAATTGGCGCTCGCACACGCCGGCGAACAAATTGACCGCCGCGCACGGGCGATGCTCGGCGCGTCAGCAGCGCTCCACCACTATCTCCACGAGCACGTAGAGGGCGCTTCGAGCTGAACATCGTGGTCGCGTTCCTTGCGCCGACGACGTGGAGAGCGCCGCCGACCAGCGCAGAATCGGCAGCGTCCGACCTTCCAGAGCCGTCCGTCGAGCCGCTTGCGCCGGCACTGCTGTCGGCGATCACGCTCGAGCCTTACGCCACCCACGAACCGTGGCCGCAGCGCGACCCAATCCGGTCGACTGATCCGTCCGGGCCGGCGCAAGCCGAAACCGTGCTCTCGATTTCCATTCCCCAAAGTCACGGGGAACGCCGCCGAGAAGGAGAGGCAGGGGCAGGAGCAGCTCGATGACATCCTCACGGATCCGGGTTCACGCATGGTTACGAAGACGTCCGGGAATTTCCGTGGAGGGACGGAAGTCATTACTCCTGATGGACGCAAGGCGGTCTTCGACAAAGATGGAAACTTCCAGTACTTCGGAGAACAGTATTGACGACTCACGGACTCGATCGCAGGGGCTTCGAAGAGGTCCGCGAGAGGCTCATCGGCCGAACTATCACTCGCATCGAGACGCTTGATCCCGCGTCCGCTGACCCGGAGGACGTCATGGAGGCTGGGTTCACCAGCGTCCGCATGGCCGTGGAGCTCACGCTCGACGACGAGACAAACTGGACCGTGGCCTGGGCCGAACCGGGGCAGTCCGAGGCGCTGCTTGTCGGCGCCGGGCGCATCGAAGCGCTTAGGCCAATTCACATGGAGCTGACCCGTCGGGATCGCTCGGCGGATCATCCGTGGTCGCAGGCCGTGAACAACACGATCGTCGATGTCGGGGCGCGATGGCAGATCGCGGAAGACGGCGTCCCACCGACTCCGTGGATGCTGCGGTTCACTTTCGCTCGCGTCGGCTTGGTCGTGGCGCTCGGCGAGCTCACCGGCAACGGTCCGACCTACATGCCCGACGAACTCGTCGCCACCTTTGATCGCCAGGCAGCGAACGGCTACTCGATTCCTGCGGCGATCGACGATTCGTTCTACCCGTGAACCTCGGCTATGCACCAACATGAGCGATCCAGTGTCCTCGTCACCTTTAGCACGACGCCGCGGCCTCGAACAAAGACGCGACGAGCGCGTGTTGGTACAGGCGGCATTGCTCAGCTCGGCGCCAAGGCTTCGCGCGCTCGATAATGCACGTTATGTCAAGTAGATCGCGGAGGCACGAAGCGACGCCGCGGCGCGACTGTGGATTCTCATCTAGCTGAGAGCGATTTCTCGCGAGTTTGAGCGTTCGCGCTTCTCACGGGCGAGAGTTCGCTCCGGCCCCGCAACGCGCCGCCGAGCCGCTGACGCTGAGTCTCTACAGGCGCGCGTAGTGCGCTTTGGGTCGGCTCGGTCTGGCGAGCGCTGCTCCTGCTCGCGCGTTGCAGCCGGAAATGGCGAATCGCGGTTCGGTCCGCCGGCATTCGACAGCGTCTTGCAACCACGGTGCTAGCTGGAATGCGCCGTCGGCGTTCTGACTGGCCAGGCCGCGCTCGAGCAGCCAATCGACTGCTTCGTCGCGGCCCACTGGATGTCCGTGGATGTGCGGGGCGCGATGGATGTCCCAGATCGCGTCTGCTTCGGCCTTCCCGAATGGTCGCCGCGTGTTGCCGGACGGGTCTACTGAGACACGCTCCTCCCCCGCCCCACCGGCAGTGGGCGCGTCGCCGCTGGTGTCTCGGTAGGCGATCGCCAAACGAGACGGCCCACGCTCGTCTTTCAAGCCGCGCGGCGACCTCCCTCGACCGACCGACGCGGCATTGCCCGACGCCCGAAGAACGAGCCCCCCGTAGGCTGTCCGCGCAGCGTTCCGTTGCGAGGCCATCCGGCGGTAACAGTACGGTCAGAGACCCTCATGTGGAATGACACCGAGACGGCTACCGACCTGCTCGGGTTCGATTTCCTGGTCGACAGCTTGGAGATTCTGCTCACAGAAGCAGACCTTCTCCCGCTTACGGTAGGCGTAATCGGGGACTGGGGGTCGGGGAAGAGCAGCCTGATGGCGATGGCGGCCGACCGCCTGCGCGAGCGAGGCGACACGTACATCGTCGTGAACTTCAGCCCGTGGCGGTTCGAGGACTTCGCCGAGGTCAAGCTCGCCCTGATGGGCGAGGTGATCGACGCGATCGAGCAGCACATCACCCTTGTGGACTCCGCAGCAGGCGGGCCTACCCTCGCTGAAGCTCGCCGGACGCTCGGGCGCCTTCGGGCGTTCGCGAGCAAGATCGGCCTGATTAAGCTAGGCGCAACGGCAGGGGCCGGGCTCGCCGGGCTTCAGGGTCAAGAAGCCGCAATGGCGGCAGCTGCTTTGGAGGCCGCGACGGAAATCGCCGCCCCCGAAATCGCCGAACCCGCGGAGACGGCTGTTGCCCCGCCAACGCTGGACTCAATCGCCGACTTCCATGAGGTGTTCCAGCAGCTGATCTCGGAACTCGGAGACGACTTCGCGGCTCTCGTTGTGTTCATCGACGATATGGACCGCTGCACCGTCGACACGATCATCGACACATTCGAGACCATCCGGCTGTTTCTCAACGCGCCACGCACCTCCTACGTTGTCGGGGCTCACGAAGCGATCATCACGGCGGCACTGGAAACGCACTACAACGCCCGCGAGCGAGGCGACGACAAGCTCGGTCGGCACTACCTGGAGAAGATGCTGCAGGTCAGCGTCTCTGTTCCGCCGCTCTCGGAACCCGAGGTCCTGACCTACATCAGCCTGCTGTTCGCCGAACGGCTGCTCGGGCGTGAAAGCCAGGCCTTTGCCACCCTGATCGGTGCTGCAGCGTCGCGTCGCGCGGCCAACGAGCTGGATGTCGCGATGAACGTCGGCATCGCCAAAGCGGCGCTCGGGGACCTGCCGGAAGGTTTGCCCGAGGCCCTTGTAATCGCGGAGGAGATCGGCCCGCCGCTTGCTCAAGGGCTGCGAGGCAATCCTCGGCAAGTGAAGCGGTTCCTCAACACGTTGGAGCTGCGGCGACGTGTGGCGGCCAAGCGCGGCGTTGACATCGACGCTTCCGTATTGGCCAAGCTGATGGTGCTCGAGACAACGGATTTCGAGTCGTTCGAACAGATCTTCCACTGGCAGATCGAACAGAACGGGATACCGAAGCAGCTCGCCGACGCGGAGGGCTACGTCCGAGACGGGAAGACGGCCGAGGTCGCTGCTGAGCTGATGACTTGGGCATCGACGGCGGGGATCAAGTCGTGGTTGGAACTCGCTCCCCCGCTCGCAGGGGTGGCTCTGGGTCCATATTTCACTTACTCTCGCGATCGCATGCGACGCGTCGCACGCGCGTCCAAGCTATCTCCCGAGCTGCAGGCGTTGTTCGCGCAGCTGCGCAGCCCGGCTGCGACCAAGCGCGCCGGCGCTGTCAAGAAGGTTCCCGGACTTGATGCCTTGGCGCGAGCTGACCTTGTCGAGGCGCTGTTGGACGCCGGCGAAGGCGATCTCGGGGGTGAAGCGATGATCTCGTTGGTAGAGATCGCTGCGGGCGACGCGGCTGCGGCGGATGCGCTGTTCAAACGGCTGAAGTCCGTGAACGGGAAGAGCGCGAAGCCGAAGCTGGTCGTCCAGCTCAAAGCCAGACTTGGCTCCCACCCCGAGCTCGAACCGCTGTTCGACGCTTGGCGTCCCACCGCAGTTAACGCGGTCAAGAAGGCCATGGAGATCAAGAAGGACTGACCGTGGGGACCTCAGCCGATTACGGCGGTGGTACGGGAGGTGCCTGGACTCCCTACAAGACTGCCATCAACACGTTCGCCAAACATGGTCCAGGCTCGGACGGCGTGAGAACCAAGCGGGTGGTCTCGCGCTACGTCGCGGCCAGAGGCGGGGCTGCGGCTATCAGTCAGGGAGCAGGAGCCGCATCGGCTGCCAGAGCAGCGCAAGAGCTTGCCACCCTCGTCTCTGGCGTCGCGGTCGACGGCCTCACGCCTGCGCTGGAACGCCTCGGCTACGCGTCGCTCGTCGGCAAGGACCGCTATGAGCTAATGGACGCGCTGGTGGAGGCGTTTGCTGGAGACGGTTCTACGTTGGACGACCAGGCGGTGCTCAGCGCGGTAATAGCGACCCTGGAGCTGGTGTTCCCGGAGGATGCCGAAAGTTACGAGCAGCTGGCGGAGACCCAAGTCGATGCGGCTGATGTGCCCCGCATCGTCGAGACGCTTCTCGCCGAGTGGGCGTTCTACGACATGGCGCCCACGTTCGCAGAGAAGCTCACGCACATTGAGGATCCAGCTGTGTACCTCCAACGCGAGGCGGACCTGCGCCAGATCCTGGGGAACATCGTGAAGATTAAGTTGGGCGATCGAGACCCGGCCATGATCGACTGGGCTGCCGCCGACGGACGGCAGATCGTCGAGAGTGCGATCGCCGACGCTTTCTCGATCATGGAAGACGAGCCCTCATGACGGTGATTCAGGTCCGTACGTCTCCCAGCGACCCCTTGGTCGGCAGCGACCTGGTGCTGGACTGGTTCCCCGCCGACCGGGCTGCGTCGACGATCAACGTCGCTGACTCGTTCCTGAATGACTTGGCGATCGACCCAACGGCACGGGAACTGTTTACCCTCGCCGCAGCCGTCTACTGCGCTGACAAGGTGGTCCATCGAGCATCGCAGCTGGATCACTGGACTAGGACCATGGAGTTCGTGATGCGCGTCGGCGATGTCGCGCGTTGGGAGGCCGCTCGGACGGTTCTGGAGCCGATGCTGACTTTCCTGAGCGGCGATCAGATCAAGCTCCGGTTCACGTCCGTCGAAAGTCCTGACGACGCGGTGGATCTTGGGGGTGAATCGGCCGTCCTCGAAGCAGACGCGGTGTGTTTGTTCTCCGGAGGGCTCGATTCGCTTACTGGGGCCACGGACCTGCTCTCTGGTGGATCGCGGCTCGTGCTCGTGGGCCATCACGACAGTCCGCTCGCCGAAACCAAACAGGAGGTTCTCGCTCCCCGCTTGGCAGACCACTTCGGTGAAGATGCCGTGCGGCGTCGACCGCTCTACTTGCGACCCGCAGTGCCGAACTCGAAGAATCAGGCGCAGCCGATCGACGCAACGGACCCTGAAACAACGACCCGAACGCGCTCCTTCCTGTTCGTTGCCGCAGCGATCGCGATCGCTAGCGCCGTAGGTCCTGGCACACCCGTGTACATGCCGGAGAACGGTTTCATCGGTGTGAATGTGCCGCTGACCCCCTCTCGCTCGGGGAGCCTTAGCACCCGGACAACACACCCGCTGTACGTCGACTACTTCCACCGTGCACTGGACTGCCTCGGAATTCCGCACCGCATCGAGAACCCATTCCGGTTGCAGACGAAAGGCGAACTCATTGAGAGCTGCACCGACCGAGCCCTGCTCCAAGATCTCGCGCCGTTGACGGTTTCATGCTCGCATCCGGAAGCGGCACGCTGGCACCAAGGCAAGCAAGGCAACTGTGGGAGCTGCTACCCCTGTTTGATCCGCCGCGCTTCCCTTCACCGAGTCGGATGGGACGACCCGAACGATTACGACGTCGACGCGCTGAACGACGGTCGCCTGCTCTTGCGACACTGGACATCCGGAGCGTCCCTTCGAGCGCTGCTCAAGTCGCTCTCTCAGCCAACGAAACGATCAGACGTGGTCCTCAACGGGCGGATCCCCAACGGCGAGCAGCCGGCGTTTTACGATATGTGGCTCCGCGGCCGCGCGGAATTGCGGGATTGGCTCGACGCTGGTGGCTCGGCAGAAGTTCGCCGGAGATACGCGTGAGCGCCCGATACGTCGACGCGCACTGCCACCTCGACCGGTACCCGGCGACTGTCGACACGATTCGAGACGCCGAGTTGGCGGGCGTCGTCGTCGTCGCGGTCACGGAGTTGCCGTCTCAGTTTCAGCGGCTCGCCCTGCGTCTCGGATCGCGCGCAAACGTGAGGCTTGCTCTCGGAGCCCATCCGCTTCGGGCCCGAGAAATGGGTCCGATGGAGTTCACTCTGTTTGCTCGGCTTCTCGACCAGACCGAGTACGTGGGCGAGATCGGGCTCGATGGCTCGCAGCACGGCAAGGCGAGCATGCCGAGCCAGCGCAAGGTCTTCGACCAGATCCTTGCGCAACCGAGACTCAGGGCCAAGGTCTTGACGGTTCATTCCCGCGGAGCCGAGCAGGAGGTGATCGAGAAGCTGGCAGCCTGCAAAGTCACGGCTGCACTGCACTGGTACAGCGGCGCCCTCAAACACATCCCGACGGCCGTCGAAGCGGGCTTCTGGTTTTCGGTCAATCCCGCCATGACCCGTTCCAAGTCCGGGCAGAGGGTGCTGGCCGAGATCCCGCCCGATCGTGTGATCACAGAGACGGACGGTCCGTGGACGCGGATCGGCAGTCGCACAAGCCGACCCGACGACATCCCTTCGCTTGTTGCCTCGCTCGCGAGGGCTTGGGGCGAAGACGTCGAACTCGCCCGCGAAAAGGTCTTCGGCAACATGACGCGGATGGCGGCGACGGCTCGCGGTGTCAATCCTGCCGGCGCGACCGACCAGCGTTGAGCTCGATCTCTTACGGTTCAATGAGGTCATCAAGTTCCAAAGGCTCAGCCCCGCCGGCGTCCGCTCGGAGAGGTTGCCAAGCGCCGGGCGCGATCAGTTGAAACCGAGGCGGGTCTTCTCCCCGGACGATCAGCGGAACCGTGAGGTTCTCGTACGGGAGAACCTGTCTTCCTAGTACGAAGTCCTTGTCTTGCCACCTCACAGCAACAGGGGTGGCGGCGGCGCCGCTACGGACGACGACAACCTGTGGAGCCCCGCCGATAGTCGGCGGACGCTGCCCATCAGGCACGGGGCGTTGTGAAGCCGCTGGCTTGGAAAGGTAGTCCCAGATTGCCTCAAGGGGTTCCATAGCGAACGGCTCATCGTTTCCAAGTTTTCCGACGCTGGCAAGCCGGTCTAGAAGGAGATAATCGAGCTTCGGCGAGGCCTGCCGATCGCCATACACCTTGTACGGCTTACTGGTGCCAACGACGCTTGGACGTCCCTCCGCGCGTCCGAATACCCAGCGGCCAACGTTCTGCTCGAAGTGCAGCCGACGTAGTACGAACCCCCGAGCCGCGCGCGAGTACCCACCGAGGACAACGACGTCGCCCAAGGTCCTGAACGGTGCTGCGACGGCGGACCCGCTGACTCGTGGATCTACCTCCAGCTGATCCATCATCAGGTTCACTACCCGCTGGAGATGTTTCGCGAGACGGGCAAACTCAAGGCCTCCACTCGCGGCTGGCTCGTAGCCGAGCATGGCGTTGCCGATCTGCAGAAGCAGCGGGTACGCCTGCGCCGTCTCGCCCGAAAAGGCCGCGACTGCATCACGGCGAGGAACGAGAAAGAGCTTCGGACTGGAGTCCCAAAGGTACCCATCGCCGCTAAGACGGCTGTCCGAGGCAAGCCAAAGTTCGTCGCCATTCGGTCTTTCTCGAATCCAAGCAACTCCTACGGTCATCTCTGCACTTTTACTGCTTGGCTGGAGCCCGATGCGACGCGGACTTCGGGCCTGCAGCGAAGGCCGTCAACACCACGGCCGCGGCTCGTGCGGCGCGCGCACCTCACGAGCCGCCGAGCCGCCGTCACGAACGCATATCCCTGGGTGCAGGTCACGACGAACTTGGTCTCGATTCGAAAATCGATAGCCGCGCGACATTGCAGGCGACTCGCCAGTCTGTGGGTTCGACCTCTGCCGGCCAGCTTGGGAGCGAAGAGACTTGCCGACGGGTGTAGGTCCGGCGCTTGCCGTCGTGCTGCGCTTGGGACCCTGAGACGCCACGACCCCCGGCCGTCGACGCGGCGTGGGGGCCGGGAGTCTCGGCTACTGCCTCCCGATCTGGCGGTGCTGAGCCGCTAAGCGGGCTGACCTGCCAGTTCGGTGTCGGTGGTGCGGTCCGTGGCGGGTGCGTGACCGCGTACGCGATGTCCGAGGATGGTGTCGGGGCCGGTGAGAGCGCGGATGGCTGCCGAGCCAAGCTCCTTGGCGCCTGAGGCGGCGAGGGTGTACTCGCCTTCGATCTTGACGATCTCCTTCTTGGCGGTGCCGGGTACCTTGCGCTTCTCGACCTTCTCGCTGACCTTGCCCGCGACACCCTGCCACAGCGGACTGACGTTCCACTGGATGTCGGCAAGCGCCTGCTTATGCTGCTCCTGCAGTGGGCGGTTGACCTCAAACCAGGCGTGGCCCATGACGCCGAGGGCCACCTTGATCGGAACGGCGCGCAGCACCAAATCGGGGTCCGTGAAGATGCTGGCGTCGCGGGTCTCGTCGTCGATCCACCCAGCCCCGAAATGGTCGAGCACGTGGCCGAACCACGTCGTCCCGGCCTCCACGAGGCGGTCGAAGTCTTCGTCGCTCTTGATGACTTCGTCGTGCGAGGTGGTCGAAGTCGCCTTGCCGAACGCTCCCAGGCCGACCGCGCGCACCATCTGGAGTGCCTGGCCGATGATGAGATGCTGGCCGTTGGCCTGGGCCACAGCGGTGACCTGACGGCCGGTGGTCAGCAGCGGCACCTTGAGGTCGCTGAAGATCTTCTTGGTCGCCCGGGCCCAGGGATCCCGGACGTCGAGGGCGTCCATCTCATTCTTGTTGAGTGCCACACCCTTGCCGTTGAGGTCGGCGAAGATCTGACCCATGTCCTCGACAGGGATCCCGTGGATGACGTCGACGGTGACCAGCGCGGCGCGCAGTTTCTCCTTACGCGATCCCGACAGCTTCGAAGTCTCCGAAAGCGCCCGGCGGATCGCCAGTAGGCGCGACTCGCCGTCGGCTTCCATCGCCTTCATAGCCTTGTCGAGCTCGTAGATGTAGAACTCTCCGCCCATGTAGGCGTTGAAGTCCTCCTGCCGACGCCCTTCGATCTTCTCCGGGAGGTAGATCGTGAAGGCCGGCAGGGTCGCGTTGAGCGGAGGGGTTTCGAGGAACGGGCCCTCGATGTACTTCTGCAGCTCTCCGGTGGCGTTCTTGTACTTGCGCGTCTCGGCCCAGCCGGTAGGGCGACGTTCAGTCCGCTTCTCGCCGGTGTCGGGGTCCACGACCCGGAAGTTCTCCATCTTGCGGTGGTAGAACGCCCGCTGCATCGAGCCGCGCGCTCCCGCGAGCTGCTTCACACGCTCCTCGAGGTTGTCGAAGCTGTCTCCCCCGCGCTCCTTCTCCTCAAAGGCCATGCCAGGGACGGTCAGCTCGACCAGCTTGGAGATCGGGATCACCGAGGTGAAAATGTTGTCGTTGCGGCGGATTCCGCCCAGGAACTCAGGAATGGGCATCAGATATGCTCCTCGTGTCGGCCGAGGTGGCCCCCAGCTCCGGCCAAGGAATGCGGGGGCCGCCTCGGTTGTTCTTACTCGAGGTACCCTAGCACCACCTCGAGGTGGTGCTAGGGTACCTCGAGGCGATTGGTGGTTCCGGGACGCGTTCCGGCGGCTTTCGGCCGCTCAGCTCGCCTTTTTGGGCCGAAGTCTCCTGGGCGACGCGGACCGCCTAGGTCATGCCGCTAGACCGCTCCAAACGAGCTGTCGCCTCAAATGATCCCGAGAAGCGGGTTCTGGCTCTACCTCAGCTGGAGCCTGCCCCGTCGAGGACGGACTCGCCGCCGGTCGGTGAACGGGATGGCAGGCCAGACCACCAGGACCGCAACGCCTCACCAGTGATGTGGGCGAAGGTATGGAGATACATAGGAAGCGACGAGGCGGGCCAGTGGCCACCAGCTCCGCCGACGGCGATCATCGAGAAGATCTCAGCAGGGACGCCATCAATCTCGTGCGGGGCGGTGCACAGCTCTGGCGGGAAAGGGATCCCGCCATGGAGCTCGGCCGAACGATGTCCGTAGAGGACCGTGATTGGCGCTTCGAGATCGTCGTAGTTCAAGCAGGCGACTTCCGGTGGCCGAAACTGGGGAGGCTGCGGTTCGTGGGCGCTTAGGAATGCCTGCAGCTTGCTCTCTGCTCCCATCATTCGCGAAGTTTTCTTGGCAACAATCTCGATCGCTTCGTCGGCGTCGTTGGGGAGCTTCCCGAGCGCCCGCACCAGGTCGGGCCGTCGTGCCTTGAGTTGCTCCACAGGCGTCTCATGAAGTGTCGAATCCCAAGCGGCGGCAGCCGACTCGAGCGCGCCGAAGAGCTTAAGCCAGGCCATTGCTGGGTCTGCCCGAGACGTCCAGAGCGCATCGGAATACAGGCGTGCCGAGCGCACGACAGCGACGGCATTAACGGCTTCGAGCTCACTAAAGTGCGTCAGCAGCAACTTGGCATCAGCGAGATTCGGATCCGCTTCGTGGGGTGGAAGGATCGGGATGCCTACGTCAGGCTCTAGCACCGGCTGTGGTGCGAACGGCGTTTCGGGGTCACCGACGGCATCGCGACGTAGCGCGGCGCGAGTCCGGCCCCAGGATCTAAAGCGCCGGCCAAGCGCAAGGGACAGCAGCCATGCAGCCTGGTCCCCCAAATCGCCGGAGACAAAGCGCTCTACGTCGAGGTCGTCGCTTGCCTCCGACAGCATGGGTTGTTGATCGCGCGGAATGTGGTCGTCGACCCGCAGGACGAGCGCCGGGTGCGCCATGCCCGGGAAGGTAGATCGTCCGTGGACTGGCACCAGTTCGTACGGACCAAACTTGAGCGTGCCGACAACGTGACGGTCCGAGAAGCACGTGTACTCCTCGCGTACGTTGTGCAGGAGAGCCGAACCGGCCAAGCGGGCGTCGTCACGAGCCTGATAGCCCAGAGAGTAGGCAAGCCAGTTCACCCACAGCCAGGGTCCTGCGGCGTCGATCTCGTCCGTCATTGCTCAGACCTTGCCGCTTGTCACCGGTCTGTGCAAATCGCGGCGAACCGGCTACTCGACCAGGTGAATTCTCGTCCGACCTGTCCCGAAGTCGTTTCGGCGCTCAACTGAGACCCCAGCCATCGGGCAGGCGAGGAGAAGCGCTACCCAGAGATGGCAACCGCGTGACCGGTTGCTCGAACTCTCATCTGAACGCGAACCGCGAACTCTCGCTTCATCGAGAATCGACACGCGACGTGCGGCCCAGGCGGATGACGTGCGTGCGATCGTTAGCGGAGCTCGGCTCGGTCACCACCACGTCGACATGGCCCCGCCGCGCCCCGCCCCGCCGGTGCCCCCTGGCGGGCGCTCAGCGCGTCGCCCGCCGCTCGAGCGCCGACAGCCGCGCCTCGATGTCGCGCAGGAGCCGGAGGACTTCGTCGTCGGCGGCGGCGTCGCGCGCCTGCGCGGGTTGCTCGTCCTCGCGCACGAAGAGCGAGGCGATGGCGGCGGTCGTGATCGCGAGCACCACGAAGCCCGCGACCATGATGACCGCCGAGATCAGGCGGCCCAGATCGGTGGTCGGCGACGGTCCGGTGAACCCGACGGTGGTCATCAGCGACAGCGCCCACCACAGGCCGCCGGTGAACGAGTGCGCCACATCCGCCTCGACGGCCGCGAGCGCGCCGCCACCGAGGACCACGATCGCCGCCGTGAGCGGCAGGAGCGCCCGGAGGAAGATCCGGCGCGCGCGGCCACTGCCGGCGCGGCGGGAACGCCCTGCGCCCACGGCCATCAGGCGGTCAGTCGGTGCGCCGACCGAAGACGAGGTAGGCGACCGCGCCCGCGGCGTTCGCGCAGAGCAGACGCCACAGGAGCTTCGGACCGCGGACCTGCTCCGAGGGGCGGCTGCCCAGATCGCGCTGGGCGATGAGGATGACCGGGAACGCGGCGATCGTGAGCAGGAAGGCGGCGAGCCGTCCGGCGCGCGTCTTGGGAAGTCGGGCCATGCCCGGGACGCTAGCGCGCCGAGCCGCCGACGCCCCCACCAGCCCGGATCGTCGCCCGCCTCCGCCCCGGCTCCCGTCGGCGCCGCATACCCCGTACCTTGAGTGGATGAGCAGCGACGATCACGAGTCCGATCCGACGCCGGAGGCACCCGACGGGCTCACCTTCGATCAGCTCGGGCTCGACGATCTCGTCCTGAGGGCCGTACGGGAGATCGGCTACGAGAGCCCGTCCCCGATCCAGGCCGCCACCATCCCGCCGCTGCTGGCCGGCCGCGACGTGGTCGGCCTCGCGCAGACCGGCACCGGCAAGACGGCCTCGTTCGCGCTGCCGATCCTGTCGCAGCTCGATCTGCACCAGCGCACGCCGCAGGCGCTCGTGCTCGCCCCCACCCGCGAGCTCGCCCTGCAGGTGTGCGAGGCGTTCGAGAAGTACGCGGCGCCGCTCCGTGACGTGCGCGTCCTGCCCGTCTACGGCGGCCAGGGCTACGGCGTGCAGCTCTCCGCGCTGCGCCGCGGCGTCCACATCGTCGTCGGCACGCCCGGGCGGATCATGGACCACCTCAAGAAGGGCACGCTCGATCTCTCCGAGCTGCGCTTCCTGGTGCTCGACGAGGCCGACGAGATGCTCAACATGGGCTTCGCCGAAGACGTCGAGACGATCCTCGACGAGACGCCCGTCGACAAGCAGGTCGCGCTGTTCTCGGCGACGATGCCGAAGCAGATCCGACGGCTCTCGCAGCAGTACCTCAGCGACCCCGTCGAGATCGTCGTCAAGAACAAGACGGCGACCGCCCCGAACATCACCCAGCGCTACCTGATCGTCGGCTACCCGCAGAAGGTCGACGCGCTCACCCGCATCTTCGAGGTCGAGAACTTCGAGGCGATGATCGTCTTCGTGCGGACGAAGCACGAGACGGAGACGCTCGCCGAGAAGCTCCGCGCACGCGGCTTCTCCGCGACCGCGATCAACGGTGACGTCGCCCAGGCGCAGCGCGAGCGCACCGTGAGCCAGCTGAAGTCCGGAGCCCTCGACATCCTCGTCGCGACCGACGTCGCCGCCCGCGGCCTGGACGTGGAGCGCATCAGCCACGTCGTCAACTTCGACATCCCCACCGACCCCGAGTCGTACGTGCACCGCATCGGCCGCACGGGTCGCGCCGGCCGCAGCGGACAGGCGATCTCGTTCGTCACGCCGCGCGAGCGCTACCTGCTGCGCGCCATCGAGAAGGCGACTCGCCAGCCGCTCACCGAGATGCACCTGCCGAGCGTGGAGGACGTCAACCAGACGCGCCTCACGCGCTTCGACGACGCGATCACCGCCGCGCTCTCGGAGACCGAGAAGGTGGAGTTCTTCCGCGAGGTGGTCGCCCACTACATGCGTGAGCACGACGTGCCTGAGGTCGACGTGGCCGCCGCGCTGGCGGTCGTGCTGCAGGGCGACGAACCGCTCCTGCTCGAGCCCGACCCCGTGCGTCCGCCGCGCCGCGAACGCCCGGAGCGTGGCGAGCGTCAGCAGCGGGACCGCAGCGAGCGTGGTTCGCGGGCACCGCAGCGCAGCTGGGACAACGGCGTGCCGCTTGCGCCGTACACGATCAACGTCGGCAAGCGCCACCGCGTCGAACCGCGGCAGATCGTCGGTGCGCTCGCCAACGAAGGCGGCCTGGTGCACGCCGATTTCGGCAAGATCCAGATCCGTCCGGACTTCTCGATCGTCGAGCTGCCCGCCGATCTGCCGCAGGCCGTGTGGGACGCCCTCTCGAACACCCGCATCTCCGGCCGGCTCATCGAGCTGCGGCGCGACGAGGGTCCCCGTTCGCGCAAACCGTCGCACGGCCAGGGCTGGGAGAAGAAGCGCCCCAAGCGGGACCGCACCTACTAAGGCGCGCGCAGCAGCCCGAGCTGGCGGGCGTCGTAGCGAAGCTCGTCGCGGTGGCGCGGATCGGCGATGGCGATCAGCGCCTCGGCGCGCTGCGAGAGCGATCGGCCCTGGAGCTCGGCGACGCCGTGCTCGGTCACCACGTGGTCGATCACGTTCTTGGAGGTCGTGACGACGGATCCCGGCGTGAGGATCGGCCTGATGCGGCCGCGGCCCGAGCTCGTCGTGGAACGCAGCGCGATGAAGCTCTGGCCGCGCGGCGACGCGACCGCGCCGTGGGCGAAGTCGCTCTGCCCGCCGCTGGATGACCAGTACCGGCCGGCGATCGTCTCCGACGCGCACTGCCCGTACAGGTCGACCTCCGTCGTCGCGTTGACCGACACCACGCACCGGTCCTGCGCGATCACGGCAGGATCGTTGACCCAGTCGACGCGGTGCAGCTCGACCGCCGGGTTGCGATCCATCCACCGGTAGAGCTCGGACGACCCGAGCGCGAAGGTGCCGACCGCGACGCCCGGCATCACCGCCTTTCGCGCACCCGTCGCGACTCCCGACTCGATGAGCTGCCTGATGCCGTCGCCGATGAGCTCGGAGTGGATGCCGAGATCGCGGTGCCCTGACAGCGCCTCCGCGACGGCGTCCGGCAGGTTCCCGATGCCGAGCTGCACGGTCGCGCCATCCGGGATCCGCTCGGCGATGTGCGCGGCGATCGCGCGGTCGCGCTCATCCGGCGGGCGCAGCGCCACCGTGTGCAGCGGCCGATCGGCCTCGTACCACCCGGCGGCGTCCTCGAGCCTGATCCGGTGGTCGCCCGCCGTACGCGGCATCTGCTCGTTGACCTCCAGGAAGAACGGCGCGCGGCCACGCAGCGCGGCGACGTACTCCGCGTTCGTGCCGAGCGTGCACCACCCGTCCGCATCCGGCGGGCTCACGGTCGCGAGGACCAGCGAGCACCGCGTGTGCTCCTGCAGCGTGCGGGGCACGGCCGAGAAGTCCGCAGGGACGAGCTCGCAGGTGCCTGCCTCGAACGCGGCGCGGGTCGAGGCGGACAGGAAGTAGCTCACGTGCTGGAGGTGCTCCCGGTACGCGCCGTCCATCGACGCGCGGTGGGCGGCGGCGTGCATCTGATGCACCCGCACGCCGCTGAGCTGCGCGAACTCCAGCTCGAGCAGCTCGAGGGCGCCGTCCGGTTCTCCCGCCGCCATCGCCACGATGAGGTCGGCCCCCGGCTCGATCAGCGGAAGGAGGTCTCGCACACGGCCCATGCCCGGCAGGCTAAGGGCGCGCGCCGACGTTCGCCGGTGCGCCGCGCACCCCGCTCCCGAACCGCGCGCGGCACATCTCGGGCCGCCACGCAGAGTTGGTGCGTTTCGACGAGAATCGTTCGAGGTGATCGGTGTCCGGCGGCGCGCCGTGATCGCGATCCCACGCCTGATCGGATGACGACCATGAGTCCTGCACCTCACGACGAGCCCTTCGACGCCGTCCTCTTCCTCTCGTTCGGCGGACCGGACGGCCCGGAGGACGTGCGGCCGTTCCTGGAGAACGTGACGCGCGGGCGCGGCGTCCCGCCCGAGCGCCTCGACGAAGTCGTCGAGCACTACCTGCATTTCGGCGGGGTCTCCCCGATCAACGCCCTCAACCGCGACCTGATCGATCGCCTGCGGACCGAGCTCGACGCTCGCGGCATCGACCTTCCGATCGTGTTCGGGAACCGCAACTGGCACCCGATGATCGAGGACGCCGTCGCCGAGCTCTACGACGCCGGCCACCGGCGCGTGCTCGTGTTCGCGACCTCTGCGTGGGGCGGCTACTCGGGCTGCGCGCAGTACCACGAGGACATCGGCCGCGCGCTCGACGCGCTCGCCGCGCGCGAGAACGTCCGGCACGGCAGCGAGCTGATGACGCTGCGCAAGCTCCCCCACTTCTGGGATCGCCCGCAGATGCGCGCGGCGAGCGCCGATGCGATCGCGGCGGCGCTCGCCGCGCTGCCGGAGGCCGACCGCACCGACGCACGGCTCGTGTTCACCGCCCACTCGATCCCGGTCGCGGCCGACGTGAACGCCGGCCCGCCCGCAGATGGCGGACACCTCTACAGCCGGCAGGTGCACGCCGCCGCGGCCGCGGCGGCGGAGGCTGCCGGGTTCGCCGACTTCGACGTCGTCTGGCAGTCGCGGTCCGGGCCGCCGCAGGTGCCGTGGCTCGAGCCCGACGTGTGCGATCACCTCGAGGTGTTGGCCGAGCGCGGCGAGCGCGCCGTGATCGTCTGCCCGATCGGCTTCGTCTCCGACCACCTCGAGGTGGTGTGGGACCTCGACACCGAGGCTCGGGCCAAGGCGCGCGAGCTCGGCATGGGCTTCGCCCGAGCCGGCACGGTCGGCACCGATCCGCGGTTCACCGAGATGATCGCCGACCTGATCGACGAGCACCGCGGCGGCGCCGCGACGTTCGGCGACGGCTGCACCGACAACGGCAAGCGCTGCGCTCCGGGCTGCTGCGCGCCCGTTCGCCGGCCCGCGGCGGCCGGGCGGCCGGCCCCCGCGACGGCCTGATGCCGGAGCCGATCTTCTTCGCCACGCCGGCCGAACTGCGCCGGTGGCTCGAGGCGCACCACCAGACCGAGCGCGAGCTGCTGATCGGCCACCACAAGGCGCACACCGGCGAAGCCTCGCTGACGTTCGAGGAGGTCGTGCGCGAGGCGCTGTGTTTCGGGTGGATCGACGGTCAGGTCCGCAAGCTCGACGACGACCGCTACCAGCGCCGCCTGACGCCCCGCAAGCCGACGTCCGCGTGGAGCGCGGTCAACGTGCGCCTGGTCGCCGAGCTCGAGGCGGCTGGGCTCATGCAGCCCGCCGGACGTGAGGCATACGCCGCGCGCGACGAATCGGCGCAGCCCTACTCGATCAGCGCGCACCCCGAGCAGCTCCCCGATCGCTGGGACGCGCTGCTGCGCGCGCATCCGGCCGCCGCCGAGTTCTGGGACTCCACCCCGCCCTCGTACCGCAAGCACATGTCGTTCCGGATCTCGCAGGCCAAGCGCGAGGCGACGCAGCAGAAGCGGTTCGAGGCCCTGCTGGCGGCCTGCGCCGAACAGCGACGCCTGCGCTGACGCTCGCCGGCGGGCGGGGCACGACCGTCGCGGGCGAGACGGCTTCAGTCGGGTCGGCGCCCGAGCGCACGGTTCGCCGCGTCGCGCAGCTCGGTCGTCGACGGCCCGGCCGACGGACGGGAGGGCGACGGAGCGTCGACGGACGCGCGGTCGCCCTCCGGAGCGAGGTCGCCGAAGCGGAGCATGATCTTCTCGATCCGCGGCCACGACGTCGCGCCGACCTTGATCAGCAGACGCTCGGTCTGTGCCCGGTCCTTCTCCGTCATCCGGCCCATGAGCGCCTCGGCTCGGCGCCGCGCATCGGGATCGAGATCTCGGAGCACGAACTCGAGCGCCTGCGCATGCTCCTGCGGAGAGAGCTTCGGTCGCCGCCAGAACATCCGAGCAGTATGGCGGCGCCCCGCTACTTGCCGCGGCTCAGCACGTCCTTGACCTTGTCGGTCACGGCCGAAGCCGTCTCCTTGAGCTTGTCGACGGCCTGCTCGGCCTGGCCCTCGTGCTTGAGCTGATCGTCGCCGGTGACCCGGCCGGTGGTCTCCTTGACCTTGCCCTTGAGATCCATCGATTCGTCTCCTCGCTCGACCGCCGGATTCCGTGGCGGGTTCGTGCGTTGGACCGGGGCGCCGCGAAAAAGTTCTGCGTCGCCGCGGCGTCGACGGAAACGTGGCGCGTTCGCTCGCAGGAGGGCGCGGCCGCCTTCGAGGAGCGGCCGGCCTCCCGACCTCAGCGGAGGCCGCCCAGGCGCGTGTGGTCGTCGTAGTCGGTGTGGAGGGCGCCGCGCGTGTACGGCGGACCTTGCGGGAACCCGTCGGGTGCGTCCTGCCAGTCCTCCTGGCGGCCGTACGGCGTCGAGTCGATCAGGCCGGCGGAGCCGCCGACGGCCTCCGCTCCGCGTCCGGCGGTCGCGTAGGTCTTGAAGATGTCGTCGCCGTCGCGGAAGAACACGGTGTAGCGGAAGGTGGTGCTGCCGTCGACGAGTGCGCCGATGTCCTCGGCGAACCGGTCCTCGGTCGACACCCACGGAATGTGCTGCCAGCCCATCTGCTCCTGCACCCGCTGGATGTGGCTCTGCGGCACCCGCGACCCGAGGACGAACGTGATGTCGCGCTCGCGCACGTGCGCGAGGTGGGGCAGGTTGTCGGTGTACATCGAGCAGCCCGGGCAGATGTGATCGCTGCCCGGCGTCAGCATGAAGTGGTAGAGGATCAGCTGCGGACGGCCATCGAAGAGCTCGGCGAACGTCAGCGGTCCGCTGGGGCCCTCGAAGGCGTACGTCGGGTCCATCGGCACCATGGGCAGGTGGCGGCGCCCGGCGAGCACGGCGTCGTTCGCCCGCATCTGCGCCTTCTCACGCTCGACCTGCGCCGCGTTGGCCGCCGCCCACTCGGCCTCGCCCACCACCGGCGGCATCGCGGTCTGGTCGTCGGGTCGGGGCATGGTCGGCTCCTTCGGGAGAGTGAGTGCGGCGTGCGGCCGGTGTGGAGGGTCGCTCGCGGAGGAGACCGCTTGCCCGGCGCAGATTCATCGGTACGGGACGACTGCTGGCGCGTGCGCGACCGCACTGGTCGGTCGCCATCGGTCTTGCCCGCCCCGCTCGATCAGCCCGGAGCCGAGCCGTCGGCGCAGACGGGCCGCCAGCGGCGAGCACGGCGCCATCACCGCCGAACAGGCGATCGAGCGGAGAGCTTTGCGGGGCGACCGCCTACGGCTCACGCGGCCGTTCGAAGAGGGAGCGCTGCAGGGCGCCCGAGGCGTCGCGGTAGTAGAGCACGTGCTCGTCCGCGCGCCCCGTGGAGGTCATCGTGAGCGCGAGATCGCTGGCGCCGGCGACCGGCACGCTCGCGAACTGGTCGGCGCCGGTGTCCGGGTCGCGCGTGAGGATGGTGATGGCGTCGGCGCCGGCGACGGCCGTCACTCCCGAATCGACCGCGACGGGGTGTGGCACGTTGCTCGCGGGCGCGGGAAGATCGAGGCGGATGCGCGCATCCCGCGCGCCGTCCTCCCACACCCGCAGCCGCAGCTCGTTCGGGTGGTCCAGGAACCGGCCGATCACCACGGTCGGCGCGAGCGCCCTGGCCTCGGCCTCCGAGCCCGGGACGAGCCGGCCGATCCGGTCGGTCTGGTGGGGACCGCCGTAGCCGCCGTAGGCCGTGATCTCGGGGCAGCGCATCGTGAGCGTGGCCGGCGCCCGCCGCGTGGCGCGACGTGCGTCGAGCTGCACGCCGCTGCCGAGCAGTGGCGTCACCGTCACGCCCGACCCGATCGCCGTCCGGAAGGTGCGGCGCACGCGGCTCGTTCCGCTGTCGCGAGGGAGCCGCTTCCAGGTCGACGAGTCCGCGCGGGCCGTCGGCACGTCGAACGCGACCGCCGCGGCCGCGCCCTCGCCGAGCGTGGTGTAGACCCCGGCTGCCGGATCGTCGTCGCGCTCGATCGCCGCCGAGGGGAACGAGAGGTCGACGATGGCCCCCGAGCCGATGAGCGAGCCGCCGCGCGCGACGCCGTCGCCGGCCACGGTCGTGAACCGGAGCGTGCCGAGATCGACGACATCCGTCTCGGACGTGTATTTGCCGCCGTTGTCGAACTCGGCGAGATCGCCGACGACGCGGTGCACGTTCATCAGGAACGGGCCGAGCACCGCGAAGTGCCGCGCCACCCCGGGCTCTCGGCGGCAGGCCCAGATCGATCCCGCGCCGCCCGCAAGCGGATCGCCGGGGCGCGGCCGGAAGAGCCGCCAGCGCTCGGCGGTCCGCACGGTCACGCCCGGCGCGGTGTCGCAGGTGGCCAGCGGGGCGCGACGCTTCGTGGCCTTCTCCGGCGGGGCGGCGGCGGCCTGGCCCGGCGCCGCGATGAGCGGAGCGAGCAGCAGGGCAGCGAGCACCAGCCGGCCGGGCGACGGCGAAGCGTGGACGGAGGGGCGTCGGGCGCGCATGCCGGCATGGAACCACGCAACGTCGCGAAGTTGCGGCAGGAGCCGCCCCGGTTCGGTGAACGCGACCTCGGAACCTCACCCTCGGGTACCGTCCCGCGCGTAGCGACGCGCTCCCTGGCGCGGCGCCGCTCGCCTTCTCACCCCAGGAGCCCCAGCATGGCCGCAAGCACCACCACCATCGGCGTTCGTCGCGAGCTCTTCGAGGACCACCACGACGAGTACCGCGCGAGCTTCCGGTCGTTCCTCCAGACCGAGGTGGTGCCCAACCACGAGGCGTGGAAGGCGGCGCACATCGTGCCGCGCGACCTCTTCACGAAGGCCGCGGAACTCGGCTTCGTCGCGATGGCGATCCCGGAGGAGTACGGCGGTGCCGGCATCGACGACTGGCGCTTCAACGCCGTGCTCGCCGAGGAGGCTGCGTACCTCGCCGTGCAGTCGTCCTGGATGGGCCCGTCGGTGGTGAACGACCTCGGCCTCCCCTACCTCCTCGCCGAGGCCAACGAGGAACAGCGCCAGCGCTGGTTCCCGAAGATCGCGACGGGCGAGACGATCCTCGCGCTCGCGATGACCGAGCCGGGCACCGGGTCGGACCTCTCCGCGATCCAGTCGCGCGCGGTGAAGGACGGCGACGACTGGATCCTCAACGGCGCCAAGACCTTCATCTCGAACGGGATCAACGCCGACCTGATCGTCACCGCCATCCGCACCGGCGACCACCCGCACCAGGGCCTCTCGATGTGCGTCATCGAGCGCGGCATGGAGGGCTTCGAGCGTGGCAAGCAGATCCACAAGGTCGGCCAGCACGCCAACGACACCGCCGAGCTGTTCTTCAACGACTGCCGCGTCCCCGCCGAGAACATCCTCGGCGCCGAGGGCACCGGGTTCGGGCAGCTCATGGCCCACCTCGTGCCCGAGCGCCTCGCCCTCGCCGCCGCCAGCATGGCCGGCGCCGAGGCGTGCCTGCGCCTCACCCTCGACTACGTGAAGGAGCGCAAGGCGTTCGGCCGCCCCATCGGCTCGTTCCAGAACAGCCGCTTCGCCCTCGCCGACCTCCAGACGAAGATCGAGACCACGCGCGTCTTCCTCGACCGCACGATCGCCCGTCACGTCGCCGGCACCGCGACGATCCAGGAGGCCGCGATGGCCAAGTACGCGACCACCGAGCTGTTCTCGGAGGCCGCCGACATCGGCGTCCAGCTCCACGGTGGCTACGGCTACACCACCGAGTACGCGATCAGCGAGTTCTGGACCGACGCGCGGCTCAACCGCATCTACGCCGGCACCAACGAGATCATGCGCGAGCTCATCGGCCGCTCGATGGGCCTCTAGCCCGACCGGTCCGCCCCGCCCCGCGCCGCCGCCCCGAGCTCATCTCGGGCGGCGGCCCGGCGGCTCAGCGGGCGGCGAGCGAGCGCACGTGGGCCGTCAGCTCCGCGGCGAGCGCGACGGACGCCTCGATCTCCTCGCGACGGATCGAGACGCTCTCGACGTTCAGCCCGAACGGGACGCCGAGTCGCCGGCAGAAGTCGATCAGCTCGACCGCGGTGGCGACCGCCTGCTTGCGCGAGGCGTCCAGCGGGTTCCCGGCATGGCGGAGGTCGTTCTCGATCCACCGCGGCACGTCGACGCCGAGCCATCGCAGGAACTCCAGCGTCTTCATCGAGCCGCAGGCGGAGAACGTGAACACGATCGGGACCGGCTCGAGGCCGCGTGCCTGGCATTCGTAGCGGTAGTCGGAGACGAGGTTCTTGGCGGCGTTGAGGTCGTAGACCACCTGGGTCACGAAGAACCGGCAGCCCGCCTCCTGCTTGGCGACCAAGCGCAGGTGCTCGTCCTCGCGGCGGCTGTGGCGCTCCGGGATCGCGACGCCGCCGAGCAGCAGGTCCGGGCTGAGCTCGCGCCGCAGGGTCTGCGCCTCGCCGAGCGATGTCGGCGCCACCACCCCGCCCGATGCCGCGCCGACCAGCACGGTCAGCGTGTCCGACGGATCCTGCGCGGCGAGCCACGCGCCGAGGTCCCCGCGCTGGTACTTGCCGACCGCGCGGTACACGATCACCGGGGCCCGCCACGCTCCGAGGTGCTCGGAGCGGTAGGTGGCCGGATCGACCGTCGGGCTGAATGGAAACGGCCGCTCGGCCGGGTTGCGCGAGCTCTCGTCGTCGATGTCGTAGAGCACCAGGCCGTCGAGGTCGAGGTGCTCGAGCCGCTCGAGCGTCGCACGGGCGATCTCCGGAAGCCGCTCGGCCTCGGTCGACCGGCGGGGTGGCGTGATCGCGAAGAGGACGAAGCCGCCGGCGCGGTCGCGGATGCGGGTGGTGAGCGTCACGCGCCGACCGTACCGGCTCCCCCGCGACCCGGTCGCACCTGCGTCAGCCGCCGGCGACGAAGCCGGCGACCTTCACGGCCTGCAGCGACAGGTCCTCGATCTTCAGACCGGTGCCCGCGCCGCCGGCCGTCGTCGCCGGGCCCGAGCACCTGAGGGTCGTGTCGCGCCCGGTGACCGTCTGGAGCGCGGCGACGGCCGAACCGCGGACCGGTCCGGCGCCGGCCGGTCCGGCCGGGATCGTGATCGTGGCGGTGTCGCTGTCGAGGTTGTCGAGCGCGGCGCGGAGTCCGCAGGTGACGGTGACCGGCGTCGTCGAGCTGAGCTGCGCCTTGGCCGTGAGCGAGTAGGTGCTGCCGGCCGGAAGGGCGATCGCCTGCTGGACCGTGAGCGTGCCGTCGACGGTGCTCGACGTGCCGCCCGACTCGGTGGTCGTCACCGCGTACACGGCACTCGGCCCGACGGGGCCCTGCGGTCCGGCCGGCCCCTGTGGGCCTGTCGCGCCGGCCGGGCCCTGCGGCCCCGCGGGACCGGTCTTGAGGGTGCCCTTGGCGAGGTCGGCGGCGCTGAGCGAGCCGTCCTTCACGTCGGTGCCCGTCAGCGAGGCGTTGCGGATGTCCGCACCCGTCAGCGAGGCGTCGCGCACGTCCTTGCCGGTGATCTGGACCGCGGCGAACGCGGTGCCGCCGAGGGCGAGGAACAGCGCGGTTCCGGCGAGCAGGTTGGACGGCAACGAGCGGCTGGGCATCGCGGGCGAGCCTAAAGCGGGAGCGCGCCACCGGCAAGGTGCCCGGACGACGGCCGTGCTCGCGGAGCCCATCACCGCAAGCGGTACCGGAATCGCAAGATCTCGAAGGTACGGTGGATCGGTGCGTCTCCTGCCCGCGCTCGTGCTCATGGCCGCGCTCGCCGGCTGCGGCGGCGGTGGATCGGCGCCGGCGACGACGCCAGGCGGAGCTCGGTCGCCGGATGGGTCCGGCGCCTCCACGTCGCTGCGGTACGCCGTGCTCGGCGACAGCTACTCCAACGGCGAGGCGGTGGGTCTCGATCGCTCGTGGCCGGCGGTGATGGCCGACCGGCTCACGCGCGATGGCCTGCCCGTGCAGGTGGTCGCGAATCCGTCGGTGACGGGCGCGACCACCGCCGAGATGCTCCGCCGTGGGCTGCCGGCGATCCGAGCCGCGCACCCGGACGTGATGACGGTGATGCTCGGCGTCAACGACCAGGTGCAGGGCCGCACGACCGCGCAGTTCGCGGTCGACGCGGACCGCGCGCTGGCGGCGGCGATCGGGATCACGGGGTCGGCCGCTCGGGTGCTCGCCGTCGACATCCCGGACTACTCGGTCGCGCCGGTGTCGGCCCAGTTCGGCGACCGCCGCGCGATCTCGCAGCAGATCGACGCGTTCAACGCCGTGGTGCGGGAGGTCGCCGCGCGCCGGCAGGTGCGAGTGGTGTCGATCGTCGACCTCAGTCGCCAGCGCGGTGCTGCCGGCATCGCCGGCGACGGACTGCACCCATCGGCCGAGCAGCTCGCCGCGTGGGCCGATCGGATCGGCGCGGTGGCGCGGCGGCGGTGGGCGCGGCTGCGCCCTACGGGCTGATCCGCGCGACGAAGAGCCGCTCCCGGCGGCCGTCGTACGTGGTCCAGGCGAGCACGGCCGAACCGTCGGCGGCGGGAGCGAGCGCGCGCAGGCGGGCCGGCTCCACGAGCGCGCGGGAGGGCGCGCGGACGGCGTCGACGGAGGCGGCCGGCGTGAGCCCCGCCGCGATCGGCGTCGGGCGGTGGAAGCCACCCTCGGCGCGTCCTCGCACGGCGACGAGCTGCGCCGGACCGGTCGAGGTGTCCTGCTGCTCGAACACCGCGACCGGCGTTCCGTCGGGCATCCACGCGACGACGGTCGACCCTCCGTCCACGTACGGCAGGTCGGTGCGGCGCAGCGATCGCCCGTGGCCCTCGACGAGGACCTGCGAGCCGTCACCCGCGCCGAACGAGGCCAGGACACCGCCCGACGGACTCACGGCGAGACCGACGCCCTGGGTCGAGAGCGAGGTGCCGGGGCTTGCCATCACGCGGTACGGAGGCGCGAGCGTCGTCGCCGCTGGCGTCGACTGGACGATGAGCACCTCGTCCCGGCCGGGACGGTCGATGCCGAACGTCGCGGCGATCGTTCCGTCGTCCCCGACGGCAAGGAGCGCGTCGACATACCCCGGTCTCCCCAACGGCACCACCATCTCCGGCCCGACGGTGCCGTCTGGCGCGATGCGCCACAGCGACGCCGCACGGCGCTCGTTCGACCATCCGAGGAGCGCCCCATCGCCGGAGGCGCCGAACGCCATGCGCGCCTCGTAGAAGTCGCGCATCGCGGCGCGGCGGGGCACCGCGACCGCGCGGTAGCTCGCGGAGCCGGCGGCGCGCACGGCGATGTGGAGCGTCTGCCCGCGTCGTGCGCCGGCCGCGTCCTCGATGAACGCGACGGCCGTGGTGCCGCCGCCGCTCGCGGCTTCGATCGGCCACGCCGAGCGCCCCGGCGAGGAGAGCTGCTGCGGCGGGCTCGCCGTGCCGTCGTCGGCGGTCTCCTGCACCCAGGCGACCGCGGGCTTGCGGCCGCTGGCCCAGGCGGTGACGGCCCCGGTCACCGTGACCGCCGTCTGCGTGGTCTGGAGCGACGAGGCCGGCCGCTGCAGCACGAGCGTCGGCAGCTGGAGATCCGCCGGACCGAACCGCACCGCGGTCGCCGACGGCCGCGGCGGACGACTGGAGTAGGTGGCGTTCGACTCGGTCGCGACGATGATCGTTCCGTCGGGACGGACAGCGAGGTCGTCGAGCTGGCTGCGGATCGGGAGCGCATGGACGGCCGGGGGCGGGGTCGTCGCGGCCGGGTCGTCGGGGAGCTCGACGACGGATGCCGGAGCGGCGTGCGCGCCGGCCGGCATCGCCGCCCACGCGAACGCGATGAACAGGTGGCTGGCAGTCGCGCGACGCATCGTTGCGCGTGCTATCGGCGTGCCGCCGCCACTTCTGAAGTCGGCCGACGAGCTCCCGCACGCCGCGGGGCGGATCGGCTCGCGCGATGCCGCGGCGCTCAGTCGGTCGCGAGTCGCCGCGCGCCGACGTAGTGCGCCGCCCAGTAGCCGTGGGCGATGTCGTGGATCGCGACGCCGCTGCTCGTCGTCGCGGAGAGCGCCGTGGTGCGGGTGACGGCGATGCCGACGTGCGAGGCGCCCGGGCCGGCAGCATCGAAGAACACGAGGTCGCCTGGGCGTAGTACGCCCTTCGTGACGGCCCACCCGCGGCGATACATCGAGAAGCTCGTGCGCGGCAGCTCGCGCCCGGCATGCGCGAAGGCCCACTGGACGAGCCCCGAGCAGTCGAACCCGGCTGTGGTGGTGCCGCCGCTGCGGTACGGCACGCCGAGCGCGGTTCGCCCCCAGCGCAGCGCCGATGCCGCGAGCGCGGACGCCGGCGCAGGGGCCGAGCCGGAACGCGCGGCGGCGCGCGCGGCCCAGAGCTGCGCCTCGAAGCGGTCGGCCACCCGCAGGCCCATCCGGCGCAGGCTCTCCACGTTCGCCGACCCCGTGACTGCGAGGCGCTGTCGCCGCTGGAACCGGCGCATCGCATCGACGGTGTCCGAGCCCCAGTCCCCGTCGGCGCGCACGTGGATCCGGCGCTGCACGCTCTTCGTCTGCGCCGCGGTCAGGAACAGCTGCTGACGACGCAGCGTGCGGGCCACATCTCCCGGTGCCGCCGACGCCAGCGCGCTCGGCGCAGGTGCGGTCGCGGCGCCCGCGCAGAGGAGTGCCAGCGTGACGTGTCGTCGGAGGGCAGCCATGCGAATGCGCCAAACTAGAGGTTGGTGGCCGCGACAGCGGGACGACCGCTGCAGTGCCGGCCCCGCCTCGCCCCCGCCCGGGTGCCGCTCCCTCCCCGCCTGGGTGCCCCTCCCTCCCCACTCGGGGCGGCCCCGTTGCGGGCCCGCGCAGGTGTCCGTATTCGGTAGTGAATCGGTCCACTATCGCTCAGGTGGTGCCGATCGTGCCAACGCCCGCGCTGCGCGCCGGCGCACGGAACACCTGCACACGCACCAGATCGAGGACACCATGACGGCCACCACCACGCCGGCGATCCGCGCCGGCTCCGACGAGCTTCGAGCCTTGCTCGACCGCATCCGCGAGGGCGCGGAGGAGCGCGAGAGGCACCTCGACCCGCCGCACGAGGTGATCGGCTGGATCAAGGACGCCGGCCTCACCCGCCTGCGCGTACCGGAGGCGGACGGCGGCGGCGGCGCGAGCGTGCGCGAGTTCTTCGAGACGCTCATCGCGCTCGCCGAGGCCGACTCGAACGTCGCCCACATCCTCCGCACGCACTTCTGGTTCGTCGAGCAGCAGCTCGCCGCCCCCGACGCGGGCGCCCGGGCGCGAGGCATCGCCCTCCTGAACACCGGAGCCGTGGTCGGCAACGCGTTCAGCGAACAGAGCAAGGTCCCGGTCGGCCTGCACTTCCAGACGGCGTTCACCCCCGACCCGAACGGCGGCTACCGCCTGAACGGCAAGAAGTTCTACTCCACGGGCAGCCGCTACGCCGACTACACGCAGATTTGGGCGGCGGCCCCCGACGGCCGCATCGCGGGAGCCGTCATCCCGACCGACCGCGCGGGACTCACCCTCGAGGACGACTGGGACGGCTTCGGTCAGCGGCTCACGGCGACGGGCACGACGCTCCTCGAGGACGTGCACGTGAGCGAGGACGAGTACTTCGACCTCGGCGACCCCGACGGCCCGCAGCCCGCGAGCTACTACGGGGCGTTCCTGCAGCTCTACCTCCAGGCCGTCACGGCCGGGATCCTGCGGAGCGTCCGCAACGACGCGGTCGCGCTGACCAGGCGCCGCGCCCGCAACTTCAGCCACGCGGGCGTGCCACAGTCGCCGTCCGACGACCGCCAGGTGCTCCAGGTTGTCGGCGAGATCGCGGCGGACGCCTTCGCCGCCGAGGCGATCGTGCTCCACGCCGCCGATGCGATCGGGCTCGCGGTCGACTCGGTGGTCGACGGCGAGCCGACGGTCCGTGCCGCGGAGGCCGCACAGCTCGCCGCGGCCGAGGCGAAGATCGCGGTCGACCGGTTCTCGTACGCCGCCGCCGCAAAGCTGTTCGACGTCGGCGGTGCCTCGGCGACCCAGTCGGTCCACAACCTCGACCGCCACTGGCGCAACATCCGCACGATCTCCACCCACAACCCGACGTTCCTGAAGGCATCGGCCGTGGGCGACCACCAGGTCAACGGCGCCGCCTTCCCGGCGAACGCCTACTTCTAGGCCGCGGGCCTCCAAGCGAAAGGACGTAGGACGATGTCCTCGGTCGGACTCCTCTTCGTCGGAGCGGTGCTGCTCCTCGACGGACTGCTGTTCCTCGGCAAGGCAGATGCGAAGGCCGTCGCGGTCTTCAACCTGTTCGTCGGGACGCTCCAGACGGTGATCCCCTTCTACCTGATCGCGACGGCGCAGACGCCCGACGCGATCCTCGGTGCCGCCGGGATCTTCCTGTTCGGATTCACGTACCTCTACGTGGGGATCGTGAACCTCACCGACATCCCGTCGGACGGCCTCGGCTGGTTCGCGCTCTGGGTCGCGGTGCTCGCCGTCGGCTTCGGCGTGACGAACATCGTGCGCTTCGACGACCTGAACACCGGGCTGCTGTGGCTGCAGTGGGCGGTGCTCTGGGCGCTCTTCTGGGCCGTGCTCGCGCTCGGCCAGGTGCAGCTGACCGCGCTCGCCGGATGGCTGACGGTGATCCAGTCGGTCACCACCTGCACGATCCCAGGCTTCCTGTTGCTGCTCGGCAGCTGGAGCGACGTGCCCACATGGGCCGTGGCGCTGTCGATCGTGTTGAGCGTGGTAGCGCTCGCGCCGCTCGCCCGCCGGACGATCGGCGCCCGCGCCTCCGCCCCCACTCCCGTGCCGACCGCCGCCTAGGCGATCCCGGGCGACCTCAGCCGCGCACGCCGTACTGCACGTACACCGTGCCGTTCCCGAACTGCCGCTCGGCCTGCAGCTCGAGCTCGAGGTGCAGGCCGTCCGGCAGTACGCGGTTCCCGCCGCCGACGACGACGGGCGAGATCACCAGCTGGAGCTCGTCGACCAGCCCGGCGTGCAGCGCGTGCGCGGCGAGCACCGGCCCACCGATCCCGAGGTCGCGAACGGCGGTGGCCTTCAGTTCGCGCACCAGAGCCGGGTCGAACTCGCGCTCCAGGCGCGTGCGCGGCGCCAACAGCTCGCTGCGGGTCCGGGAGAAGACCACCTTGTCGGTCGCCCGCCAGATCGCCTGGAAGTCACGCATCGACTCCGGCTCCTCCGAGCAGTCCATCGTGTCCCAGACCCCGAGCACCTCGTGCATCCTGCGCCCGAGGAGCAACGTCCCGACCGGGCGCGAGAGCTCGTTCACGAACTCGTGGACCTCCTCGTCGGGCGCGGCCCACCGGAACGAACCGTCGGCGTCCGCGTTGTAGCCGTCGAGCGACATGAGGGCGGTGTAGATCAGCTTGGGCATGAGGGCTCCTTCGGTGCTCGCTGATGCATAGACCGCGCTGCGGACGAGGACTCATCGGTCGGGGCGCGCAGACCGCGCCGGCAGCTGCTTGCGCCACGCGCTGTACGACGCCAGCGTCCCGCCGCGCGGCCACGCCAGCCACGGCCACGGATGCACCTCGACCGGCTCGATCCTGCGGGCGCGCCGACGCCACCCCGGCACGGGCGCGAACGTCGTCGCGAGCGCGCGACCGCGCAGCACGGCGACCGGGTCGCCGCGGTGGACCTCGATGGTGCGGCGCCCGGCGAGGTCGGCGAGGGTCTCGGCGAGGAAGACGAGCCGTTTGCCCGAGAGCCTCAGACGCGCGAGCAGCGGCGCATCGAACACGAAGACAGCGGGCAGCTCGGGGTGCGCGGCGAGGGCGGGGTCGGCGTCGCCGAGCGACTCGGCGGTCAGCCAGACAGCGGTGGCTGGCGCCGCGCCGTCCTCAGGAACTGGCCAGCGCCCGCGCACCACCGCCCGCGGACCGGTCGTGCGCTCGACGTCGGGATCGCTGCGCAACCATGGGTGCTCGGACACCTTCGCTCCGCGGATCTCCGCCGGCCAGTCCTCGATCGGGCACCGGTCGCGCAGCGGGCAGCGCGCGCAGAACGCCGGCGCCCGCTTCTCGACCTGCCAGCGGCTGAACCCGTACGCCTTGCCGGTGCCGGCGCCGACGGTCCACTGCCACCCCAGGCGATTCGCCGCGCGCGACCCGTCGAGGAGGTGCGCGAAGAGGGCGTCGTCGCCAGCGCGCCAGGGGTGGCCCGCTCGGATCGACCACTGGGATGCCAGCCACATCCGGGTCTGGTTGACCGCCCAACCGTCGCGCTCGAGCTCGCCGACCACAGCGTCCATGCAGGCCATGTCGCGCGGCCACGGCTCGGGCCACCGATCGCGCGCCGGGACGTCGTACCGCAGCGGTGCGCGCATGCCGTCGCCCACCCGCGCGTAGAGATGACGGGCGTACTCCTGCCACAGCAGCTCGTCCTGGAACTTCGTCACGTCGCGGCCGTGGCCGGTGGCGGCCGCTGCGCGCCACACGCGCGGCAGCGGAAGCAGCCCGTGTCGGATGTACGGCGACAGCCCGCTCGCGCCGCGTCGAGACGGTGGCCAGACCCCGCTGCGCGAACGCGCGTACCCGTCGACGCTCCACGCGTCGAGCGCGTCGTCGGCTGCGGTCTGTCCGCCGCGGAACCGCGCTGAGCCCGTGATGTCCGCCGGGGGCTCGAGCGCGAGGTCGGCCAGGTGCTCGCGCACCCAGGCGGTGGCCGATGCCACCTCGGGCGTCGGCAGCTGGGTTCCCTCGGGGGACGGCACCCTCGATCTACGAGGGCGAGGCTCGCGCCGGCTCAGCGGCGCGCGCCACGACCTCGGTCGTCCCCGGCCTGCCCGCCGGTGGGCCCCGCGCGCTCGAGCTCTGCGATCAGTGCCGCGGCTGCGGCCCGGCCACTCCGCAGCGCGGCGCCCGCCGTCGCGCCACCGCACCAGTCGCCGGCGGCGAGGAGCGTGCCGTGCTGCAGGAACGCCACCTCGAGCGGTTCGGTCGGCTGGGCATACAGCCAACGGTGCGCGGCCAGGTGGACCGGGGCCGGCAGGCGCGCGTCGGCGACACCCGCGAACTGCTCGAGGAGCTCGGCCGCGGCCTGCGCGGGCGCGAGGTCGAGGTGCTGCCGCGTCCATCTCGCCGTGGCCTGGATCACCCAACGCTCGCCCGGCGACCGGCCGGGCTTTCGGGGCTCGGCGACGGCCCAGCGGACGCCGTCGCGGTCGCGGACGCCCGACCACCCGAGCTCGAGCGGCTCGTCCCAGCGGGCCATCGCCGCCCAGCACGGAGCGAACGCCACTGAGGCCGCCTCGTCTGCGAGCTGCGGCGCCACGGTGCGCAGCAGCTCGGCGGTCTGCGGCGCCGGCGCGGCCACGACGGCGGCATCGAACGTTCCGAGCGACGCGCCATCGTCGCGTGCGAGCGTCCAACCGCGCCCTGCGGCCGCGATCGTGCCGACGCGCGTCGACGTGCGCACGTCGAGCCCGGCGGCGATCGCCTTGGCCGGGGCGTTGGCCGCCCCCTCCCCTACGGACCGGTGCTCCGTCGTTCCGTCCGGCAGGGTGACGGCATGGTCGACGACGCCCGGCTCGCCCCCGAGCGAGGCCGGCCCGTCGTCCAGGAACGGCGCGCCGTGGTCGTACCGCTCTCCGTCCGGGCCACGGCGCGTCGACGTGCGCCCGCCGATGCCGCGCGACTTCTCGAACACCGTCACCTGGTGCCCGGCTGCCGCGAGCGCCTGTGCCGCCGACACCCCCGCGAGTCCTGCGCCCACCACCGCCACGTCCATGCCGCTCGATACGGCGACCGGGCGTCGCGTGGATCAGGCTCGCCTTGTCTTGACCGCCGGTCAAGAAGGCACTACCTTCCGGCGCGTGCTCGACGCCCCCGACCGCACCGACCACTGGTTCACCTCGCACGGCACGCGCTGCGCGGCGTGGTTCTACCCGGCCCACGGCGAGGCCGACACGCCGCCTCCGGTGGTGGTGATGGGGCACGGGCTCGGTGGCACCCGGCAGATGCGGCTCGACGGGTACGCCCGGCGCTTCGCCGCCGCCGGCATCGCTGCCGTCGTCTTCGACTACCGGGGCTTCGGGGACAGCGAAGGCACGCCGCGGCAGGTCGTCGACGTGCGGCAGCAGCTCGCCGACCGGCACGCGGCGCTGGCGTTCGTGCGCTCAGGCGCGCTCCCGGTCGACGCGTCGCGGGTCGCGATCTGGGGCACGTCGTTCGGTGGCGGGCATGTGATGCAGGTCGCGGCGGAGGACGAACAGCTCTCCGCCGTCGTCGCGCAGTGCCCGTTCAGCGACGGCCTGGTCTCGGTCTGGCGTCGCACCCTGGCGAACCCGATCTCGGCGTTCGTGCTCGGGGCTGCGGCGATCGTCGACGCCCTCGTCGGCCGCGCGCTCGGCCGCCCGATCCTGATGCCGATGGCCGGCTCGGCCTGGATGCCGGCGTTCCTCGCGTCGCCGGATTCGCTTGCCGGCGCCGCGCAGCAGCTCCCGACCGGAACCGCGCTCGGCGCCAGCAGCAGCCGGTGGCTGCGGCGGTTCCCGTTGCTTCGCCGGCGGATCGGTGGCCACGTGGAGCTCAGCGATCGCGTGGCGCCGGGCGGCGCCGAGTCGATGTGGGGCACCGCGCTCCTCCCGAACGGCGCGGTGGTGGTCAACGCGATCGCCGCGCGACTCGTCCTCACGCTCGCGCTCTACCGGCCCGGCCGCGCCCTGCGCCGCACCGGCTCGACGCCCATCCTCATCTGCGTCGCCGGTCGCGATGCCGTCGCGCCGCCCGGTCCGACCGTCAAGGCCGCCGACGGCCTCCCGAACGTCGAGGTGCGCCACTTCGACACCGGGCACTTCGAGCTGTACCTGGGTGACGCGTTCGAGCAGGCGTCCGCCGACCAGGCCGCGTTCCTGCGGCGCACGCTGGCGGCTCGGGCCGTCAGGCCCGCGGCCGCCTGAGCCGGGCGCGGGCCCCGCGCGCCGCACCTCGCCGAGACGGGCCAGGCTCTACCGTGTGGCATTGCGCGCGCGGCGCCGGCAGGCGCCGGCCAACGGCGCCCCACCGCTTTCATGCGAGCCTTCGACGTAGTCATCATCGGCGCCGGCGCCGCCGGCCTCATGTGCGCGATGACGGCGGCTGGACGTGGCCGCTCGGTCCTGCTGCTCGACTCGTCGAACAAGCCCGGCAAGAAGATCCTGATGAGCGGCGGCGGGCGCTGCAACTTCACGAACATGTACGCCGAGCCGGCGAACTACAGCAACCAGAACCCGAACCCCCAGTTCTGCATCTCCGCGCTCACCCGCTACACGCAGTGGGACTTCATCGCGATGGTGAGCGAGTACGGCGTGCCGTACCACGAGAAGAAGCTCGGACAGCTCTTCTGCGACCACCGCTCGAAGGACATCCTCGCCATGCTCCTCGACAAGTGCGAGGGCGCCGGCGTCGAGCTCCACGTGAAGACGAAGGTGCGCGGCATCGACCCGGCAGACGCCGGCGGGTACACGCTCGACACCGACCTCGGCGATGTGTCGGCCGAGTCGGTCGTGATCGCCAGCGGGGGCCTCTCGATCCCGACGCTCGGCGCGACCGGCTTCGGCTACGAGGTCGCCAAGGCGTTCGGCCACACCGTCCTGCCGACCCGCGCCGGGCTCGTGCCGTTCACCATCACCGACCACGACCTCAGCCGCCTCTGCAACGAGCTCTCCGGCACGTCGGCGGATGCGATCGTCAGCTGCAACGGCCACCGCTTCCGCGAGAACATCCTCTTCACCCACCGCGGCCTGAGCGGCCCGGCGATCCTGCAGATCTCGTCGTTCTGGCACCCGGGCGACGAGGTGCAGATCGACCTCCTGCCCGACCACGACGCCCTCGAGTGGCTCCAGGGCCAGCAGCGCGACCGCCCGAACGCGGAGCTCCGCACGCTGCTCACCGAGTTCTTCACGAAGAAGATGGCGAACCTCCTCGCCGACTACCTCTTCTTCTCCAAGCCGATGAAGCAGTACACGCCGCGAGAGCTCGCCGAGGTGGCCGAGGTGCTCGGCGGATGGACGGTGGTTCCCGCCGGCACCGAGGGCTACCGCACGGCGGAGGTGACCCTCGGCGGCGTCGACACCCGCGAGATCTCGTCGAAGACGATGGAGTCGTCCAAGAGCCCCGGGCTCTACTTCATCGGCGAGGTCCTCGATATCGCCGGCCACCTCGGCGGCTTCAACTTCCAGTGGGCCTGGGCCTCCGGCAACGCCGCCGGCCAGGTCGTCTGAGGACGTCCAGTCGGCGGCTGGGCGGGTCCCCGCAGCCGCCGGTCGCGGTACCTCAGGCCTGACGGCGCACGAACGACAACCGGATCTCGGCCGGATCGACGCGGATCCGCGAGACGCCCGCGATGTCGTGCTTGACCGTGAAGTGCGTCTCGAGCAGCTCGGTGAACGCCTGGCCGGGCGTGAGGCGAAGTCCGGGAGGGCCCTCGCGCGTGGCCAGCTGGGGAACGATCTCGGAGGTGGTGTAGTCGACGGGCGTGGCCGCGTTGCGGGCGATCAGTGCGAACGTCGAGTCGCCCGGGTCGATCTCGGTGACGGCCACCGTGAGCTGCGCGATCGGGACCACGTCCGTGATGGTGATGACCGGCCGGTCGTCGGCCTTGAGCAAGCGGTCGACATACACGCACGGCGTGTCCGGATCGGTCTCGAGGCAGGCGGCGAAGTCGGTTGCCGGGTGCTGCGTGATCGTGTGCTCCTCGGACGGCTCGTGGCCCTGCTGGGCGATCAGGCTCGAGAACGACACCAGCCGGTTGAGCCGCATCGACGAGCGCAGCACATGCCGGTTGATGGTGGTGCCGAATCGGCGGCGGCGCGTGATGATGCCGTCGGCCTCCAGGGCGTGGAGCGCGGCGCGGAGGGTCGGCCGGCTCACGCCGAGATCGGCCGCGAGGGTCGCCTCCGGCGGCAGGCGGTCGTCGGGGAAGGCGTTCTTCTCGAGGATCGCGGCGAGGAGCGCCTCACGTGTGTGTTCGGCGATCGAACGGTTCATGCGGCGGCTCCCAGCGTGCGCGCGCCGAGGGCGGCGAGCACCTCGTCGCTCGTCACGAGCGCGTCGCGCTGGAGGTACTGCATCGCCGCGAGCGCGCCGGCGTGCGCCTCGGGCGACGAGCCGCCGACCGCGTCGGTCACCACCCGGCAGCGGTAGTCGTGCTGGTGGGCGTCGGCGAACGTGTAGTGCACGCACACGTCGGTGAGCGCGCCGACCAGGATGAGCATCTCCGCGCGATGGGCCTTCAGCACGATCTCCAGTTCCGTGCCGAAGAACGCCGAGTAGCGGCGCTTGCGGATCAGGTACTCGTCGGGCAGCGGCTCGAGGCCCTCGGCGAGCTCGGTGCCCGGATCGCCCTCGAGACAGTGCACGGGCTCCGACCCGTCGAGCTCCCGGCCGAAGTCGATCAGGGAGCGTTTGTGCACCTCCTGGATGAACACGGGCGGCACGCCGGCCTCGCGCGCGGCCGCCACGATCGCGCGGATCCGGTCATGACGCTCCCGGGCTCCGCGCATGATCCCGATCCCGTTGCCCTGCTCCTCTGCGTCGCCGGCCGCTCCGAGTTCGCCTTTCATCACATCGATGACGACGAGGACTGCGCGGCCGTGAAACTCCATTGGTCAGACCTTAGGGAGAGGAGTCCGGCGTGGGTTGTCGCAAATGGCGACTCGCCGCCCGAGCTTCTTGGACGCCGGGCCAATGGGCGTCAGCCGACGCGTTCCTATGGTCCGACCAATGAATTCCTCCACCCCATCGAGCGTCGGGACGGAGCTGCGTCGCGACTTCACGCTCCGCTCGGCGTTCTCGCTCGCCTTCGCGTTCATCTCCCCCATCATCGCCCTGTATGCGATCTTCGGCCTGGGCGTGCTCACGGCCGGCGCGACGTTCTGGTGGGCGTTCCCCGCCGTGCTCGCCGGGCAGCTGCTCGTCGCGCTCACGCTCGGTGAGCTCGCCAGCCGGTGGCCCGAGGAGGGCGGCCTCTTCCAGTGGTCGCGCCGCATGCTCGGCCGCGCGTACGGTTGGGGCACGGGCTGGGCATACGTGTGGACGCTGATCGCGCTCATCGTCGCGACGGTCTACGCCGCGAGCGGATTCCTCGCCACGCTCCTGGGGATCGACGAGCCGTCGACCGGCGTGCGCCTCCTCCTCGCGCTCGCGTTCCTCGGGCTCGCGACCTTCTGTAACACGATGGGGACGCGGCCGCTCAAGATCTTCGTGATCGTCTCGGTCGGTTGCGAGCTGATCGGCAGCGTCGTGATCGGCACGATCCTCCTCGCGTTTCACCGCGAGAACAGCCTCGCCGACGTGATGAGCGGCTTCACGCAGGGCGGGGCCGACTTCGCGTTCGGCCCGTTCCTGGCCGCCGTCGCGATCGTCGGCTGGGCGTTCATCGGGTTCGAGTCGGCCGCCGACATCGCCGAGGAGGTCGAGGAGCCGGAGAAGAACGTCCCGAAGGCGCTGATCTGGAGCCTCGTGCTCGTCGCCTGCATCGTGATGTACGCCGGCCTGGCGCTGATCCTCGCGATCCCGGATCTGCCGGCCGTCATCGCCGGCGATGTCGCCGACCCGATCGCCGCCACCCTCTCCTCCGAGCTCGGCAGCTGGATCGTCAAGCCGATGATGCTCATCGTCTGCACCGGATTCCTCGCCGGCACCGTCGCCGTGAGCGCGTCGGTCTCGCGCGTGGTCTTCGCCATGGCCCGGGAGAAGGAGCTCCCCGCCGCCGGCTTCCTCACCCAGCTCTCCGTCCGCGAGGCGATGCCCGTCAACGCGATCCTCGCGACCTCCGGGATCAGCGCCGTGCTGCTCGTCGCCGCCGTGCTCGTGAAGTTCTACGACACGCTCATCGGCCTCGCCAGCGGCGGCTTCTACATCGCCTTCGCGATGCCGGTGCTCGCGATGCTCGTCACCCGCGCCCGCGGCGGCTGGTCGCCCGGCCGGTGGAGCATGAAGAGCGGCGTCAGCCTCGTCGTGAACGTGCTCGCGGCAGCCTGGCTGCTGTTCGAGGTGACCAACATCGCGTGGCCGCGTGACATCGGCGCCGACTGGTTCGTCGAGTGGGGCGTGCTCATCATGTTCGGCCTGATCGCGGTGCTCGGAGCGATCACGTACCGCAGCGTGTTCGCCGGTGCTCCGGCCGAGACGCCGGTCGCCGTGCCCGAGCCGGAGCAGGTCACCGCCTAGCCGGACGCGGCGGCGCCGAGCGCGCGCGGCACCAGCATCAGCACCACGACGAACGCCCGGGGCCCAGGCCTCGGGCGTTCGTCGCTGCAGCGGTTCGCCGGAGGCCGACGGCGGGATCTGGCGGAGTGTTCGACGGGCTGGCGGAACGGCCGATGTGGCTGTCACCCGCCCGGCCCTGAACGTAGGCGTTCGCCCCTCGCCGCGCTACGTTGCTGAGCGAGACCTCCGGCCGTGCACCTCGACGAGGGGCGACGCCGGTCGACTCCTGAGACATGCACCCACCCTCATCACGGTCACTGCTCGACGACGGATCCCGTCCGGCCTCCCACGTGGCGGCTGCGCATGGTTGACCACGGCGTCGTCGGCAAGACCGTCCGCGTCACCGACCGGATCCTGCCCGGACGCATCGGCTCGGTGCTCATCCCCGTCCGGGGCGGCACCGAGGAGTTCTACGCGCGCGCCGCTCCCGGGGTGACGATCCCCGCCGGCGAGATGGTGCGCGTCGTCGCCTACGCCCCACCGCGCACGGTCGAGGTCGAGCGGATCGGCGTCGACTACAGCCGGCAGACCATTCCCCGCCCGTCCCACTGACCCACCCAGCCCATGGAATCCAGCACCTACATCCCCATCATCGCCGCGGCCTCCGCGGTGCTCCTGCTCGCGATCATCATCTGGTCGATGTACAAGGTCGCCGAGCCGAGCGAGGCCCTGATCATCTCCGGGCTGCTCGCCAAGGGCGATAACAACGCCGGCGAGTCGATGGACTTCAAGATCATCTCGGGCCGCGGGACGCTCGTCCTGCCGATCCTGCAGACCGTCCGGTCGCTCTCCCTCGAGACGCTCACGATCACGGTCGGAGGCACCGAGGCGCACGAGTCGCTCGTCAGCCGGCAGTCGGTGCCGGTCGTCGTACGCGGCGTCGTGGTGTTCAAGGTCGCCGACGACTTCACCTCGATCGCGAACGCGTCGCGGCGGTTCCTCGGCCAGCAGGACCAGATGAAGGTCGCCGTCGAGAACATCGCCAACGGCCAGCTGCGCTCGATCGTCGGCTCGATGACCGTCGAGGAGCTCATCTCCGACCGCGAGCTGCTGCGCTCGCAGGTGCTCGAGGCGTGCCAGTCCGAGATGGAGAAGCTCGGCCTCCACATCGACTCGTTCCAGCTGCAGTCGATCACCGATCCCAAGCACGACGGCGAGCCCGGCTACATCGAGAACCTCGGCCGCCCGCAGGCTGCCGAGGTCGCCAAGAACGCCCGCATCGCCGAGGCCGAGCGCCTGCGTGACGCGGTCGAGAAGGAGCAGGCCGCGCAGGCGCAGATCGCCGAGGCGACGCGGGACTCCGCGGTGCGCCAGGCCTCGGCGACCGCCGAGACCGAGAAGGCCAACGCCTCCGCTGCGCAGGCCGGCCCGCTGGCCGAGGCCCGGGCCCGCCAGGAGGTGATCCAGGCCGAGACGCAGGCCGCGCAGCTCGAGGCCGACCTCACCGAGCAGCGGCTGCAGACGCAGGTTCGCCGCCCGGCCGACGCCAAGGCCTACGAGCAGGTGACGCTCGCCCAGGCAGCCCGCGAAGCTGCCGTGAAGGCGGCGGAGGCGAAGGCGCGCGAGGTGGAACTCGCCGCCGCGGCGGAGGCGAAGGCGACCGAGCTCACCGGCGAGGCGCAGGCCAAGGCGACGAAGGTGACCGGAGACGCGCAGGCGTCGGCGGTGAAGGCCCGCGCCATCGCCGAGGCCGACGGCATCAAGGCCCGCAACGAGGCGCTCTCGACGAACTCCGAGGCCGTCATCGCGCAGCAGGTCGCCGACCGCCTGCCCGAGATCGTCGCGGCGGCCGCCAAGCAGTACGACAACGTGGAGCAGCTCATCGTGCTCGACGGGGCCGAGGGGCTCTCCCGCGGCGTCGCCGGCACGGTCGGCGCGGCCGCCGCGCTGTTGCCGGTGGCGCAGGGCCTGTTCGGTGCACGAGCCGATGGCGCCGACGGGTCCGCGCCGGAGGCGACGTCGAACGGCGCGCCGAGGGCTCCCGCCGCGTCGCGCACGGCGCCGACGAAGGTGACGGCGACGCCGTCCACCGGCGCCCCGGGTGGTCAGGCCTGAACCAGGCCGTGGCCGCGCGCCACAACCGGGCACGGGTGCCCGGATCTGTGTGACGTTGGACGTGACCGAGGCACAGCTGGTCCGCCGGCTCGCCTCGGTCCGTTCCCAGTAGCTCGGTCCCCATCGGAGCCACCGTCATGTCCCGTTCCACGTTTCGTCTCCTGCGCTCCGCCGGAGGCGCCGTCCTCATCGCCAGCGCGCTGGCGCCGGCTGCCGGAGTCGCCGCAACGCCGGCCTCCGGGTTCGAGCAGTTCACCGGCTGTCCGGACCGCGACGACATCCAGGCGTGTCAGGTGATCGACGTCGCGGGCGGCTCGCTCGGGCTCGGCCGCCTCGAGGTCCCGATCGCCCAACCGCTGCACTTCGCCGGTGGTGCTTCGAACACCGATGCGGGCAGCTTCTTCGTCGCGGAATCCGGTCGCGTGCTCGCCCCCACCGCGTTGCCGATCGCCGGCGGCGCGGCGGGTCTGACGGGCGATGCGGACGGCGGCGCCGATGCCGTCGCCGCGCGCGTCGAGCTCACCGCGGATCCGGAGTTCACCGTCGACGGCATCCGCGCCTCGGTCCGGATCGCGTTCGAGGGGGCCGGGCTGCCGGACGGCTGCGGGATCGGCACCGCCGACGCCCCGCTCGTGCTCGACCTGACGAACGCCACCACCACGCCGCCCGACGGCACCGCGCCGATCAGCGGCGACGCCGGGACCCCGAGCTTCGACGCCTTCGCCTCGATCGTCTCCAGCGAGCACGTGCTGTTCGTCGACAACGCCTACGCGGTACCTGCCGTGAGCGGCTGCGGGTCGACGATCGGGGGCCGCGAGGTCGGCTCGGTCGACGACCTGGTCAACGCGAGCGCAGGGCTGCCGGCGCCGGCCGGCGCGAGCCAGACGTTCCTGCGCGAGTCGACCGTGCGCGCGGCGTTCGACCGCGCGAAGGTGTTCGGCCGGTAGCGGGGCTGCGAGGCGATCGAGCTCATGCGTCGCCGCGTTCGGCGATGCCACGCTCGATCGCATCCGCCAGCCGCGTGATCCTGAGGTCGTCGGCGCCGACGAGGTCGACGAGCAGGTCGTGGACCTCGTCGAGGTCGACCGTCTCGGCGGCGACGACCGCCTCGATGTCGGCCCAGTCCTTCGTACGGTTGAACAGCGCCTTGAACACGACGAGCTCCACCGGCCCGAGGATGCGGATCTCCTCCCCTGCGAACGGCTCCGAGCGAGCGTGCTGGACGTACAGCGCGACGTATGGCCGCGCGCATGATCGTGATGTACCGACCGCCGGCGGATCCCGCCGCGTTCGACAGGCACTACCAGAAGACCCACGTTCCCCTCGCCAAGCAGCTGCCAGGGCTGCGCAGCTACGAGGTGGCACGCGGGCCCGTGACGGTGGCGGGCGGCCCGTTCCACCTGGTCGGCACGCTCGAGTTCGACGACCTCGCCGCGATCCAAGCGGCGTTCGCCTCGGAGATCGGCCAGGCGTGCGCGGCGGATCGCCGGCTCCTCGCGCCGGGCGACGACGACGTGGTGATGGTGCTGACCGAGTACGAAGCCGTCTGACCCGCGGCGGGCACGGCGACCGGTCGCGCCGGGCTACTATCAAAGGGATAGTGGTCCGGTAGGCTTGGATCATGCCGCTCGATGCCGCGCCCCGGGCCGATGCCGCCCAGCTCCCGGATCCGCGGCTCCACGGGCCGATCCGCGAGCGGTGGAGTCCCCGTGCGTTCGACGCGGCCCACGTCGTCGACGCCGACACGCTCGCGCTGCTGCTCGAGGCCGCGCGATGGGCGCCGTCGGCCGGGAACTCTCAGCCGTGGGCGTACCTCGTCGGGGTGCGCGGCGACCCCACGTTCACTGCGTTTCACGGCCTGCTCTCCCGCGGCAACACGGCATGGGCGGGGCGAGCGAGTGCGCTGCTCGTCACCCTCCACCAGGTCGCGATCGAGCCGGGCACCGCCATGCCCTACTCCGACTACGCGGCCTACGACCTCGGGCAGGCGACGGCCCAGCTCGCGCTCCAGGCCCAGGTGCTCGGGCTCCACACCCACCAGTTCGCCGGCTTCGACCACGCCGGGGTCGCCGCGGAGTTCGCGGTGCCGGAGCACTGGCGCGTGACGACCGGGATCGCGATCGGACGCCTCGCCGATCCGAGCACCCTCGAGCCTGCGCTTGCGGAGCGCGAGCGGCAGCCGCGGCACCGCAAGACACCCGCCCAGATCGCGTTCGCCGGCCGCTTCGGCGCTCCGCTGCGCTGAACACGCCGCCGCCGCGGCTACCGTGGCCTCGTGGCCACCACGTTCACCCCTTCCCACCGCGGCGGCTCCGGCGCGCCGCTCGTCCTCCTGCACGGGTTCACCGACACGTGGCGCACGTGGGAGCCGATCCTGCCGACCCTCGAGCAGCACTTCGACGTGTTCGCACCGTCGCTCCCCGGCCACGCCGGCGGACCGGCTCTCCCCGACGAGCCCACCGCCGACGTGCTCGTCGACCTGCTCGAGGGCGTGCTCGACGAGGCCAGCATCGGATCCGCGCACCTCGTCGGCAACTCGCTCGGCGGCTACGCCGCCCTCCACCTGGCGGCGCGCGGCCGCGCAGAATCCGTCACGGCCCTCGCGCCGGCCGGCGGCTGGGCGGCCGACGACCAGTCGTACCTGGCGACCCTCGATCAGTTCGTGATGCTCAAGGGCATGCTCGCGGGCGCGCTCGAGCACGTCGACGCGCTCGTCGCCAGCCCGGAGGGGCGGCGCCAGGCGACGCAGCTCATCACCGTCAACTACGAGCACCTCTCCCCCGAGCTGATCGCCCACCAAGTGGTCGGCGTCACGGCCTGCGACGCCGTCGAACCGCTCGTCGAGTACGCGCGGCGGGAGGGCTGGTCGCTCGATGCCGCCGCGATCACGTGCCCGGTGCGCGTCGTCTGGGGCACGAACGACCTGATCCTGCCCGCCGGCGTGGCCGACGTGCGGTTCCGCACCGACTGGCTGCCGAACGCCGAGTGGATCGATCTGGAGGACGTCGGCCACTGCATCCAGCTCGACGTCCCAGAGCAGGCCGCGCAGCTGATCCTCGAGCATGCCGGGGGCTGATCCGGCGGTCTTCGCGACCGCCGGGGGCATCGGCGTGGTGGTGACCGACGTTCGCCTCGCGCCCTCCGTCCGGGTCGGCGCGGGCGACGCGCTCGTGGTCACGCTCGACCTGGCCGCAGGGCCCGCGCGCGCGGCCGCCCTCGAGCGCCACGCCGGTGCGTTCTCGGCCTGGGAACGCCAGGGCGACCGCTCCGTTCCTCCCCCGCCGTCGCCGGCGGAGGCGCTACTCGCCGCGCTCACGGTGGTGGCGGTCGACGACGGCGGCACAGCGCTTGCGTGGCGCACGCGCGCACTCGGCGGTTCGGGCACCGAGTGCACCGGCGTCTACGAGTTCGATGCCCCCTCGCCGGAGGTGATGACGGTGACCATCTCCGGCGGACCGGAGCGGCGCGTGCTCGCCCGCCGCGCCCCCGGCAGCTGGACGACGAGCCCAGCGGCCAACCGCTGACGCGCCGGATTCGGGCCTTCGGATGCACCCAGGGTTAGACTCTCGCCGCTCGCGGGCTCCCACCCCACCCGCGACCGACCGAACGGAGCTACGTTGACCGCGAACACCGCACGCCTGACCCGCGCGATGATGCTGACCTCGGGCGCGACCCTGCTCGCCCTCGGCACGGTCGCCACGCAGGCCCAGGCCAAGGGCTACGAGGTCGCGCTGAAGGCCGACTTCAAGAGCACGTTCGCGAGCAACATCGATCCGGCGTCGGCCTGCGGCGGCGCGATCATGCGCTGGACCGAGACCACCACCCTCGGCCTCTCCGGCACCACGAAGATGTCGATCCGCCCCGGCTCCTTCACCTCGCTGGCGTTCACCGCCAGGATCGACTCGCCCTCCCGCGTGGCCACGCAGGCGCCGACGGGCCAGACCCTCCCGGCCACCGGCGCCTGCGACCCGGCAGCGCCGGTGATCGTGCCGTCGCCGTCGGCACTCCCGCAGCTCCAGGTGAAGGATCTCTCGCTCAAGCTCCTCGCGGTCAAGGGCCAGCTCGTGCTCACGCAGGTGGTCGCGAAGCAGCTCTACGGTCCGGGGACGCTCTCGGTCGACCTCCTGCCCCAGGACGGCGTGCCGCTCGACGACGCCGACGGCGTGAAGACGAAGTTCGCGCTGAGCAAGCTGAACGCGCTCGGCAAGAAGAAGGTGCTCCGCTACTCGACCACCTTCCGCCTCGCGGGCACCTCGATCGCAGGCCTCACCGGTGCCAAGCTCGTGCCGACCGACATCGCGTACGAGATTCCGCTGTCGCTCGACATCAAGCGCACCAGCTAGCGCGCGCCGAGCGATCGGAACGCCGGAGCGGGCCCCCGGAGGGGGCCCGCTCGAGCCTTCGCAAGGGGGTGGCGGGCCGGCGCCCGCCGAGGCGTGGCTAGCCGCGCCGGTACGGGTCGACCATCACCGAATCGATGCTCACCGATCCGAAGAGGTTCGACGCCAGCGAGCCGAGGAGGTTCGTGTCGGCGTAACTCTGATTGCCCGTCGAGATCAGCTTGAGCTGGACGGTGGCGGCGGCGCCCGAGCCGAGGGGGATCTTGACCGCCAGCGGGCTGACGGCGCTCGGCTGCCAGCCGGAGCTCAGGAGCGTCGCGTACGCGGACGACGTGAACTGCGCCTGGGTGAGCTTGCCGGCCGCGTCGCGCCAGAGCACGGCCGCGATGTAGCCGCCCTTGTGCGTCGAGCTCATCATGAACCGGAAGTACGGGTTCGTCTCGTCGACGCAGAACTCCGGGGAGGTCGCGGTGGACGTGATCGGCATGAACAGCGACTTGGAACCCGACGTGATGCCGGCACCGTCGTTGCCCGACTGCACCTTGGCGCCGCCGGTCAACGTCCACGTGTTCGTGCCTTCGAAGTTCCCGCCGGGCGCGAGCGAGTAGTCGGCCTTGTCGCCGTATTTGCCGAACGCCTTCGTGGTCGGCAGTGGCGTGCAGGCGGCGGCGGACGCGGCGGCCGGCGCGGCGGCGGCGACGCCGCCGGCGACGACGAGGGTGGTGAGCGTGCGACGGGAGCAGAGGTGGAGTTTGCGAAGCGGCATCATGGCCTCGGTTCGGGGTCTGGAAGTCGACGCCAAGGGGGACGGGTCGAGAGGGTTCGGTGTGATATCGGCCCCTTGCGCGCCGCTCGCCACGATCTCTGGATGAACGGCTATACAGGACACTCCAGTTCCCGGTCAGTTGGCGTCCAGGGTCGACGCACTCGTCGTGTGAGCGCCGTGTGAGCCGCCGTGAGTGCGCCGTCGGCCCGGCGTGAGCGCGATCGCCGACGCTGCTCCCATGGACCACCACGCCTGCACCGGGAGCCACCGATGAGCACCGACACCACGCCTCACACCTACACCTCGCTGCGCGCGGCGTGGATCCCGCTCGCCGCGCTCTGCCTGGCGTTCTTCGTCGAGATGGTCGACAACACCCTCCTCTCGATCGCGCTGCCGACGATCGGCCGCGATCTGGGGAGCAGCACCACCGACCTCCAATGGGTCACCGGCGCCTACTCGCTTACGTTCGGCGGCCTGCTCCTCACCGCGGGGTCGATCGCCGACCGCTGGGGGCGACGACGCGTCCTGCAGATCGGGCTCGCGATCTTCGGCTCGCTCAGCCTGACCGTGGTGTTCATCCACTCCACCGACGAGTTGATCGCCCTGCGCGCCGCGCTCGGCGTCGCGGCCGCCATGATGGCGCCGATCACGAACTCCCTCGTGTTCCGCCTGTTCGACGACGGGGCGCTGCGGATGCGCGCGATGACCGTGATGATCGTGGTCGGCATGAGCGGGTTCATCCTCGGGCCGCTCCTCGGCGGCACCGCGCTCGCACACGTCAGCTGGGAGTGGCTCCTGCTCGTGAACGCGCCGATCGCCCTGATCGCGTTCGTCGGGGTGCGCCTCGGCGTCGCCTCCGACGATCCGGCCGGCCTCACGAGCGACCGCCTCGACGCCCCCGGTGCCGTGCTCAGCGTCGCGGGCATCGGGCTGGCCTGCTGGTCGCTGACGAGCGGCGTGGAGCATGGGTGGGTGTCCGCCCTCACGCTTGCGTCAGCGCTCGGTGCGCTCGCTGCGCTGGTCGCGTTCGTCTGGCACGAGCGCCGTACCACCTCCCCCATGCTCGATCTGGGGCTGTTCTCGAACGGCACCGTGCGCGGGGCGTCGATCGCGCAGGTCGGAACCTCGATCGCGATGGCCAGCGTGATGTTCGGGCTCATCCTGCACTTCCAGTACGCCTACGGCTGGAGCCCGGTGCGCGCGGGCCTCGCGAACCTGCCGATGATCGCGACGATGCTCCTGGCCACGCCGCTCTCCGAGGGGCTCGCCAAGCGCTACGGCCATCGCATCGCCTGCCTCATCGGCGCCGGCTTCCTCGCGAGCTCGCTCGTCGGGCTCGCGTGGGGCGTCGAACACGGCTACCTCCCGATCGCCGTCTCGATGGTCCTCATGACGATCGGCCTGCGCACCGTGATGACGATCTGCGCGGTCGCCCTGGTGGATGCGATGCCCGCCAACCGCACCTCGATCGGCACGGCGCTCAACGACACGGCCCAGGAGGTCGGCACGAGCGTCGGGACGGCCGTCGTCGGCACGATGATCGCCGCCCTCGTGACCGCCCAGCTACCGGCCGGCACCTGGAGCACCGACCTCGTCGCGACGTTCTTCCACGGCGAGCGGATCACCTACGGCATCCTCGCCGTGGTCGTCGGTCTCGTCGCGGGGTACGGCGCCCTCACGCTGACGGACTCTCGCTCCGTCGAGGAGCACCCTCAGCCGGAGGGCGAACCGGCCCTCGCGTAGCGCCTAGTCGCGCGGCATCTCGTAGTCGAACCACAGTTCGTGCTCGCCGGCCTCGCTCACCCGCAGGCCCCCGGTGCCGGTGATGCCCTCGAGCTCACCGGTGCCGCTGCCGGGGACGATCGTGAAGAACTCGGCGTGACGATCGCGGCCGCTCGTCGTGGCCGAGTGCGCGAAGTTCATCGTGCCGGTCAGTCCGCTGACCGTGCCCTCGAACGATTCCATCGCGACGTAGGTGCCGGCGCCGGCCTCCGGGTCGAACGCCGCGGTGAACAACGTGACGGAGCTGCCGGTGATCTGACCGTCGAACTGCTTCGTGATGATCGCCAGTCCGACGGGGCGGCCCGTCTCCACCTGCGGCGGGGTCGGCGCGATCTCGGCCGGCTGGAAGGAGGAGACGGTGAAGGAGGCAATCGCGCGCACGGGCGCAGCCTAGACGCGCGGCGCCTCGCCCACGTAGAACCACTGGCCGCGCTCGCGCACGAACGCGCTGCGCTCGTGCTGCTGCCCGCGTTCGCGGGAGGCCGCGACCCAGTAGTGCGCCACGAACTCCACGGTGCCCGCATCATCGTCCGGGCCACCGGCCTGCGCGTCGCGGACCTCGAGTCGCAGCCACTCGAGGTCGGAGTCGAGGTCGAGGGTACGAGGACGCGTCGACGGGTGCCACGTCGCGAGCAGGTACGCCGTGTCGCCCGTCGCGAACGCGCTGTACCGCGACCGCATCAGCCGCTCGGCGGTGGGAGCCGTCGGCGCGCCCGCGCGGCGGCCGGCGTGGAGCGCGCCGCAGCACGCGGCGAACGGCCCGCGGGAGCCGCAGGGGCAGCGCGTCGCGCCGGAGACCGTGCCGAGCATCGGCCGAGCATTCCACGTCCGCGGCGTTCGCGCGAGGACCCGCCGATCGCAGCGCCCGCCCGGTGCCGCTCTATGCCCCGCGGCAGACGCGGCAGACCTGCCGTCCGACGCGCGCTCCTTCGACGTTGCCATGGCGATCCTCGGTGACCGAGCCTCAGGCGCCGGCGAGTCGTTGCCGCACCGACGCGCTGAGCTCCCGGTAGGCCGCAAGGCGCGACACCTGGTCGTGGTCCCACTGGAAACAGAGCTCGATCCCCGTCGCGCCGGCGACGAGGACGTCGGCGACGCGTCCGAGCTGCGCGTGGGGCAGTTCGGTCAGACCGGCCGCATGCCAATGCTCGAGGTGCTCGAGCACGGCCCGGCGGGTGCGACGACTGCGATCGACGAGCGCGGCGACCACCTCGCCGCGGTCGCCGAGCAGCGCCGAGCTCGCCAGGCGCGTGATCTCCTCGAACCGGGCCGGGTCGACGTCGACGAACGCGCGGTGTGCCGCCAGGAGCAGCTCGAGTTCCTCGGCGAGCCTCGCGCCCGGACCGAGCGGACGTGGCTCCGGCAGCACGGGGGCGAGCAGGACGCACTGCCCTGCGCCGGCCGCCCGCTGGCGTTCGAGCTCGGCGGTGTGAGCGCGCTCGCTGCCGCGCGCCGCTGCACCGCTGCCCGGCGTGGCGGGGCCCGCGGCGAAGCGTGCGAGCGTGGCCGATCGCAGTCGCCTGCGTGCCCTGCACCAGCCAGCACGGGTGAGCCACCCGCCGCCGGTGCGCATACCCCCCGGTCGTGCGCCCATCATTCACCTGTACCGCGAGAGACCACCGCCGGCAAGCGGTGCGCGGACCATTCGAATCGTGCCGTATCGCGCCAGGAACGCGCAGACGCGGTGCGGGCGCCGCCGAACACCGGCGCGCGCTCGTCCGGGCAGGACCTCGTGGGAGGGCGTCTAGTGTGGCGCCGATGCCTCGCCCGGAGTACCGCCGAATGGTCGCCGATCTCGAACGCGCCTGGGGGCTGCTCGACCGCCTGAATGCGCTGCCTGCCGGGGACTTCGCGGCCATGGTGGCAGCACTCTCCGAGCTCACCGGCCGAGAGGTCGACGCGTCGGTGCGCGTGCTGCCGCCGTTCCACACCGACGGCGGAAGGAACCTGCGGATCGGCCGCAACGTGGTCATCAACCACGGCTGCACCGCGATGGACCTCGGCGGGATCGACATCGGCGACGACGTGATGATCGGCCCGAACGTCCAGTTGATCAGCTCCGGCCACCCCACCGACCCAGCCACGCGCCGCTCCGAGATCACGCTCGGACCGATCCGGATCGAGCGGGGCGTCTGGATCGCCGCAGGCGCCACGGTGCTGCAGGGCGTGACGGTCGGTGAGGACGCCGTCGTTGCCGCCGGGGCCGTCGTGACCCGCGACGTGCCTCCGCGGACGGTGGTCGGCGGCGTGCCCGCGCGGCTGCTCAGGGACGTCTGACGGCCTTCGCCTCCAGTGCCGCGACCGTCAGCGGTACAGCGCACCGACGGCGGCGGTGAGCACGGCGTCCGTGAGCCGATCGAGCGCAGGGGTCCGCAGCCGCGCCGCCTGCCAGAACAAGGGGACCTCGAGGGTCGCGCCCGGCCGCAGCTCGACGAGCTCGTCCGGTGCTCCGGACTGGGTCGCCGGGAGCATGCCCCACCCCATGCCGGCCCGCACCGCCGACGCGAACTCGGTCGACGCCGGGATCATGTGCGACGGCGGATCGACCCGTTCGCCGAGCTCTCGCTCGAGCCAGCGGTGCTGGAGCGGGTCCTCGCGGTCGAACACCACGACGGGAGCGCGGCGCAGCGCCTCGTCCGTCGCGCCGTCGGGGAACCAGCGCGTCGTGAACGCCTGCGTCGCCACGGGCGCGTAGCGCATGCTCCCGAGCGGCCGGACCGTGCAGCCCGGAACCGGGTCGGCATCGCTCGAGATCGCGGCGATCACCTCGCCCGAGCGGAGCAGGTCGCTCGTGCGCCCCTCGTCCTCGCGGCGCAGGTGGAAGCACAGCTCGCCCGCCAGCGGTGCGAGCGCCGGGAGGACCCAGGTCGCCAGCGAGTCGGCGTTCACGGCGACGGTGAGGGTGACCGGTCGCACCGCGCCGGCGCCCGCGGAAGCATCGCCGAGGGCGGCTCCCGTCTCGGTCGTCAGCAACGCGATCTGGCGGGCGAGGCGCAGCACCGTCTCGCCGGCGGGCGTCGGCCGGATCGGCTTCGAGCGCACGAGCAGCACGCGGCCGGTCTGCTCCTCGAGCGCCCGCAGGCGTTGGCTGATCGCCGACGGCGTCACATGCAGCATCCGGGCTGCAGCCTCGAACGTGCCGTGCGAGACCGCCGCCTCAAGCGCGCGGAGCTGGGAGAGATCGAACTCCATCGACAGCCAGGCTAATGATTCGTCAAGAACATGAACTGGACGATCGGCGAACGGCGGTTGAGGATGAGGGCTCATGGTGTCGTCGGATCTGCTCGTCGCCCTCGCCGGACTGGGCACCGGGCTCTCACTGATCGTCGCGATCGGAGCCCAGAACGCGTTCGTGCTGCGACAGGGGCTGCGCGGTGAGCACGTGGCGGTCGTCGTAGCGGCCTGTGCGGCCTCGGACGTCATCCTGATCCTCGCGGGCGTCGCCGGTGCGGGCACGCTGGTCGCTCGGGCGCCCGGACTCCTCGACGCCGTGCGGATCGGCGGGGCGCTGTTCCTCCTCGCCTACGGGGCGCTCGCACTCCGGCGGGCCCTCCGGCCGACGGGCGGGGCCCTGGTGGTCGAGGCCGAACCGCACGAACCCCTGCACCCGGCTTCGGCCGATCGCTCCACGTCGCGCACGGAGGTGCGGTGGACGGCCGTGCTGGGGACGACGCTCGCGCTCACGTGGCTGAACCCGCACGTCTATCTCGACACCGTCCTGCTCGTCGGCTCGATCGCGGGGTCCCACGGCGACGGACGGTGGCTGTTCGGGGGCGGCGCGGCGCTCGCGAGCGTGGTGTGGTTCACGGCCCTCGGCAGCGGCGCCGCGCTCCTGCGGCCGGTGTTCGCACGGCCGGGCGCCTGGCGCGTGCTCGACGGCCTGATCGCAGTCGGCATGGCCGCGATCGCCGCCTCGCTGCTCGCGGGCGCGTGAGCACACTGCATGCCGGCAGGCCGCGCGTCGAGCCCGCCGCCGGCGCCCCGGGCCGGCGCCTCAGACCGGCGCGGGCTCGTCGAGCACCCGACGTGCCCGCGTCGCGCCGATGCTCGCGGAGACCACGCACCCGATCGCGAGCCACTCGCGCGGCGCGAGGGTCTCCAACACGACCACCATGCCGACGAGCGCCGCCGCGGCCGGCTCGAGGCTCATGAGGATCGCGAACACCGATGGCGCAAGGCGGCGCAGCGCGACGATCTCCGCGGCGTACGGCACGACCGAGCTGAGCAGACCGACCAGCACCCCGGTCGCGATCACGTGCGTGCTCGCGAGCTCGCCCGCATGCCCGCCGAGCAGCAGCGGCGAGACGAGCACCGCACCGACCACGCTCGCGACCGCGAGCCCGTCGAGGCCTGCCCAGCATCGGCCGGTCTGGCCACTGAGCAGGATGTAGCTCGCCCACGCTGCTCCCGCGAGCAGCGCGAACAGCACGCCGACCACGTCCAGCCCGCCGCCCTCGAGCCCGAGCAGGCCGACGCCGCCCGCGGCCAAGGCCACCCACAGCAGGTCGATCGGTCGGCGGGAGCCGGCCACCGCGAGCGAGAGCGGGCCGATGAACTCGATGGTGACGGCCAGACCCAGCGGAATCCGCGAGAGCGACTGGTAGAGCGACCAGTTCATCACCGCGAGCGAGAGGCCGAACGCGCACGCCACGAGCCAGTCGGTGCGCGAACGCCCGCGGAGCGCCGGCCGTGCCCACATCGTGATCAGGACGGCGCTGACGGCGAGCCGCAGCCACACGACGGTGGTCGGATCGACCTCGTCGAACAGTCGCTTGGCCATGCCCGCGCCGAGCTGCACGCTCAGGATCGCGAGGAGCACGAGCCAGACGGGGTTGACGCGCACCGCCATCACGCCGACGCTACCCACTCCCGCTCCGTGGGTGACCTCGGTCGCGGCTCTAAGCTGAGGCGACGATGTGCGGGCGCTACCGGACGAAGGCCGACAGCCAGGAGGACTTCACCCAGCGGTGGGGTGCCTGGGGCAAGGCCGTCGCGGCCTCGATGGGGCAGCTCGAGGTGCGTCCGACCGACCCGATCGCCGTGGTGATGGAGCGCGACGGCGTCCGCCGCACCGAGGCCGTGCGCTGGGGCTTCCAGCCGCCGGGCTCCAAGCGACCGCTGATCAACGCCCGTGACGACAAGCTCCTGCAGTCGGGGCTCTGGAAGCGATCGGTCACGGAGCCACGCGGCCGCGTGCTGATCCCGGCGAACGGCTGGTACGAGTGGCTCACGGCGGAGGACCCGTCGGCGAAGGTCAGGAAGCAGCCGTTCCTCCACACGATCGACGGCGCCGACGAGTTCGCCTTCGCCGGCCTGCTCGGCTACGCGATCGTGAAGGGCGAGAAGGTCCCGGCCGCCACGATCATCACCACGACCTCAGCGGGCGCGGCGTCCCGCATCCACGACCGCATGCCCGTCGTGCTGCCGGACGCTGACGCCGAGGAGGCCTGGCTTGCCCCCGGCGATCCAGCGCAGCTGGTCGAGGACCTGTGCGTGCCCTACGACGGGCCCGTCACGGTCGAGCCGATCGATCTGCCCAAGCCCGCGGCTTAACGGCACCGCAACGCCAGCGCGCGACAATGGTCCCACCAACGACCGCGGCCGAGCCGCCACCCCCGGACCGAGAGTTCGCCAGATGCGCACCGTCATCGACATCACCCCCGTCAGCTCTCACACGGCGAAGGCGCCGGTCGAACCGCCGGTGGGGGACGGCCGCGTCGCCGGGGGCGTCGCCCGGCTCAAGGCCCGCCTGCTGGCGTTCGTGTTCGCGCTCGCGGCCGTCACCATGACCGTCGTGGCCGCCTCGATCGGGCTGTTCGTGTTCTTCGTGCTGCTCGGGCTGACCGTCGCGATCATCACGGTGCTCGTCGTGCGCAGCTGGATCCTGCGCCTCACGCACGGCGGCCCACGGCCCCGTTGACCGAGCGCGGCGCCGGCCGCGGGCTCAGCAGCCGACTGGCGCCGAGGTGCTGGCGTCCAGGCAGCGCACCTCGGAATTCGGCATCGCGCGTGCGTTGATCGTGTAGCGGTGCGATCGGCCGGTCCGACCGGGGGCGGTGACGCGAGCATCCACGCGCCAGCCGGCGCGCAGGCGCGCGGTGCCGAAGGGGGCGCGGAGCACGAGCCGCTGGATGCCGTGCTGGTAGGTCTTCGTGAAGGTGCGCTTCGGGCACCCCGTGCCCTTGCAGCGCAGCGCGAGGGTCGCGCCGGACGGGATCCGCCGCACGGTCAGTCGAGTCGCGCGGGTGAACGCGCCGCCGGGAAGCAGGCGGAACTGCACGTTCGGCACCGAGCTCTCCGGCAGCAGTCCGCTCGCCGTCGACTCAGCCGAGCCGCCCGTCCCGCCGGCCTTCGGCGTCGGCGTCGCGATCGCCTTGGCGGTCGGCGTGGCCGCCGGTTTCGCCGTCGTGGTCGTCCCCCGATTCGTCGGCGCGGGTGTCGGGGTCGCTGGCGGGCGCGGCGTGACCAGCGGCGTCGGCGTGGCGGGCGCGACGGCATCGCGGCCGTCGCAGTCCTGGTCGATGCCGTCGCCCGGGATGTCGTCGGCGCCCGGGTAGATCGTCGGGTCGGCGTCCTTGCAGTCGGCGGGCGGTTTGAAGCCGTCGCCGTCGGCATCCGGCACCTGCTCGTCGCTGAGGTCCGTCGACTCGCAGCCCCTGAACACGTCGGTGGTGTCGCCGTTCAGGTTGTCGAGCGCGCCGCCGCAGTCGACGGTGTCGGCGACGCCGTCGCGCACGTAGATGCTGTCGACCGAGGGGCCGCTGTTGAGCACGTCGACGCCCTCGTCGCCCCAGATCGTGTCGGAGGCACTGCCGCCCGTGAGGGTGTCGTTCCCGGCGCCGCCGCGGATCAGGCTCGGCTTGGAGAGGCCGTTCGCGATCACCGTGTCGTCGCCACCGCCCATGAGGAGGGTGACCGAGCTCAGGCCGCTCATCGAGCAGATCACCTGCTGGGTGGCGTTGCTCGAGTAGTTCGTCGAGGTGCAGCCGCTCGGCACCGGCGAGGCGATCTGCCCGGAGACGATGTCGTAGAACTTCACGCCCGTCGTGACGGATTCCACGCTCACCGACTCGGCCGCGTCGACGCCCGTGTAGGTGAGGACGCCGTCGGCGAAGCCCACCGTGGCCGCCGAGGCCGATGTGGTGGTGGCGCATGCGCACAGGAGCGCAGCAAGGAGCGTGGCGAGAGGGCGCCGCATCCCCTCTTAGTCGTCCAACCAGTTGCCGGGCTGAGTGGTAGGCGGTGAGGGGCGGACGCAGCCTGGACGCGCGCCAGCCGTCGAAGCGGACCGCGACCCTCCTATCGTCGGTGGTGATGCCCGCCGTCTCCGTGCCCCTCTCGCTGCTCGACCTGGCCTCCGTGGGCGACGGGCAACCGGTCGGCGATGCGCTCCGCGACACGGTCACGTTCGCGCGCAAGGCCGAGGAGCTGGGCTACTCGCGGGTCTGGTACGCCGAGCACCACAACATGCGCTCGATCGCGTCGAGTGCCCCGGCCGTGCTCATCGCGCACGTCGCTGCGAACACCAGCACGATCCGCCTTGGCTCCGGCGGCGTGATGCTGCCGAACCACGCGCCGCTCGTGATCGCGGAGCAGTTCGGCACGCTCGGCGCGCTCCACCCGGGGCGCATCGACCTCGGGCTCGGCCGCGCACCCGGCACCGACGGCCGCACGCTCTGGGCGCTGCGCCGCACGCACGAGTCGGCCGAGGCGTTCCCGAGCGATGTGCTCGAACTGCAGGGCTACCTCACCGGCAGGAGCCGCGTGGAGGGCGTGAACGCGCAGCCCGGATTCGGGATCGACGTCCCGCTCTACATCCTCGGCTCGTCGCTGTTCGGCGCCAAGCTCGCGGCGCAGCTCGGCCTGCCGTACGCCTTCGCCTCGCACTTCTCCCCCGGCGCGCTCCTGGATGCCGCACGCATCTACCGCGACGAGTTCCAGCCGTCCGAGCAGCTCGCGGCGCCGCACCTCATCGCGGCGGTCAACGTGCTCGCGGCCGACAGCGACGAGGAGGCCGAGCGGCAGTTCCAGGCTCGCCGCCGGATGCTTGCGCGCGTGCTGTTCAGCCGCCCCGGTCGGCCGCTCACGCCGGAGGAGATCGAGGTGGTGCTCACGACGCCCGGCGCCACCCAGCTCGAGGCGATGATGCAGTACACCGCCGCCGGCCAGGCCGAAGCGGTCGGCGCCTACCTCGCGGAGTTCGCCGAGCGCACCGGTGCCGACGAGCTGATCACGGTCCACCAGGCCGACACGCTCGCCGGACGCCTGCGCTCGCTCGAGCTCGTCGCGTCGGTCGCGGCGCTCGGCGCCGGCGCACCGGCGACCGCCGAGGTTTGAGCCGGGCCCTCATCGGGCGTTGGGCACTCGTCGCCGCAGCCTGCGCGGGGCTGGTGTCGGCGGCGCCGCCGTCGGCATTCCGTCGCCGGCGTTGCTGATGGGTCTGCTCGTGGGGCTCGCCGTCGCGCTCGGCACCCGTTGGGACCTCGCCGTACCCGGCAAGCTCGGAGCGGCCGGCCAAGGAGTGCTCGGCGTGTCGCTCGGCGTGCTGATCCAGACGTCGACCCTCACGGAGATCGGCCGCAACGCCGTACCGATCCTCGCGGTGACGGCGTCCACCCTGGCTGCGACCGTCGGCGCCGGCCTGCTCATGACCCGCCTCACCGACATCGATCGGCCCACGGCGGCGTTCGGAATGATCGCCGGCGGCGCCTCGGGCGTGGTCGCGATCAGCCGCGAGCTCGGCGCCGACGATCGGCTCGTCGCGCTCATGCAGTACCTGCGGGTGCTCGTGATCATGCTCGTCGCGCCGCTCGTCGCCGGGCTCGCCGGAGACGGTCGGAGCGCCGCAACGGCCGGCCTGGATTCGGTGCAGGGTTCCTGGCCGCACGGCCTGCTCGCGCTCGCGGCGTGCTTGGCGACCGGGATCGTCGGCGGCCGCCTCGTGCGCCTGCCGGCCGCCACGCTGCTCGGGCCGCTGCTGGCCGCTGCGATCCTCACCGTCGCCGCGCCGGAGCTGATGGCACCCGTGCCGCCGGCGGTCCTCGAGGTGGCGTATGCCGTGATCGGCCTCACCGTCGGCCTGCGGTTCACCCTCGAGAGCCTGCGCCACGCTGCGCGGATCGTGCCGGCCACGCTCGCGATGATTGCGCTGATGATCGTGGCCTCGGCCGCGCTCGGGCTGCTGCTCGTCCCGCTGGCCGGGGTCGGCGCGCTGGATGCCTACCTCGCGACGACCCCCGGCGGGCTCTACGTGGTCCTGGCCTCGGCGGCGAGCGCGCACGTCGACGTCACCTTCGTCCTCGCCGTCCAGGTGCTCCGCGTGTTCGCGATGCTCGGCGCTGCGCCGGTGCTCGCGCGCTGGCTGGTGCGGCGCGAGGTCGAGGCGCGCGCACGCGCGGCAGCGTGAGCTCCGAGCCGGCAGCAGGCCTGGTCGTCGGACGCGGGCAGATGTAACGCGCCGGGCTCCCGTGCAACCTAGAGGCCGATGGCGGGGACAAGGACCAGCGGGCGAGGGCTCGATCTCGAGGCGGCGTACGCCGAGCACGGGCAGGCGGTGCTGATCTTCCTGACGCGCCGTACCGCGGATCCCGAGGTCGCGCTCGACCTGTGGGCCGAGACGTTTGCCGTGGCGTTCGAGCGTCGCGACCGGTACCGCGGGACGTCCGGTGCCGAGGCCGGCGGCTGGCTCTACGGCATCGCGCGCAACCAGCTCCGGCAGTTCTACCGGCGCGGCACCATCGAGCAGCGAGCCCTGGGCCGCCTCCACCTCGAGCGCCCGCCCGCGACGCCGGAGGTGCTCGACGAGCTCCAGCGCGAGGCCGGACTCGCCGACCTGCGCAGCGAGCTCCGGGACGCTCTCGCGGGTCTCTCCCCAGCGACGCGCGACGCCGTGCGGCTGCGCGTCGTCGACGAGCTCGACTACCCGACCGTCGCCGAGCGCCTCGGCGTCAGCGAGGGCACCGCGCGGGTGCGCGTGTCCCGCGGCCTCGCGGCCCTCGCCGATCTCCTCGACCACCCTTCGATCCGGGAGCGCACGGCATGAGCCCCGACACCGACGAACGCACGCCGCCGACGCCGCTCGCCACCTACCTCGACGAGTTCGGCGCGCGGTACTCCGAGGCCGTCGACGCCCCGCCCGCGGGCGGGGCCGCTGCTCCGGCGCGCGCCGGCCGCAGCCGGCGTCGGAGGCCCCGCTGGCGGACCGGCCTCGTGCTGGCGGGCGTGTGCTCCGCCGTTGCCGGTGGCGCGACCGCCGTCCTCACGGCCGGCCCTGTCGACGTCGTCGCCGCTGCGAGCGCGGCCCTCGGCGAACGCGGGGCGATCGCGCACTACAGCTTCCGCGCCGACATCACCTTCGGGGATGCCGACACCATCCGGACGCGGTGCAGTGCGCCGACGCTGACGGAGGTGTGGCAGACGACGTCCGGCCCGCCGCGGTCGCGCACGCTCGAGCACGCTCCGCCCGCCGGTTGCCCGGGCCGCATCTACGCCGGCGACCCCAACGGCACGCCGGGAGAGATGGAGATCGCCGTGGCCGACGGCGTGCAGACGGCGTACATCCCGGCGCTCGATCGGCTCGACCGCCACGCGTTGCCCACCCGCGAGGCCGCGGACTCGAGACCCCTCCCGGGCATCGCGCCCACCGACGGCGACCCGGTCCGGCGCCTGCGCGCCGCACTCGCGGACGGCCGCCTGCGGGAGACGGGCCGCACCGCCCGGGGCGCGCACGACCTCATCGTGCTCGAGGGGCGCGTGCGCTCGACGACGCGCGGCGGCAGACCTCCGAGCGGCACGATCACCGTCAACACGCTCCGGTACCTCGTCGACGCGTCGTCCTACGCACCCGTCGAACTGACCACCTCCGACACGACCCGCATGTTCAAGGGCAACGGCCGGACCCGCGACGGCTCCTTCGAGTCCGGGACCACGGTGCGGTTCGAGGAGTACGAGGTGCTCCCGATGACGCCGACGAGCGAGCGGCTGCTGGAGATCCACCCACCGCGCCCGACCACCACGACGCCACCGCGGCGCACGAGCCCGCCGGGGCGGGCGTCGCCGCACGAACCGGGCTGAGCGAACTGGTCACACAACACGCGTTCGCGGCCGCGTGACGCCCACGATGGCCCTAGCTTGGAGGCGGTGACCGTCTCCCCCCGCCCGGCGAACGCCCGACGCACCCGACCGCGCCGAGCGGGCCGTCGATCCCGACGACCCGGCCCTCGCGGCCGATCGCCCCGTCGCGCCGCACGGGCTGCGCTGGGCACTGTTCGCCCTCGCCATCGGTGGGCTCGGGATTGGCACGGGTGAGTTCGTGCCGATGGGGCTCCTGCCGGAGGTGGCCGACGGCGTCGGCGCCTCGGTCACGACGACCGGACACGTGATCAGCGCGTACGCGCTGGGCGTCGTCGTCGGCGCGCCGATCTTCGCGGTACTCGGGGCCCGCCGCCCGCGCCGTGGGCTGCTCGTCGGCCTCATGGCGATCTACGTCGTCGCGAACGTGCTCAGCGCCGTCGCGCCGTCGTTCGGCACGCTCCTCGCCGCCCGGTTCGTCAGCGGCCTGCCGCACGGTGCGTTCTTCGGCGTCGCCGCGCTGGCTGCCGCCGCGCTCGTGCCGGCGGGCAGGCGCGCGTGGGCGATCTCGACGGTGATGCTCGGCCTGAGCATCGCCAACCTCGCGATGGTGCCCGTCGCGACGGCGATCGGCCATGCCGCCGGCTGGCGCGTGGTGTTCCTGCTGGTCGCCGCGATCGGCGTCGTCACGATCCTCTCGATCCTGCGTTTCGTGCCGCCCACTCCCGGCGTGAAGACCGCCAGCATGCGCGGCGAGCTCGGCGCGCTGCGCGATCCCAAGGTGCTCCTCACCCTCGGCGTCGGCGCGATCGGTTTCGGCGGCATGTTCGCGACCTACAGCTACATCGCCCCGACCCTCACGGAGCGCACGGGCGTGAGCGAATCGCTCGTGCCGCTCTACCTCCTGTTCTGGGGCGCCGGGATGGTGACTGGCAACCTGATCGGCGGTCGGCTCATCGACCGCAACCTCCTTGGCACACTGGCGTGGGGACTGGCAGCGTTCGCCGGCGCGCTCGCCCTGTTCTCGGTCGCCACGCTCAACCCGTACACCGCGGCGGTCGGCGTGTTCGTGCTCGGGAACGTGCTGCTGCTGGGGCCGGCGCTGCAGACGCGCCTGATGGACGTCGCCGGCGAGGCGCAGACCCTCGCGGCGACGATGAACCACGCGTCGTTCAACACGGCCAATGCCCTCGGCCCGTGGCTCGCGGGCATGGCCTACACCGCATCCGGGACGTGGGCCTCGCCGGCCTGGGTGGGCGTCGGCCTCGCGATCGGCGGCCTGCTTCTGCTCGCGGCATCGCTGCGCGTGCGCGGTCACGCCGGCGTGCGATAGCCGGCCCCGCTCCGCGCCCCAGCGCACGCGCCGGGCCGGATCGACGATACGTTCGCGATACCCCCGTCGCTCTACGCTCAGCGGGTGCGCGTGCTGATCGTCGAAGACGAGCCCTACCTCGCCGACGCCCTGCAGGCTGGTCTACGGCTCGAGGCGATCGCCGCCGACGTGGCGCCCGACGGCGCCGCAGCCCTCGCCCGGCTCGCCGTCACCGACTACGACGTCGTGGTGCTCGATCGCGACCTGCCCGTGGTGCACGGCGACGAGGTCGCCCGTCGGATCGTCGCCGACGGCCGCCCGTGCCGGATCCTCATGCTGACCGCCGCCGGGCACCTCGACGAGAAGGTGCGGGGGTTCGAGCTCGGCGCCGACGACTACGTGACCAAGCCGTTCGACCTGCGGGAGCTCGTGGTGCGCCTGCGTGCGCTCGGCCGTCGGCCGGCCGAGGCGGCGCCGCCCGTGCTCGAGGTGCAGGACCTGCGGCTCGACCCGTTCCGCCGGGAGGTGTACCGCGGCGGCCGGTACGTCGCACTCACCCGCAAGCAGTTCTCGGTGCTCGAGGTGTTGATGGCGGCCGATGGCGGCGTGGTCAGTGCCGAGCTGCTCCTGGCGAAGGCCTGGGACGAGAACGCCGACCCGTTCACGAACGCCGTCCGCATCACGATCTCGTCGCTGCGCAAGCGCCTCGGAGATCCGTGGCTGATCCACACGGTCCCAGGCGCCGGCTACCGGCTCGGCGAGCCGGATGGAGGCGAAGGGGCGAGCCCGATCGATGGCGGAACGGAGCCCGGGCGATGAGCGCGCGCGCCCGCCTCACCCTCAGCTACGCGGCCTTCGTCGTCGTCGCCGGGACCGGCTTCATGGCGGTGTCGTGGTCGGTGCTGCGGTTCGTGCCCTACGGCAACCTCAGCGGCACCGCGGTCGGGGCGCCGCGCGATGGCACCCCGCAGCTGTTCGTGCCCGATCGCGGCGCGCTGCTCGACGTGTTCCTCCCGCGGTCGCTCGTCATGCTCGGTCTGCTCGCCGTGGTCGGGCTCGTCGGCGGATGGATCCTCGCCGGCCACATGCTGCGGCCCCTCGACCGGATCCATGCCGTCGCCGAACAGGTCGCTCAGGGCTCGCTCGACCACCGCGTGCGGCTGACCGGCCCGCACGACGAGTTCCGCCTGCTCGCCGACACCTTCGACGGGATGCTCGACCGCATGCAGGCGGCGTTCGAGGAGCAGCGCCGGTTCGCCGCGAACGCATCCCACGAGCTCCGCACGCCCTATGCGATCTCGCGCACCCTCCTCGATGTCGCGATCGCCGACCCCGCCGGCCGGGACGTGGACGAGCTGCTCCGCCGGCTCGACGAGACGAACCGTCGAGGGCTCGACGTGGTCGAGGAGGTGCTCGCGCTCGCGTCGCTCGACCATGCCGAGGCCGTCGCGACGGCGCCCGTCGACATCGCCGAGCTCGCAGCCGACGTCGTCCGCGAGCTCGGGCCGCTTGCCGAGGAGCACGGCATCGCCCTCGAGACCGTGCTGGGCGAGGGAGATGTCGACGGGAACGCCACCCTCATCCGTCAGCTGCTGGTCAACCTCGTCCAGAACGCGATCCGTCACAACACCGGTCCGGGCGGCCGCGTCGACCTGCGCACCGGGACGACCATCGGCGATCACGTCGACATCGGCGTGTCGAACTCCGGGCCCGTGGTCCCGCCGGAGATCGTCGCGACGCTGACCGAGCCGTTCGTGCGCGGCGCCGGCCGCGTCGCCGCCGGGCCTGCCGGCCGTGGATCGCGCGGCAGCGGGCTGGGACTCGCGATCGTCGCGCGCGTTGCGGCCGTGCACCACGCCGAGCTCGACATCAGCGCGCGCTCGGTCGGCGGCCTCGACGTGCTTGTGCGGTTCCCGCCGGTCACCGGCGCCTGACGCGTCGCGATCCCGGCGTATCGCCGGCATATCGATTTCCGCGTACGGGCGCGCAACGCCCGCGTCGCTGAACTGGCGACATGCCGCGTACCGCCCGCTGGACCGCCCTCTTGATCCTGCCCGTGCTCACCGTCGTCGTGCTCGCGCTCCCCTCGGGAACGCAGGTACGGGCCGGGCAGGGGCGCCTCGTCGACGCAGACGGCTACGTCGAGGAGGGGGCCTCCGTCTCGCCGTTCGACGACGGCCTCCCGGCGATCGGACACCTGTCGCCCCGCCTGCGCCACGCCGTGCAGCAGGCGGCGCGTGCGGCGCGAGCCGACGGGATCGAGCTGCGCGTCGCGAGTGGCTGGCGGAGCCGCCGCTACCAACAGCTCCTGCTCGACCGTGCGACGGACCGCGCAGGGCGTGAGGCGGCGGCGAAGCTGGTGCTCGCGCCAGACCGCTCCGAGCACGTGCGCGGCGCCGCCGTCGACGTGGGCCCGACCGCCGCCGCGTACTGGCTGGGGCAGCACGGGATGCAGTTCGGGCTCTGTCAGACGTACGCCAACGAGGTGTGGCACTTCCAGCTCGCCGCCGCGGCCGGCGGCCCGTGCCCCGCGCCGTCTGCCGACCCGAGTCAGCGGTGAGCCATCGCGGTCGCCCTCGTCGCCTGGTGGGCGACGGCGAGCCGACCGGCATCCCACGGGATACCGCGGGCCGCAAGCTGGTCGCGCAGCCGCAGCAGGGCGAGGTCCTTCGCCTTGGCCTCGAGCATCACGTCGAAGTCGCGCCCAGCTCGGTTGTCCTGCATCAGGAAGGCTTCGAACGCCAGCGGGTCGATGAGGTCGGCGTGCGCGCGCATCGGGGGCAGCCACGGATGCTCCTCCGTCCGTCGACCCACCTTCTTCTTGCGCAGCTCCATGTCGAGCCGCGGCGACGAGTAGTGGATCTTCGGCACCACGCCCTCCGGCCACGTGTCGAGCGCCATGGTGAGCGCCTCGGCGTCCGGGATGCGGTCGGGGTCGTGGCAGTGGTGGTGCAGCACGTCCCAGATCACCGGGATGCCGATCCGCTCGGCGAGGCCGACGACCGCGCCGACCCCGAAGGATGTGTCGTCGTTCTCGATCGCGAGCCGCGCCTGCGCAGGCGGGGAGAGTCGTTCGAAGCCGGCCGCGAACCGGTCGACGGCCGCATCGATCCCGCCGGCGGCGCCGCCGACGTGGATCAGCACGCGGCTCTCCGGCCCGAGGCCCATGGCGTCGAAGAGCGCGGCCTGCACCTCGAGCTCGGCGATCGCGGACCGCACCGTCTCCTCCCGCTCGGAGTTCAGCACCGTGTACTGGCCCGGATGCGACGAAAGCCGAATCCCACGCGCCGCGGCGAGCGCCCCCACCTCGGCGAGCTCGTCGGCGCACTCCTCGACCTGTCCGTGGAACTGCGGGAGATCGGGGTGGCTGGCGTACGGCGCCAGGCCCGTCACCAGCCGGTACATCCGCACGTCGTGCGCGTCGAGGTAGTCGAGGATCGCCCGCACCGCCTTCAGCGATTCCCGCAGGTGCGGTCCGGACTGCCAGCGGCGCGCATCGTGGGATGGGAGTCCGCCGTCGCCGAGCACCTTCACGGCGAACCCGACTCGGTGGTGGCTGACCTGCGGCGAGGAACCCATCCCGAGGGCTACGGCGCTCGAGCGCACGTGGGCTCACCAGACGGGGGCGACCGCGGTCGCCGGAGCAGCACGACCGGGCGTAAGGTGGAGCGATGAGCCACGCGACCGGACTCGACCTCGACGCGCAGCTCGCGCAGGTGGGCGAGCAGGTGGTCGCGTGGCGTCGCCACCTGCACCGCCACCCCGAGCTCTCGCACGCCGAGCACCAGACCGCGGCCTACCTCGCAGAGCAGCTCGCAGCGCTCGGGCTCGAGCCGCGGCAGCTCACGCCGACGAGCGTGGTCGCCGACCTGCCCGGCGAGCGCCCCGGGCACACGGTCGCGGTGCGCGCCGACATCGATGCGCTGCCGATCACCGAACGGACGGGATTGCCGTTCGCCTCGGTGAACGACGGCGCGATGCACGCCTGCGGGCACGATGGCCACGCCGCCGTGGTGCTCGGGGTGGCGGCGGTGCTCACAGCCCGGCGCGGCGCGCTGCACGGCTCCGCGCGGTTCATCTTCCAGCACGCCGAGGAGCACATGCCCAAGGGCGCGCCGCAGCTCATCGAAGCCGGCGTGCTCGAGGGTGTGGACGCGATCATCGGCCACCACCTCTGGGCTGGCCTGCCCGTCGGGACGCTCGGCATCAATCACGGCGCGCTCATGGCGGCCTCCGACGGCTACCGGGTGCGGTTCACCGGCCGAGGGGGCCACGGTGGCATGCCGCACGACACGATCGAGTCGATCCCCGCCGTCGCCGACTTCATCCACGCCGTGCACCGCCTCGCCGCCCGGGAGTTCGCGCCCGAGGACCCGGTGATCGTCTCGGTCACGCAGCTGGACGCCGGCCACGTGTACAACGTGATCCCCGGCTCGGCGACGGTCGGCGGGACCGCGCGCTCGCTTGCACCGGCCACGCGCGAGCGGCTCGCGGCGCGCATCGCCGAGCTCGCGCACGACATCGCCCGCACCCACCGGATCGACGCCGAGGTGGAGTCCACCTACGGCCCGCCGCCGCTCATCAACGCGCCGGAGGTCGTCGACCTCGTCGCCGCGCACGCCGGCCCGGACCTGACGGTGCAGGAGATCGCCCCGACGATGGGCGGCGACGACTACGCCGACTACCTCCTGCACGTGCCCGGCGCCTACGTGTTCGTCGGCGCGACCGAGCCCGGCACCGACCCGGTCTACCCGCACCACCACCCGCGGTTCGACATCTCCGAACGCGCGCTCCCGCTTGCGACCGGCCTCCTCACCCGCGCGGCGATCGCGCTCGCGCGCGACGGCGTCCCGCCGGCGCCGACGCAGCCGACGTGACCGTGGCCGCGGCTCTCGGCTGACGGCCCTTGGGACCGACCGCCGGCGCGCACCTCAACGCTGCGCACCATCCTCGCCGTGTCCGCTCTCGAGGAACGCGAGCACCGCCTGCACGCGCCGGTTGGCGCCGCGCGACGGGTCGAGCTCGAGCTTGGACAGGATCGCGGCGATGTGCTTCTCGACCGACCCGACCGTGATCACGAGCTGTTCCGCGATCCCCTCGTTCGAGCGCCCCTCCGACATCGCCGTCATCACGTCGAGCTCCCGGGGCGTGAGCGTGTCGACCTTCGAACCGGTCGGCCTGCGCTGCGCGAGGATCTGGGCGATCGCCGTGGGATCGAGCGCCGTTCCGCCGCGGGCGACCTCCTCGCACATCGCAACGAACGCACCCGGCTCGTCGACCCGGTCCTTCAGGAGGTACCCGACGGCCCCGTGGCCGTCCGCGAGCAGCTCCCGCGCATACGTGCGCTCGACGTACTGCGACAGGATGAGCACCGGCTGGCCCGGACGCACCCGACGGAGCCGGAGCGCGGCCTGGATGCCCTCGTCGGTGAACGACGGCGGGAGGCGAACGTCGAGCAGCGCGAGGTCGGGCGCGAGCGCCGTCCCGCGGCGCACGGCATCGTCGGCGTCGCCGACCGCCGCGACCACCTCGTGGCCGTGGTCGCGCATCAGCCGCTCGAGGCCGTCGCGCAGCAGGGCGTGGTCTTCGGCGATCAGGACGCGCACGGCAGCTCCACCGACAGGATCGTCGGGCCACCGGCGGGACTCTCGAGCGTGAAGGTGCCGTCGAGCGCTGCGACGCGCTTGGCGAGCCCGTCGAGCCCGCCGCCGGGGACCACGGCCGCACCGCCTGCACCGTCGTCGGTCACCCGCACCAGCAGCCGGTCGCCGGGTCGCGAGGCGTGCACGCGGACCGTGCGCGCACCAGCGTGCTTGCCGGCGTTCGAGAGCCCCTCGGTCACGACGAAGTAGGCGGCGCGCTCCACGGGCGCGGGTGGCCGCTCGCCGAGCTCCACCTCCAGGCTCACCGGCACCGGCGAGCCGGCGACGAGGCTCTCGATCGCGGCACGGAGCCCGCGATCGGTCAACACCGCCGGCGCGATCCCGCGGGCGAGGTCCCGCAGCTCGGTGAGTGCCAGGCGGGTCTCCTCGCGCGCTCGGTCCAGGTACTCCGCCGCCGCCTGCGGATCGGTGGCGAGCCGCTCGCGCGCCATCCCGATCCCGAGGCCGACCGAGACGAGCCGCGCCTGCGCGCCGTCGTGGAGGTCGCGCTCGATCCGCCGCAGCTCGGCGTCGGCCGCTTCGACGGCGCCGGCGCGGGTGTCCTCCACCTCCCGGACGCGCGCCTGGAGATCGGCCGGCTCGTCGAGGAACGCGCGGAGTACGCCGAGCTCGACGAGCGTCAGCCCTCGGGCCAGGATGAACGCGAGCGGAATCAGCGCGATCCCGATGGCGGTGCACAGCAGCGCTTCGGGCAAGGTGTCGACGACCATGCCTCCCAGGTGCACCTCGCCCACCTCGACCGACGAGTAGTAGAGCGGCGTTCCGACCAGGACCAGGCTCACCGCCCAACCGGTGAACCCCAGGATGCCGGCGGCGAGGGTGACCGGGAACTGGACGACGGCGTAGGCGACATCCCGCCAGGAGCGCGGTTCGCTCACGGCCGGCAGCACCTCCCGCAGCGAGCGAGGCAGCGGCGGGTAGGTGGCGCGCAACGGGCGAGCGTCGACGATCTGCGCTCGACCCCGCTCCAGCTCGGCAGCGAGCCGGGCCAGCATGAACGTGGCGAGCAGCGGCAGGATCCCGATCGCGATCACGAGCAGGCTCGTCGACACCGCCACGAGCGTCACGAACAGCGCGAACAGCCCGACGCCGATCGGCACGCCGAGCCCGAGGAACACGGCATCCCGGACGGCCTGCTCGACGAGGCGCCGCGGCGTCCACCGGTCGGCGTCGGTGTAGCCCGGCTGGAGGGAGCGTCTCCCGGCTGCGGCGGCGTTGGCGAGCATGGTCGGCGTCGTCATGGACCGATCGTCGGCGCTGGCCGCCCGGCCGACCACGGGGTCATCGGGCGTCCCGCCTGGGGGTCATCCCCCGGTCTACCAGATCACCGGTCCGGAGCCGGCGCGCCGTCGGCCTACGGCGGTCGGTCAGTACTTGCCGTGCGTGAAGCGGATCTTGACCATGATGCCGACACCGAACGTCTGGATCAGGATCGCGCAGAGCACGACCCACTTGGACCACGAGTCCAGGCATGCGGCGGCCGCGATCCCGCCGAGGATCACGAGTCCGCCCATCCCGCCGACGAGCGCGCCGGCGTAGCGGTCCTCGCGCCGGCGGCGCTCGGCCGGCGTGAGCTTGGACACCGGCTTCGACAGCTTGATCGTGAGCACGAACGCTCCGATCACCGTCCACGGCAGCACCTTCGTCATGAGTGGCGGCAGCTGGAACTCGACGAGGTAGAGCCCGAGCCCGATCAGCAGCACGCCGGCGAACGTGACCGCGGCCACGAGCTTCGGCATCCGATCGCGGGCCGGCGGCCGAAGACCGGTCGGGTCGAGCTGGGCTGCGCCATCCATCCGAGGCGAACGTACACCAGATCCGCTGCGCTGCGGAGCGGTCGCGTCCTCAGGGCCGTGGTGCCAACAGCGCGTCGCGCTTGTTGAGCAGGTGTCGAGCGGAAGCGCGCCACCGAACCGTCGGCGGTGATCCGAGGATCCGTCGATGGGCGCTGGGCATGCGGCTCAGCGCGACCGAACGCGACGGTCGGAGATCTCTTCCGGGCTCCATCGTACCACCCCAGAAGCCGCCTCAGATGCCAAACGGAGCGGGCGTACCTTGCCCGCTCATGACTGCGGCTCCCACCCCACCACCAGCGATCGAGGTCGATCACCTCTCGAAGACGTACGGCGCGGCCCGTGCCGTCAAGGAGGTGTCGTTCACCGTGCCGCGCGGCGAGGTGTTCGGCTTCCTCGGCCCGAACGGCGCCGGCAAGAGCACCACGATCAACATGCTCTGCACGATGGTCGAGCCGACATCGGGCGCAGCGCGCGTGAGCGGCTTCGACGTGCGGACCCAGCGTGACGCCGTGCGCCGGCACATCGGGCTCGTGTTCCAGGAGTCCACGCTCGACGGCCAGCTCACCGCCGAGCAGAACCTGCGGCTCCACGCCGAGCTCTACGGGGTCGAGCGGAGCACCGTGGCGGGCCGGATGCGGCAGATGCTCGAGATGGTCGACCTGTGGGACCGGCGCGCTCAGAAGGTCATCACCTACTCCGGCGGGATGAAGCGGCGCCTGGAGATCGCCCGCGGGCTGCTGCACTCGCCGCGCGTGCTCTTCCTCGACGAGCCGACCATCGGCCTCGACCCGGCGACCCGCAACTCGATCTGGAGCTACATCCGCGCGCTGCGCGAACAGGAGGGCACCACCATCTTCATGACCACCCACTACATGGACGAGGCCGAGTTCTGCGATCGCATCGCGATCATGGATCGCGGCGAGATCGTCGTGCTCGACACGCCCGAGGCGCTCAAGGCGGGGGTCGGAACCGACCGCGTGATGCTCGGGACGACCGACGACCCAGCGGCGATCAGGGCGCTCGCCGACCGCTTCGGCATCGAGGCGCACGCCGCCGACGGCGCCGTCGCGTTCCGCGTGGAGGGCGGCGAGGCGTTCGTGCCGCGCCTGTTCGCCGAGCTCGGAGTTGGGATCACGTCCGTCGCGGTGTCCCGGCCGTCGCTCGACGACGTGTTCCTGCGGCACACCGGATCGACGATGCGCGATGCGGAGGCCAGTGGTGCCGAGCGCGACCAGGCGACCGTGCGGATGCTGGCGGGGGCACGCCGATGACCTCCACCACGCTCGACCGCATCCCGGCCGTCCGCGTGCCCGAGCGCTCTTGGCGGTCGGACGCACGCGCCGTGAAGATCGTCTGGCACCGCGACCTCATCCACTTCGCGAACGACCCCAAACGGATCATCACCTGGCTCATGCAGCCGCTGCTGTTCCTGTTCGTGCTCGGGAGCGGCCTCGGGTCGCTGTCGGCCGGCGCCACGGACGGCGTCGAGCTGACCACGTTCATCTTCCCCGGCGTGCTCGCGATCTCGGTGTTCTTCACCGCCATGTTCAGTGCCGTGTCGCTCGTGATGGACCGCGAGTTCGGGTTCCTGCGGGAGATGATGGTCGCGCCCGTCCGTCGCTCGTCGATCGTGCTCGGCAAGGTGCTCGGCGGTGGCACCGTCGCGGCGTCGCAGGGCGTGATCGTCCTCGCGCTCGCCGGGCTCGTGGGCGTGCCCTACGACCCGCTGCTCATCGCGAGCGTCCTCGGGCTCCTCCTGCTGACGGCGTTCACGGTGACGGCGTTCGGCGTGATGGTCGCGGTGTCGATCAAGCAGATCCAGACGTTCACGAGCGTCATGCAGATGTTCGTGATGCCGATGATGTTCATCTCGGGAGCCCTGTTCCCGGTCGCGGGCCTGCCGACCTGGCTCGAGGTGCTCAACCGCCTGAACCCGCTCACCTACGCGGTCGATCCACTCCGACATGCGGTGTTCAGCCGCCTCGACATCTCGGGGTCGGCGCGCGCGACGCTCGATCCGGGCGTCACCTGGTTCGGCTGGCACGTACCCGTCGGCCTCGAGATCGGGATCGTCGCGGTGCTCGGCGCTGCGATGCTCGTGCTCGCGGTGCGCACGTTCAGCAGGGCCGAGTAGCCGGGGCCTCAGGTGTGGACGGCCGCACTCCAGCGGCCGTCCCGCACCGTCACGGAGACGGCCACGTCGAAGCAGTCGCTCACGCGCTCGCTCGTGAGCACCTCGGCGATCGGGCCGACGGCGACGGCGCGGCCGCCCCGGAGCAGCAGCGCGTGCGAGGCGACCGGCGGGATCTCCTCGAGGTGGTGGGTGACCGTGACGGTCGGAAGACGGGGCGAGCGGCGCGCGAGCGCGACGACCGCGCCGATCAACCGCTCACGGGACGGCAGGTCGAGGCCCGTCATCGGCTCGTCGAGCAGGAGCAGCTCCGGATCGGGCATGAGCGAGCGGGCGATGAGGAGGCGCTGACGCTCACCCTGCGAGCAGTCCTCGAAGCGGCGTCCGGCGAGCGGCGCGCCGCCGACCAGGGCGAGCATGTCGGCGGCGCGGGCCTCGTCCGCAGGCGACAGCCGGTTGCGGAGCAGCGCGATCGTGCCGGTCGCGCCCGTGAGCACCACCTGGAGGCCGGTGAGGCCGGGCTTCAGCGCTCGGGCGATGCGGGCATCGACGAGGCCGACGTGCTCGCGGAGCGTCCGCACATCGGTCCGGCCGAGCTGGCGGCCGAGGACGTGCACGGTGCCCGTCGACGGCTGGCTCACCGCCGCCGCGAGGTTCATCAGCGTCGTCTTGCCGGCACCGTTGGGGCCCAGCACGATCCAGTGCTCGCCCGCGCGGACGGTCCAGTCGACACCGGCGAGCAGCACGCGGGTCGCGGTGTCGGCGGCGACCCACCGCTCCACCCCCACCCCGGCGAACGCAAGGACATCGATCAGCGGGGCGTCCTGAGGCACCCGACGCAAGCTAGCCGCCCGACCGGGCAGAACGCAGGGCGAGTGGCTGCGCGCCAAGGTGTTCGCGCGGCGTTGGATCGCCGCCGCCCATCCGTGGAAGCACCACCAGGGCGACGGGCTCGCGCGCCGCCCGAGATCGACAGGACCGCCGATGTACGCCGACACCCCGCCCCCGCCCGCCACCGTCCAGAAGGTCGTCGCCGAGCGCGTCCCACGCGATGCTCCGCAGCTCGGGCTGCGCGCAGGGGAGCTGATCGTGAGCTTTCGGGTCGATCACAGACCGGCCACGCGCGGCGGCCAGCCCGATGCGCGCGTCACCGTGAGCGGCCTCGGCGCCCCAAGGGGTGCAGAGCGAGCACCGTTCTCCACGCACGGTGGTCGCTGCCTCGATGCGCATGCGGCGCGGCCGCTGCGCTCCTGGCGGAAGGGCCGGACCGTGAGCGTGCGGATCCGGACGGGCGACGGCCACGGCCACTACCGTGTCGCGACCCAGCGCGTCCGCGTGGTGCCGTTCAACCTCGGCGACAGCGAGCAGGCGTATGCGACGACGGCGCTCAACTGCTTCTCGGTCGTCCGGTAGCGAGGGGTAGATTCGTGTCGATGGCGCCTCCGCTCCGCCGCCGCGCCTCGGACCGCCAGCTCGTCGAGCAGCTCGCGGTCGGGGACGAACGCGCCGCCCACGAGCTCTCATCCCGGTACCGCGCGGCGCTCGAGCGCTACGCCGCCTCGCTGCTCGGAGGGTCGGCCGCCGAGGCCGAGGACGTCGTCCAGGAGGCATTCGTCGATGCGCTGCGCGTGATGAAGGCGGGTGATCGTCCGCGCGAGCTGCGGCCGTGGCTCTATCGGATCGTCCGCAACCGGGCGATCGACGAGGTGCGCCGAGCGCGTCGGCGCGATCTCGGTCTCGGCGGCGACGAACGCGGCGCCGAGCCCGCCGCGCCGGCACACGACGACCCGAGCGCCGTCGCGGGGCGGAGGGAGTCGCTGCGCGAGCTCGTGCTCGACCTGGCCGGCCTGCCGGACCGCCAGCGCGAGGCGCTGCTCGTGCGGATCGTCGATGGCGACTCGCCGCAGCGCAGCGCCGAGCGGCTCGGCGTGAGCATCGCCGCGGTGCAGATGCTCGTCGTCCGCGGTCGCGAGAACCTCGCCCTCGCGCGGGCGGCCCGCGGCGCCACCACCACCTCCGACCTCGATCGTCAGCTCCGCGCGCTCGCGCCGCCGAGCGGGCTGCTCGCCACGTTCGGCCTCGTGAACGCGCTCGGCCTCGGTGGAGCGAAGGCCGTGCCCGCAGCAGTCGCGGCGATCGCCGTCGTCGCCGCTGCGAGTGGTTTCGCGGTGGTGCGCGAGCAGCAGGTCGACGCTGGCGAGGCCGCGCCGTTCACGCTCAGCGGCGCGGGATACGTGCTCGGCCACCGGGTCGTCCGTGGCGACCGCGTGCCCGACGGCACCGCCGTGGTCGCCGCGACCGTCGCGCTGCCCGCCGGACCGGACGGCCGCGACCGTCGACGCGTCACGCTCCAGTGCCCGGCCGGCATGCGCTTCGCCGAGGAGGTGCGGCAGGGCCGCGCGCCGGCCGTCGACTACCGCGGTCCCGCACCCTGGGACCAACCTCGCCGCGACGGGCGCGCCACCTTCACCTTCGCGCGCACCATCCTGACCGCGCCGGCGCGTGTGCGGGTGAAGATCGTCTGCCGACGGCCGGGCGCGGGCGGCAGCCTCCTCGCCCACCCCCGGCTCCCGCGTCCGGGTGAGGGGCGCGGCACCGTCTGCTCCAAGGCTCCGTACGTGTACCGCTCGCCGGAGCACCTCTTCGTCGGGACCGTCTTCCGCGGTCAGCGCGTCACCCTCACCGCTCGCTCGAGCCGGTCGGTGTACCTGATCACCGACGACGGAGTACGCGGCTGGATCCGGACCGCCGACCTCTGCCCGGGCTGGACGAGCGGCGGCGACGCGCGCCGCTGAGCGCCCCGCTCGACGCCTCAGGTCGACGGATCCGCCCCCGGCGCCCCGCTCGGCCGACCGAGCAGCACCGGGAGCAGGAGGAGGGCGAGCAGGCCACCGCCAAACGAGAGCGCGGCATAGCTCGCCGAGGCCACCACGAATCCACTGGCCACGCCGCCCGCCGATCCGGAGAGCGCGACGCCGACATCGACCATCCCCTGCACCTGCGGGCGCCGGCTCAGCGGGACCGCATCGGTGAGCAGGGCGGTGCCGCCGACGAGCCCGAAGTTCCAGCCGAGACCGAGCAGCACGAGCGCGAAGGTGAGCAGCGCCATCGAGTCGGCCGGCGCAGCGGCGGCGACGAGCCCGGCAACCAGGAGCGTGGCCCCGGCCGCGGCGATCATCGGCCGCCGACCGAGCTGGTCGACGAGCCTGCCGGTGAGCGGCGACGGCAGGAACATCGCGGCGACGTGCATCGAGATGACGAAGCCGGCCTCGCCGACGCTGTGACCGTGGTCGCGCATGTGGATCGGCGTCATCGTCATCACGGCGACCATCACGAGCTGCGTGAGGACCATCGCGCCGGCGCCCGTCCAGACCGCGCGCTCGTCCATCGGCTCCGGGGCGGGAGTTGCGGCGCCGGCCGGCGCCGTCCCGGAGGCGAGCGGCGCCGCTGATGCCGGCTGCGCACGCGGCGTGCCCGCCTGGGCGTCGGCGCGCGCGACGAGCAGCGGATCCGGCCGCAGGAGCGCCGTGACCGACACGGCCGCCAGCGCATAGGCGGTGCCGGCGAGCAGGAACGGCCCGCTCAGCGCCGGCAGCCCGAGCGTGGCCGCGAGTTCGCCCGTCGGCCCGGTCACGTTCGGTCCGATCACGGCGCCGAGAGTGGTCGCGACCAGCACCGTACTCACCGCCCGGCCGCGACGTGCGGGCGTGGCGAGGTCGGCGCCGGCGTGCCGTGCCTGCAAGTTGGTCGCCGTCCCGGCGCCGTACAGCAGGAACGAGGCGAGCAGCAGCGCCGGCGAGTCGAGTGCTGCCGCGATCACGACACCGAAGCCACCCAGCGCGCCGACCACGTAGCCCGTCGCGAGTCCCGGTCGCCGGCCGCGGTGGTGCGAGATCCGCCCGACGCCGACGGCCGTCAGGACCGAGCCCACCGTCATGAGCGCGACCGGGATCCCGGCCGAGCCGGTCGATCCGAGCATGTCCTCGGCGAGCAGCGCACCGACGGTCACACCCGCGGCGAAGCCCGCACCGGCCAGCACCTGCGAGATGAGCAGGACCCGCACGGTGCGCCGCTGGAGCGGGTGCTCGGTCATGCGCCCGTGGGCGGGAGGGATCCGTTCGACGGCCTCGGTCACGCACTGCCTCAGGGCCGCGCCGTCCAGCAGCTCGGGAAGGGTGAGCGCGTCGACGGCCAGCCAGTTGAGGGCCTGGTAGAGCACCCGCACCGTGACGGCGTCGCCCGGCATGCGCCACGCCTCGTGGATCGCGACGTTGCTCGCCAGGTCGGCCTGGACGCGTGCGGAGAGCACCTCCCGCAGCTCGGGACGACGCGTGGCCTCGAGCCTGAGCTCGAGGAGCGCGAGGAACCCGGTGCGGTAGGTGACGATCCGCTCCACGGTCTCGACCATGAGACGGACCATGAGCGTGCGGTCGCGGGGCTCGTCGTCGTCGACGACCACCTGCTCGGCGCCCGCGCCGAGGCGCTCGTACACGCGTTCTCCGGCCTGGAAGAGCAGGGCGTCGCGGTTCGGGAAGTAGTTGGAGGCCGTGCCGGTCGGGACGCCGGCCGCGACGTCCACGGCGCGGAAGGTCAGGCCGCGCGCGCCCTGGGCCGCGAGCACCTCGATGGCGGCGTCGACGAGGGCTTGGCGGCGGGCTGGATTGGTTCGCGCCATCTCTCAGAGCACTCTACATGTCGTGGTATGTTCACTTCAAACCACGACAACCGTAGTGAAAGGTGGTTCCCGTGCGAAAGCTCGTCTACTACGTGGGCAGCACGATCGACGGCGCCATCGCCGGTCCGGACGACGAGATCGACTTCTTCCCGTCCGGACCGGAGGTGCTCGGGTGGATCGCCGAGGAGTATCCGGAGACCCTCCCCGCCCCGGTGCGCGCAGGAATGGGGATCGACGCGGCGCCGAACCGCGCGTTCGACACCGTGCTCATGGGCCGCGAGACCTACCGGCCGGCGCTCGGTGCGGGACTCACCTCGCCGTATCCGCACCTGCGGCAGATCGTGGCGTCGGCGTCGCTGCCCGAGCTCGATCCGGCCATCGAGCGGACGACCGATGCCCTCGCGACGGTGCGTGCGCTCAAGCGCGAGGACGGGCTCGATCTGTGGCTCTGCGGCGGCAGCCGACTGGCGGGCGCGCTCCTGCCGGAGGTCGACCGGATCGTCGTCAAGCGCTATCCGGTGGTCGCCGGCGGCGGTCGGCCGATGCTCGAGGGCGGCTTCTCCCCGGCCGCCTTCACGCGCGCGCAGACGATCGGGTTCGACGACGGGACAGCCGTCACGACCTTCGATCGCGCCGGCTGATCGGCCGGCGGCCTCTGGCCGCGCGCAGGCGCCGGATCGCATCGCCGCGGGCGGCGCGCGTCGGATCGTCGAAGGCGACGCGGTGGAGGCCCGCGTGGCCCCGCGGCTGGTCGGCGGGCGAGGAACGCGTGCCCCCGAGGCTAGGCTCAGACGGTGGACCCGGCGCCTGGATGGAAAACGTGGACCTCGGGCTGAACGGTCGCGTGGCGCTCGTGACGGGCGGCACCCGCGGCATCGGCCGCGCGATCGCGGAGGCGCTCGTCGCGGAGGGCGCGCGCGTCGCCATCACCGGACGCGACGGCGCCCGCACGGTCGAGGCCGCCGCCGAGATCGGCGCCGTCGGCGTCCCGTTCGACTCCGCCGACCTGGCCTCGATCCTCGGGCTCATCGCCGCGACCGAGGCCGAGCTCGGCTCGATCGACGTGTACGTCGCCAACACCGGCGGCCCCCGGAGGGATGCCGATCCGCTCGCGTTCGCGCCCGAGGAGTGGGAGGCCGCGCACCGCACGCTCGTGATCTCGCCCATGGCGATCATCACGCTTCTGCTGCCGGGCATGCGCGAGCGGGGCTTCGGTCGCGTGATCGCCGTCTCGTCGAGCTCAGCCGTCGAGCCCCTCAGCGGCCTCCAGCTCTCCAATGCGAACCGTCCGGGGTTGCTCGCCGGCTTCAAGCTGCTCGCCCGGGAGGCCGCAGCCGACGGGGTGACCTTCAACGCCGTCCTCCCCGGTCGCATCGCGACCGACCGCCTGCGCTCCGGCTACGAGAGCCCCGAGGCGCTCGCCGCTGCGGCCGAACGCGACATCCCGGCCCGCCGGACCGGCACGCCCGAGGAGGTCGCCGCCGCTGCGGTGTTCCTCGCGTCGGCGCGGGCGTCGTATGTCACCGGCCAGTCGCTGCTCGTCGACGGCGGCCTCACCCGCTCCTGGTAGACGCCGATCGAGAGGTCCCTCGATGCCCGCCGCCCCCGACTCCCCCACGCGCGACGACCGCGCGCTTCGCGCCCTGCGCGAGCGTCGCGTCGGGATCTGGACGAGCGCGCTCGATGCCGTATCCCCGGCGGCGGCCGCACGGCACGCGGCCGAGATCGAGGCGCTCGGCTACGGCTCGCTGTTCTTCGGCGAGGCCTACGGCCGGGAGGCGTTCACCAACGCCGCGCAGCTGCTCGGTGCCGGCGAGCGGCTGATCGTCGGGACCGGCATCGCGAACATCTACGGACGCGACGCCACGACCGGCAACGCCGCGAGCCGCACGCTCCACGACGCGTTCCCGGGGCGGTTCGTCGCCGGGTGGGGCGTGTCGCACGCCCCGCTCGTCGAGCGGCTGCGCGGACACGACTACGGCAAGCCGCTCACGGCCGCGCGTACCTACCTCGAGGCGCTCGACGCAGCGACGTTCGCGGCCGCCGGAGAACCGTTCGGCCCGCCGCGGCTGCTCGCGGCCCTGCGCCCGAAGATGCTCGCACTCTCCGCCAGCCACGCCGACGGGGCTCTCCCCTACCTCGTCACGCCAGAGCACACCCGACGAGCTCGGGCGGAGCTCGGACCGGAGGCGATGCTGGTGGTGGAACAGGGCGTCGTGCTCACGGACGACGAAGCCGTGTTCCGGGAGCGCGCGCACTGGCACCTGGAGATCTACACCGGCCTCCCGAACTACCGCAACTCGTGGATCGACCTCGGTTTTGCGGAGGCCGACGCCGTGCGCGGCGGCTCCGACCGGCTGAAAGAGGCGCTCGTCGCCTGGGGCGATGCCGACCGTATCGCCGAACGGGTGCGCGAGCACCTGGATGCGGGCGCCGACCACGTGGTGATCCAGGCGCTGGGCGCGCACGTGGCCGAGGTGCCGGCGGACCAGTGGCGCGCGCTCGCCCCCGCCCTCACCGCGCTGTGACGCGCGCGGGCCGGCCGCCGCTCAGGTGCCGCAGAACGTCTGGTATCCCGGGTCGGGTTCCGGCGCCGGCTGCGCCCAGGCCTCGAAGCCCGGCCGCGGCGTGAACGGCGCCCCGAGCACCTCCAGCATCGTGCGGAAGGGGGCCAGATCGCCGCCGGTGGCGGCTGCCAGCGCCGCTTCGACGAGGTGGTTGCGCGGGATGTAGATCGGGTTCACGCGGTCCATCGCATCGGCGGCCGCAGCCGGCTCGACGCCCTGCGCGTGGAGGAGCTCGCGCCATGCGGCGAGCCACGCGTCGAACGCCGAAGGCTCGGCGACGACCGAACGCAGCGCTGCCGAATCACCGCGCAGGGAGGCGGAGAGTGCGCGGAACGTGAAGGTGAAGTCGGGGCCGTGCTCCTGCAGCAGCGCGAGCAGCTCGCCCGTGAGCAGGTGCACCTCGGCGAGCTCCTCTGCGCCGACCCGCAGGCCGAGCTTGGTGCCGAGGCCGACGGCGAGGAGGCGCTGGAACTGGGGCCCGAAGCCGTTCAGCGCCGCCTCGGCGATCTCGATCGCCGTCTGCTGGTCTGGGTCGAGGAGCGGCAGAAGCGCGTCCCCGAGCCGACCGAGGTTCCAGTGCGCGATCGCGGGCTGCTGCCCGTAGGCGTAGCGACCCTGGCGGTCGATCGAGCTGAAGACGGTGCGCTCGTCGTAGCCGTCCATGAACGCGCACGGGCCGTAGTCGATCGTCTGCCCGGAGATCGCCATGTTGTCGGTGTTCATGACGCCATGGACGAAGCCGACGAGCAGCCAGCGCACCATCAGCTCGGCCTGCGCAGCGATCACCTGCTCGTAGAAGGCCGCGTACGGGTTCGGCGCCTCGAGCGCCGCCGGGTAGTGGCGCTCGATCGCGTAGTCGGCGAGCCGGCGAAGCAGCTCCGGGTCGTGCGAGGCCGCGACGTACTCGAACGTGCCGACGCGCAGGTGGCTCTCGGCCACGCGGGTGAGGACGGCACCCGGCAGCGGCACCTCGCGCGTGACGATCTCGTTCGTCGCGACGACCGCCAGCGCCCGTGTGGTCGGGATCCCGAGTGCATGCATCGCCTCCCCCATCGCGAACTCGCGCAGCATCGGCCCCACCGCGGCCTTGCCGTCGCCGCCACGCGCGAACGGTGTGCGGCCCGAGCCCTTCAGGTGGAGGTCCTGCCGCACGCCGCGTCGGTCGACCACCTCGCCGAGCAGCAGCGCGCGCCCGTCACCCAGTCGCGGTGACCAGCCGCCGAACTGGTGCCCGGCGTACGCCATCGCGACCGGCTCGGCGCCCGCCGGCGCCACACTGCCTGCGAGCACGGCGGTGCCCTCGGGCGTGCGGAGCGCCTCCACGTCCACCTCGAGGTCGGCCGCCACGCCGCCGCTGAGGGCGAGCAGCACCGGTCGCTCGACCGGCGCGCCCCGCCACGGCTCGTAGAGGCCCTCGAGCCGGCGGACGAACGTGTTGTCGAAGGTGAACAGGAGGGGCCCGGCGGCGACGCTCATGGCCTCAGGCTATTGGCCGCTCGTGCGCCACCAGCGGTCGAACCCACCCCACATGCCCTCGAACGGCGAGGCCGCGTAGTACGACGGGATCGCCTCGGCCGGCGCGCGCTCCTCGAGCCAGGCGCGGATCCAGGCTGCCATCTGCGCCGGATCCGCGCTGGTGCGGGATGCCTCGGTGAACGCGTCGAGCGCCTCGTGCATGCCGTCGAGCTGCGCGGCGACATCGGTCGACGCGCCGTAGTGGGAGTACGCGAGGCGCTCCGGCTCCCAGGCCGCGATCGTGCGCAACGACGCGTGCCAGGCGGGCGGATCGATGTCCGGCGGCGGCGTCGGCGGAAAGGCCGGGCCACCGTCGATGCGGATCCCGGTCACGTCGCCCGTGAACGCGGTGCCCGTCGGCCGGTGCAGGTAGCTCGCGTGGTGCTGGGCGTGGCCCGGCGTGGCGGCCACGTCCCAGTCTCCGATCGCGTCGCCGCCGCGCACCACCCGCACGTTCGCCTCCGGGACCGGCACCACGCGGCCCCAGAGCTGGTCGAAGTACGCGCCCCACACGCGCCGCGCGCTCGCCACGAGGCGCGTCGGGTCGATCAGGTGCGGTGCGCCGAGCTCGTGCACCCACACCTCGAGGTCCGGGTAGCGCTCGACGAGCGCGCCGGCACCACCTGCATGGTCGAAGTGCACGTGCGTGAGCAGCACCGCCCGCGGCACCGCACCGGCGAGCGCGTCGACCACCCGCTCGATGGTGCGCTCGGCCCCGGGGTCGACGAGCACGTCGCCGAAGAGGTGCGCGCCGATCGCCCTCTCCTGCCCCATGTGGAGCAGGTCGACCGTCCGCAGCTCGGGCTCGCTCATTCCGGCCGCCGCGCGGTGACGGCTGCGAACCGCTGCTCGAACCACAGGTCGCTGCCGCGGCGCTGCGGGTGCAGACCGGTCGGTGCGCCGCCGCCGAGCTCCCGATCGAGGGCCCCGATGATCGCGTGGCGCGCGACCGGCGTGGTGTCGGTCTGGTCGAGCCACGGCGCGAGGGGACGCGCGGCCGCGTGCAGCTGTGCCCGGGCGTCCACCCCGCCGGCCGCCTCGACGAGAGCCGTGAGCTCGGCCGAGGAGAGGCAACGGGCATGCGACGGGTCGCGAAGCAGCTCGAGCTCGTTCTGCGCGGCGGCGACGACCGGATCGGCATCGGCGACGAGGTCGGCGACGACCAGCTGGCCGCCGGGCCGCAGGCAGCGCAGCATCTCGCTCACCGCCCGCTCGGGGTGCTCGACGTGGTGGAGCGCGAACCGGCAGACGACCACGTCGAACGAGGCGCCGAGGAAGGGCAGCGCGTACGCGTCGCCCTCCATGAACACCACGTTCCGCACCCCCTCCGCGGCGGCAGCCCGGCGGCCGAGCGCCAGCATGGCCGGCGTCGCGTCCACCGCGACCACGGCGCGCACGTGCCGCGCGAGCCCGCGGGCGGCATGGCCCGTGCCGGCGGCGACGTCGAGCGCGAGGGCATCGGCCGACGGCTCGAGCTGCGCGAAGATCCACTCCGCGTTGCGCACGAGCGCGCCGATGTACTGCTCGCTCTCGAACGCGGAGGCCTGCTGCTCGAACGAGCTGCGGATGGTGTCGGCGTGGTCGTGGGGCATCGCGCTGTGGCGAGCCTAGCTGCGAGCCCCGGGGTAGGCTCGCTCGATGCCGGCTGCTCCGTCCCTGGTCCTCCACGTGCTCCCGCCGTCGCACCCCTGTCTCACCGCGCGGGCCGCCCTGCGGTTCAAGCGCCTGGACTACGAGCGCGTGGATCTGCCCCTCGGCCAGCACGTCGACGAGATGGCGGCGATCTACGGCGCGGGCCACACGACCGTTCCCGGTCTGCTCGTGAACGGCGAGCCGGTGCACGGCTCGCGAGCGATCCTCGCTCGCCTGGAGGAGCTCCAGCCCGAGCCGTCGCTCTTCCCCGCGGCCATCGCAGACCAGGTCCGGGAGGCCGAGCGCTGGGGCGACGAGGTGTTCCAGGATCTCGGGCGGCGGCTGCCGTGGGGCGCCCTGCATTTCCGTCCCGAGGCGCTCGGCGTGCTCGCCGGTGCCAGTGAGCCGCTCGATCCGGCCGGGACGGACTCTGCGATCCGCATGATCCGCGGCACCTGGAAGTACCACCGGCTCGACGCCGTCGTGCTCGCCGCCGACCTCCAGGCGCTGCCCGGGTTCCTCGAGCACATCGACGCGCTCGTCGGCGCCGGAGTGCTGGGTGGAGCGCAGCCGAACGCGGCCGACCTGCAGATCGGAGCGACGCTCCGAGTGCTGCTCAGCGTGGAGGACCTCCACCCGCTCCTGCTCGATCGCCCCGCGATCACCCTCGCCGAGCGGTTCTTCCCGCGCGGCGCGATCGGCGGCATCCCGGCGGGTGCATACCCCTCCGGCTGGGTGCCGGCCCGCCACGGGTAGTCAACGGCGCAGCGGGGTGCGACACTGCGCCCCGATGGCTGGCCGCGCGGACTTCGACATCTACAACGTCCTCTTCGGGCTCGGGCGCATCCGGGAGGCCGGGCAGGTCCTGCAGGCGACGCTCGATCCAACGTTCCTCATGCGCCTGCGCCGGACGGTGCTGCCGATCCCGTTCGTCGACCGCCCCCAGGCGCCGGTCGATGCCTCCACCCTGTTCCCGCCTCTCGAGGTCCGCCCGATCCCCGCGCTCGAGGGCAAGCGGATCGGCCTGATCGCCGGCGGCGGCTCCGGCGGCTGCGTCTCGCTGATCGGCGTGCGCCGCGCGTTCGAGGAGGCGGGCCTCGAGCCCGCCCTCATCTCGTCCTGCTCGGGCGGCACCCTCTGGGGCTCGATGTGGGCGGCCGGGCTCTCCGCCGAGGAGATGGCCGACTTCTGCCTGAACTGGGAGATCGAGGACTACCTCGACATCCAGTGGGCCAAGATCCCCGGCTTCGTGGCGTCGGCGTTCAAGGGCTTCGTCGGGCTCGCGAAGGGCGAGGCGATCCAGCGCACGTTCGACGAGCGCTTCGGCGGCCGCACGGTCGCCGATCTCGACATCCCGCTCACCTCGATCGTCTACGACATGGATCGCGGCGGCGTCGAGTACTTCGGCGCGGCCAACCACCCCGAGCTCACGATCGGTGAGCTCGTGCGGATCGCCATCGCCCTGCCGCTCGTGATGGAGGCCGTGCGGGTCGACGGGCACCTCTACGTCGATGGCGGCACCATCGATCTCCTCCCGGCGCAGCCCCTGCACGACGACGGGGAGATCGACCACGTCGTCGCCGTGAACGTGATGCTCCCGCCGCAGCTCCAGGCCGAGGATCTCACGGGCTGGGAGGACCGCCTCATGGGGATCCTCGATGCCGCCCGCCAAGCCGAGCAGGCGTTCCACCTCGAGCTCGCTCGCCGCACGCTCGGCGAGTTCGGCCACCACGTCACGATCATCGACGCCGCCGATCACAAGCTCCTGCGCGGCCCCTCGTTCTTCGACCTCTTCCTCGACCGCACGCGTTGGCCCGAGCTCATCGAACACGGCTACCAGCAGGCGACGGCCGAGCTCGACCGGCTGCGCCTCAGCGCGGTGCCTGCCGCCGCCGGCTGACCCCGGCCGAAGGGGCCTCAGTGGGCGGCGGCGAACTGCCCGGAGAGCGCGCCGTGCAGCGCCTGACTGCCGGCGTTCAGACCGATGATCTCGACCTGCTTGCCCTGCCGCTCGTACTTGTGGGTGATCGCATCGAGCGCGGCGACCGCCGAGGCGTCCCACACGTGGGCGCCGCCGAGGTCGATCACCACTCGCCGCGGATCGTCCGGGTGGTGGAAGGCGTCGGTGAGCTCCTCGTTGGAGGCGAAGAACAGCTCGCCGCGTACGGTGTAGCGCACGGTCGCGGCCGGCTCGTCGACGGTGCGCTCCACCGCGAGCAGGTGCGCGACGCGGCGCGAGAACACGGCCATCGTGACGAGCACGCCCGCGCCGACGCCGAGTGCGAGGTTCGACGTCGCGACGGTCACCGCGACGGTCACTGCCATCACGACCGTCTCGCCGGCGGGCATCCGGCGCAGCGTCCGGGGGCGGACCGAGTGCCAGTCGAAGGTCGCGTAGGCGACGAACACCATCACCGCCGCGAGCGCCGTCATGGGAATCACCGCGACGACCGGGCCCAGGACGAGCACCAGGAACAGCAGGAACGCGCCGGCCGCGAACGTCGAGAGGCGCGTCCGCGCGCCGCTCACGCGCACGTTGATCATCGTCTGCCCGATCATCGCGCACCCCGGCATGCCACCGAAGAGCCCGGTCACGGCGTTCGCGATGCCCTGTCCGCGCGCTTCGCGGCCCTTGTCGGAGGGCGTGTCGGTGATGTCGTCGACGAGCCGCGCCGTCATGAGCGATTCGAGGAGACCGACCACTGCGAGGGTCAGCGAGTACGGCGCGATGATCCGAAGGGTGTCGATGCTGAGCGGCACATCCGGAAGGACAGGGAGCGGCAGCGCGGACGGCAGCGCGCCCTCGTCGCCGACGGTCGGCAACGCGAGCGCAGCGGCGACCGCGACGGCTGTCAGCACGACGATCGCCACGAGCGGTGAGGGAACGGCGGTCGTGAGCCTGGGCAGCAGCAGGATGATCGCCAGGCCCGCTGCGACGAACAGGTAGCCCGTGGCGCCCGCGCCGGTGATGTGGTCGACCTGGGCGAGGAAGATGAGGATCGCGAGCGCGTTGACGAAGCCGGTCATCACCGATTGCGGGACGAACCGCATGAGCCGCGCGGCACCGATCGCGCCGAGCAGGATCTGGACGAGACCGGCGAGGATGGTCGCAGCGAGCAGGTACTCGGCGCCGTGGTCCTTGACGAGCGTGGTGACCACGAGCGCCATCGCCGCCGTTGCCGCGGAGATCATCGCCGGCCGCCCGCCGACGATCGCGATCGTCACCGCCATCGTGAACGAGGCGTAGAGGCCGAGACGGGGGTCGACGCCCGCGATCACCGAGAAGGAGATCGCCTCCGGGATCAGTGCGAGGGCGACGACGAGGCCGGCGAGCAGCTCGACTCGGAGCTGGGTGGGAGAGAGACGGGCGGTGGCCGGCACGAGCCGGCCACCCTAACGCGGCACCGCCGCTCCCGTCGCGTCGCGCCTACTTCTTGATCTTGATCTCGCCGGTCTCGTCGAAGACCGTCGGCGTGGCGCTGTCGGCGGTGGCCGGGTCGAGCAACACGACGGCGAAGCAGCCGGGCTTCCAGTTCTTGAACGCCGACTGCTTGGTCTGCAGCGTGTAGACGTTGTTCGTGATCTCGCCCTCGCCCTTGCGGTTCTTGCCGAGCTTCTTGCCCTTGATCGTGAAGAACACGGTCGGATCGGGCTGCGAGAACACGCCGCCCCCGCTCAGCAGCGGCTTGCTGCACGTGGCGCCGAGCGACACGCCCACGGCGGCATCGGCGTTCGTCCCGTCGATCGGACCGGCCGTCGTGACGACGAACAGCACGCTGCCGTTCGACTTGTAGCGGAACTTCACGTCGGTGATGTCGCGCCCCGGCACCGGGCCGTCGCCCGTCGGGTCGGTCGTCCCCGCCTTCCACGTCTTGGCGGACGCACCGGCAGGCAGCGCTGCGACGGCGCCGGCCGCGAGGGTCAGAGCGAGGGCTTGCTTGGTTCGGCGGTGCATCATGCGGCCCACCGTACGCACGCCGATGCGCCGCGTAGCGGGCCATCGCCGGGCAGGGAGATCCGGCCAGCGCCGGGCAGGCCGTCGACTCCGGCGGTCACGCCCCGGCAGGCGAACCCGGGCCGCGCGGGCAGAGCCCCGTCAGCCGTTCTCGCAGGCCACGCCGTCTCCGTCCCGATCCAGGTCGTAGGGATCGCTCCCCGTGACCGTGATCGGGCCGGAGACGTAGTTCGGACCGTCGCCGCTGCCGCCGGCGCAGTCGTAGTCGCCGGCGCCTTCCTCGAGGCATGCACCGGAGTAGCTGGGGTCGCACCCGCCGTACCCGGCGCCCTCCTCGGCCGCCTCCGCGTTCTGCTCGGCGGCGAGCCGGGCCTGCTTCGCCGCTTCGCGCGCCCGCCGAGCGGCGTCGCGTCGAGCCTTCCGCTCTGCCTTCTCGAACTCGGAGAGCTTGCGGGTCTTGCGCATCTGGAGCTGGCCGCCATCGGCACCGGGGCGGGACGCGCGAATCCTGAATCGCCGGGTCCCCTTCGTGAGGGTGACGGTCTTGGTCCAGCGTGAACCGGTGACGGTCGCGGGCGCACCGTCGACGGTCACGCGCACCTTGCCGAGCGCTCCACGACTGACCGAGACCCGGCCCTTGAGCACCGTGAGGTCGCTCGTCGTCGTCACGCCCGTGCTGCTGAGCACACGGAGCTTGGGTCGGGTCGGTTGCGAGACATCAGCGGCACCGTCTGCGTAGCCGTCGGCGAGCGCCCGCACGGAGATCGAGCCTCGCGTGCGGTCGTAGGTGGTGCGCAGTGCCCACGTGCCGTCGGGATTCGCGCGCGTCCGCTTGCTCCCCACGACCAGGATCGCCCCAGGCGTCGCCGTCCCGCGGAGGGCCGTGACGAGTCGGCCGGCGTCGTCGCGCTTCACGACCGCGGACGTGATGGCCACCTTCGCCTCGCCCTCTGCGGCTGCGCTCGCCGCGGCATCGCCACCGCCGTCACTGCACCCGGCGAGCGGCAGGGCACCAAGAACTGCGAGGACGGTGAACGAGCGTTTCACGACCTCGCGACCCTAGTGCCGCCGACACGCTACGAGTGGGAGCGTTGCTGCAGCCGCGGGTGCGCCGGGGCCTACGCCCCGACGTACTCCGCCAGGTGCCGGCCCGTCAGCGTCGAGCCGTCCTTCACGAGGTCGGCCGGAGTCCCTTCGAACACGATCGTGCCGCCGTCGTGGCCGGCGCCGGGGCCGAGGTCGATGATCCAGTCGGCGTGCGCCATCACGGCCTGGTGATGCTCGATCACGATCACCGACTTCCCCGATTCGACGAGACGGTCGAGGAGACCGAGGAGCTGCTGCACGTCGGCGAGGTGCAGGCCCGTCGTCGGTTCGTCGAGCACGTACACGTCGCCGTCCTCCGCCATCTGGTTCGCGAGCTTCATCCGCTGGCGCTCGCCGCCGGAGAGCGTCGTGAGCGGCTGGCCGAGGGTGAGGTAGCCCAGGCCGACGCCTGCAAGACGCTCCAGGATCCTCTGGGCAGCCGGCACCTTCGTGTCCTTCTCGGAGAACAGCTCGAGCGCCTGGGTAACCGGGAGCGCGAGCACCTCGCTGATGTCGAGGCCGCCGAACCGGTACTCGAGCACCGACGCCTCGAAGCGCTTGCCACCGCACTCCTCGCACACCGTCGAGACGGTCTCCATGAACCCGAGCTCGGTGTAGATCATCCCGTTGCCCTTGCAGACCGGGCACGCACCCTCGGAGTTCGCGGAGAACAGCGCCGGCTTCACCCCGTTCGCCTTCGCGAACGCCTTGCGGATCGGCTCGAGCAGGCCCGTGTAGGTGGCCGGGTTGGAGCGCCGCGAGCCACGGATCGCACTCTGGTCGATCGCGACGACGCCCTCCCGAGGACTCACCGACCCGTGGATCAGCGAGCTCTTGCCGGACCCGGCGACGCCCGTGACGACGGTCAGGACGCCGAGCGGGATGTCGACGTCGACGTCCTGCAGGTTGTGCGACGACGCCCCGCGCACCTCGAGGTGGCCGGCCGCCTCGCGCAGCTCCTCCTTCAGCTGGGCGCGGTCGTCGAGGTGGCGGCCGGTGAGCGTGTCGCTCGCGCGCAGACCCTCCACCGACCCCTCGAACATGATCTCGCCGCCGGCGGTGCCCGCGCGTGGGCCGAGGTCGACGACGTGGTCGGCGATGGCGATCGCCTCCGGCTTGTGCTCGACCACCAGCACGGTGTTGCCCTTGTCGCGCAGGCGCAGCAGCAGCTCGTTCATGCGCTGGATGTCGTGTGGATGCAGGCCGATCGTCGGCTCATCGAACACGTAGGTCACGTCGGTGAGCGCGGAGCCGAGGTGACGGATCATCTTCGTCCGCTGCGCCTCGCCACCCGAGAGCGTGCCCGACGGCCGGTCGAGCGAGAGGTATCCGAGCCCGATCTCCTCGAACGAGTCGAGCACGTGCCGCAGGCCGCCGACGAGCGGCGCGACCGACGGGTCGTCGAGCTCGCGCACCCACTGCGCGAGATCGGTGATCTGCATCGCGCACGCATCCGCGATGCTGATGCCCTTGATCTTCGACGACCGGGCGCCCTCCGCCAGGCGCGTGCCCTCGCACCCCGGGCACGCCTTGAACGTGGCCGCGCGCTCGACGAACGCCCGGACGTGCGGCTGCAGCGCGCCCGGGTCCTTCGAGAAGAACGACTTCTGGATCTTCGGGATCAGGCCCTCGTACGTGACGTTGATGCCCTTCGCCTTGATCTTCGTCGGCTCCTTGAACAGGAAGTCCTCGCGCTCCTGCTTCGAGAACTCCGAGATCGGCTTGTCGGGATCGAAGAACCCCGATTCCGCGTACGTCCGCACCATCCAGCCGTCGGCGGTGTAGCCCGGGATGGTGATCGCACCGGCGTTGAGCGACTTCGACTCGTCGAACAGCTCGGCGTAGTCGATGTCGCTCACGCGGCCCGTGCCCTCGCACTGCGGGCACATGCCGCCCGTGCGGGTGAAGGAGACGGCGACCGTCGTCTTGTTGCCCTTCTCCACGGTCATCCCGCCGTGTGCGCTGACCGACGGCACGTTGAACGAGTAGGCGTTCGGCGAACCGATGTGCGGCTCTCCGAGGCGGCTGAAGAGGATGCGCAGGAGCGCGTTGGCATCGGTCGCGGTGCCGACGGTCGAGCGGGTGCCGCCGCCCATGCGCTCCTGGTCGACGATGATCGCCGTCGTCAGGCCCTCGAGCAGATCGACGTCGGGGCGCGCGAGCGACGGCATGAAGCCCTGCACGAACGCGCTGTACGTCTCGTTGATCATCCGCTGGCTCTCGGCAGCGATCGTCGCGAAGACCAGCGAGCTCTTCCCCGAGCCCGACACGCCCGTGAACACCGTCAGCCGCCGCTTTGGCAGCTCGATCGTGATGTCCTTCAGGTTGTTCTCGCGGGCACCCTGGACCCGGATGAGGTCGTGGGTGTCGGCTGGGTGGGCCGTGGGATCGGCAGCGAAGGTCATCGGGTCTCGATCTTCCAGAGGTAGCCGTCGGGATCGGTGAAGTGGGCGGCGGTCGTGCCGTCGTGGGCGGTGCTCGGGGCGGCCGTCACCCTGCCGCCGTGCTCCCGCACCCCCGTGAGGATGGCGTCGAGCTCCTCGAGCGACGCCGCGGCGAGGGTGAGCTCGAGCGCGGCGAAGCCGGAGCCCCACGGTTCGTTGCCGAGGTCCTTGGCGAGGCCCTCACGCGGGAGTAGCCCGAGCCGGACCGCGCCGGGCGTGGTGCCGACGTCGGCGTGCCTGCTGCCGCGGCCCCGGTCGGTGGCGAGGCCGAGGGCCGTGAAGAACGCCTTGGAGGCCTTCGGAGAGGCGACGCCGAGCAGCGCACCGACCTCGATCGGCACCGGCGGTTCGCCGACCTTGCCCCAGTCCTTCTTGCGCTCGGACGCGATCTTCCAGAGCGAACCGTCGACCGTCCGCACGACGGCCGCGTAGCCGCCGAAGAACCCCTGCCTCGCCGGCTTCATCTCCTCTCCGCCCTCCGCGACCGTTCGGGCCACGAGCGCGTCGACCTCGCCCGGCTCCGCGACGAGGTAGGAGATCGCGAACCCGCGGAAGCCCGAGATCTCGGGCGGCGTGTCGGCGCGCTCGGCCAGGTCGACCACCGTCGCGCTCGCGAGCTCGCCCCGCCCGTGGAGGTCGATCGCCGCACCCTCCGTCGGCACGGGAGCCCCGAGCACGCGGGCGTAGAACGCGCCGGCGACATCGAGCTCGGGCGTGCCGAGGGTGATTCGGGCGATCGACGGCAAGCGCTAGCTCCGTTCCTGGATGCGCAGGAGGTTCCCGGACGGGTCGCGCACGGCGCTGTCTCGGATGCCGTACGGCTGGTCCGTCGGCTCCTGCACCACCTCCGCACCGGCGGCGACGAGGTGCTCGAACGTGCGATCGAGGTCCTCCGTCGCGAGGTTCACGCTCGCGAACGTGCCCTTCGCGATCATCTCGCCGACGGTGCGGCGCTCATCGTCGGTGAGGCCGGGCGTGGCCTCCGGCGGGAACAGGACGATCGACGTGTCGGGCTGTCCGGCCGGTCCGACCGTGATCCACCGCAGGCCGTTGTAGCCGACGTCGTTGCGAACCTCGAACCCGAGCGCGTCGCGGTAGAAGCCGAGTGCCACGTCGGGATCGGTCTGCGGGAGGAAGCTCGAATGGATGGTGATCTGCATGCGGGCCACGCTACGCCCGCTCGGGCGGCTGCGCTTCTCGATTCCTGATCGGTCGCGTGGCGTGCTTCGCGATGCACGGTGCGATCCCCTCCATCGGCGCGCCGTGCTCGCGCCGGTACACGCCGGGCGACACCCCGACGAGCTCCGTGAACCGTGTGGTGAACGTGCCGAGCGACGAGCAGCCGACCTCGAAGCACACCTCCGTCACGCTCAGGTCGCCGCGGCGCAGCAGCGCCATGGCCCGCTCGATCCGGCGCGTCATCAGGTACGAGTACGGCGACTCTCCGAACGCCTGCTTGAACCGTCGGCTCAGGTGACCGGACGAGATGTGCTCGTCGCGCGCGAGCCGCTCCAGGTCGAGCGGTTGCGCGTACTCACGGTCGATGCGGTCACGGATGCGGCGCAGCCGCGCGAGGTCGCTCAGTCGCTGGGCGTCGGGCGCACGCGTCACGCGCCGATCGTGCCACACCGCGCGCCGTCCGGCCGACGGTCGGCGGCGGCACGCACCGAGTTCCGCGACGAGCGCGCCCCGCTGGCGTGGTATGCCGGCCCGCAGCGGCGGGGGCGGATCAGGCCGGCGTCAGCCCGAGCTCGCGGCGCGCGTGGTCGTACTTGGCGACCAGGTGTGCGCGCGTGTCGGCGTCGACGAGCGCCAGTCGCTCGGGCGCGGAGTTGTCGGCCAGGTCCGACACCTTCACCGCAAGGGCGAGCGGGTTGGCGCGCACCCGCGCGTAGTAGGCGTCGGCCTCCTCCTCGTCGAGGCGGGTGATCGCCACGACCGCGTCGACGACGTCCGGCCCGAACCCCTCGGCGGCGAGATCCTCCGCCGTCATCGGAGTGTCCTCCACCACGTCGTGGAGCCACGCGATCGACCGCAGCCCCGGCGCCACCGCGGCGGCGACCCGTTCGACGTGCTCGATGTACGGGCGGCCGGTCTTGTCGACCTGGCCCTCGTGCCCGGCTCGTGCGATGCGTTCAGCGGCAGCGGCGTCGCTCACGGCCCTCAGCATAGGCACCGTCCGGCCCGGGACGCGCCGGCCCGTATATCCGACTTGCACAGTCGGATATGGTCTCGGCCATGACGGCGTTCGCAGACCTGATGGCACGCGAAGAGCCGGCGCTCGCGCCGCTCCTGGAGAGTCTCTCCGACGAGATCGCGACGGCCAGCGCGATCCCCGTGGAAGAACGGGTGATCCGCCGCGATCGGCTCGCGGAGTGGACGGCTGGGGAGGCCGACCGGCTCGAGGCCCTCCGGGGGTGCACGCCGTCCGTGCGGCTCGACGAGCTCCACCGTGGCGTTGCCGCCCAGTTCGAGATGGGCGCGAAGAGCCCGCGGGACACGAGGCTCCGCGCGCTGCGCCCCGAGGAGGTGTGCGCGCGCCGGTCCGGTCATCCGGTGGTGGTCGCGGCGCTCGTCGCCGCCGTTGCCGAGCAGGCGGGGCTGCCGATCGGGATCGCCACGAGCGCGTCTGGCGGCCCGGTGCTCCTCGCGCACCGGGGTGCGCCGCAGGCCGGCGCGATCATCTTCGGGGCCGGCGAGCGGGTCGACGTCGACGAGGTGGCCGAGCAGGGACGCTGGCGCTGGATCTGTGCACACGAGGTGGCTGCCGTCCTGCTCGAGCTGATGGCCGAGCGCAGCAGGGAGCTCGGCCTCCATCCCGTCCATGTCGCGGCCCGACGACTCACGACGCTCTTGCCGCTCGCTCGCCAGGCCCGTGAGCGTGGGCGCGTCGACCTCGCGCGGGCCATGGCCGCCTACAACTGACCCCGGGCCATCGGTAATCCGATCGAGGTGGTAGGAATTAGGGCGCCCTGACACGTCACGTACGGACTCATGACGCTCACCGAAGATCCACGGCAGCCCGCGGTCGCCGCACAGACCCCCGCCCTTCCCCACCCCGCGCCGGTTCCCGGTGCAGCTGCGACGCGCAGGCGTCGTCCGAAACGGCCGGTGTTCCGCGTGATGCAGGTCGGTCACCGCTGGCTGGCGCTCGTGCTCGGCACGGTGCTGCTGTTGATCACCGTGAGCGGCTCGCTGCTCGTCTACAAGCCCGAGCTACTTCGCGGCCTGCATCCGAACCTCTTTGCGCACACATCGGGGGAGCCGATCGGCTTCGAGCGTGCGCTTGCCTCCGCACGCGAGGCCCGGCCGGGGATCACGCCCACGTTCGTGCAGACCTGGGACGGCAACTACCTCATCGCCTCCGAACGCGGATCGACGATCGTGCTCGACGCCGCGACCGGCAGGTTCAACGGCACCTTCAACCCGCAGGCCGGCGTGTGGGGGTTCCTCGACAACCTCCACGAGTGCGCGCTCTCCTGCGCGTCGCACACGGGGTACGTCGCGGGCCTCGCGGCGCCCGTCGGCTGGATCTTCGGCGAGGAGCTCACGTGGGCCGCGCTCATCCTCGGCTCGGTCGGCCTCCTGCTCGCAGTCTTCGTCGCGAGCGGCCTCGTGATCTGGTGGCCGGGCATCAGGAAGCTGTCGCGCGGCTTTACGGTGCGTCGCCGGACCAATCGCTACAAGCTCAACTACGACCTCCACAAGGTGGTCGGCGCCGTGGCGCTCCCGTTCCTCGCGGTGTGGGCGCTCACGGGGGCCGGCTTCGAGCTGCCGTTCGTGGCAGACGCCTGGTACGGGGCGCTGCCCGGCGAGGCGCCGGCCGAGCCGACCCCGCTCGAGACGCGGCCCGGCGACGGGAACGTGAGCCTCACCGAGGCGACGGCGATCGCGGCGGCCGCCGTCGCCGGCGGCCGCACGCTCGGGTACACGCCGGTCGACCGTGCCGATCCGAAGGCGTCCTACGAGTTCTGGGTGGCCTCGAGGAACGACCCGTACGACCACAGCCCGTACGGAGGGAACGTGCAGGTCCAGGTCGACCGCCATTCCGGGGCGACCCGGCTGGGCTACGGCGCCCCGGGCTCGACGCGCACGCCGGCGGAAGATCTCTGGGAGCACTGGAGCTTCGCGATCCACGCGGGAACGCCGGTGAACGGGTGGTGGCGCATCCTCTGGCTGCTCCTCGGCATGAGCCCGCTGCTGCTCGCCGTGACGGGCACGACCACGTGGTGGATCCGGCGCCGCAAGCGTCGTGCCAAGGCACGGCGGCGCAAGGGCCTGGCCGGCGCCGCCGCGTGATGGGGCAGCCGTCGGCCTTTGCACTGGCCACCATCCTCTACGGCGCCGGCCTTGCCCTGTGGCTCGTCTCGCTCGCGCTACGGCGGCGCACGCTCCCCGTGCATGCCCGCGCGGCGCTCGCGACGTTCTGGCTCGCCGCTGCGCTCCCAGCGCTCGGGGCGCTCCTCGGGGCGCTCCGCGGCCAGACCGACCGCCCGATCGTGGTCGTCGCCTATGCCTCGGTCGGCCTGATGCTCGTCCCCGCGCTCGTGCTCCCCGCCGTCGCCGACCCCGACCGCACGGCCGGATCGGCGCCGGCGCAGTCGGCGACGGTCGCGGTCGTCGCGACGATCGCGGTAGTGGCCCGTCTCGGCGTGCTCACGTGAAGGTGTCGCCGTTCGCCGGGGTCGCCACGGCCCCGCGCGTGCCCAGGTGGCTCGTGCAGGCCTACGCCATCCTCGCGATCGCAGCGCTCGCGCGGTCGTCCTACCAGCTGGCGACGGACGCTGCGGGCGCTCCGGTGGCCTACGGGCTCTCGGCGGTGGCCGCCGGGTTCTACCTCGTCGCCGCCGCGGCGCTCGCACGTTCGACACGTTCGATGAGAGCGCTCGGGGCGGCGCGGCTGATCGCTGCGGCCGAGCTCGCAGCGGTCGTCACCGTCGGCGCGGCCGGTCTGCTCCACCCCGCGTGGTTCCCGCGCGCGACGGTGTGGAGCGGCTTCGGCAGTGGGTACGGCCTGGCACCGCTGCTCCTCCCTGCCTTCACGCTCTGGCGAACCCGCGCACGGTGAGGACGCTCCACCGGAGCTTCGTGCCGCCCAGCTTGTTGCGCCGCGCCGCCACGGGGGCGCCTCGGCGACGCTGCCGGCGGCAGGCAGCCCTCAGCTCAGGGCATCGCGCGCGAGGAGCCGGCCGATGCTGAGCTGCAGGTGGAGCTGGTCGACATCGAGCAGGTGCTCGAGGTTCGGAGACGGCAGGCCGAGCTTGGCGATCGCGTCGATCAGCCAGCTGTGGAAGGTCCACGTGCCGTACGGGGCGGCATAGAGCAGGTCGGCGAGGCTCGCGATCTCGTCTCGCGCCTTGAGACGCTCGAGCTCGACGACGGCGCGCTGGCGGACGTCGGCCCGGCGGTCTTCGCGCGCGAGCCGCACGAGCCGGGTCCGCGCCTCCGGGGCCGGTGCATGCGCGACATAGGCGCTGAGCGCCTCGGTGGCCGGGATCCCGGTCGCGACGAGCATCGCATCCCAGAGCGGGTCGGCGATGAGCGGATCGCGCGGCTGCTCGCCGAGCGCGTACACCGCCGACTGACGCACGCCGCGCGAGCGGTCGGCGACCAGCCGGAGCAGTCCCGGCTGGTCCCGCCACACCCCGAGCGCGAGGGCCGCGATCGCGCGCACCTCACGGTCGCCGTGCTCGAGCAGGAGCTGCCGGAGGGCGCTGCGCTCCGCGGGTGCGTAGCCGGCCCAGTCGATCCGGACGAGCCAGTGGCGCATCGCCTCCCACGGCCGGTCGAGGTCGCACAGCGCGGCCTCCACCTCGGCGCACGGCGGCGTGACGCGATCGGATCTCGCCGGCGCACCGCGCTCGGGCGCCGCGCCGCCGGGCGGCCGCTCCTGCGGCCACGGCACCAGGTCGGCCACGGGCTCGAGCCAGCGCCGCAGGTGCGCCGCGGCCGCGGGTTGCTCGTAGAGGTGGCGGACGCCCCAGCCGAACTGCTCCTCCGCGAGCACCTCGGCCGCGCCGCCGGCCGCACTTCGCACCCCGCGATCGTCGGCCCCGGTGCTCAGCTCGGTGAGCGCGCGCAGCGTGCGCCGGCTCGAGTAGTAGCCCAGGGCGTGGATCGCGGCCATCGCAATCGCCTCGTCGCGGTCGCCCGCGGCGAGGATCAGCGCGTCCTCGGCGCCGACCGGCTCGTCCCAGAGCAGCGTGCGCGCCGCCTGCAGGCGCACGTCGTCGTCCGGGTGGCCGAGGGCCTCGATGAGCAGCGCATGGAACCGCGGCTCGTCGAAGTCACGGGAGAGCGCTCGGAGGGCGTCGGCCTGCAGCGGATGGTCATCGTCGCCCGCCACCTCGGCCACGAGCTCGCCCTCGCCGCGCTCCATCAGGGAGATCGCGTGCGCCATGAGCACGTCGTCGCCGGAGGCCCACCAGGCCGCCCGCTGCGCCGGCGTCGTGTCGATCGACACGCCGTCGGCGGCCGCGTCGCGCAGCTCGTCCGCCACCGCGATGTCCTCCATCAGCTCCGTGAGCGGTGCGAGCGCGCGCGGATCGTCGAGCTCGGAGAGGGTCTCGAGCGCCTCGAGCCTGGCCTCGTGGTCGGCGTCGGGATCGAGCGCCACGTCGAGCAGGCGCATCGTCCAGGAGCGGTCCTGCTCGTCGCGGATCCGTTCGTGCGGGATCGCGGTGAGGCGGGCGTGCTCGTCCTCCGGCACGGGAGCGGCCTAGATCACGTTGAGCACGAGCGGAATGACGTCCTTGACCGTGCGGCCGGTGCCGCGGTCACCGAGGGCCGCCATCTTCCACTCGCCACCGTGCCGGTAGACCTTGCTCATCACGAGCGCGGTGTGGTCACCCTGCGCCGAGAGGTCGTAGCGCGCCACCTCGGCGTCGTTGCTCGTCTCGTCGACCAGGCGGCAGCTCGCGTTCTTCACGTCGCCGAAGCCCTTGTTGCTGAAGCTCGTGACGATGAAGACGAGCGTCTCCACGGAGGCCGGCACCTGGCCGAGCTCGACCACGATCGACTCGTCGTCGCCGTCGCCGGCGCCCGTGAGGTTGTCGCCCGTGTGGGTGACCGAGCCGTCCTTGCTCTTGAGCTGGCGGAACCAGACCGTGTCGACGACGTTGTGGTCGGCGTCGAGCAGGAGCGCCGAGGCGTCGAGGTCGACGCCCTTCGTCTTCGTGCGGCCGAACATGCCCTTCGTCTCGATCGGGTCCCAGCCGAGGCCCATGCGCACGCGCGACAGCGCACCGCCGTCGGCCTTCGCGAGGCTGATCTTCTGTCCCTTGGTGAGGCTGATGGTCATACGGGTTCCCCGGATCGTCGACGGACCTCGCCGCACCATATCGGCCGGCGTGGCGACCGATCGCCAGCTGCCGGAGCACTCCCGGGCCCGCTTCTGGCACGCCGGCGCCCCTGGTGACCCGTCCCGGCACCCGAAAGCGGTCTCGCGACCGGTCCAGTTGGTTTACTGTCGCCCGCAACGCCGGTCATCCGACACGGTTGAACGACGGAGGGGTCCATGAGTGTTTCGCTGACCAAGGGCGGCAACGTGTCGCTCACCAAACAAGCTCCCGGGCTGACGGCCATCCGGGTGGGTCTCGGCTGGGATGCCCGCAGTACGGACGGCACCGACTTCGATCTGGACGCGAGCGCGATCCTCGCCAACGCGTCCGACAAGGTCGTCTCGGATGCGCACTTCGTGTTCTTCAACAACCTCAAGTCGCCCGATGGCTCCGTGGAGCACATCGGCGACAACCTCACGGGCGAGGGCGACGGCGACGACGAGGTCATCAACGTGAACCTCGCGACCGTTCCCGCCGAGGTGGAGAAGATCGTCTTCCCCGTCTCGATCTACGACGCCGAAGGCCGCAGCCAGAGCTTCGGCCAGGTACGCAACGCGTTCATCCGCGTGGTGAACGCCGGCGACAACACCGAGATCGCCCGCTACGACCTCTCCGAGGATGCCTCCACCGAGACCGCGATGGTGTTCGGCGAGGTGTACCGCAACGCCGGCGAGTGGAAGTTCCGCGCCGTCGGCCAGGGCTGGGCCAGCGGGCTCACCGGCATCGCCAAGGACTACGGCGTCAACGTCTGACGCCTGACGCCGTCTCCCACACCACCTGACTCCCCCGCGCGAGTCGGAAGCCACCGGCTCGCGCGCCCCTAGGACCCACCCACTTGTCTGCACTTCGTACGTTCCGGATCCCGGTCGCCATCACCTTCGTCGCCGTGATCGCGGCGACGATCCTCGGTGGACCGGAGGTCGGCCTGATCGTCGCCCTGCTCGCGGTCCTCGAGATCTCGATCTCGTTCGACAACGCGATCGTCAACGCGCACGTCCTCAAGTCGATGACGCCCAAGTGGCAGCAGATCTTCCTCACGTGGGGCATCCTCATCGCCGTCTTCGGCATGCGGCTCGTGTTCCCGATCGTCATCGTCGCGGCCGCCTCCGGGCTCGGGATCCCCGACGTGCTCGACCAGGCGATCAACCAACAGGACCTCTACGCCCGCAACCTCGAAGAGGCCAACACGACCATCGCCGCGTTCGGCGGCACCTTCCTGCTGATGGTGTTCCTGAACTTCTTCTTCGATGCGGACAAGGACCACCACTGGGCGGGCTTCATCGAGCGCCCGCTCGCCGCGATCGGCCGGATCGACGCGGCACCGACCGCCATCGCCGGCGCGGTGCTCCTGCTCGTCTCCCAGGTCGTCGGTGAGGAGTACCAGCACGACGTGCTCGTCTCCGGTCTCGCGGGCCTCGTGATCTACCTCTTCGTCAGCGGTCTCGCCGACAACCTCGAACCGGAGGACGAGGACGACGCCGAGGCGGACGAGGACGAGATCGCCCGCTCCCAGGACACCGCCGAGATCGCGCCGAGCCGCGCCGACGCCTCGCGGGCGGCGATCGGCGCCGCCGCCAAGGGCGGCTTCGCGACGTTCATGTACCTCGAGGTGCTCGACGCGTCGTTCTCCTTCGACGGCGTGATCGGCGCGTTCGCCATCTCGAAGGACATCTTCGTGATCGCCGTCGGTCTCGGCCTCGGCGCGATCTACATCCGAACGCTCACGGTGTACCTCGTCCGCCAGGGCACGCTGTCGGAGTACCGCTACCTGGAGCATGGCGCGCACTGGGCGATCGGCGTGCTCGCGGCGTTGCTCTTCATCGGGATCGAGCACCACGTTCCCGAGGTGATCACAGGATGCCTCGGCGCAGGCCTGATCATTGCGGCGTTCCTCTCGTCGCTCGCCGCGAACCGGCGTGATGCGCGCGAGGCCGCCTCGGCCACCCCGACCACCTAGCCGCCGCCCCATGCCGACCGACGACCCGCAGCGCTCCTCCCTCTCCCTCGGCGCTGCGGCGGTCGTTCCGGCGCCGGCCGTCGAGCAGGCACGCCGGCCGGTGCGCCACTTCGGCCACCTCGGCGAGGAGCGCCTCGCCGAGCTCTTCGTGCAGCCGCCGCGGCCGCTGCGCGAGCTCACCGCTCCGCACCAGCACGCCGCCGCGATGGGCGCCGTGCTCTATACGCCCGCGAGCCGCACCGGAGTGGCCGACCGGTTCGTCGGCGGTGGCTGGCGCGGCCTCACGGCCATGGCGTTCTGCCTCGAGGACGCGATCGCCGACGCCGACCTCGGCGCCGCTGAGGAGCAGACGCGGCTCCTGCTCGAGCGCGTGGCGGACGCGACCGACCGGGCGGGCTCTCGCGCCCACCAGCCGTACCTCCTCGTACGGGTGCGCACGCCCGATCACCTCGAGCGCCTCCTCGCCGAGTGGGGACCCCTCGCCGACGGCATCGACGGGATCCTGCTCGCGAAGATCGGCGCCGAACGGATGGCGGAGTACCTCCCGATCGTGCGGAGCGCCCAGACCGGACGCGACCGGCCGCTGTGG
>JAQIJQ010000002.1:0-27496 GCA_036946195.1 Patulibacter minatonensis | reverse complement strand
GTTCGCGCATGCCGTGGCCGCGCTGCTCGAGGACCAACACCCGGACCTCGTGCTCTCGCGCATGGCCAAGCGGCTGCGCTCCGGCAAGGTGTTCATCGACTGGAGTCAGAACGACGCGCACAAGACGACGGTGGGCGTGTACTCGCTGCGCGCCCGCGAGCAACCGACGGTGTCGACGCCCGTCACCTGGAGCGAGGTGCAGGCCTGCGCCGATGCCGGTGATCCGTCGCTACTGCGGTTCACCGCCCCCCAGGTGCTCGACCGCGTCCGGGAGCACGGCGACTTGTTCGCCCCCGTCCTCACCGTCGAGCAGCGGCTCCCCGCGCTCGGAGGCTGACGCGATGGCCGCGGCGCGCTCGATCTGGAACGGCACCGTCACCTTCGGGACGGTCGCGATCCCGTGAAGCTGTTCTCCGCGACCGAGAGCCACACGCTCGCGTTCAAGGAGGTGCGGGCCGCGGACGGCGCGCGCGTGAGCCACAAGCGCATGGGTGCGACCTCCGCGAGGAGATCGCCTACGCCGATCTCGAGAAGGGTTCGACACCGGCAACGAGACGGTGATCCTCACGAAGGAGGAGGTGAGCGCCGCCGACGGCACGCGCCCCAAGGTGATCGAGATCGAACGCTTCGTGAAGGGCGACGAGATCGACCCCGTCTTCTACGACAAGGCCTACCACCTGGGTGGCCGGCAAGGGGGGCGACCGCGCCTACCGCGTGCTGCTGGCCGCCCTGGAGCGGAGCGGCCGCGTGGGCATCGGACGGTTCGTGCTGCGCTCGAAGGAGTCGCTCGTCGCCGTGCGCCCGATCCACGGCGCGCTCGGGATGCAGACGATGCGCTTCCACGACGAGCTCGTCGCGCCGGGGGATCTCGAACTCCCGGAGATGAAGAAGAAGCCCGACGGCAAGCAGGTCAAGATGGCCGGCCAGCTCGTCGAGATGCTCTCCGGCGAATGGGAGCCCGGCGAGCACCACGACACGTACCGCGAAGCCGTGCTGAAGCTGATCGAGGCGAAGGCGGGCGGCAAGACCTTCGAGAAGGTGGAGGCCAGGCAGGACGACTCCGGCGACGACCTCGCCAAGGCGCTCGAGGCGAGCCTCGCCGCCCCTCGGGAGCGGCAAGCCTGCGGGCAGGAAGAAGGCTCCGGCCACCAAGGCCGACGCCGACGAGCCGAAGCGCTCGCCCACCAAGAAGCCCGGTCCGCCGGCAAGGAAGAAGGCGTCCTGATGCCCCGCGCGATGTGGACCGGCACGCTGAGCTTCGGGCTCGTGAGCGTGCCCGTGCAAGTCGTGAGCGCGACCCGCGACATGAGCGTGCGGTTCCACCAGGTGCGGCGCCCGAGCGAGGGCGTGGCCGCCGAGCGGATCGCGATGAAGCGCGTGGCCGAGGACGGCGAGGAGGTCGCGTGGGCCGAGCTCGGCAAGGGCTGGGAGCTGCCGGACGGGGAGATGCTCGTCCTCACCCAGGACGACCTCGACGCCGCCGCCCCCGAGAAGACGAAGACCATCGACGTGGAGCAGTTCGTCGCGCAGGACGCGATCGACCCGATCCTCTTCGACCACCCGTACTGGCTGCTGCCGAACGGCGAGGGTGACGGCCCGCTGCGCGCCTACGCGCTGCTCGTCGGCGCGCTCAAGGGCCGCGACGAGGTGGGCATCGGCCGGATCGTGCTCCGCGCCCGCGAGCAGCTCGTGGCCCTGCGCGAACGCGACGGCCTGCTGAGCCTCACCACGATGCGCTTCGCCGACGAGGTGCGCGACCCTGAGAACACGGGCGCCATCCCGGGTGGTGCGGCGAGCGAGCCCGAGGCCGAGGAGATCGCCGACGCCGTCGCCCTCATCGAGGAGAATGACGGACGACTTCAAGCCCGAGGAGTACGAGGACCGCCACCGCCAGCGGCTCCTGGCGCTGATCGCCGAGAAGGAGAAGTCCGGAACGGGTCGTCATCCCGGAGGCCGAGCCCGAACCGACTCCGCAGAAGGCCCCGGCCGACCTCATGGCCGCGCTCCAGGAGTCGCTCGACAAGGCCCGCGGCAACCGCAAGCCGCGCACGAAGGCCCGCGAGACCAAGACAGGCGAGAAGGCCAAGGCCTGAGCGGCCGCCCGCGGCTGACCCCGCGCCGGCCGCCCCGCCAGCCGCGCCGGGCGTAGCGTTTCGCACATGGACGAGATCGTGCCCGGGGTGTTCCACTGGACGACCTTCCACGAAGGCATCGGCCAGACGGTCCACTCCCACCTCCACGCGCCGAGCGGCGCCGTGTTCGACCCGCGGCTCCCGGAGGACGGACTCACCGCGCTCGCGATGACGACCGTCCCCTCGGTCGTGCTGCTCTCCAACCGTCACCACCTGCGCCACTCGGCCGAGCTCGCCGAGGCCTTCGAGGTGCCGGTCCGCCGTGCACCAGGCGAGCGGTGACGCCTTCGGCGACGAGGATGCGCCGACCGTCGGCACGTTCGCCGCCGGTGACGTGGGTCGCCGACGGCGTCGTCGCCTACGGCCTGCCCGCGCTCACGCCCGAGGAGACGGTGTTCCGGATCGAACCCGCCGGCGACGGCGACGCACCCGTCGCGCTGCTCTTCGCCGACACGGTCATCACCGCGACGGCCAGCTCTCCTACGTGCCCGACGCGCTGCTGGGGCGACGACCCGGACGCGGTGCGCCGCGCGATGACCAACCAGCTCGCGGCGCTGCTCGAGGACGCCGCGCCGTTCGACGCCCTCCTGTTCGCCCACGGCACCCCCATCGCCGAGGGCGGCCGCGAGCGGCTCGCGGCGTTCGTCGCGAGCCAGCGCGATCGGAGCCTCAGCCCATGACGATCTGGTGCCCGACGGGCGGCAGATCGTCCGAATCGCGAGGCGGCGGTGGGCGGCCGCGAGTGTGGAGGGCGAGCACGTCCTTGCTGGCCGCGATCAGGCGCATCAGGTCGTCGGGCGCGGTGTCCTCCTCCATCACCCCGTTGGCGTAGTCGGTCGCGTAGCCCACGAGCGCGTACGGGATGCTCGCCTCGCCGGCGAGCACGGTCTCCGGGCCGCCCGTCTGGCTGACGGCGGTGACGCCGACGCTGCGCAGCGAGCGGATCTCGGCCGCGGTGTTGAACCGCGGCCCGTCGACATGGCCGTAGCAGCCGCCGTCGCGGATCTCGTGGCCCTCGTCGGGTGGCGCCGGCGAGCAAGGCGGCGCGCAGCTCCGGCGAGTACGGGCTGCCATAGACCCAGTGGGCGCGACCCGCCTGCCCCGGTCGGTGTGGAGCGTGCAGAGCGAGCCGTCGGGCAGGCGGTTGCCGAGGAAGTGCAGGTCGTCGAACACCACGAGCGAGCCGAGCGGCACCGACGGGTCGACGGCGCCGCACACCGTCGCCGCGAGGATCGCGCCCACCCGGCCTCTCGCAGGGCCCAGAGGTTGGCCTGGTGGGTGACGCCGCTCGAGAGCAGCTCATGGCCGGCGCGGTGGCGCGAGACGTGCGCCACCTCGGCGCCGGCGAAGCGGCCGACGGTAAGCGGGACCTCGCCGAAGGCGTCGCGACGGTGCGCTGCTCGGCGCCGTCGAAGTCCGGCAGGGCGTAGGTGCCCGAGCCCGTGATGATTCCGATCAGCAACTACTTCACCAGACCGTGTTCGTGAGGACGGAGAGCACGAGCGCCTGGAGGAGCAGCGTGCCGAGGACGAGGGTGGGCCGCCAGCGGGCGAGCACCGGGGCGGCAGCGACACAGGCGAGCGGCACCATGAAGAGCCAGATCCGTTCGGTCTCGGCCTTCGTGAACCCGCCGAGCGCTGCCACGGCGACGATGATGACGAGCGCTGCGGCCGGTGCCCAGCCGCGCAGCGCCCCTCGCAGCGTGCCGGCGACGACGACGGCGCCGGCGGAGAAGGTGCCCAGGCGACGGGCGAGCCGACGAGCCAGAACCAGTAGGGCCGCACCCGCGCGAGCGAGTCGCGGTACACCTGCTCGGTGGCGCGGAGGGTGCCGATCGGGTCGTAGCCGTAGGCGGCGGCGAGCGCGCCCTGCACGAGCAGCACGCCCGCGCCGGCGATCGCGGCGACGACGGCCGCCGCACGCAGCCCGTCTCGCCGCCACACCGCGATGGCCGCCCACGCGCCCACCCCGAGCAACGCCCAGCTCATGAGCGAGGCGGCCGCGAAGAGGAGCCCGCCGAGCAGTTGCCAGCCTCGGGCGCGGGCCGTGAGCGCGAGCGCCGCAGCGGTGCCGAAGGCCGCGTACGCGTAGTCGTAGCTCGTCACGCCGATCAGGATGAGGCCGGGTGAGCAGGCGCAGAGGAGACCCGCGAGCCGCGCCTCCCGCTCCGTCGCGCGGAACCCGAGGGCCAGGCGATGGGTGAGCGGCGCGCAGCAGGCCCCGATGGCGATCACGAGCGCGGCGAGGCCCGCGGCGGTCGTCGCGCCGAACCAGTGGGCCAAGAGGAGCGGCCCCGGCGGTGGCCCGCCACGTTCACCGATTGCGACGGCACCACCTCGGCGAAGCGATCGAGGTAGTTCGGCACGCCGTCGTCGAGCGTGCCCAGACCGGGGAGGTACTCGTTGATCGCGTTGCCGCGGGCCAGCCCCCCCTGCAGGTCGAACGGCTCGCTCCAGGCATGCATGCCCGTGCGGGCCGCGTTGATCGCGAGCCCGAGCCCGAGCGCGACGGCGAAGAGTCCGGCCGCGACAGCCGGCGCCGGGAGCGCCACCTCGAGCAGTCGGGGCAGGAGCAGCGCCGCCGCGGCCGAGGCCACGGCAGCCAGGAGCAGCCATGCAAGGTCGGCGGCCGGCGCCCAGCCGAGCACGAACGGCGGGCTCGCCGTGCCGAGCTCGCCGGTGCGGTGATGGATCGTCAGCCCGACCCCGACGGTGACGGCGGCCACCAGACCGGCGACGGCGGTGACGATTCTGGGAACTCGTTCGCCCGGCGGCGGCTCGGTCGGCGGGGTCATGCGATGCTCACCCTATGCGTCGCCCCACCGACCGTCTCGCCGCCGCCACGCGCCGCTGGCTGCCGGCCGTCGGTGCGCTGGTCGCGATCACGACGCTCGCAGCGTGCGGCAGTGCCGCCTCCGGCGATCTCCCGCCGGCCGCCGGCCCTGATCGATCCCCGGCGCCCCGCGCGGCGCCCGAGGGCCGGGTCACCGAGTCGACTGCGGCGATCGTCCGGGGGCAGGTCGCGCCCGCTCGCCGCGCACAGCTGCGCGGCGACGAGCTGCGGGTGGAGCTCGACCCCCGCGCGCGGCAGCTGCGGCTCGTCGACCTCACGAGCGGCGCCGTCAGATCGCGGATCACCGTCGGCGTCGGCCCGACGCAGGTGGCCTGCGCGGAGCAGGGCCCGTGCTTCGTGACCGACACCACCGGCGACGCGCTGCTCGTCGTGCGGATCGCCGCCGACGGCGGGTCGATGCGGCTCGTGCGTCGCGTCTACGTGGCTGGCGCTCCATACGCGATCGCCGTCGACCGCGTGCGCAAGCGTCTCTGGGTCACCCTCACCGCCCGCGACGAGGTGGTGGAGCTGGGGGCGCACGGACGACCGCACATCCTGCGGCGTCATCCGACGGTCCGCCAGCCCGACGGCGTGCGGGTGGACGAGGCCTCGGGTGACGTGACGATCATCGGGAGCGCTCCGCCGCGCCTGCAGGTGCTGACCGATCCGGCGACGCCCGATCGGCCCTGAGCCGCCGCACCACGTACACCAGCGCCGAACCCACGGCGAACGCGGCGGTCACCGCCAGCCAGCGCCCCAGGTAGTCCGGAGGGGCGTGGCCGAGCGCCCGCTCGTAGTTCTGCGGCTGCCCGTCGAGGATGCGCGGGGCGAAGGTGAGCAGCAGCACGCCGGAGAGCACCGCCGGCACCCGGAGGTGGTTCAGGATCGGGACGGCGCGCTCGTGATCGGCTCCGAGCAGCCGACCGGCCGCGATGTTGACGGCCGAGTACGCCGGCAACAGCACGAGGTCGTGGAGCACGGCACCGCCGAGGAGCCACAGGAGCAGGTTCCACGGGCGCGGCGCGAAGCGCTCCTCGAACATCACCGAGAGCGCGAAGGCGGCGACGGCGATGACGAGCAGGTGCCCGATCAGGTGCGCCGGCCCAGCGCCCCACCAGCGCCAGGGGCGTCGGAGCGTCGGGCGGTCGGCAGGGGCGCTCATGCGAACTCCAGGCGGCCGACCCACTTGGTGCAGTGCACACCGGGCAGGGCCGGCACGATGATGCGCGCCGGGTAGCCGTGGTCGAGCGAGAGGTCGGCGCCGTTGACCTGCAGCGCCAGGAGCCCGCGGTCGGCGTGGATCTGCGCGTGGCCGAGCGTGGTCTGCTTGAAGGCGCCTGCGGGCTGCACCGAGACGACGTGCACGGTCTGCGCCTCCGGCACCCCGGCGCGCGCGGCGAGATCGGCGAGACGCACGCCCGTCCAGGTCTGCATGGAGGACCAGCCCTCCACGCACGCGATCGGGAGGGCGTGGGTGTGCTGCGGCATCGCGAGCAGGTCGGCGCGGCTGAGCACGACGGGCGGACCCCCGCTCGGAGACGGCAGTTCCAGCCGCCAGCTCGCGCCGACCAGCTCCTGGGTGATCCGCGCGACCTTCGCGGTCTTGTTGACGGGGAAGTCGTCGGATCCGGCTCCGCGCGGCGCGAACAGAGCCAGGTCGCGCAGCGGCCCGCCGACCGCCTGGCCGGCGCTGCCGAGCACCACGGCACCGGTCGATGCGCCCATCAGGCCGAGCACACCGCGGCGGGTGATGGTGGTCGGGCCCGGGTTCGGAGTCCGCAGCGGGTCGCCGCCCGTGTCACCGAGCGCGAGGATCTCACCGCGGGTGCGCCGCGCCTCTCGCATCGCGGGGAGCTGGGTGGCGACGTGCAGCGCCACGCTCGCCACGAACAGCCAGGCGCCGTAGTAATGGGCGACGACGAAGTTGAAGTGCCAGGGGTAGAAGAGCTGGGCGTTGGTGAGACCGGTCCCCAGCTGGAAGAGCGCGGAACCGACGAGCAGCCCGTTCGCGAGCTTGGAGAGGGCCGCGGCTGGCGTCGTCGGCGGCGGCCACGCGAACAGCCGCGGGATGACCGACCACAGCTTGAAGAGCAGGAGCGGGACCATCGCCAGGCCGAACGTGACGTGCGCGCCCTGCGTCATCGCATAGAGCCATGACGGCCCTGCCGGCCAGCCGAACACCAGCAGCTGCAGGTCCTTCTCGCGCGGGACGAGCGCATTGCGGCCGAGGTCCGGCTGGTAGGCGGCGTGCGAGAGGAAGCCGGTGGTGGCGACGACGACGATCGCGACGAGCAGCACGCTGCCGATGAGCGTGGTCGTCCAGGTGCTGCGTGCGGGGCTCCGCCAGAACCCCGGCCGCGTTGGGCCGGGGGGCGGAGCGTCGGGGATCAGGCCCACCGGAGCTCGGCGAACCAGCGGCCGCCGTCGCACCAGCCGTCGGCGAAGGCCAGTCCGGCCTGCCCGCCGACCTCCGCGATGCGATCGTGCGCGACGCGTGCCCACGGGAACCAGTGCGACACGTCCTCCCCACGCTCGAGCCGGACGGGCAGCGACTGCACGCCGCCGCCGGGGGCGTCGGTCTCGACGAGCACCGCGCCCGACGGCGTGAGGAACTCGCTGACCCGGCGCAGCAGCGCGACGGGATCGCCGCCGATGCCGAGGTTGCCGTCGAGCAGGAGGGCGGTCTCCCACACGCCCCGCTCGAGGCCGTGCGTGAACACGTCGCCTTGCACCGCGCTGCCGCCGCGGGCACTCGCGAGCTGCACCGCGAGCGGCGAGGCATCGAGGCCGAGCACCGGCACGCCGCGCCGCGCGAGCGCCGACACGTGCCGCCCCGGTCCGCAGCCGACGTCGAGCACCGGGCCGCGTGCCCGCTCGACGAGCCGTTCGTCGACCGGGTCGGCGTCGGCCAGCCACTGGCCGATCGCGAGGGTCTGGATCACCCCGTCGGCGTGGCGGGCGGTGAGGGCGTCGCCGCCGGCGAGCGCCGACTCGTAGAGCGACCACGGCACCGCGCTCATGCAGCCACCTCGGCACGCTCGGAGACGGCGCGCACCGCCTGGGCGAAGGCGCCACCCGGCGCGACCCGGGCCACGTGCATGGCCTCGGACATGTGGTCGACATCGGTGAGCGTCGGCAGGCCGATGTCGACCGCGAGCCCGAGGTCGAGGAGACGGTCGAGCTGTCGGTCGCCCGTGTCGTCGCGGCTCATCGGCACGCCATGGAAGCACGCAGGATCGCGCCCGTCGCGCAGCCCGATGCCCCAGTACCCACCATCATGCGTCATGCCCATGACGGCGTCCGTTCCGTTCCTGAGCAGCCAGTTCCCCGCATGATCGAGGAGCTCGGGCGTCAGCTGCGGGGTGTCCATGCCGACGAGGAACATCGGCTCCGTCACGCCGCCGAACGCCGCTGCGAGGCGTGCGTCGAGCCCGCCGCCGACCTGCGGAACCACCTCGAAGCCCTCCGGCAGCCAGTCGCCCGGGGCGCCGTCGAGGATGCAGAGGCGTCGTGTGGCGGGCGTCGCCGCCACCACGGCAAGCGTGTCGCGCAGCGCACCCTCGGCGATCGCCGCCGCCTGCGCCGGCGTACACGGCGGACACAGGCGGGTCTTCACCCGGCCGGGGATCGGCGCCTTCGCGATCACCGCGAAGGCCACGCCGCTCATGCGAGCACCGCGCGCATGTCGCGCACCGCCCGGACGGTGCCCCGCACGGTCCCCGTCACCTTGCTGCGCCCCACGCGCGGGAAGTAGTCGACCGGCACCTCGTCGATCCGCCACCCCGCTGCTGCGGCGCGCAGCACCATCTCGAGCGGCCAGCCGAAGCGGCGGTCCGCGATGCCGAGGCCGAGGAGCGCATCGCGTCGCGCGGCGCGCATCGGCCCGAGATCGCGCACCACGACGCCGGCGCGGACGCGCAGCCGCTGGGCGAGCACCGCGTTCGCGAACCGGGCGTGGGCCGGCCAGGCGCGGCGTTCGGAGGCCTGGCGAGCGCCGAGGACGAGGTCCGAGGTGCCAGCCAGGAGCGGATCGGTCACGCGCCGCAGCTGCCCCGGATCGAGCGAGGCGTCGCAGTCCATGAAGCAGACGAGATCGGCCGTGGCGGCCGAGAGACCGGCGAAACACGCCGATCCGAACCCGGGAACCGGCTCGACGACGACCTGGGCGCCGAGGCGACGGGCGACATCGCCCGAGCCGTCGGTGGAGCCGTTGTCGACCACGATCGGGGTGAACTCGGCGGGCATGCGCTCGAGCACCCACGGGATCGCCTCGGCTTCGTTCAGGACCGGGAGCACGACATCAGGCACGCCAACAGCATGCGCGAGCGATCGCGCCGGAACGTGAAATTCCTAGAACGAAGCCGGTCGCCGACCGGTCAGCTCCGTGGTTCCGCGTAGCCTGCGCCTATGGATCTCGTCACCGGCGGCAGCGGCTTCATCGGCTCTCACCTCGTCGAGCAGCTCGTCGCCCTCGGCCGCCCGGTGCGGCTCCTCGACCACGCGGAGCCGACCTGGCCCGTGCCGGACGGCGTCGACGTGCGCATCGGCGACGTGCGCGAGCCCGCCGTGGTGCGCAGCGCGCTCGAGGGCGTCACCCGAATCGACCACCAGGCCGCGATGGTCGGCCTGGGCGTCGACCTCGACGACCTCCCGGACTACGTGTCCCACAACGATCTCGGGACCGCCGTGCTCCTGCGCGAGGCCGCCGGCCTTCCGGGCCTCGAGCGGCTCGTGCTCGCCTCGAGCATGGTCGTGTACGGCGAGGGGCGCTACACCTGCGCCGAGCACGGCCGGGTGCGGCCCGGCCCCCGGGCCATCGAGGAGCTCGACGCCGGCCGGTACGAGCCGCCCTGCCCGATCTGCGGCGCCGCCCTCGCGCCCGAACGCGTGCCGGAGGACGCCCCGGTGGATCCGCGCAACGTCTACGCCGCGACCAAGCTCCACCAGGAGCACCTGGCCGCCGCCTGGAGCCGTGAGACGCAGGTACCGGTGACAGCGCTGCGGTACCACAACGTCTACGGCCCCCGGATGCCGCGCGACACGCCGTACGCGGGCGTCGCCTCGCTCTTCGCCTCCGAGCTCGCGGCCGGCCGGCCGGCGCGCGTCTTCGAGGACGGCGGCCAGCTCCGCGACTTCGTGCACGTGCGCGACATCGCCCGCGCGAACGTCCGTGCGCTCACCGCCGAGACGCCCGTCGCCGGAGCGTTCAACGTGTGCTCGGGCACGCCGCGGTCGGTGCTCGACATGGCACGGGCGCTCACTCGCGCGGCCGGACCGGCCGCTCCGGCGCCGCAGGTGGTCGGCGGCTACCGGCTCGGCGACGTGCGGCACGTGTTCGCCGATCCCGCGCTCGCGGCACGGGAGCTCGGGTTCACCGCGAGCGAGGACTTCGAGGCCGGGATGGCCGAGCTGTTCGCGGTGGAGGTCGGCGCCGGCTGAGCGCGGCGCCCGGCGACTCAGGCGATGGTGCCGAGCTCGCCGCGGGCGTGGAGCGTGAGGAACGCGGCGACCACATCGGGGTCGAACTGGGTGCCGGCGTTGTCCTCGAGGAACTCGAGAGCCTTCTCGACCGGCCAGGCGCCCTTGTAGGGACGCTCCGCGACGAGGGCGTCGTACACGTCGACGACCGCGACGATCCGCGCGGCGAGGGGGATACGGTCGAAGCTCAGGCCGTCCGGGTAGCCGCGGCCGTCCCAGCGCTCGTGGTGCGAACGGGCGATGTGCGCCGCCAGCCGGAGGGCCGGGTCGGCCCCCGCGCTGCGGCAGATCGCTTCGCCGGCCTCGGCGTGGCGCTGCATCGCGATGCGCTCGCGGGTGGTGAGCGGGCCCGGCTTGTCGAGGATCGCCATCGGGATCTCCAGCTTGCCGACGTCGTGGAGCGGGGCGGCGTCGCGGATCAGGCCGACGAAGTGCGGGTCGAGCCCCATGCGCGCGGCGACGGCCTCGGCGGCGCGCCCGACGCGTCGCGAGTGCTCGGGGGAACCCCCGTCGATCGACTCGGCCAGCGCCGTCAGGCGGCGCAGCGCGCCGCCGTCCGGGACGACCTCGAGGAGCGTGTCGGTGGCGACGTGGCGGCGGGGGTTCACGCGGCCGCGCACCTGGCGCTGGAGCTGGGCGTGATCGCGCGGATCACGGCGTCGCCGAATCTGCTCCAGCGACGTGCCGGTGCCGGCCGACGAACCGACGGCTCGCAGCGGCTGCCCGGCGATGTGTTCCCCGTTCCCCAAGTCCACGACTCGATCTTGCCCCGCCGGGGTGCCGGGCACACCGGCCAGGTGGGCGCTTCTGGTGTGCTGGTTCCATGACCGTTCGGCCGGGGCCAGATGGCCCCTCGGATCGGGCTCGCGAATCAACCCTGGACGCACGGGCCACGCGCGATCATGGAACCCCTTCCCCGCGCGCGCCTGCACGCACGCGTGCCCGGCTCATTTCCCCTGATGACCGAACTGCCCATCTCCATGCTCGCCAAGGTGGTCGAGCAGCTCCCCGTCCCCGTGGTGCTCACCACGGCCACCGGCTCGGTGGTCGCGGCCAGCCACGCGAGCCACCCGTTCATCGGGAATCCCCGGGACGGCGCGACCCTCGACGGACTGCTCGAGCACCTCACGCCGGTCCCGACGACCACGCACCACCCGCTCACCGCGGACGGCGAGCCACACCTGCTCGTCGCGATCGACGGCCACGAGCCTCCACCCGCCGACGTCGCCGCCCTCGCGCGGGCGACCGCCCACGATTTCAACAACCTCCTCGGCGTGATCATCAACTTCGCCTCCCTGGCCGCCTCCGAGGTGCCCGCGGGCTCGAGCGCGGCCCAGGACCTCCAGGAGGTGCTGGTGGCTTCGCGCCGCGCAGCGACGCTGACGCAGCGATTGCTCCAGATCGCGGCGTCAGCACCCGACGAACGCGGGTAGGGTCCCTCCAGGATCCGAAACTGCTCCGGGGGGAGACGCAGATGTTGGGAGATTGGATGTCCGCCGGAGGGGCGTGGTTGACTTGTCAGCGATGAGTGGCCAAATCCGCCTGATCATCGCCGACGACCACCCGCTCTACCGGTCGAGCGTGGAGCGCGTCGTGCGACTCAGCCCCGAACTGACCGTGGTCGGCCTGGCCTCCGATGGCCGCGAGGCCCTCGACATGGTGCACGAGCTGTCGCCGGACATCGTGGTCGCCGATCTCAACATGCCCGAGCTCGACGGCATCGCGCTGCTCGATGCCCTCGTGCAGGAGGGGTCGGAGACGAAGGTCGTGATCCTCACCGGTCACCTCGAGAGCGAGCAGGTGTACCGCGCGGTGGAACTCGGCGCCGCCGCCGTGGTCTCCAAGCTCGTCGAACCCGATTCGCTCGTCGGCACGCTGCTCGATGTGGCCTCGGGCCGCGTCGTGCTCGGCATGGAGGTGCAGTCGCTCCTCGCCGGCGAGGTACGCGCCCGCCGCCGCGACGATCGCCCGGTGCTCACCGAGCGTGAGCGCGAGGTGCTCTCGCAGATCGCGGACGGCCAGAGCGTCGCCGAGATCGCCGCGTCGATCCACCTGAGCCCGTCGACCGTCAAGAGCCACCTCGAGAGCCTCTACCGCAAGCTCGAGGTGTCCGATCGCGCCGCCGCCGTGGCGACCGCGATGCGCAAGGGCCTGCTGCGCTAGCGCGGAGAACGGGCTCGTCGTGCCATCGCCGGGTCAGCGCCCGGCGATGCGCTGCACGGCCGCAGCGAGGGCGTCGATCGACGTCGGCTTCGGCAGGACCGCGTCGATGGCCCGCTCCGCCGCACCACGCTCGTCGGCCGGCCCCATGTAGCCCGAGGTGAGCACCACCGGGAAGTCCGGCCGCACTGCGCGGATCGCGTCGATCAGCTCGAACCCCGTCATCGCGGGCATCGAGAGATCGGTGACGAGCACGTCGTAGTCGTCCGGCGCGGCGCGGAACGCGTCGAGCGCCTCCGTCGCGTCGATGTGGCCGCTGACCTCGATGTCGCGGTAGGGCATCGCGCGACCGGCGAGGCGCACGAGCGCCGGCTCGTCGTCGACGAACAGCGCGCGGATCGGGCCGACGCGGCGGCCTGCCGGGCGGCTCGGTGCCGCGATGCGCGCCGGGGACGACACGCCGTCGGGCTCGGCATCCGAGGAATCCGGCCCATCGGCCCTGCGGCGCTCGGCCGGGACCGCGGCGTCGGCGACGACGGGCAGCAGCACTGCGAACATCGCGCCGCCCGACGGCGGCGCGATCGCCATCACCGCGCCATGGTGCGCGCGCACGATGCTCTGCACCGCCGAGAGCCCGAGGCCGGTGCCCTTGCCGGCCGGCTTGGTGGTGAAGAACGGGTCGAAGATCCGGTGCGCGACGCCCTCGGGGAAGCCCGGCCCGTTGTCTTGCACCGTGAGACGCACATAGCGGCCGGGCTCAAGCGCGGCGCCCTCTCCCGTCCCGTCGAGGTCGACGACGTGGCCGCGGACCTCGATGCGTCCGCGCGGCCGACCGGCCAGCACCTGCGACGCGTTCGTCACGAGGTTGACCATCACCTGGTGGATCTGGGTCGGATCGCCGTCGAGCGGCGGGAGCTCGGGGAGGTCGACGTCGATCGTCGTGTCGACCGGGAGCGTCGGACGGACGAGCGCGACGGCCTCGTCGACGATCTCGGCGCTGTCGAAGCGGATCCGGCGCGGCGTCTCCTCACGCCCATAGGCCATGACGCGCCCGAGGATGTCGGCGGCGCGCCGAGCTCCCCGTGCGATCTCGGCGATGCTCTCCTCCGGCTGCTCGCCGGCGGCCATCTCGGCCTCGGCGACCCGGGCGTAGGTCAGGATCGCGCCGATCACGTTGTTGAAGTCGTGCGCGATCGCGCCGACGAGCGTGCCGATCGCCTCGACCTTCTGCAGACGCACGCGCGCCTCGTCCTGACGGCGGGCCGTCGTGACGTCCTGGATGGCTCCGAACATCCGCGCCGGCTGCTCGTCCTCGAACTCGACGCTTGCGACGCAGGCGATCCAGCGCTCCTCCTCGCCGCCCTCCGGCCCATCGTCGAGCACCCGGTACTGCATGTTCACGCTCGGTCCGCCGAACGTCATCGCGGCCGCGAAGCCCTGCGCCACCCGAGCACGGTCCTCGGGGTGCACGCGTGCGATGAACCGCTCCATCGCCACGCCGGGCTCGGTATCGGTGTCGATCTCGAAGTTGAGGATGCGCCGGTACCGCTCGTCCGTGCGCAGCGTGCCGACGGCCCGCTCCCACACGAACGAGCCCAGGCCCGTGAGCTCGGCCGCCGCGTCGATCTGCTGGCTCTGGGATCGGTACGCGTTCTCGCGTTCGCGTCGACCGGTGACGTCGAGCGTGGCGCCGTACCAGCGCACCCCGCCGTCCGCCCCCACGACGCTCTTGGACTGCGCCTCGAGGTACCGCCATTCGCCCGCCGCGTTGCGCATCCGGAACTGGCGCTCACTAGTGGTCGGAGCCTCGGAGTCCGGCGGGCGCTCCGTCGCGTGCGCGAGGTCGTCGGGGTGCACGAGATCGAGCCACTTGCCGGCCATGATCTCGTCCATCGAGAGCCCGGTGAAGTCGACCCAGTTCGGCGAGAAGTAGTCGACCGACGAGTCCGGCGCCGCGGTCCAGACCATCTGCGGCAACGTCTCGACGAGCGCGCGGAACCGCTCCTCGCTCTCGCGGAGCCGCAGCTCGGCCCGGTAGCGCTCGGTCTGGTCGCGGAACTCGAGGAGGATCAGGTCGAGCGTGCCGTCGTCGTTGCGGACGGGCGTCATCGACACGTCGGTCGCGATCCGGGATCCCGTGAACGTGTCGAGGTCGCGGACGTCGAAGTACGTTCGCGGCTCGGTCGCCGTCTGCATCTGGTCGATCCGGCCCTGCCACTCGGCCACGCGCTCGGCGCCCTCCACGCTGGCGATCTCCATGATCGTGCGGCCGACGGCGATCTCGCGCGAGAGGCCGATGCGTGCGATCGCATCGTTCACGTCGATCACCCGCCCGGTCGCGTCGAGGATCGCGATCAGCTGGAAGGTGCGCTCGAAGACGACGTGCAGCAGGCGCTGCTGCTCGCGGACGAGGGCGCGGGAGCGGTACTCGCGGCCGACGTCCGCGGAGTCGACGAGGAAGCCGATCGCCTCGCCGCCGGCGTTCTGGATCGTCGACACGCGGACGCGCAGGATCAGCGGCGGGGCATCGTCGAAATCGACGCGGTCCTCGTACTCGATGGTCCCGCCGGGCGAGGAGAGGGCCTCGGCGAACCGCGAGCGCAGCCGGCCCTCCCAGAGCGGGTCGTTCGCGAAGACCGGGTCCTCCCACATCGGGCGGTCCAGGATCCTGCTCACGTCCACGCCGCGCTGCCGCTCGGCGAAGTCGTTGAGCGCGACGACGACGCCGTCCAGATCGACGATCGCGCGGAACCGCAGCGCATCGAAGAAGAGCTGCCGGGAGAGCGCGTTCGCCCGCATCTCGCCGACCATCGCGCGCAGTTCGCCCTGCGTCGGGAACGATGGCTCGCTCATCTTGTGGGGCGACGACATGGAAGCGCCGAACCCGGCCCGCGGCCACGCGGCGCACAGGGGCAGGAGGTCCGTTGATCCAACCCTAACGGCCAATGCCACCGGGTTCCAACGCGCCCATCGACCGGACGTCCAGTCGGGGACGTCGACGAACGTCCAAGCGCCGTAGCGGAGGGCGCCTGGACGTCCGTCGCCGCGATGTGCGATCGCGGCGGGGGGCTCAGTTGGCCGAGATCGCGGAGAGCTCGCGCCAGGTGCGGATCGTGTATCGCGCACCGCGCGAGGAGGTGACCTCGCGGACGGCCGCAACGTGCACGACGCGCGAGGCCGCGTGCTCGCGGTCGGGCGACACGCAGAAGGCGTCGAGGGCGCGGCCCCTGGGGGCCGGCGCCTGCGGCACCACGGCGACGGTGGTCCCGTAGGTGGCCGAGCACGCGGCCCGCAACGCGCTCACAGGGGGTTGAGCGACGTTGCGGGCTGCGGCCCGCGCCAGCGCACGGTCGAGGGCGGCATGCCCTCCAGAGACGACGATCGACGCCTCCTCCGACGAGGGGGAGCATCCGAGGAGACGGACGTCGTGGACCCGTGCGTTGTGGCGGTGATCCTTCACATGGACAGCATCGTGTCGGAACGGGGGCGTCGCCATCGGCCATCCGGGCCGTGTTGGTCAGCAGAACGTTGGCCGATCGGCCGGGGCTGAGTGGCCCGTCCAGCTAAGCGCCGGTGTGTTACCAGCCCACGGAGCCATCCAGCGCGTCTTCACGCCGAATGCGCTGCATACGCGCCGGGTGGTCAGGCCGTGGCGAGCCCGGCGGCCCCGGGAACCGGTGCACCGGCGTCCGGGGCGAGGACGGTCGCGCTCGGACTCGGCGAGGCGACCGTCGGGGGGACGGCGAGGTCGGCGACGAACTCGACGAGCCAGAGGTCGTGCAGCCAGGAGGCGGCCGGCGCGCTGGCGCGGCGCAGGGTGATGCCGGACGCGGCAGCGTCGATCGCGACACCGGGCCAGTGGCGGCTCGGAACGAGCGTCTCGAACGCCGCCACGAGCGCCGGCGGCACCGCACCGCTCGCCACGAGTCGGCCGTCGGCGGCCCCCTCCACCACGAAGCTCGGGAACGGTCCGCCGCCGGAGATGGCGATCCCACTGGTCGCCTCGGCCAGCTCGACCGAGACGGCGCGGCCGTGGCGCGTGCCCTCGAACCGGCTCGCGCCGTCGAACCCGCAGCTGCGGCCCCAGCGGTCGCGCCGGACCGCGATCACCTCGGTGAGGCGCAGTCCGAGCGGTGCGACGAGCTGGCGGATGTCCCACGCCGTGCGCGCACGCCCGATCACCCACCATGGGCATGAACGCCCGGCTCCTCCGGCTGCGATCTCGAGCGACCGGACCACGGTCAGCACGCTGGCTGCGCCGGCATCCATGAGCATCGGGGCACGGGTGCTCGTGATCGCGTCCCGAAGCGCTGCGCGGGTCCGACGCTGCCGCCATTCGGAGAACGACCAACCGAGCACGGCGGGCAGCAGCAGGAGGGGCAGGACTTCGTTCATCGGTCGCTCATCGTGGACTGCGGTCCGACGGAATACAAGCCCGCTGGATTCCGGCTCAACCGATCTGGCGTGACTGCGTCCAATGCCGCATGCGACAGGCGGAATTCCGAACGCCCGACGCCCGTTGGCGGACTGCAGGTTCCGCCCACCGTCCGGACCGATGCGAGCGCGCCTTGCTCCTGGCGCCGCCGTCCTGGCCGTTCGCACCGCCCGGGCTCGGAACAGTCAGCGGTCCTCCTCACCGGCGTGCCAGGCAGACCGCGTGGCGCCGGGTTCCGGTGGGCCGAGCACTGCGGCAACGATCCGTATGGGAACCTTCTTCGGATGCGTCGACGACTGAGCACGTCCGCTGCGCTCGCCGTAGCCGTCTTCGCGGCGCTTCTGGTGCCGGTCGCCCTCGCGTCGCGTGGGTCGCTGGACCCGGTCTCGCCGATCACCGGCGGGACGGGCGCGTTCATCCCCAGCGAGCTGAAGACCTCCTCCGATGGCGGCACGGCGGTGTTCACCACGACGGAGGCGCTCGACCCCGGCGACGAGGACGACCGCAAGGCCGACCTCTACGCCCGGTGGGCCGACGGGTCGCGCTCGCTGCTCACGCCAGGTGTGAACCCCGCGGGTGCGGGCGCGGAGGAGTTCGTGCCCTGGTCCGTGCGGGTGCTCGCGGACGGATCGGTCGCCTTCCTCACCGAACTCCCGCTCGTGCCGGAGGACACCGACAGCGCGCGCGACGTGTACCTCGTCCACCCGGGCGGCAGGGTCGAGCTCGTGAGCGCGGTGCGCACGGGCCGCAGGGCGCAGAACGTCGACGCCGACGCGATCGTGATGAGCGCCGACGGCACCACCATCGCCTTCACCACGATCGAGGATCTGCTTCCGAGCGATGACGAGCCGGGCGAGGACGTCTACCGCCTCGCGGAGGGCAATCCGCTCGAACTGGTGACGGTGGGGGACTACTCGGGGTGGTGCGACGGCCTCAGCGACGACGGCACCCGCGTGTACTGGGAGTCCGGCCAGGCGCAGGGCCAGGGCCGGTTCCCCGATGACGACCGCGGCCAGTCCGACCTCTTCTACGCGTCGGCGCCCTACACCGAGGTCGTCTCCCCCACCTTCCCGTTCTCGGGATCTGGTTCGACCGGCGGGTTCGAGCCGCGTGAGTCCCCCGACGGCTCGACGCTCGTGATCCGCACGACCGAGTCGATGGCGTCGGTCGACCAGGCCGCCGACCAGGATTCCCCGGCGACGCCCGACATCTACCTCTTCGCCCGTCCGCGCAGCTCTGCCCCGCCGCAGCTCCTCACGAGCGGGGAGAACATCTTCGACCAGCCGAGCGTGGTGCGCGTCTGCAACGGCGGCGTGGTGCTCCTGCGCACGTTCGAGCGCATGCTGTCGGACATCGACGCCGTCGCCGACGTGTACCGCCGGACCGTCACGGGGGCGAAGACGCTGATGACGCCGGGGATCACCGTGAACGCCGCGACGGGCGTCGATCCGACGGTCGCGGCGAGCGCCGACTGCCGCACGATCGCCTGGACCACGCGCGATGCCGAGATCCAGTCCGACACCGACTCGTTGCGCGACGTGTACACGAGCACCGACGGCTTGACGCCGCAGCTGGTCTCCGTGCCGCCCGCCGGTCGCGCCGACGGGCCGGCGCGGCTGCTCGTGAGCCAGGATCTGGGACGCAACCTGCTCTTCACCTCCCGTGCGCAGCTCTCGCGGGCCGACGTGGACCAGGTCGACGACGTGTTCGAGTGGGATCGTGAGCAGCGGGTGCTCTCGCTCGTGAGTTCCGCGACCTCTGCGGCACCTGCCGATCAGCAGCTGCTCCGGGTGACGGCCGACGGCGATACCGCATTCGTGGAGACGAACGAGGAGTTCGGCGACGACGCCGATGGCGTGCTCGACATCTACCGGTACGCGATCGAGGCCGGCGCCGACCCGTACCCGGGTGAGACGGTGCCGACTCCGACGCCGGGTCCGGAGGTGCCGCCGGCGACGGTGCTCGCCACCCCCGCTGCCGACGGCGGTCGTCACGCCCCAGCCGCCGCGGGCCCCTGCGGGGAGCATGGCCGTCACGGCGCGGCAGGCGCGCGTGACGGGTCGTGGCAGCCGCGGCACGCTCACGACCCGCAGTCGCGTGCGCTGCGCGACGGGCCCTGGGGTCTGCCGGCTGACGGTGCGGGTGAAGGCCGGCCGGGGCACGCTCGCCAGCCACGCGCTCGCCCTCCAGCCCGGAGCGGCGGTGACGGTCGCCGTGCCGCTGCGCCGCTCCGCCATGGCGCGTCTGCGCAAGGCGGGCCGGCTCACGCTGACGGTGTCGATCACGGTCAGCCGCGCGCAGGCCGCACCCGTGACGCGCTCGTTCCGCGCACGGTTCCGCGCACCGCGCTAGGCGCCGACGGCGACGTCCGCGGCCTGCGATCCGCAGGCACGCTGGCGACGGCCGCCCTGCGACGTGCCACACTCGGCCGCATGGCCCAGCAGTTCCAGCGCCCTACGGCCGAAGACTTCGGCCTGAACGATGCGAACCGCAAGGGTTTGGTCTTCGTCGCTGCGATGGGCCTGGTCATGTGGATCTCGGAGGCCGTCGATCGCGTCGCGCTCGACGGCGACCTCGACGCGTACGGCGTGCGCCCGCGCGCGATCGACGGACTCGACGGCATCCTCTTCATGCCGTTCCTGCACGGCAGCTGGGACCATCTCATCGGCAACACGGTGCCGTTCCTCGTCCTCGGGGCGACGATCGCGCTGAGCGGCCTGGCGCGCGTGGTCGGCGTGACCGTGGTCATCGTGCTCGTGAGCGGACTCGGCACGTGGCTCACGGCCGCCGACAACAGCGTCACGATCGGCGCCAGCGGTGTCGTGTTCGGCTATGCCGCCTACCTCGTGGTGCGTTCGTATTACACGCGTCGCCTCGCGCACCTGTTCGTCGGGCTCGTCGTGCTGTTCACCTGGGGCGCGACGCTCGCCACGGGCCTCGTGCCGACGCCGGGCGTCTCGTGGCAGGCGCACCTGTTCGGCGCCGTCGGCGGCGTCCTCGCGGCCTCCATGTGGCGGGCGCCCGCGCGTACCGCCGCGGGCTTCGCCCGCCGGTAGGGCGGGCGTCCGCGACGCCGACTCGCGCCAGACCGTCGCGACGCAGAGCGCGAAGACCGCGAGGATGGTCCAGATCACGCGGCGCCCCATGCCTCGGAACGTCCCGGAGCCAACGCGCCCGGCCGCCTCGAGCACCCCCGAACGAGCGAAGCCCCCGCAGCTGCGGAGGCTTCGAACCAGAGCCCTCTCCGGGACTTGAACCCGGGACCCCTTCCTTACCATGGACGAAAAGGGTCCCGCCGCTCCCCCAGCGCCGGTGGTCGAAAGTTGCGATTTGCAGGTACTCAATACGCCTGAGTGCTCCTCTGTGCAACTCCGTGCGCCTACGCGTCGTGTACGTCGTGTGTACGCCGCCATCCGAGCTACGCTCGACTAGCGACCCGCCTTCGCAACCCCCGACCCTTCTCCCCCGGAGGGCCACATGCCGAAGACCACCCCCGAGCGCGAGGCGTACCACCTGCGCTGCGTTCTACTCACGGTGCTTGCTCACCTTGACGGCCGCTCAGACATGAGCATCGACGGGAATTGGGAGCCGCTCCTAGCAGCACTGATTCGCAAGACCGTCGGTTGGTCCGATGATGAGCCGCCTCAGAACGAACGGGCCGCCGAGTTCGAGCGCCGTGTTGGCAGCTTCGTGCCGCTCTCGATTCGCTTCGGTACCGACGCTGAGCGCGTCGAGTGGCTGCTCTCACGGGACGCCTCCCCTGTGGGGGAACGCAACGCCCTCCAGGAAGCCGTCGATTCGGCTCTCGGTGCCATGCGCGATTCCGAGTACGTCGGCGGTGCGTTTACGGAGCGCACGGCTTGGCAGCACGTTATGCGCGTGCTCGGTCCGTTCGAGACCAATGCCGCGGGAGAGTGTCCGCGATGAGCGCCGAGGTCACCCCGCGTCTCGCCGACCTCGGCGGCACGCACCACGGCCGCTTGCCCGAGCAGCCCGCCCGGGCGCCGCACGTTCGAGTGGACGCCCCGCGCTCGCGGCCGCGCATCCGGTTCGTGCTCGATCGCCAGTCGGTGCGGCGCGTGCTCGACGGCGAGAAGACGCGCCACGCGCGCCTGTGGAAGCGCACCGACACCGACGACGGCCCGTGCCAGGTCGGCGACCTCGTGCCCGTCCAGAAGAGCGGTGCCGGCGTGATCTGCCGCGTGCGGGTCCTCGACGTCGACATGGTCGAGCTCGGCGAGCTGCTCAACCTCGTGGAGGTGCGCCGCCACGGCTACCGCACCCTCCGTGACTTCCAGCGCGCGTGGCTCGCCGAGATCGACACGTGGTGGCGCCGCCTCGACGACGACGCACGCGACGAGGCGGCCGGGCATGAGATCGACGAGGCGTGGGCCCGCCACGCCGACAAATCCGTCTGGGTCTACACGTTCGGCGTCGACACGCTGCAGCCCCTCCGCTACATCGCCGACGGCATCCAGCGCGAGACCGGCGCCCCGGTCACCAGCGACGCAGCGCGCGGCTACACCTCCAACCCGGACCGCGCCGTTGAGCCCGACGCCCCCGTCGCCGACGACACCGACCTAGAGCGATGGACCCAGGACGGCGAACAGCGCCACCAGGCCCACCACCGCACGCTCACAGAGGATCAGCTCAAGAGGCGCACGACCGCCGACGACTCACTCATCGAGCGGTTCACGCAGACGGTCGCGCTCGCCCGGTCGAAGAACATCGACCCGCACTCCCAGATCCGACTGGTGGGCCGCGCGCTCGGCCAGCTCGAGCAGGCCATCCGCGCGAAGCACGCCGAGGAACGAGCATGACGGATCTGTTCATCGACGACGATGACTGCGACGACCTCCCGTGCACACACTGCAACGGAGAGGGACTGTGCCTCGACCCGGGATCCAACCCGCTCTGGGACTGCCCTCACGGCCTGCACCCCTGCCACACCTGCCGAGGCAGCGGCTCGCGAGACGATCAGACCGTGTTCTGACATTCCGCCGGTGCCGACGTCTACCATCCCGAGTGAGCCGAGCCGTGGGGCCTAGATGCCTACCGGGGTGTGCGCAAGTCACCCCTGCGTCCCGAGTGCCCCTCCTCCCCGCTCGGCAAGACCTGATCCGGCCGCTCATCCTCCGGTGGCGTCGGGTCTTTGGCCGTCAACCCGGGGTGGTGTTGGCGGCCTACACGCGGGGGACCCGCGTCACCTGACTGCTCGGCGCCGACGGCTCGTCCGCTCAGCGCCGCCTTTGGGAGGGCAGTCGGTGACGCGGGCTGCGTGCGAAAGGAGACCCGCCGTGGATCAGCCGACACCTGAGGCCCAGCTCGGCGACCTCGCAGCGCGCGCTCTCGACGACCTGCATGGTCGGCCGATCATCGGTGCCGTGCTCATCGTCGTGCGCGACGACCGCGAGGAACGCGGTGAGGGCGCCTACCAGCTTGCTCACTGGACGCCCGAAGGTCAGCACTGGATCACCACTCAGGGTGTGGTCGAGGATTGGCGTCAGCACCACCTCGCCGAGAACGTCGCTCGACAGCTCGACAACGACGAGTGAGCCGCCCCAACAGCACCGCGAGAGGCTACGACTGGGGCTGGTACAACACCCGCCGCGCGTTCCTCAAGGCCAACCCCGAGTGCGCTGAGCCAGGCTGCACCGAGCCCGCGACCGACGTGCATCACCTCGACGGCCTCGGTCCGAAGGGGCCACGCGGTCACGATCACGCGAACTTGCAGGGCCTCTGCCACCCGCACCACAGCCGCGTGACGGCACGCGAGCAGCCCGGAGGATGGAACGCCCGACCATCGCGACGCAGGCCCGCAGAGCGCCACCCTGGCGCCGTCACGCCCCCTGGGGGGTACCCCAAACGCTGAGGGAGTGGCACCGCCTGGGTGTGCAGCAAAGACCTTGTACGGGTTTCCCAGTTTCTGGAAAACCCAGCCCACGAGGCCCCGGCGACATGCCGTCCGGCCTCCCTCCGACATGGAGGCCCGTGTGTCTGGACCTCGAGGACCGCTCCCAACCGGCAACGCTCGGCGGCGCAACGCCCCGGTCGTGCCGTCGACCGAACTGCCGATCGGTGGCCGCGAAGGCCGGGCGCCGAAGATCCCCTTCGGCTACGAGCTTGGCCCCGCCGGACTCGCGTGGTGGAAGTGGGCGTGGAAGACGCCGCAGGCGACCGCCTGGGATCCGGGCTCGCACTACGCGATCGCGCGCCGCGCCAGCCTTGAAGACGAGCGCGCCGCTCTCGGCGATCTGCCCGACAGCCTGATCGCCGATGTGCTCGGCGAGGCGGTCGCCGCCGACCTCGAGGACCGCGACGAGCTGCGCAAGCTCGACAAGGCGCTCGACTGGATGCTCTCTGCGCTGCAGCGCCGTGCCGGCGGACTCAAGCCCGTGCTCGCCGAGATGCGCGAGCTGGACAAGAGGCTCGGCCTCGACCCGCGCGCCGTGCCCGAGCTGCGCTGGAAGTTCGTGGACCCCGCCACGAAGGACGAGCAGCCGCAGACGTCCGCGAGCGCCGACGCCATGGCGCAGCTCTTCGTGCTGCCAGGATGAAGCTCGATCAGATCGTCGATGGCGACCGAGTCGCCATCGGCCCGACCTGGCAGAAGACCGAGGCCGGCGCCTGGCTCCTGCCCGAGCGCACGCTCGGCTGGCAATGGATCGACTGGGCCGGCCACTACCTGCGCCAGCCCGACGGGCCCGAGGCGGGACAGCCCTGGCGGTACACGCTGGAGCAGATCCGATTCCTCCTGTGGTGGGGCGCCGTCGACGACGCCGGCCGCTGGCTCGCCCGTTCGGGCCACCTACGGCGCGCGAAGGGCTGGGGCAAGGACCCGTTCGGCGCGACGCTATGCGCCATCGAGTTCGTCGGGCCGTGCCGCTTCGGTGGCAACGACGCCCACGGCAAGCCCGTCGGCGTCCCGCACCCCGCATCGTGGGTGATCACGGCCGCGGTCTCTAAGGACCAGACGCGGAACACGATGACGCTGTTCCCGGCGATGCTCTCCGACGAGCTCATTGCCGAGCAGGGCATCGACCTCGGCAAGGAGATCATCTATGCCGGCAAGGGCCGGAGACGTCTGGAGTCGGTCACCTCGAGCCCGAAGGCTCTCGAGGGGCCTCGCATCACCTTCGCGCTGCTCAACGAGGTGCAGCACTGGCTGCGGAACAACGACGGCCACGCCATGAAGGCCGTCGTGAACCGCAACGTGACGAAGTCTCGGGACGGTGCCGCCCGGGCTTTGGCAATCGCCAACGCACCGGAACCCGGTGAGGACTCGGTTGCCGAGCACGACTACGACGCCTACCGCGCGATCGCCGAGGGGCGGACCCGCGCGACCGGCTTCCTGTACGACAGCCTCGAGGCGGCACCGCACCTCGACATCACCGACGTCGGCGACATCCGGCGAGGTCTGGTCGCGGCCCGCGGGGACAGCACGTGGCTCGACCCGGAGCGCCACGTCGACGAGTTCCTCGACCCCGCGCAACACCCCAGCGAGCTCGCGCCGGTTCTACTGGAACCAGCTCACCGCCGCTGAAGACGCGTGGCTCGCTCCCCACGAATGGGACGACCTGGAGCTGCTCGGCGTCGTGGTCGCCGACGGCGAGGACATCGCGCTCGGGCTCGACCCGTCCAAGAGCGACGACCACACCGCACTGATCGGTGTGCGCATCGACGACGGCTACCAGTTCACGCTCGGCGTCTGGGTACCGAAACCCGGCCAAGAGATCGACCGCGCCGACGTCGACCTCAACGTGCGAGCCGCGCTCGAGAAGTACCGCGTCCTCGCGTTCCTCTCGGATCTCCACCCGTTTGAGTCCTACGTCGACGCCTGGGCACGAGACGCGCCGCACCTCATCGTCAAGGCCGGCCCCGCGCACAAGGTCGCGTTCGACATGCGCACACGAACCAAGGACGCCACGCACGCTCACGAGCGGCTGCACGACCTCGTCGTGACGAAGGCGATCCGCCACGACGGCGACCGCCGCACCGCGACGCACTTCCACAACGCGCGGCGCCGACCGAACGCCTTCGGCGTGATCGTCGGCAAGGAGCACCGTGAGTCGCCGAAGAAGATCGACTCGGTGCCATCGGCCGCGCTCGCCCACGAGGGCCGCCGGCTCGTGCTCGCCAGCGGCAAACGACCGCGGAAGCGCTCCGGCAAGGCGACGTTCGCCTGAACCATTCGACCGCCGGGAGGCCGCGTTGCTCTCACCAGATGCCGCCGTCGCCACCCGCGCGCCTCGTCCACAAGGTCCACACCGAAGAGCGAGCGATGCTCGACGTCGTGCGCCTCTTCTTCAAGGGGCGCCAACGGCTGCCCGCGGTGATTCCGGTCGGCTCGCCGCGCGAGGTCCGCGTCATGGCCGCGAGTTCGCGGGTCAACATGATGCCGATCGTCGTCAACTCGCTCGTGCAGGCCTCGAGCGTCGAGGGCATCCGCGACGGCAACGGCGACCCGCTCCCTGACCTGTGGGGGGCGTGGCAGAGCAACCGATTCGACGCACGCCAGACCGCGGTGTACCGCGCCGCCGCCCAGTACGGCGTCGCCTACACCGTGGTGCTCCCCGGAAAGCCGTACCCGGTCATCCGCTCGGTGTCGCCGCGCTCGATGGCGACGCTCTACGGCGATGACCCCGACTGGCCCGTCTTCGCGCTCGAGCGCCTCCCCCCGCGGTGGTGGCAAGCGCTGGCGCCTCTACGACTCCGAACACGTCTACGAGCTGCGCGGAGACATGGAGGGCTTCGAGTGGCTGAGCACCTCCGTGCACGGCGCCGAGGTGACGCCGGTCGTCCGCTTCCTCGACGAGATCGACGACGACGACGAGGACGAACCGCAGTCGCAGGCGACGCGGATGCCGAACGAGCAGGAGACGACCACGCGCGGGCAGGTCGCTCCGCTCATGGGCCTCCAGGACCAGATCGACCTGACGACGTTCGCGCTCCAGATCGCGACGCACTACGCCGGCAGCAAGCAGCGGTACGTGATCGGCTGGGCCGCCGACACCGAAGTCGACGCGATCAAGGCGGGCGCCACCACTCTGTTCACGCTCGACGAGGACCCGGCAAAGGTCCAGATGGGCGAGTTCGCCCAGTCCGACCTGACCGGCTTCATCAAGTCGCGCGAGGCGTCGCTCAAGCACGGCGCGGCCCTCTCTCAGACGCCGGTGCACGAGCTCACCGCCGACATCATCCAGATGTCGGCCGAGGCGCTCGCGGCCGCCGAGGCCGGCAAGGAGCGCAAGTCGCAGGAGCGGCACACGATCTGGGGCGAGGCCACCGAGCAGCAGATGTGGCTCGCCGGCAAGTACATGGGTATCGACGTGCCGCTCGACTCGCAGGTGGTGTGGCGCGATACCTCCGCCCGGTCGTTCGCCGCCACGGTCGATGCGCTCGGCAAGCTGAGCTCGCTGCTCGGCGTCCCGCCGCAGGAGCTCTGGGAGCGGATCCCGGGCGTGACCCAGCAAGACGTCGAGCGGTACCGCAAGGCCGCTGAGCAGGGCAACGCCTTCTCGCAGCTCGCGACGATGCTCGACCAGCAGGCCGCCGGCGCACCGGCACCGGCGAATGCCTGATCCGGCGCTTCTCACCGTTCAGCACCGCGCCGCGCAGCTCGCCGTCCGCGCGGCCGCCGCCCGCGACCTCGCCCGCGTCTTCCCGCTCTGGCGCGGCGACGAGGCAAGCTTCCGCAGCTTCATCGAGGTCGCCGTCCCGATCGTGACGCTGCGCCACCAGACGTCCGGCGCGCTCGCCGGCGCCTACTACCAGCAGCTGCGCCGCGAGGAACGCCCGGGCGGCAAGCGCCTTGAGGTGCCGCAGGCAGACCTGAACGTCGACGCGCTGAAGGTCTCGCTCTACACCACCGGCCGCAACATGACGGATCGCGCGATCGCCGCCGGCCTCTCGCCGCAGGCCGCGATCCAAGCGGCGCTGGTCCGCGTCACCGGCACCGTGACGAGGTACACGCTCAGCGGCGGTCGCGACACCCTCGTCGAAGCCGTCCGCGACGACCCTCGAGCTGAGGGCTACGAACGCATCATCGGCTCCGAGGCCTGCGCGTTCTGCCAGGACCTCGCCGGCACCAGCAGCACCGACGACTTCTCCGCGCACGACCACTGCGGATGCACCGCAGCGCCGGTGTGGACCCCATGACCGGGGACCACACCACCAACGACCCGACATGGGAGCACCGATGACCGACATGGCCACCGACACGCGCGTGAGCGTGCACGACCTCGATGGTGACGAGCGCGCGGCGTTCATCACCGACCACATCCGCCGGTGGGGCATCCCGCCTCTGGCCGGTGGAGCGCCCGAGGGCGACGACGGCGACAGCGGCGGCAGCTCTGACGAGCTCGCCAAGGCCAAGGCCGAAGCGGAGAAGTGGAAGGCCCTCGCGCGCAAGCACGAGGAGGCCTCGAAGAAGAACCTCGAGAAGGCCGGCAAGTTCGAC
>JAQIJQ010000001.1:0-152079 GCA_036946195.1 Patulibacter minatonensis | reverse complement strand
GTGCCCTGATCGCTGGAGGCGCGTCGGCTGCGGCCGGCGGCCTGCTCCTGCGCGGCGCCGGCATTGCCCAGGCCGATCACGCCGGCCACGCGGGACACACCGCGGCGACGAGCCCCGCGTCGGACGGCGGCCACGCGGGCCATGGCGCTGCGACTGCCGCCCCGGCACCGACCCACGGAGGCCACGACGGCCACGCGAACTTCCGCGGCCACCGCACCGTCGACCACGCCGCCAACGGGTTCGACCCCGCCGAGATCCTGCGCGACTTCGACTGGGGCACCACGAGCCGCACGGCGAGCGGCCGCATCGTGCGCGAGTGGACCCTCACCGCGGAGGAGAAGGAGATCGAGGTCGCTCCGGGAGTGACCTACGCCGCATGGACGTACAACGGCCGGATCCCCGGGCCGACGCTGCGTGCGAAGGAGGGCGAGCTGCTGCGGATCACGTTCGTGAACGCGTCCTCGCACCCGCACACGATCCACTTCCACGGCATCCACCCCGCGACGATGGACGGCGTCGCCGGGCAGGGGGCCGGCGAGATCCAGCCGGGCGACCGCACGGTCTACGAGTTCGACGCCGAGCCGGTTGGCCTGCACCTCTACCACTGCCACGTGCGCCCGCTCGCGGAGCACATCGCCAAGGGCATGTACGGCGCGTTCATCGTCGACCCCGAGGATGGGCTGCCCGAGGCCGACGAGATGGTGTTCGTGATGAACGGGTTCGACACGAACTTCGACCGGGCGAACGAGCTCTACGCCGTGAACACGATCCCGTTCGCGTACATGAACACGCCGATCAAGGTGCGGCGCGGCCGGCGCGTGCGGGCGTACGTGATCAACATCCTCGAGTACGACCTCATCAACTCCTTCCACCTCCACGCGAACTTCTTCGACTGGTACCCCACGGGCACGTCGCGCACACCGACCGAGCTCACCGACACCGTGATGCTCTGCCAGGGGCAGCGAGGTATCGCCGAGTGGAACTTCAAGCACACCGGGCTCTTCATGTTCCACGCCCACCAGTCGGAGTTCACCGAGCTCGGATGGCAGGGCTTCTTCGAGGTGACGGCATGAGCACCGTCACGCAGCCGCGCCCCGCGGCCGGCGGCCCGCGCGTCCCCACCTGGCTCGCGTTCCTCGGCCCGCTCGTGCTGATCGTCGCCGCCATCGGCGCGTTCGCGGCGTCCGGCGGCCCAGGCCTCGGCGAGCGCACGGGCCCGCCGATCGAGGAGCTCGCGATCGAGCGCACGGTGCTCGAGCCGGGCACCATCGCGCTGACGGTGCGCAACGACGGCGCCGACGCCGTCTCCATCTCGCAGGCGATCGTGAACGACGCCGTCGCCCAGTTCGAGGGTGCCGAGGCGCCGATCGAGCGCCTCTCGACGGCCGAGCTCACGATCCAGCAACCGTGGGTGGAGGGCGAGGCCTACGAGGTCGCCCTGCTCACCTCGACCGGCGCGACGATCCTCCACGAGATCCCCGCCGCCGTCCTCACACCCGATGGCGGCGCCGACTTCCTCTGGCTCATGGCCCTGATCGGCATCTACGTCGGCGTGATCCCCGTGGCGCTCGGCATGCTCTGGCTGCCGTGGATCCGCCGCATCCCACCGGCCGCGCTGCGCGGCGTGATGGCGCTGACGGTCGGCCTGCTCGCGTTCCTCGCGATCGACGCCACCCTCGAGGGCCTCGAGCTCGGCGCCCAGGGCTCGCAGGCGTTCGGCGGCACCGCGCTCGTGTGGATCGGCGCGCTCGTGGCGTTCCTGTTGCTTTCGGGCGTCTCCGCCTGGATGAGCGGGCGGTCCCGCAAGGCCAGGGCAGCGGGCGCCTCCGGCCTGCACCTCGCCACGCTCACCGCGTTCGGCATCGGGCTCCACAACCTCGGAGAGGGCGTCGCGATCGGCAGCGCCTACGCCACGGGTGCGCTCGCGCTCGGGGCGTTCCTGATCGTCGGCTTCGCGATCCACAACACCACCGAGGGGCTCGCGATCGTCGGCCCCATCGCCGACCGCACGCCCGGCCTCGCGCGCCTCGCCGGCCTCGGCTTGCTCGCGGGCGCGCCGGCCGTGCTCGGCGCGTGGATCGGGGCGTCGGCGTTCAACGCGTCGGTCGCGGCGTTCCTCTTCGGCTTCGGCGCCGGCGCGATCGTGCAGGTGATCCTCCAGCTGCTCCCCGCCCTCCGCGACGACGACGGGCGCCTCATGCACCCGACGGCCGTCGCCGGCCTGCTCGCCGGCGTCGCCGTGATGTTCGGCACCGGCCTGCTCGTCGCCGGTTAGCGGACGACGGTGATCGTGCCGAGGCTCGGGTCGAGCGCGCCGTGCAGCCGGGCGCCGGCCTCGAGCAGCGCGCGAAAGTGCGCGACGACGGCCTCGGTGACCCGCTCGCCCGGCAGCAGCGCGGGGATGCCCGGTGGGTAGCCCGCGATCGACTCGGCACTCACGCGCCCGACGGCATCCGCCAGCGGGATCGCCTCCGTGTCGCCGAGGAACGCGTCGCGCGGCGAGATCACGGTCTCGCTCGTCGGCGCGATGAGCGGCTCGACGATGCGCGGCACGTCGTCGTCGTGATCCCCGCGACCGGCCGCCACCTCGTCGCTCACCCGCGCGGCGGTGCGCTCGAGTGCAAGGCCGACGAGCGCGAGGTCGTCCGGGAGCTCCGCCGGGCCGAGCACGAGCAGCACGGCGGTGTCGGTGACGAGCTCGGGGTGCACGTCGTGCCAGGAGCCGAGCGCCTGCCCGACCGCGTAGCCCGTCGAGCCGGTGCCGCGCACGTCGATCACCACCTTGAGCGGGTCGACGGCGTGCACGCCCGGGTTGCCGGTGAGGCTCGGGCCGATCAGCGCGAGACCGGGAGCGCGCTCGATGCGGCCGAGCAGATCGACGCGGGCGCGAAGCGTGCGCTCCAGCCGCGCCTCACCGTGCACGGCCAGCTGGCGACGGGCACCGTCGAGCGAGGAGAGCAGGAGCGAGGAGGGCGACGTGCTGCGCACGATCCGCACCGCGCGGTCGACGGCGCTCACGTCCACCCGCGCGCCGATGCCGACGTGCAGGATCGCCGACTGCGTGAGCGAGCCGGCCATCTTGTGGGTGCTGGTGAGGACGGCGTCGGCCCCCTGCGCGAGCGCCGACCCGGGCACCTCCGGGTGGAAGCCGAAGTGCGGCCCCCACGACTGGTCGACGACGAGCGCGGCGCCGTGGCGGTGCGCCACCTCGGCGAGCGCGGGCACGTCGGCGGTGACGCCGAAGTAGGTGGGCGAGACCACGAACACGGCCGACGCCTCCGGCGAGCCTGCGAGCGCGTCGTCGAGGGTGGAGGGCTCGACGGTGTGGGCGATGCCGATCGAGTCGTCGTAGGCGGGGGCGACGAACGACGGTCGCCCGCCACTGAGCACGAGCCCGTCGACCACCGACGCGTGCGAGTTGCGCTGCACCACCACCGTTCGACCAGGAGGCGCCAGCGCGAGGGCGAGCGCGTGGTTGCCCTGCGTAGCGCCGTTCGTGAGGAACCAGCTGCGCTCGGCGCCGTACGCCTCCGCGGCGAGGGCCTCGGCGCGCACCTGGGGCGTGGCGTCGACCCCGAGATCGACCCCGTAGAGCCCCTGCGGCACGTCCATCAGCAGCGCCCGTTCGCCGATCGCCTGCCGCAGCCCGGGGTCGGCCCCCGGACCACCCTTGTGGCCCGGCACGTGCATCCGCCCCGAGCCGCGTGAGCCGTAGGCGCTGATCGCATCGAGGTACGGCGCGGTCGACTGCGGATCCATGGCTCGACCGTAGTCGCTCGGCGAGGCGCGATCCGTCGGACGTCGACCCCCGTGACCGCCCGACGTGTCAAACGTCGATCGGCCGGGGCCGTGGGCTCAGCCGGGCTGCAGGCCGAGCGCGAGGCCGGCGCCGGCGAGGGCGACCGTGAGGTGCTCGGCGGCCTGCTCGGGCGAGAAGCCCGGATCACCGTCGGTGAAGCGGTAGGCGATCTCGCCGACGGCGGTGATGGCGGCGGCGACGGCCGGCTCGATCACGTGCGGTGGGGGCGGATCGCCGGCCAGGTAGCGGTGGAGGTCGTCGGTGACGATCGCGACGAACCGGCCGAGGCCCTCGCGGCGCGCGAGCTCGATCTCCGGCGCGCGGCCGAGCGCCTCGATGTAGATGAGGCGGCCGTTGCGCGGCTCGCGGACGATCGACGAGAAGAACGCCCCGAGGCCGACCCGCAGACGCGGGAGCAGTTCGGGCGGCGCCTCCCGCATCGCGCTTCGGATGTCGGCGACGACCTCGTCGGTGGCGAAGAGGTACACGTCGCGCAGGAGCGCCTCGCGGCTGCCGACCGTGTCGTAGAAGCTCCGCTCGCTGCACTTCGCTGCGCGGCACAGATCGCGGACGCCCGTCCTCGAGAAGCCGCGATCGGCGAACAGCTCGCGGCCGACGCGCACCAGCTCGCGGCGACGGCGATCCCGCCGCTCGTCGGCCGACAGACCGCCGTACACACGATTCCCGGGCGACGGTCCGCGACGCGGGGTGTCGGGGTCCGTGCCATCCATCACCGACAGCTTGAAGCACGCCAACTCATCTGACAACTTGCGTTGTGGCAACGGCCGTTGTTACATTGGTCGGCGCGCGGCGCCATCCCCCGTGGACCCCCAACCGCGCGTCCGACCTCTGCCTCGCCCAACGGCCCGCCATGCTCGACCTCCTCGTCGCCGCCATCCCGGCGTTCATCCTGCTCATGGCCGTGGAGGCCCTGAGCTACCGGCACCTCGTCGAGGAGGCTCGCGAGCATGCGCACGAGGGTTACGAGCTGCGCGACACCCGCACGAGCATCTCGATGGGACTCGGCTACCTCGTGATCTCGGGCGGCTGGAACGCGGTCGCGCTCGTCGCATTCGCGGCGCTCGCCACCGCCTCGCCCTGGGAGGTCGACATGGGACAGCCGTGGGCGTGGGTCGTCCTGCTGGTCCTCTTCGACCTCCTCTTCTACTGGGACCACCGCGTCCACCACCGGGTCCGCGTGGGCTGGGCGAGCCACGTCGTCCACCACAGCAGCGAGCACTTCAACCTCTCGACGGCGGTGCGGCAGCCGTGGACGCCGATGAGCTCCACCGTGTTCTTCGCGCCGCTGCCGCTCCTGGGCTTCCCGCCCTCGGCCGTGCTGACGATCAGCGCGATCGACCTGCTCTACCAGTTCGGGATCCACACGGAGAAGATCGGGCGACTGCCGCGACCGATCGAGTTCCTGTTCAACACGCCGTCGCACCACCGCGTGCACCACGGCTCCGACCAGCAGTACCTCGATCGCAACTACGGCGGCGTGTTCATCGTCTTCGACCGGCTCTTCGGCACGTTCACGCCCGAGACGGCCCGCCCGACGTACGGCCTCACGAGCAACATCAACACCTTCAACCCTCTGCGCGTGGCCTTCCACGAGTGGCAGGCGATCGGCCATGACGTGCGGCAGGCTCGCCGCTGGCGCGATCGTCTCGGCTACGCGCTCGGACCTCCGGGCTGGCGCCCGGCCGGCGGCGGCGGCGAACCACCCTCGACCGCCGCGACGAGCGAATCCTCCGGGCCTGCAGTGTCGCCCGCCTCGAGCACCGTGGGGAGCGGCGCGCCCGAGGCGGAGGGCCGGCCCGGAGGGGCCGCCGAAGCTGCCTAGGCGCCGGCGCGGCTAGGCGGTGCGGCGCTCGCCGTCGGCGCGCAGGTCGCGACGATCGGCGAGGCGGAGCACGTACTCGCGCGGGTGCGTCGGCGGCACGCTGCGCAGCCGGCGGGCCAGGGTCTCGAGGGGCTGCCCGACGACGATCTCGCCGTCGCTGTTCCACCATGCGGCACGGTTGCGCCCGCTGTTTTTCGCTGCGTAGAGCGCCTCGTCGGCCCGGCCGAACACGGCGTCGATCGAGTCGCCGCGCGCCAGGTGGGCGATGCCGCAGCTCGCGGAGAGGCGCAGCTCGTCGGTGATGTCCTCGGCGCTCAGCGCCTCGGCCACCCGCTCGGCGTAGTTGTGGGCGCCCTGCGCGGTCGCGCCCGGCAGCAGGACGGCGAACTCCTCGCCGCCGAACCGCACCACGCAATCGCCGGCACGGGCGGAGGCACGCAGGATGTGACCGATCCGGCGCAGCGCCTCATCGCCCTCGAGGTGGCCGTGGGCGTCGTTGAACCACTTGAAGTGGTCGAGATCGAAGAGGGCGACGGCGAGCGGGATGCCGGTGATGCGGACCCCGTCGACGAGTCGTGCGAGCTCGGGCTCCAGGCCGTGGCGGTTGAGCAGGCCGGTGAGGGCGTCGGTCCGGGCCGCGATCTCGAGCCCGCCGCGGAGCCGCTCCTCGCGCTCGCGCATGATCGTGACGAGCGCGCCGATGATCCCCACGCACATGAGGGTGCTCGTGAGCACATCCCCCTTGACGATCGCATCGGTGGTGATGCTCAGCGCGACGAGCAGCGTTCCGGCGAGCCAGACGAGCGTGATCGCGAACCAGCGTCGACCCAGGAAGTACCCGGCGAAGACGACGGGCCAGAGGTAGAAGAACTCGGTCGTGCTGATCGGCTGCGCCGTCGCCATCATCGCGCTGATGATGCCGACGGAGGCCAGCACGCCACCGCGGAACAGCGCATAGCTCGAGCGCAGGAGCGCGATCGCCAGACCGAGCACGACGAGCGCGCTCGCGAGGACGAGTTGGGAGTCCTGCCCGGCCGTCGTCGTCTGCACGGTGAACGCACCGCCGAACGAGCTGAGCGCGCCGCCGAGGCACATCGTCGCCGCGACCTTCCGCATGAGCGAGAGGTCGGACGGGTCCGTGTGCGAGCGGGGGAGGAATTGGGCCAGGTGCCCCATTACCCGACCAGTCGTACGCTGATCGCACCAGCTTGAGGCGGAACGGCGTGTCCGCGCCCGGCCTGGACGGAAAGCGCCGTGGCAGGATGCCCCCATGCGCACGTTCGACAACCTGGATCAGCTCGCGACCGCCGTCGGCGAGGAGCTCGGCACGAGCGACTGGGTGCAGGTCGACCAGGCCCGGATCGACCAGTTCGCCGAGGCGACCGGTGACCACCAGTGGATCCACACGGATCCGGAGCGGGCGGCCAACGGCCCCTTCGGCACCACGATCGCCCACGGCTACCTGACCCTCTCCCTGCTCCCCAAGCTCACGTGGGAGATCTACGAGGTGCAGGGGCTGGCGGGTGCGCTCAACTACGGCCTCGACAAGGTGCGCTTCCCGAGCCCCGTGCCGGTGAACTCGCGCCTGCGCGCCTCCGCCGTCCTCACCTCGTACGAGTCCGTGCCCGGCGGCGGCCAGGCGGTCGTCACGTGCACGATCGAGATCGAGGGCGCGCCGAAGCCGGCCTGCGTGGCGGCGACGATCGTGCGCTTCTTCGCCTGAGGCCGTTTGCACGTTTTCGTGGCCGCCAGCCCGGAAACGTGCAACGCGCCGGCCGCGACGCCGAGGCCGTTTGCACGTTTTCGTGGTCGCCAGCCCGGAAACGTGCAACGCGCCGGCCGCGACGCCGAGGCCGTTTGCACGTTTTCGTGGTCGCCGGCCCGGAAACGTGCGAACGGCGCGTGAGGAGCGTCCGGTCCGAGCGGCACCGCGCCATAATCGGACGATCCTGTCCGTTTCGGCGATACAGTTGCTTGCAGGAAGCAAGAAACATCCTCGCTGATTCCATGATCACCACCCCGCACCGCGTTCCGCCGACCGAACCACCGAGCTCCCCGGCCGACCATCTGGTCCGCCAGCTCTACGGCCTCAGCGCGCTGCGGCGTGAACTCGGGCGGGCCGCGACGCGCGAGATCGCCTCCGGCGGGTTTACGGCGCTCGCAGCCGTCCGCCGGCTCGGTCCGTGCCGGGTGAGCGACATCGCCGCCGAGCTGCACGTCGACCTCTCCGTCGCGAGCCGTCAGATCACGACGCTCGTCGACGCCGGCCACGTGCAGCGTGAGGCCGATCCGGAGGACCGCCGCGCCCAGCTCGTGTCGGTCACGGATGCCGGGTTCGCGGTGCTCCTCGGCGCGCACGAGCGCATGCTCGAGCAGCTCCAGGAGGGCCTGGGCGACTGGACCGACGACGAGGTCCTCGATCTCGCCCGCGGCATCGAGCGCCTCGTGCAGCAGTTCACGGAGCTGCGTCGCCCGGCCACATCAGCAGGGGACGACCACCAGGAGGTGCCCGCATGAGCACGCCCACCGCCCAGGCCGAGCGCCACGCTCAGCCCACCCCGTCGTCGCAGCGGCCGGATGCCCCGCCGCCCGCCCAGGGCGAGATGAGCCACCGCGAGATCCTCGAGGCCATGAGCGGCCTGCTACTCGGCATGTTCGTCGCGATCCTCTCGAGCACGGTCGTCTCGACGTCGCTGCCGATCATCGTGTCGGACCTCGGCGGCAGTCAGAGCGCGTACACGTGGGTCGTCACCTCCACCCTCCTCGCGCTCACCGTCTCCACCCCGATCTGGGGCAAGCTCGCCGACCTCTACCCGCGCAAGACGCTCGTGCAGACCGGGCTCGTGATCTACACCACCGGTTCGATCTTCGCCGGCCTCTCGCAGTCGACGGGCGAGCTGATCGCATTCCGCACCCTCCAGGGCCTCGGCGTCGGCGGGCTCACGGCACTCGTGCAGGTGATCCTGGCCGACCTCGTCTCCCCGCGCGAACGCGGCCGCTACGCCGGCTACCTCGGCGCCGTGTTCGGCGTCGGCACCGTCGCCGGTCCGCTGATCGGCGGCGTGATGACCGACGCCTTCGGCTGGCGCTCGTGCTTCTACGTCGGCGTGCCGTTCGCGATCGCGGCCCTGATCACCCTCCAGCGCACGCTGCACCTCCCCGCGCGCCCCAAGCGCAAGGTGAGCATCGACGTGTGGGGCGCCGGCCTCATCGCGGCCTCGGTCAGCTCGCTGCTGATCTGGGTGACCCTCGCCGGTCACGAGTTCGCCTGGCTGAGCGCGCAGACCGCGATCCTCGTGCCGGGCGGCCTCCTCGCCGCCGTCGCCGCGGTGTTCGCACTGCGCCGCGCACCCGAGCCCCTGATCCCCCTCCACCTGTTCGGCTCGCGGACCGTCGTGCTCGGCGTGCTCGCCAGCGTCGCCGTCGGCATCGCGATGTTCGGCACCACCGTGTTCCTCAGCCAGTACCTGCAGCTCGCCCGTGGCAAGACGCCGACGGAGTCCGGCCTGCTCTCGATCCCGATGGTGATCGGCCTCTTCGCCTCGTCGACGATCATCGGCCGCCGCATCTCGGAGACGGGCCGCTACAAGCGCTGGATGGTGCTCGGCGGCGTGCTGCTGACCACCGGCCTCGCGCTGATGGGCACCCTCGACGAGACCACCAACCTGTGGGCGCTCGCCGCGTACATGCTCATCCTGGGCAGCGGCGTCGGCATGCTGATGCAGAACCTGGTGCTCGTGGTCCAGAACGCGATCCCGCTCCACGACATGGGCTCAGGGTCCTCGCTCATCGCGTTCTTCCGCAGCCTCGGCGGCGCGGTCGGCGTGAGCGTGCTCGGCGCCGTCCTCGCAGAGCGCGCGACCGACACGATCAAGAGCGGCCTTGCGAGCAGCGGCGCCCCCGCGTCGTCCACGAGCGGCCTGGAGAGCGGTTCGGTGCCGGATCTCCACACGCTGCCGGCCGGCGTCGCGAAGGTGATCGAGCACGCGTACGGCGTGGGCGTCGGCGAGATCTTCCTCGTCGCCGCACCGATGAGCCTCGTCGCCCTGATCGCCGTGCTGCTCCTGCGCGAGCAGCCGCTCGGCGAGCGCTCCGGCCTGCAGCGCGCCGCCGAAGAGGCTGCGGCGTAAAGAGAGCCCAGTCGGGTGGTCGTGCACCGCTCGGGCCCTGCGCGGGCCCGGGCGGTGCGCCGCTACGCGCCGGGCGGACCGAACGACGTGGTCGTGAGGCCCTCGGCGCGCAGCTGCTGCGCCACCCCGGCGGTCGCGGCCATCACGCGGGCCCGGTCGACGAGCGAGTGGATCGGGCCGCGACCCTGCGCCTCGCGCTCGAGGGCCGTGAGGCTGATCACGAGCCGCTCGGGCGACCACCACGTGCCCCATGGCGCGAGCTCGTGCTCGGCGGAGCGGATCGCGGCGAGCGCCGTGGCGGCCGGCGAGCGCTTGGCCGCGCGGCCGGCCTCGCCGACCTCGATCGCCCACGACCAGTAGTCGCGCAGCACCGTCAGGTCGGCGGTGTCGGCGATGCGTCCGTGGCCCGGCACGATGTGGGTCGGCTCGAGGGCCGCGAGCCGGTCGAGGGCGGCGATCCAGTTCGTGGCCGGTCCGATCCACATCACGGGCGCCACGCCGACGAACAGCAGGTCGCCGGCGAACACGATGCCGGCCTCCGGCAGGTGCACGAACGTGTCGCCCGGCGAGTGCGCGGAGCCCACGTCCACCAGCCGCACCGTGCGACCGCCGATCTCCAGCTCGATCTCGCCGTCGAACGTGCGGGTCGGACCGGTGCGCACCACCTCGCCGTACGCCCACGGCGCGGTCATGCGGGTCATGTAGCGGGCGAACACCGAGAGCTCCTTGAGCCGCCCGGCTGGGCCGGGCAGTCCCGGGACGGGGGCGCGAGCGATCCCGGCGACGAGCTGCGCGGTGCGGCCGAAGCGTCCGGGATCCTCGGACTCCATGTGCGCTGCGGTCGCGTTCGACGCGATGATCGCGTCGGCGCCGACGGCCCGGTTGCCCCAGACGTGGTCGCCGTCGCCGTGGGTGAGGACGAGGGTCTCGATGCGCGTGCCGAGCGGGATCGGGGCGATCTCGAGCATGTCGCGGGTGCGTCGCTCATCCCACTGCGTGTCGATCAGCAGCGCCCCGGCCGGCGTGGTGAGGAGGCCGGCGTTCGACCAGCCCCAGTCGCCGATCGGGTGGATCCAGGCGTGCAGCCCGTCGGCCACCGACTGCCACTGATGCGATGCCGACATGGCGCCGACGCTACCAATCGCGATGCTCATCGCCAATCGCGGCGCGGATCGTCCTAGGGTAGGCGCCGTGGGCGAACGCGGTGAGGACGAAGGGGCGGCCGGCCACGGCTTCGCGATGGACTTCGATCCGGCGGCCGTGCGGCGCAGCGCCGTCCGGGTCCTCGGCCTCATCGCAGCCCTCGCGCTGATCGCCCTCCTCACCCCCGGGCTCGGCGAGCTGCGCGACCGGATCGGCGACGCGAGCGTCGGCTGGCTCGTGCTCGCGGTCGTCCTCGAAGCGCTCTCGGGCTTCTCCTACGTGCTGATGCTCAAGCCGATCTTCCTGCGCCACCAGTCGTGGTGGGCCGCCCAGCGGCTCGGGTGGAGCGAGCTGGCGATGGGCTCGATCATGCCCAGCAGCGGCGTGGCCGGGCTGGCACTCGGCGCCTGGGTGCTCGGCCGCGCCGGCATGGAACCGAAGATCATCGCCCGGCGTTCGGTCGCCTTCTACATCATCAAGGGCTCGGCCAACTTCGTCGCCGTTGCGGTGCTCGGCATCGCGATGTACCTCGGGCTCGGCCCGCAGCTGTCGGCCTGGCTCACGCTCTTCCCGGCGATCCTCGCGATCGTCCTCATCGGATTCGTGGCCCTGATCCCGCGGTTCGGACCCGGCCGCCCTGTCACCCCCGAGATGCGCCGGGTGCCGCGCACCATCGCGATGGCCCGCCGCACGCTCGTGCACGCCGTGCAGGAGGCCGGTGGCCTGCTGCGCCAGGGCCACTGGGCGGTGTACGCCGGCGCGGTCGGCTACTGGTTCTTCGACAACGCCGTGCTGTGGGCGACCTTCAAGGCGTTCGGCGAGGATCCGGCGATCGTCGTGGTGCTCATGGCCTACCTGATCGGCCAGCTCGGCGGGCTGATCCCGGTGCCCGGCGGCATCGGCGGCGTGGACGGGGGCCTGGTGGGGATGTACGTGCTCTACGGCGAGGAGGCGTCGGTCGCCGTGATCGCGGTGCTCGCCTACCGGGTCGTCCTGTTCTGGCTGCCCCTGCTGATCGGTGGCATCGCGTTCCTCTCGATGCAGCGCAAGCTTCGCGAGCTCGAGGCGGCCCGCGAGGCCGACGGCTCGGAGGCGGTGCGGGCACCCGCCGACGCCCCGGGCCGGGAGCGGGCCGAGCAGCCCCGCTGACCGGATCTGCACACGTCCGGCCGTCCTGGCGTGGCCGGGGTACGGCCGCGACGTCGCGCCGAGCGAGGCGTACGGTCGGCCCATGACCATCGGTGGCTCGCTCTTCCTCATCGCCGTCGGCGCGATCCTCAAGTTCGCGATCACGGACGACATCTCCGGCGTCGACGTGCAGACGATCGGCGTCATCCTGATGGCGGTCGGCGTCGTCGGACTGCTCCTCGGACTCCTGTTCCTCGGCCGGGCCCGCCGCCTGCCCGGCGAGCCGATCGACCCCGTCGACCGGCGCTACTAGCCGGCCGGCGTTCGCGGGCCACCCGCCGATCCGGCACCGCACCATGTGCTCCGGATCGAGCGGGCCGCCCCCGCGGAGCCGCCGGCCGGGCTAGGTTGCCGGCATGGGCAGCATCACCCCGACCATCACGCACGTCGGCCAGTTCGGCGCGGCGATCAACGCGTACCTCGTCCACGAGGACGACGGCCTCACGCTGATCGACGGCCTCCAGGGCAATCAGAGCAAGCGGATCCTGGCGGCGGCCGAGGCCATCGGCAAGCCGATCGTTCGCGTGACGGTGACCCACGCGCACCCCGATCACGTCGGCTCGATCGACGCGATCCTGCGGGCCGTGCCGAGCGCCGAGCTGATCGTCGGCACGCGCGAGTCCAAGTACCTCACGAGCAAGCCGACCCTCGAGCCGGGCGAGCCGACCGACGGCCGGCTCCTCCCGCGCGACGGCGGCATCAAGAGCACGCCGGCACGGCTCGTCGACGACGGCGACGCGATCGGCTCGCTGAAGGTGTTCGCGGCGCCCGGCCACAGCGTCGGCCACGTCGCGTTCCAGGACACGCGAGACGGCGCGCTGATCTGCGGTGACGTGTACTCGACCGTGGGTGGCGTGGCGACCACGGCCGGCCCCCAACTGGCGTTTTCCGTTCCCCGGCCTGTTCACCTGGCACCGCCCGACCGTGCTCGCCTCGGCTGCCAAGCTCGTCGAGCTCGAGCCGTCGGTGCTGCTGCCCGGCCACGGCAGGGCCGTGCGGGATCCGGCAGCGAAGATGCGCGCCGCGGTCGCTGCGAAGCGCTAGCCGACGTCGACCGCGGCCGCTCGACCGGCGCTGCGCCCCGAGAAGATGCAGCCGCCGAGGAAGGTGCCCTCGAGCGAGCGGTAGCCGTGCACCCCACCGCCGCCGAAGCCCGCCACCTCGCCAGCGGCGTACAGGCCCGGGATCGGCTCGCCGGCAGCGTCCATCACGCGCCCCCCGAGGTCGGTCTCCAGGCCACCGAGGGTCTTGCGGGTGACGAGGTGCAGCCTCACGGCGATGAGCGGACCGGCCTGCTCGTCGAGCAGCCGGTGCGGCGCGGCGACGCGCGTGAGCCGGTCGGCCCGGTAGCGCCGTGCCCCGTGGATCGCGGTCACCTGCGCGTCCTTGCTGAACGCGTTGGCCATCTCGCGGTCGCGCTGCACCACCGCTCGCTCCACGGTCGCCCGGTCCAGCAGCGGCGCATCGGTGAGCGCGTTCATCCGGTCGACGAGCGTGCCGAGGTCGGTCGCCTGGACGAAGTCGGCACCGCGGTCCAGGAACGCCTGCACCGGCTTCGGTGCACCCGGCAGCACGCGCTGCAGGAGCCTGCGGACGTCCTTGCCGGTGAGGTCCGGGTTCTGCTCGGAGCCTGAGAGGGTGAACTCCCGCTCGATGATCTTGCGGGTGAGCACGAACCACGTGTGCTCGTGGCCGGTGCCCATGATGTGCTCGAGCGTGCCGAGGGTGTCGAAGCCCGGGAAGAGCGGCGCGGGCAGCGGCCGGCCCGTCGCGTCGAGCCAGAGCGACGACGGCCCGGGGAGGATGCGGATGCCGTGGCCCGCCCAGATCGGCGAGTGGTTCGCGACCCCCTCGGTGTAGTGCCACATCCGGTCGCGGTTGACGATGTTGCCGCCCGCCGACTCGGTGATCGCGAGCATGCGACCGTCGACGTGGGCAGGCACGCCCGTGAGCATGTGCGTCGGCGCCTGCCCCAGCCGCGCCGGCCAGTTCCGGCGGACCAGCTCGTGGTTGCCGCCGATGCCGCCCGAGGTGACGACGACCGCCTGCGCCGTCCGCTCGAAGCCGCCGACCACCTCGCGCGAGCTCGCCACGCCACGTGCCTCGCGCGACGGCGCGAGCACGCTGCCGCGGACGCCGGTGACGACGCCGTCCTGCGTGATGAGCTCGTCGACCTGGTGGCGGAAGCCGAAGCTGACGAGTCCGCGCTGCGCCGCCGTGCGCACGCGCCGTTCGAACGGCGCCACCACGCCCGGCCCCGTGCCCCAGGTGACGTGGAAGCGCGGCACCGAGTTGCCCGGCCCGCCCGCGCCGTACCCGCCGCGCTCCGCCCAGCCGACCACCGGGAAGAGCCGCAGCCCCTGGTCGTGGAGCCACCGGCGCTTCTCCCCCGCAGCGAAGTCGACGTACGCCTCGGCCCACTGCCGCGGCCAGTGGTCCTCGCGGCCCCGGTCGAACCCCGCGGTCCCCTGCCAGTCCTGGTGGGCGAGCTCGACCGAGTCCTTGATGCCCATCCGCCGCTGCTCCGGACTGTCGACGAGGTACAGCCCACCGAACGACCAGTGCGCCTGCCCGCCGAGGTTCGCCTCGTTCTCCTGGTCGAGCAGCAGCACCTTCCGGCCCGCCTCAGCCAGCTCTGCGGCGGCGACGAGCCCCGCGAGGCCAGCGCCGACGACGATCACATCTGCGTCCACCCGGCCGATTCTGGCACCACCCGGTCGCGCCGCCTCAGCGTGATCCGACGAACCCGGGCAGCCGGTTCACGCGATTCGGGCGAACGGTCCTAGGCTCGGCCGTATGAGCATCAGGACCATCACCCTCGGGTCGCAGGGCCTCTCCGTCTCCCAGCTCGGTCTCGGCTGCATGGGGATGAGCGACTTCTACGGCGGGCGAGACGAGGACGAGGCGCTCGCCACGATCCACCGCGCCCTCGAGCTCGGCGTCACGTTCCTCGACACCGCCGACATGTACGGCCCGCACACGAACGAGCAGCTCGTCGGCAAGGCGCTCGCCGGCCGCCGCGACGAGGTGCAGCTCGCCACCAAGTTCGGCATCCGCCGCGATCCCGAGGATCCGCTCGCCCGCGGCATCGACGGCTCGCCTGCGTACGTGAAGCAGGCGATCGAGGGCTCCCTGCAGCGCCTCGGCGTCGACCACGTCGATCTCTACTACCTGCACCGCGTCGATCTCGACACCCCGATCGAGGACACGGTCGGCGCGATGGCCGAGCTCGTCGCCGAAGGGAAGGTGAAGTACCTCGGGCTCTCCGAGGCCTCCGCCGACACCATCCGGCGCGCCCACGCGGTCCACCCGATCACGGCCCTGCAGACCGAGTACTCGCTCTGGTCGCGCGACGTGGAGCAGGAGATCCTGCCGACCGTCCGCGAGCTCGGGATCGGGTTCGTGCCGTACTCGCCGCTCGGCCGCGGTTTCCTCACGGGGGCGATCCGCAGCGTCGACGCCCTCGACGCCGACGACTTCCGCCGCCACAACCCGCGCTTCAAGGGCGACAACCTCGAGCGCAACATCGGCATCGTGGAGCGGATCGACCGCGTCGCGGGCCGCCACGACGCGACGCCTGCGCAGGTGGCGCTGGCCTGGGTGCTCGCGCAGGGCGACGACATCGCTCCGATCCCGGGCACGAAGCGCCGCACCTACCTCGAGCAGAACGTCGGCGCCGCCGACCTGCAGCTCACCGCCGACGATCTCACGGAGCTCGACGGGCTGGTCGCCGAAGGCGACCGCTACCCGGACATGTCGATGGTCAACCGCTAGGAGAGCGCGGTCGGCAGGCCGACGGCCAGATCGCGCGGCCGGTAGTCGAGCTCGCGCGTGGCCTTGTCGTGGCGGGCCCAGTAGGTGACCCCGTCGGAGGCGGCGACGAGCTCGCGCAGGTTCGACGGCATGCCGGCCAGCGGACCGATCACACGGCCGGCCGGCGCGAGGGCGCGCAGCAGACCGGTCGGCACGTCGAGTCGCGGCGCGCGCCTGCCACCGAGCGCTGCAGCGCGGGCGACGAGGTCGCGGGCGCGTACGTGGTCCGACGAGCTGAGCACGTACTGCTCGCCGACCGTGCCCCGCCCGAGCGCGAGGATGATGCCGGCCGCGACGTCGTCGACGTGCACCATCGTGATCCCCATGTCGCCGAACGGCAGCGCCGGCAGTGATCCGGCGGCGGCGCGTCGGATGAGGTCGCCGATCTCGGAGTGGTCGCGCGGGCCGTACACGGCGCTCGGCTGGACGATCACGATCGGCGCGCCGGCGACGATGTGCTCGCGGGCGATGGCGTGCGCGGCGACCTTCGTCTCCTCGTACACCGATCCGAACGGCGGGCGGGCGACGGGGTGGTCCTCGTCGACGACCGCGCCCTGCGTGTTGCCGAAGATCCCGACGGTCGACACGTGCACGATCCGCGGGACGCCGGCCGCGACGATCGCGTCCAGGGCGGTCCGCGTGCCGTCCACGTTCGAGCGCCGCAGCTGCTCGGCCTCGGCGGCGCGCACGCCTACCCGGTAGATCGCGGCGGCGTGGATCGCCGCATCGGCGTCTCGCGCCGCCTCGAGGATCACCTCGGCGCTCGAGAGGTCGCCGCGCACCAGCTCGACGCCGGCGTCCGTGAGCGCCCCGGCTCTCGCGGGATCGCGGACGAGGGCGACGACCTGGTGGCCGGCGTCGCGCAGCTGGCTGGCGACCGTGCCCCCGATGAAACCCGTACCGCCGGTCAGGAACACCCGCATGGGACCGATCCTAGCCGCGGCCTCGGGCGCCCTCGAGCACCTCGAACTCGATGCCGGCCGCCTGCAGCCGCGCCAACAGGGCGTCGCCGCACGCGGCGGCCGTGGTCACCTGCCCCGAGCTCTCGGGGTTCTCGTCGAGCAGCAGGCAGAGCGAGGTCTCGGCGACCATCTTGGCCGTCTCGTCGTACCCCGGGTCGCCGCCGCGCACCTCGACGACGGCGCGGTGCGTCGCCGACGTGCCCGTCATGCGGACGAGGAACCAGCTCTTCGCACGGCGCTCCGGCGACGGACCGGTGCCGGCCGCCTTCACCTTCTTCAGCTGCGCGCGCAGCGGCGGGACCGCCGTCGCGGCGAGCAGCAGGCCCATGCCGACGCCGAGCAGGCCGACGGTCGCGATCCGCTTGGCCGCGAGCGTGTGCTCGTAGGTGAAGTCCGGTCCGTACTCGGGGAGCGCAGCGGCGGAGCGCACCACGATCTGGGGGTCGATCGTCGGGAGCGGCGCCAGCCAGCGGCCGGTGGCAGGATCCCGGCGCGGGGCGCCGGTCTTCACGTGCACGCGGCGTGCGTCCGATCGGCGGGAGGCCTCGACGGTGCGGCGCTGCTTGGCGAGCTTGCCGGCCTCGCGAAGGGACGCGAATCCACCCACGGCCGACTGGAACGTGCCGCCGGAGAACTCGGCGTTCGCACGGACGGCGCCCGTCACCTGCACGGGCTCCTCGCCGGAGAACTGCTTGGCGGTGAGGAAGGCGCCGAGATCGTGCGGCACCGAGTCGAAGCCGGCGCAGTGCACCAGGCGAGCGCCCGTGCGGACGGCGTCCTCGTGGAACCGCAGGTACATGTCGTCGACGAAGCCGGGCTCGCCGGTGATGTCGACGTAGTCGGCGCCGGTGCGAGCGGCCGCGGCGACGAGCGGCTCGCCGTGGAGGGCGTACGGGCCGACGGTGGTGAGCACGAGGCGAGTGCGGCCGACGAGCGCGTCGACCGCGGCGGCGTCGTCGAGCGAGACCTCGATCACGTCGGGCTCCGGCCGGTCGGGGGCCAGCTCGGCGACGCGCGCGGCGACGGCCCGGAGCTTCTCGGCGTTGCGTCCGGCGAGCGCCCAGCGGAGGTCGGCGGGCGCGTTCAGGGCCAGGTACTCGGCGGTGAGCCCGCCGGCGAACCCGGTGGCCCCGAACTGCAGGAGGTCGAAGTCCGTCTCGTTCGCGGCGCGCATGCGCCCACCCTAGCCGCGATCCGGTACCGGCCGTCACCACGCCGCGATAGGCTCGACGGGCTGCGCCCGCATCGTGCGTCGAGTCACGCATGAGCCAGCGCCAATTTGCGTTCGGGTACGCGCGATTCCGCTCTCAGCAGGGGAAAGCTACTGCGGCGTAGTTTTTTGAATCATCGCTCAAATTTGCCTGCTCATTCACGCAAAACCCCTTGCTCTCGCGTCAGCTAGGGTTTGATTTCGATGGAGTCCTCGGCGCGCGCACGGAAGCCCGACGGTCGGCGTGCCCGGACGTCGAAGGCGATCCTCGAAGCCTCGGCCGCGCTCTTCTTCGAGCGCGGCCTGCAGCGCACCACGATCGACGAGATCGCGGAGGCGGCCGGCGTGTCGGTCGGGTCCGTCTACGTGCACTTCGGCAGCAAGGAGGGCCTGTACCTCGCGCTCGTCGAGCATGCCGTCGGGCTGTCGGAGCAGTACACGCAGGGGGCGGCAGACGACCCCTCGCCGCTCCGTCGCGTCCTGAACCTGGGCGAGGCGTACGTCGAATTCGCCCTGGGCGAGCCGGTCGCGTTCCGGATCGCGTCGATGCAGATGTTCGATCCGTCGGTGTCGGCGGGCCTCGGCGAGGTCGCCGAGCGCATCTCCACGCGGATCAGCGACACGATCACGGGCCTTCGCACCGATCTGCTCGCCGCGATGGACGCCGGCGAGATCGTGCGCATCGACCCCGATCTCGCGATGACCTACCTGTGGGGTTCGTGGAGCGGGGTGCTGGCACTCAGCGTGCGCGAGGCGCCGCTGCGCGTGGACGCCGACGCCGTCCGCACGACGCTGCAGGCTGCGAGCGCCGTGCTCGTGCGGGGCCTGAGCCCCGTGCCGGCGCCGTGGCCGGCCGCGGTGGCCGGCGACTGACCTTCGCGCCCGCCGCGCCGCCGGCCGCGCTCAGCGGCCAGGCCGTGGAACGGCCCGCGCAGCGACTAGGAGGCTGCGGGGCGGGACTGCTCGACCGGAGCTGCGGCAACCGGGGCCGGCGCGGGCGCCGGCTGCACCGCGGGAGTGGTGGGCATGGCGATCGCGGGCTCGTCGTCGTCCTTGCCCGAGATCGCGTCCTTGAACTCGCGCAGGCCCTTCCCGACCGAGCGGCCGGCATCCGGCAGGCGCTTCGGACCGAGCACCAGCAGGGCGATCACGAGGATGACGATGAGTTCCATGGGGCCGAGGTTCGGCATGGTGGGTTCCTTTGCGTCGTGAGACTGACCCACGAAGGGCCTTACGACGAGTGAAGCAGGCGACGGGCGTCGTCACCCCAGTAGTCGGCAAGAAGTTCGCGAACGTTCACGGTCGAGGGCAGACGCGCGGGCCGAACCGACGAATAGGCTGCGTCCATGGCCTCCCCAGTCCCGCAGGAGCTCGACGTGCCCGGCGACGGGCAGGTGGCGGTGTGGTGGAGCCGGATCGACGTGGAGCCGGCTGCACTCGTGCGGGCGAGCGGCGCAGTCGACGCGGCCACGCTCGCGCGTGCGCAGCGGATGCGACGCGAGCGGGACGGGCGGCAGGTGCTGCTCGCCCACGCCCTCCTCCGGCGGCTGCTGGCCGGGCTGACCGGACGACGAGCGCCGACGATCGAGCTGCTGCGGCGCTGTGCGTCGTGCGACGGCACCGATCACGGCCGGCCGTACCTGCCGGGCGGCGCGTCGTTCGGGCTCTCGCACGGTGGCGAGCTCGTGGTCGTCGCGCTCGCAGCGCCCGGTGCCGACGTGGCCGTCGACGTGGAGGCCGTCCAGCCGCCCGAACGCTGGGAGGCGGTGCGAAGGCACGCGTTCTCGGACGACGAGTGGGCCGCCACCGGCGGCGATCCGGCCGGCGACCGCACCGCCCACTGGTGCCGCAAGGAGGCCGTCGTGAAAGCCACCGGCTACGGCCTCGAGATCGACCTCACGCGCGTGCACCTCGATCCGACCGTGCCGCCCGCAACCGAGCAGCCGAGCGCGGTGCGGTTCGATGCCGGCGATCCTGCGGCACCCGCCGGCGACTGGTGCGTCGCCGATCTGGACCTCGCCCCGGCACACCGCGTCGCCGTCGCCCTCCGCACCCCGCGCGCTCCGCTTCGGTTCACGCGCCACCACGCCGAGCTCTAGCCCGCTCGGGCGGCCGTCGAGGCGCCCCGGGCCCGCCCGAGCGGGCCGACCGGCTCCGCCTCAGCTGGCGGCCTTCGAGCTGTCGTCGGCGTGGACGATGTCGTGCGCCTCGGCGAGCGCGATCGCGAAGTCGCCCGGCGTCGTGGCCTCGAGCACGCCGGCGATCTCGTCCCCGGCATCGTGCTCGGCAGCCAGGGCCGCCTCGGCAGCGGCCTTCTCCTCCGCCATCGCGACCGCCTCGTGCTTGCGGGTGAGCGTGAAGTAGGCGAGCACGGCGCCGATCGCCATGATGACCGTCGCCGCGACGAGCGCGAGGTGGAAGCCGGCGACGAACGCGTCGTCGGCCGAGGCACCGTCCGCGAGCGCGGCCGAGCGCCGCACGACGAGCACGGCGCCGATGCCGACGATGCCGACGATGCCGGAGATCTCGCGTGCCGTGCTCACCACGGCGGCACCCTGGCCCTCGTGGTTGCGGGGGATCACGTCCATCACGGCCGATGCCATCGGCGTCGTGAGCCCGGAGCCGAGGCCGACGACCACGAGCCCGATGAGGAACCGCAGCGGCTCCTTCTCATGGTCGACGAACACGCCGTGGAGCAGGCCGACCGCGATCAGCACCATGCCGATGGCGACCGTGTGGTTCACGCCGATCCGCATGGCGAGCTTCGCGCCGACCGGCACGGTCACGGCGATCGAGAGCGCGAGCGGCACGTAGTAGAGCGCGGCGTCGAACGGGTCGAGCCCGACGATGTCCTGCAGGAACGGGCTCATGAAGAAGAGGATCCCGTTGATGCCGAGCCCCCAGAGCAGCTGGACCACCACGCCACCGCTGTAGATGCGGTTGCGGAACAGGGCGAGGTCCAGGAGCGGGTAGGCGGTGCGCTTCTCCGACTGGATGAAGACGATCGTGCTGAGCGCCGAGATGCCGAGCGCGGCGAGACCGACGATCGAGCCGAACCCGTAGTCCTGGCCGTGCACGAGGTAGAAGGTGATGCCGAAGAGGACCACCGAGGCGAGCACGAGCCCGGGGATGTCGAGCTTGGCGACGAGCTCGGGCCGCGGCGGGAGCTTGAGCCGCGCCCCGCCGACGGCGCGACGCGAGAGGACGATGCACAGCAGGCCCAGCGGCACGTTGATCAGGAACACCCAGCTCCAGTGCGCGACGGAGATGATGCCGCCGCCGACGATCGGGCCGAGCGCGATCGCGATCGCGATGCACGCCGTCCACACGCCGATCCCGAGGTGGCGGTCCTCGCCGTGCAGGTCGGTCCCGATGATCGCGAGCGTCGACGGCAGCACCATCGCGCCGCCGATGCCCTGGATCACGCGCGCCGCGATGAGCCATTGCTCGTTCGGCGCGAGGCCCGCCATCACCGACGAGATGATGAACGTGATCAGGCCGGCCTCGAGCACGCGGCGCGCGCCGAAGATGTCGGTCAGCCGCCCGCCGACGAGCAGCAGGCTGGAGAACGCGAGGATGTAGCTCGTGCCGACCCACTGCAGGCCCGTGAGCGACAGGCCGAAATCGGCCTGCAGCGCCGGCAGCGCGATGTTGAGGATCGTGTTGTCGAGACCGGTGATGAACGCCGAGACGCCGACCGCGAGCAGGATCGACACCCGGCCGTGATGGCTCGGGGCTGTGCTTTCGGTCGTCGCCTGGGCGCGGCTCACAACGGGATGTTCCCGTGCGCGCGGAGCGGCGCGTCCTTGCGACGGCCCTCCATCAGGCGCAGCCCGCGGGCGATCTCGCGGCGGGTCTCGTGCGGTGCGATCACCCGGTCCACCCAGCCGTGCTCGGCCGCGGGGTACGGGGTGAGGTGCTCGGCCTTGTACTCCTCGATGAGGCGGTCGTACTCGGCCTTCACATCCCCGCCCTCCTGGATGATCTTCATCAGCTGCTGGCCGTGGAGCACCTTGACGGCTGCCGGCGCGCCCATGACGGCGATCTCGGCGGTCGGCCATGCGATGTTGATGTCGTTCTCCCCCTGCTTGCAGCCCATCGTGGCGAAGGCACCGCCGTAGGCCTTGCGGAGGTAGACGGTCACGGTCGGGACCTTCGCCTCGACGTACGCGTAGAACAGCTTGGCGCCGCGCCGGATCACGCCGCCACGCTCCTGCTCGAGGCCCGGCATGTAGCCGGGGACGTCGGCGAGGGTGACGATCGGGATGTTGTAGGCGTCGCAGGTGCGCAGGAAGCGCGCGGCCTTCTCCGTCGAGTCGAAGGTCATCACGCCGGCGTTGTGGCTCGGCTGGTTCGCGATGATGCCGACCGATCGGCCGTCGATCCGGGCGAACCCGATGACGATGCTGCGGGCCCAGCGCTCGTGGAGCTGGAAGAACGAGTCCTCGTCGACGATCCGCTCGATCACGTCGACCACGTTGTAGGCCTTGTTGGCCTCGGTCGGGACGATCGAGTCGAGCTCGAGCGCGCGGTCGTCGATCACGTCGATCTCGGGATCGGGGGCGTAGCGCGGCGGCTCGGCGACGTTGTTGACGGGCAGGTACGAGAACAGCTCGCGCACGGAGGCGAGGGCCGAGGCGTCGTCGTCCTCCACGTGGTGGCAGTTGCCGACCTCGGCGTTCACCGAGGCTCCGCCGAGCTCCTCCATCGTGGTCGCCTGGCCGGTGACCTCCTGGACGACCTCGGGGCCGGTGACGAACATGTGCGACGTGCCGTTCACCATGAAGGTGAAGTCCGTCATCGCGGGCGAGTACACGGCGCCGCCGGCGCAGGTGCCCATGATCAGCGAGATCTGCGGGACGACGCCCGACAGGTTCACGTTGCGCACGCCGACCTTCGCGTAGTTGGAGAGCGCGAGGATGCCCTCCTGGATGCGCGCGCCGCCGGAGTCGGCCAGGCCGATGATCGGGCAGCCGACCTTCGCGGCGAGGTCCATGATCGCGACCATCTTCTGCGCGTACACCTCGCCGACGGATCCGCCGAACACGGTGTAGTCCTGCGAGAACACGCAGACGGGACGGCCGTCGATCGTGCCGCGGCCGGTGATCACGCCGTCGCCGAACGGGCGGCGCTCGTTCGGATCGTCGGTGCGGGCCATCGCGCGGCGCAGCTGGCCGACCTCCATGAACGAGCCCTCGTCGAGGAGGAGCTCGACGCGCTCGCGGGCGGTCATCTTGCCGCGGTCGTGCTGCTTCTGGATCGACCGCTCCGACCCCGGCCGCAGCGACTGCTCGCGGCGGGAGCGCAGGTCGGCGATCGCCTCGGACATCGTCAGGTGGCTCATGCGCCCTCCCCCTGGGTCGCGACGGGGCGGCCGGCGTCCAGGGCGGCACGCATGTGCTCGGCCATGGTCTCGACGCCCGGGTGGTCGATCACGGTGATGTGGTTGCCGGCGACGTGCACGATCTCGAGATCGTGGGTGAACTGGTCCCAGCCGAGGCTCTCCTCGTCGCGGGCGTACCGCGGGTCGAGGGAGGTGGTGAGTCCGCGGTCGGTCGCGCGGTAGAGCACGATCTTGCCCTCGTACGGCTCGGGCACGTAGCGCTCGGCGATGCGCGAGTCGATGTACGACGTGCGCTGGTGCTCGATCACGCCGGCGCCCATCTGGATGCCGGAGTCCTTGAGGAGGCCGAGCATCAGGTTGACCTGCTCGTCCTCGTCGAGCTCCACGAGCGCGTCGACGTCGATGTCGATCGGCACGCCGTAGGTCTCGCTCATGTACTCGAACCAGCGCTCGAACCGGTCGCGCAGGATGTCGCGCTCCGTGACGCCCGGCGTGGGCTTCGGGATCGTGGTGTCGATCATCGCGACGAAGTCGACCTCGTCGCCCTGCGTCTTCAGCTGCTGGGCGACCTCGTAGGCGAGGCAGCCACCGAGCGACCAGCCGCCGAGGCGGTACGGGCCGTGCGGGGCGATGTCGCGGAGCATCGCGATGTAGTGCGACGCCTTCTCCTCGAGGGTGCGCACACCCTCCAGGCGCTCGAAGCCGTACACGGGCTGGTCGGCGTCGAGCAGCTCGACGAGGTTCTGGTACACGCTCGTCGGGCCGCCGGCCGGGTGGAACAGGAACAGCGGGGTGCGGTGGCTGTCGCCCTGGCGCAGGACGCGCACGGGGTTGCCGCCGTTGCCTTCGACGAGCTCGCGGAGGAGGTCGGCCTGCAGCTCGATGCTGCGGTGCGCGAACACCTCGGAGGTCTCGAGATCGGGCCCGAGCCGCTCGCGCATCTTCGCGACGACGGCGTCCGCCTGCTCCGGCGTGCCGCCGAGGTCGTCGAACACCGCCGTGGCACTGAGCGGGCTCTGGCCGAGGACGTCCTCCCAGATCGCGGCGATGTACCGCTCCGTGGGATCACGCGGCTCGATGAACCGCTGCTCGCGGGGGAGCAGGCTCACGCGGCGCGGGGCGGCCTCGCCGAGCCCGAGCTCGGCGGCGATCGCATCCTCGAGATCCGCCAGGCAGCCGCCCTGGAGCAGCACCTTGATCGGGAGCTCGATCGAGAGGTCGGCCTCCACGGCCGCCTTCGCGCGGGTCGCCATGAGCGAGTCGAAGCCGATCTCGGTGAGCGGCGCGTCGACGTCGATGTCCTCCGGCGCGTGCGACATCACGGCCGCGACGCGCTCGAGCAGACGCTGGCCGAGCAGCTGGCGGGCACCGGCCGGATCGGTGGCAGCCATGCCGAGGATGAGGGCGCGGCCTGCGCCACCCTCCCCCGTGAGCTCGTCCTGTTCGATCACTTCGGCGCCCTCGGGGAGGTCGTCCTTCGTGATCGCGCGCAGCTCGATGCCGTCGGCGGAGAGCAGCAGCTCCCCCTCGTCGGAGAAGAGGCGGATCGTGCCGAACCCGACGTCCTTGCTCTCGTCGACGTCGATGCGGGCCGTCACCTGCCCACCGCGGTTCGGATCGCCGAAGATGTCGAGCCGCTCGATGCGGCCGGCCAGGAAGGCGAACTCGTCGGCGTCGCGCCCGAGGCGGCTGCCGCTCACGGCGAGCGCCTGGAAGCAGGCATCGATCAGGGCCGGGTGCACGCGGTAGTGCTGGTCGCGCAGCGCTTCGACCGGCAGCGCGACGCGGGCGCTGGCCCAGCCGTCCTCGTGGAGGCTGGCTTCGGTGACGCCCGAGAACGCGGGGCCGTGGCTGAGCCCGGCCGCCCGGAAGAGCGCGTAGAGGTCGACGGGCTCTCCGGCTGCGGTCGGCGTCGGCGACTGGATGTCGTCGGCGGAGGAGCCGGTGACGGTGGCGCTCGCGCGGAGCACCATCGGACCGCCCTCCTGGAGCGGGGCCGAGTAGATCTGCACCGTGGCGGTGTCACCGTCGACGGTGATCGACGACGTGATCTCGGTCGACTCGCCGAGCACGAGCACGTCGCCCAGCTCGAGGCCGGTGATCGTGGTCGCGCGGTCCGGGCCGCCGAGCGCATGGGCGGCCGCGGAGGCCGCAAGCTCGGAGAACGCGGAGGCCGGGAGCACGACGACCCCGTGGATCGTGTGGTCGCGCAGCCACGGCAGGTTCTTCAGACCGACGTCGGCCTTCCACAGGTGGCGGTTGCCCTCCGGCGCAGCGATGTGCTGGCCGAGGAGCGGATGACCGACGCTCTGCGTGGTGTGGATGTGCGAGTCGTCGAGCCAGAACCGGCGGTGCTGCCAGAACGGCAGCGGCACGCGGCGGGCCTTCGGGACGATGTCGTCGAGCGTCTCGGCGACGTGCCACGCGTGGAGCGTGGCGAGGGAGGTCGCGAGGCTGACGGAGTCGTCGGCGTCACGGCGCAGGGTCGGCAGGACGAGGCGCCGCTCGACGCCGGCGGCCTTGAGGGTCTGACGCGTGGTGATCTCGGCGACGGGGTGCGGCGAGACCTCGAGGTAGGTGGTGAACCCGTCCTCGGCGGCGGCGCCGATCGCCTGCATGAACCGCACGCTGTGGCGGACGTTGCGCTGCCAGTAGTCGATGTCGAACGAGGGCTGCTCGCGCGGGTCCTCGTTGGCCGTCGAGTAGTACGGCACCGTGGGCTCGAGCGGCGTGATGCCGGCGAGCTTCTCGGCGAACTCCTCGAGGATGAGGTCGACCTGCGGGGAGTGGCCCGCGCCGCCGACGGGCAGCACCCAGGCGCCGCGCCCCATCTCCTTGAAGTGCTCGGCCGCGGCGTTGAGCGGCTCCTTGGGGCCGGCGATCGTGATCGCCTTCGGCGACCCGTACACCGCGATGACCACGCCGGGGAACCGGTCGGCGACGGCCTCGAACTCCTGCGGGGCGGCCTGCAGCACGGCCATGCCGCCGACGCCGCGCTTGTTCTCGACCTCCATGAGGACCGAGCGCAGCGAGATCAGCTTCACGCCGTCGGCCGGGCTGAGCGCGCCGGCGACGACCGCTGCGGCGACCTCGCCCATCGAGTGGCCCATGATCGCGCCCGGCTCGATGCCGTGGGCACGCCACGTGGCCGCGAGGGCGACGTGCATGCCGTAGAGCAGGATCTGGCTCTTGGTCGAGTCGCGGAAGTCCTGATCGACCTCGATGGCCTCGCGCAGGCTCCAGCCCACCTCGGCCTGGAAGAGCGGCTCGAGCTCGTCGATCGTCGCGGCGAACGCCGGCTCCTCGACCAGCAGGCGACGGCCCATGCCGTTCCACGCCGAGCCGTAGCCGGAGAAGATCCAGACGATGCCCTTGTCGCCGCGCGCCTTGCCCTGCGTCGAGTCGGGGGCGACCACGTTCGGGGCGTCCAGGCCCTCTGCGAGGGCGCGGAGGCCGACGAGCAGGCCGTCGCGACCGCGGGCCGTGACGGAGCCGCGCACGCGGCCGGGAGGACGGGTGCGGGCGAGGGTGTGGGCGATGTCGCGCAGGGCCGACTCGCGGCCGGAGCCCTCCTCCATCCACGGGATCAGCGACGCGGCCGCCGCGCGCACGCGCGACTCCCCGGAGCCGGAGAAGGTGAGGGTGGTGACCTGGTCGTCCTCACCCGGGAGGGTGCCGCCACCGCGGCGGTTGCGGTCGGTCGACTCCTCGAGCACGACGTGCGCGTTGGTGCCGCCGAACCCGAAGGCCGACACGCCGGCGCGAGCGACGCCGCCGTAGCGCGGCCACTCCGTCGCCTCGGTGACGACTTCGAGGTGGTCCTCCTCGAACTTGATGTGCGGGTTCGGACCGGCGTAATTCAGGCTCGGCGGGATCTGCCCGTGGTAGAGCGAGAGCACGACCTTCATCAGGCCGACGATGCCGGCGGCCGCCTCGAGGTGGCCGAAGTTCGTCTTCGCGGAGCCGAGGAGCAGCGGGTGCTCGGCCGGGCGACCCTCGCCGCCGAGCACGGAGCCCAGGGCGCCGGCCTCGATCGGGTCGCCGAGCAGCGTGCCGGTGCCGTGCGCCTCGACGTAGTCGACCGAGTGCGGGTCGATGCCGACGCGGTCGTAGGCCGTCTGGAGCACGGCCTCCTGGGCGGCGGGGTTCGGGGCGGTGATGCCGTTGGAGCGACCGTCCTGGTTGACGGCCGAGCCGCGCATGACGGCGAGCACGTGGTTGCCGTCGCGGCGGGCATCCGCGAGGCGCTTGAGGATCACGACGCCGCAGCCCTCGGCGCGGACCATGCCGTCGGCATCGGCCGAGAACGCCTTGATCTTGCCGTCGGGCGCCATCGCGCCGGCCTGGTCGAAGGTGTAGGTGATAGCCGGCGCGAGCGCGAGGTTCACGCCGCCGACGATCGCGGCGCCGATCTCGCCGGCCGCGATCGAGTGCGCGGCCTGGTGCAGGGCGACGAGGCCCGACGAGCAGGCGGTGTCGACGGTCATGCTCGGGCCGCGGAGGTCGAGCAGGTAGGAGAGGCGGTTGGAGGCGATCGCGAAGGCGGCGCCCGTCGCGACGTACGCGTCGACGCGCTCGAGCTGCGAGGCCGTGAGGTGCGAGTACTCGTTGGCGCTCATGCCGACGTACACGCCGGTGGCGGAGCCGCGGAGCGAGCCGGGCTGGATGCCGGCGTCCTCGATGGCCTCCCAGGCGACCTCGAGCAGCATGCGCTGCTGCGGGTCCATGAGCTCCGCCTCGCGCGGAGCGATGCCGAAGAACTCAGCGTCGAAACCGGAGACGTCGTCGAGGTAGCCGCCCCAGCGGTTCAGGTTCTGCACCACGGCTGCCGCCGCACCGGTGCGGGGCGTGAACGGGGCCCAGCGGTCCTCCGGCACCTGCCGGACGCCGTTCTGGCCGTTCACGAGGAACTCCCAGAGGGCACGGGAGCCGCTCACGCCACCGGGGAGGCGGCAGGAGAGGCCGACGATCGCGATCGCGTCGTCGCCGCCATCGAGCGCCTGCGCCTGCGGGGCGCCGCCGAGATCGACCTTCGTACCGCCGGCAGGCTTGTGCGCGTCCGGCACCTCGCCGTAGACGAGCTTGTGGGCGATCAGGTTGATCGTCGGGACCTCGAAGACCATCGTCGGGTCGAGGTCGCGGTCGAGGTGGTCCTCGAGCTCGCCGACCAGACCGACGCCATCGCGGGAGGAGATGCCGAGCTCGGTGAGCGGGCGGTCGGGATCGACCTCCTCGGGCTCGAGCTCGAGCAGTTCACCGACCGCGTTCTTGAGCCATTCGACGAGGTCGGCCTTCTCGGCTTCGCGCGGGTCGCTCATGCGGACTCCCCATCGGTGGAGGCGACGGCCCGGAGGGTGCCGTCGAGGTACGACGCGCGGGTCGCCTTGCGGGCGATCTTGCCGCTGGACGTGCGCGAGATGGTGTCGGGCTCCACGAGCACGAAGTCGTAGAGGGCGACGGAATGCTCGTGCGAGACGGCGTCGCGCGCGGCGGACGCGATCTCGGCGAGCTGGCTGCCGACGCCTTCGGCGGCGCGGTACTGCTCGGCGACGACGACCATCGCCTCGCCGGCGTCGGTCGGCACGGAGAAGGCGGCGAGCCGGCGCTGGGCGATCGCCTCGTGGGCCTGCTCCACCGAGTACTCGATGTCGTGCGGGTAGATGTTGCGACCGTCGACGATGATCAGGTCCTTGATGCGGCCCGTCACGAAGAGGCGGCCGTCGATGAGGACGCCGAGATCCTCGGTGCGCAGCCAGCCGTCGGCCGGAAGGTCTCCGGCGTTCTCGAGCGTGGAGTGGAAGAGGGCCTCGGTCTCGGCCGGCTTCTCCCAGTACCCCTGGCCGATGTTCTCGCCGTTGGCCCAGATCTCGCCGATCTGCCCCTCCGGGAGGCGCTCGCGGGTATCGGGGTTCGCGATCGCGACGTACTGCTCGGCCGCGCGGCCGGAGCTCACGAGCGGCACCGCGCGGGCGCCGTCGGCGATGCTCGTGTCGGCGATGCCCTGCTGGAGCTTGGCGGCGTCGACGTCGACGATCGTCGGCTCCTCACCCGGCGTCGTGACCGAGACGAGCACCGTGGCCTCGGCGAGGCCGTAGGTGGGGCGCAGCGCCTTGCGCTGGACGCCCTGCGGTCCGAAGGCCGCCTCGAACGCGTCGAGCGTGGACGGCAGGATCGGCTCGGCGCCGTTGGCCCAGGAGACCACCTGCGACAGGTCGAGCTGCTCGCGGTCGTCGGGCTTGACCCGCTTGACGGCGTAGTCGTAGGCGAAGTTCGGAGCGGCGGTGATCACCTGCGGGCGGTTGGAGCAGGCCTGGATCCAGCGCAGCGGCTTGAGGATGAACGCGACCGGGTCGATCAGGACCGAGTGCGCGCCGCCGACGACCGGGCCGGCCGCGCCGAGCAGCAGCCCCATGTCGTGGAACAGCGGCAGCCAGGAGACGCAGGTGACGTCGGGCGTCTCGAGCGCGTGCCCGTTGATGAGCTGCCACACGTTCACCATCAGGTTGCGGTGCGTGAGCACCACACCCGCGGGCGTGCGCGTGGAGCCGGAGGTGTACTGGAGGTACGCGACCGTGTCGGGCGTGAGCTCCGGGTGCACGTACTGGTCGGCGAGGGCCTCGACGTCACCGAGGTCGTCGACGACGATCACGTGGCTCGGCGCCGGCCCGCCGTGCTCGGCGCAGAACTGGTGGACGAGGTCGGCCTTGGCCGCGGTGGTGAGCACCACGGTGGGCTTGCAGTCGGCGACGACGGCCTGCAGGCGCTCGCCGTGCCCTGGGAGATCGGGGGCGTAGAGCGGGACGTTGATCGCGTGGGAGCGCAGCGCGCCGGCGAAGGCGAGGACGTAGTCGGCGCCCTGGGGCGCGAGGAGGGCGACGCGGTCGCCGGGCTGGGTGAGCTCGGCGATCCGGGCGGCGATGGCGCGCGTGCGGGTCTCGAGCTCGCCGTAGGTGACGACGTGCTCCACCCCCTTGCGGCTCTCGAAGTAGTCGATGAAGGTGACCGCGGGCTTCTGGGCCTGGGCGGCGCCGTGGTGCTCGATGTAGTCACCAACGAACGCGTCCGTGGTGCCCAGCTCGAGCGCGCCGGACGGAAGACGGGTAGGACGGGACTGGGTGGCGCTCATGGGTTCCGGGTGCAGTTGAGAACGGGGGCGACGAGTCGCAGGGGCTGGTGCGACGTGGCCGGACTCGAATCGCGGTGTGCAGACCGCTGTTTCGACGAACCACGCACGCGGCTCCTTCGGGGGGATGGTCGGACAGACTCCGTGGAAAGCCGTCCGAGATATGGGACACACAAGATCATACGAGTTACCCGCTTGAAGGCAAGGTCCGCCGAACGGTGATCCGGTGAAGGGAACACTAGCCCCGGTGACTCGTGGTACCACGTCGGCCGATTGGAAATCCGGGCATTCCAAGACTGGGAACGGGCGTGAGTGCCGAACACGCCGGAATTTGGGGGCAATGGGCCGGCCGGGCCGGATCACAGGTCCAACCGGATCGGGCAGCGCTGGTCGGCCGGGAGAACGGTGATCGGCCCCACATGGCTGCTGAGCTTTGCTCAACTGCGTCTGCAGGTGGCGCGCCGGATCGGCCGCTGCGATAGGGCCTCGCGCCGCTCGACCTGGCGCGTGGACGACCGGCCGCGCGGCCAGGCGCGCCGCAGCGGCGCACGCTGGTGGGCCCGGCTGCCGTGTCCTGCGGCCGGGCCCCGTGGTCAGCGTTCCGTGACGTGAGCGGCCCGCCTCACGACCTGGGGAGGCCGAAGAGGGCGAACGTCCACACGGCGTGGTCGGCGCTGGAGGCCGGCTCGCCCGCGTTGATGAGTCCGTTGCTGGTGATCAGGCCGGCCTGGACGGACGCCTTGCGCACGGAGAGCGCACAGGCCTGGCCGCGCAGACCGGAGCCGGCGACGGTGGCCGTCGTGCGGCAGTCGCCGCGCGCGGTCACCTTGATGGTGCGGCCACCGGGCACCTTGAGCTCGGCGACGGCGAACGCGCGGTAACCGCCGGTGACGGGGCGCACGAAGCAGGTCGTGAGCTTGCCGACGCTGGGGCCGGAGGCGTCGGGGATCCTGCCCGTGGTCTGGTCGGGCTCGGCGACGACGAGGTTGGCGGTGCGCACGGCGATCGGCTTCGCCTCGAGGCCGGCGGCGGTGCAGTCGACCGTCGACGGTGCGACGTCCTGCTCACCCGTGGAGCGCAGCGAGTAGAAGTCGAGACCCGGGGTGTCGGGCTTGATCGTCGGAGGGACCGTGCCGGTGCCTCCACCGGTGTTCTGCACGTCGCCGACCACCTGCGCCGTCCAGACGGAGCCGGTCGGCGCGTTCTCGGACCTGTCGAGGACGTTGACGAGCGAGTTGGAGGTGATCAGCCCGCCGAGGACGTTCTTGGCGGGGATCGGCTTGACGGCGAGGGCGCAGTTGAGGATGAGCGGGCTGCCGTTGACGGCCACGGGCTCGAGGCCGCAGGGGCCGGTGGCCTCGACGAGACCCGGTCCGGGAAGCGAGCTGTACGCGTACGCGTCGACCTCGTCGGTCGAGAGCTTCGGGGCGGCGCAGATGAAGCCGGGGCCGAGGAGGTTGGCGGTCTGGTCGACGAGGCGCCCGGAGGCGGGGTCGCCCTTGAACGCGAAGAGGAGGGCGTTCAGGCGCGTGATGGTGGTCAGCGAGCGGATGCCGAAGTAGGTGTTGCAGCGGGTGTTCTGCTCGGTGGTGGCGGGTGCGCCGGTATCGCGCGTGCGGAACGTGTAGTAGGAGACGGGCGGCCGCTCGGTGGCCGCGTTGGCCGTGCCGATGAAGGCGCTCTGCGTGGCGAGGAGCGCGGCGACGGCGGCGAGGGCCGCGAGGAGCAGGACGAGGGCGCGGCGGCGCCCGGTGGGGACGAGAGGTTGGGACACGAGGCCTCCGGTCGATGGGACCTCCCCATGGTACGCACGCGCACCGGTATGGCTCTAGTCTGCACGACGTGCCTGCGCCGACCACTCGGGAAGCCCGAGTTTCCGGGGGTTTTGCAGTGGACGCCGCTCCGGTGGTGGAGCTGGCGTCCGGTTCGGTGCGTGGCTCACGGGTCGACGCGACGGGCACGCTGCGGTTCGTCGGGATCCCCTACGCCGCGCCGCCGGTGGGTGCGCGACGGTTCGCGGCGCCGCAGCCGGCCGAGCCGTGGGTGGGCGTGCGCGATGCCTCGGTGATGGGCCGGGCGGCACCGCAGGTCCCGGCGCTGCGGCCGCTGGTCGGGCCGGCCCTCGCAGCGCGCCGGAGCCGGGGCGAAAACTGCCTCGTGGTGAACGTCGACACGCCCCGGCTCGATGGGCCGCCCAGACCGGTCGTCGTGTGGATCCACGGCGGCGGCTTCGCGACGGGAACGGCGAATCAGCACGACGGGTCGGTGCTCGCGGCGCGGGGCGACGTGGTCGTGATCGCCGTGAACTACCGGCTCGGGGCGCTCGGATTCGTCGACCTCGCGGCAGCGCTCGGGGCTGACCGGCGCATCGCCTCGAATCTGGGACTGCGGGATCAGATCGCGGCGCTGGCATGGGTGCGTGAGCACGTGGCGGCGTTCGGCGGCGATCCGGAGCGGGTGACCATCGCGGGCGAGTCGGCCGGGGCCGGCTGCATCGCGGGACTGCTCGTGAGCCCGGCGGCGCGCGGGTTGTTCCACGGCGCGATCGTGCAGAGCGGGGCGCTCACGCTCACGACCGAGCCCGAGGATGCGGAGGCGGCCGCCCGCGAGGTGCTCGAGCAGCTCGACGTGAGCCGCGAGCGAGCCGACGAGCTGTGGCGGCGGCCGGCCGGTGCGCTGGTCCGCGCGGCGCACCGTGCGCAGCGCCGCCGGACGGGCAGCTTGGTGACGCGCCCCTGGTGGGACGGCGACGTGCTGCCCGCTTCGCTCGCCGAGGCGTACGGGGCGACCGCGCCCGTACCGCTCATGATCGGCTGGAACGCCGATGAGCACCGCACGTTCACGAAGGTGCGGCGGCCGATCATGCCGATGACCCGCGCGGCCCTCGCGACCGCGATCACCGAGGCGTGGGGTTGGGAGGAGACCGCCCCGCTGCTCGCCGAGTACCCGGCCGATGCCGACGGCCTGAACGACCTCGGCACCGACCTCGTGTTCGCGATGCCGTCGGTGCACCTTGCCGAGCGCCATGCCGAGCGGGCACCGGTCTGGACGTACCGCCTGGATCTGCGGGCCGGCCGCTTCGGCATGGGCGCGTTCCACGGCCTCGACCTCATGCTGCTCTTCCCCCAGGGGCCGCGCGCCGAGTGGCTCGCGCTCGGCAGGCCGGACCAGGAGCGAGCCGCACTCGCGGAGCGCTTCAAGGACGCCTGGCTCGGGTTCGTCCGCGAGGGTCGCCCCGGCGGGACTTCCGTGGGCCGTGGCGGCGCCCCGGCTGCGGCGAGCGACGGCGGCTCGTGGGCGGCGTACGACCCGGCTGGCGCGCGCACCACACGGATCTTCGACCGCACCGACCGGCTCCTGGACGACCCGCAGGGGGCGCGGCGGCGAGCCTGGGCCGGGCGGGACGTGCGGATCCGCTAGGCGGCGCGGGCCCCGCCGCCGGGTCGGCCCTGTCGGCGGCGCTATGCGATCGAACGCGGTCGGTCGCCCGCTGAGCGGAGGGAACGCCGCTGCGCGGCACCGGCGCGGCCCGCCGACGACAGCAGCGTCGCGGCGCCGAGCAGCACGCCGAGACCCCAGAGCATGCCGGCAGTCGCCTCACCGAACGAGGCCCAGAGGTCGACGAAGTCGATCAGCGGCGAGAGCACCGACCAGACGCCCGGGATCAGCAGTGCGAGTGCGACGAGCAGAGCGGCCGTACCCGCGACGGGCGCACGCCGCGGCAGCAGGAGGGCGGCCGAGTACGCGGTGAGGATCGCGCCGACCATGAGCGTGAGCGGGAACCACGCCAGGCCGTAGCCCGGATCCGGCGGCAGGACCGGCTCGATCGCGCGGCTCGCGAGGACGGCGAGCCGCGGCAGCACGAGCACGGCGACGAGCCAGGCGGTGGCGCACACGAGCACGCGCCCTACGGACGGCTCCGGGCCGAGCGTGCCGCGACGCTGCGCGAGCGCCCCGGCCAGGCACGCGACGAACGCGAGCACGAGCAGCAGTGCCGGCACGCCGACCACCTCGATCGCCGTGCCGTGGTGGACCGGATACCAGCCGTCCTGCAGCTGGTGAGTGACGCCGAGCTCCACGCTCACGTAGCCCAGGTGGTAGCCCGTGTGCCAGTACGCGCCGAGCATCGCACCGACCGCCGCGATGGTGCCAGCGGCCAACAGGAAGCGTCGCATCACCATCGCCAGAGCCGCCAGCGCCGAGCCGTACACGACCACCGGCAGGCCGTACTGCACGGCGACGCCGCGCAGCGAGAGCTCATCGAACTCGTAGGCCCAGGGCTGCCGGACCACGGCACCCCACCCGCGCACGTCGAGCACGGCGAACGCGACGACCAGCGCAAGCGACGCACCGACGGCGAGCGGCGCGGCCTCCACCCACGGCGCAGAACGCACGCAGCGCGCGCGGTGGCGGACGCGCGCGCCGACGCCGGACGCGAGCAGGGTGCGCGCCTCGCGGTGCGGCGATGCGCCGCCGTCGACGAGCTCCTGCGCGAGGTCGAGCATCACGGCACCGTCACCGCGGCGCGCCTCGCGGGGCCAGGCGAGCAGGGCCGCGCGCAGCAGCCGCGATCCGTTCGGCGCGCTCATGCCGTCGCCCCCAGTCCGGCGTCGGCCATGCCCGCGCGGGTCGACGGTGCCTTGGCGGCCGGGCGATCGAGCGCGTCGACCGTCGCCCGCAGCCGCGCGAGATCCTCGGCGACGGCGGCATGGCCGGCGTCGGTGAGCCGGTGGTAGCGGCGACGCCGGCCCTCGACGACCTCCTCGCGGTCGATCTCCACGAGCGACTGGTCGACGAGCCGGTCCAGCGCGCCGTAGAGCGTGCCGGCCGTCAGCTCGAGCCGCCCGCCCGAGAGCTCGCGCACCTTCGTGATCACGGCATAGCCGTGCATCGGCCCGTCGCGCAGGGCGGCGAGCGTGTAGAGGGTCGGTTCCCGGAGGGCCATACGGCGACCATAGTCAAGCTACCGATACATAGCAACCTTGAGCATGCCGTAGCGGCGCCAACCCGGACGCAAGCACCACAAACGGACGCGGGAGCCCGTTTGCGTGTCATCGCGCACACACCCGAGCGGACCGGGCGTTCCGTCCTAGCGTCACGCGCATGACCCACGCCTTGCTCTCTCGCCCGTCGGCGCTGCGCGAGGAGCTGGCTACCGCCCTTCCCCACCGGCCGTTCACCGTGACGTTCTGGGACGGCAGCGAACTCCCCTCCACCACCGGCTCGGGCCCCACGATCCAAGCACGCTCACCGCGTGCCGTCGCCTACCTCCTCAGCGCTCCCGGCGAGCTCGGCCTCGGCCGCGCATACGTCAGCGGCGAGCTGGAGGTCGACGACCTCGACGCCCTCACCGGCCTCATCAACACCTGGAACCCGCCGAGCCTCGACCGGGTCGCTCAGGCGCGGCTCGCGATCGCCGCCGTGCGCGCGGCCGGGATCCAACGCCCGCCCACGCCACCGGCGGCGGAGATCCGTCAGCAGGGCCCCCTGCACAACCTGCGCCGTGCGCAGCGCTCGATCGAGCACCACTACGACGTGAGCAACGAGTTCTACGAGCAGCTGCTCGACGACTCGATGACCTACTCCTGCGCGTACTTCGCGGGCCCGGACGACACGCTCGAGCAGGCCCAGTGGAACAAGCGGGAGATGATCGCGCGCAAGCTGGGCCTGGCACCGGGCCAGCGCGTGCTCGACGTGGGCTGCGGGTGGGGTGCCTTCGTCGTGCACGCCGCCAAGGAGCACGGGGTGCACGCCGTCGGCATCACCCTCTCGCCGGAGCAGGCGAAGGGCGCTCGCGAGCGGGCCGAGCGCGAGGGCGTCGCCGACCGGGTGGAGATCCGCGTCATGGACTACCGCGAACTCAGCGGCGAGCAGTTCGACGCGATCGCATCGATCGGCATGGTCGAGCACGTCGGCGAGGCGAAGATCGGTCTGTACGCCCGCCAGCTCTTCCAGATGCTGAAGCCGGGCGGCCGCCTGCTGAACCACGGCATCGCGCGTCGTCGCCACCCGGGGTCGGTGCCGGGGCCGTTCTCGGAGCGCTACGTGTTCCCGGACGCGGTGCCGCTGCACCTGTCGGTCGTCACCGAGGCCCTCGAAGCGACCGACTTCTCCGTCCTCCACACCGAGGGGTTCCCGGAGCAGTACGTGCGCACGCTCGACGCGTGGATCGACAACCTCGACGCCGACCTCCCGAACGCGATCCGGATCGCCGGCGAGGAGCGCGTGCGCGTGTGGCGGCTCTACCTGCGCGCCGCCCGCAACGGGTTCACGAGCGGCTTCAGCTCGATCTTCCAGGTGCTCGCCGAGAAGCCGGCCGGGCCGCAGCAGTACGCCGACCCCGGCGTGTGGCGCGAGCGCGTCGGCTAGAGCGCGGAGGGCGCGTCGCCGGCAGCGAGCTTCTCGGCCGGGTCGACGCTCGACCCGGTGCGCTGCTCGGCGATCTCCTTGTTCTTCGCCGCGATCGCGAGGATCTCGTCGAACGCCGCCTGGCCGCCGATGACGTACGGGTGGGCCCGGGCCTCATCTGCGGCGCGCTCCGCGACGGCGGTCTTGATGCCGGAGTTCACCATGTGCGCGACGACGTCCTCGCGCGACACGCCGCGGATGAGGTTCTGCGCGATCCAGGCCAGCCACTCGGGGGCGTAGTCGTTCTGGGCCGTGGTCATGTGGTGATCTCCGAGGTGCGTTGGGACGGCGCGGGGTCGGGGAACCCTACCCGTCGCCGAGCACCCTAGCCGTCGCCGACGACCCCCGGGGCCGTTGCCGACGGTTGGGCACGGCGCCGCGCTCAGCCGAACGTGGCGACGCGCTCGGCGATCCAGCGCACCGCCGCCGCTCCGTGCTCGCCGTCGATCAGGTGGGCCGCGTCGTTCTCGACGTACTCCACCGCGAGGCCGCCCTCCTCGAGCACCCCGCGGGCGCCTCGGGCGAAGTCGATGCCCATGATCGGGTCGCGCCGCCCATGCGTGATCAGCACCGGCAGGTCGGCGCGGGCGGCAAGATCCGGAGTCCAGCCGTCGACCGTCGGGATGAACCCCGAGTGGGCGAGGATGCCCGCGGGCGCCGGGCGGTCCGGATGCAGCCCGAGCGAGTAGCTCATGACGGCACCCATGGAGAAGCCGCCGAGGATCGTGCGTCCGGGATCGATGCCGGTGCGGGCCCAGAGCTCGTCGTGGAACGCCGCGAGCGCGTCGACCGCCGCGTGGAAGGTGACCGGATCCGGGTAGCCGACGCGCGGCACCACGTACCAGTGCGCGCCCGGCGACCCGGGAAGCGTGAGCGGCGCGCGAGGCGTGACCACGTGGAGGCGGCGATCGGGGTCGTACACGTCTGCGAGCCCGAGGAGATCGTGCTCGTCCGAGCCGCGGCCGTGGTGGAGGACGAGGAGGCCGGCCGGGACGCCCACGGCCGGCCGCTCCTGGAATGCGAGCCCGCTCATGCCCGTGCCTCGTCGTCGGCGGCAGGCGCCGACGGTGCGGCGGCGGGCGTCGTGGGCGCGGGATCGAGCCCGGCGCGCCCCTGCCGCGGGTTGACGAGCGGGGTGAGCACGCGCTCGAGCTGCGGACGCAGGTGCTCGTGCTGGGTCGGCAGGCGAAGCCCCTCGCCGAGGTGCGCGGCGTCCTCGTCGACGGCGAACCCGGGCGACGTCGTGGCGATCTCGAAGAGGATCCCCTGCTGCTGGCGGAAGTAGATCGCGTTGAAGTAGTCGCGGTCGATCACCGGCGTCACGTGCATCCCGGCATCGCCGACGCGCTGCTGCCAGGCGACGTGGTCGTCGTCGAGCGAGTGCCAGGCGATGTGGTGGACCGTGCCCGCGCCCTGCAGTCCGCGTTCGCGCGGGATGTCGTAGCCCCAGTGGAAGTGGCGCTCGTCGCCACGCAGGATGTACTCCACCTCGCCGACGTGCGGGTCTCCGACCTCCTCGAAGCCGAGCACGTTCGTGAGCAGCTGACGGTCGGCGTGCTTGCCGCGGCCGAGGTACGCGCGCACGCCCTCGACGCCCGTGATCGCGTGCTCGGTCGGCACCTCGGGGTGCTCGGCGCGCAGCGGCGGGTTGCCATCGTCGGCGACGACGAGCTCCAGCCCGAGGCCGTCGTAGTCCGTGAACCTGAGCGACCGGTCGGCACGCCACGTCTCCACGCCGCGCGCGCCCAGGCGCTCCTCCCAGAAGTCGAGCGCGGCCTCCGCGCCGACGCCGAGCTGGATCGTGTGGATCATGCCCGGGCCCGAGCGGCCCTTCGGGGCGCCAGCGAACTCGAACCACGTGAGGATCGAGCCGGGCGAGCCCTGCTCGTCGCCGAAGTACAGGTGGTACGCCTCCGGCGCGTCGAAGTTCACCGTCTTCTTCACCAGCCGCAGCCCGAGGACGTCGGCGTAGAACGTCACGTTCTGCTGCGCGTCACCGGTGATCATCGTGATGTGGTGCATGCCTTCGAGCTTCATGGCCCCTCCCGGTGGTCCCTCAGAAGTAATTGCGTGGTCAACCATAGCGCGAGGTAGTTGCGCGCGCAACTATTCACGTTGGGTCGGCTCACGGGCTGGCTCGACGACGTACTCCGGCGGCCGTCCAGCTCATGGGTCGGCGCGGCGGCTCGCTAGGGTCGGACCGGATGACCAGCGAGGCCGACCCGACTGCGTCCGGAGACCCGCTCAGCCCGCGGGAGCTCGCCGCGTGGCGCGGGATGCTGCGGGTGCACGCGCGCGTGACGCAGGTGCTCGACGCCGAGATGCGCGACGCCCACGGCCTCACCGTGAGCCAGTACGAGGTGCTGCTGTTCCTGGGCGACGCGCCGGACCACCGCGTGCGCATGGCCGACCTCGCCGCACGCGTGCTCCTCACGCGCAGCGGTGTGACGCGCCTGGTCGACCGGCTCGTCGACCTCGGCTTCGTGGAGCGGTGCGCGGCCGAGGGTGATGGGCGCGGCGCCTACGCCCAACTCACGAAGGGCGGTGCCGAGGTGCTCCGCGCGGCGCGCCGCACCCACCTGCGAGGCGTGCGCGAGCAGTTCCTCGGCCGCCTGGACGACGACGAGCAGGAGGCGCTCGGCGACGCCTGGCTGCGCGTGCTCGGCGAACGCGGCTGACGGCTCAGGCCCGCGCGGCACACGGCTCAGGCGTGCGTGGCCGCGGCCGCGGCCGCGGGGATCGTCAGCGCGTGCACCACGCCGGCCGCAGCCACCTGCCCGCTCGCGATCGCGCCCGACACCGAGGGGTTCGCCGTCGAGGCATCGCCGCAGGCCGAGACCCCGGGCACGTTCGTCTGCCCCATCACGTCGACCGCGAGGGTCTGACCGGCCCAGTAGCCCTCGCCCTGCCGGGCAACCCCGAGCGAATCGGCGAGGCCACCGCGCTGTTCGAGCGTGATCGCAACCAGCAGCCCGGTGCACGCGCGAGCCTCCTCGCCCCCGTCGCCGGCGACCACCAGCCGGCTCAGCGCGGTGCCGTCGCCCTCGCCGCGCAGGATCGGCCGCGGTTCGATCGTGATCCCGGCAGCCGCTGCCTGCTCGCGCAGCGCCGCACCGAGCACGGCCTCCTCCGCGCCGTTCGTGAACAGGGTCACCCGGTCGCTCCACGCCCTGAGCATGAGCGCGCGCATCACGCCCACCGGTGACGAGTCGAGCACGCCGAGCTCACCGTCCGCGTGCTCCCACCCATGGCAGAAGGGGCAGTGGAAGACCGACTGGCCGAACCGCTCGGCGAGCCCAGGCAGCTCGGGGAAGCGGTAGTCGGCTCCCAGCGCGAGGATGATCCGGCGACCCTGCAGCGCGTCGCCGCCTGCCAGCTCGACCGTGAACCCGGCGGTCGCGTCGCCCGTGACGCCGGTCGCCAGCCCATCGCGGATCGCGACGCTCGGGTACGCCGCGATCTCCTGGCGGCCGCGCGCGTAGAGCTCCGGGGCGGGCCGGCCGTCGTAGCCGAGCAGGCCGCCGATGTGGTCGGCGGCGAGGTTGCTCTGGCCGCCGGCGTCGAGCAGCGCCACGCGGCGCCGGGCTCGACCGAGCGTCAGCGCGGCGCTCAGGCCGGCGGCGCCGCCACCGATCACGATGCAGTCCAGGGGTGCAGGTGCGTCCATGCCTCCACTCTCGACACCGCAGGGCCGAGTTGCCAACCTCTCTTGCTGTTCCGGCAAATGGGCGGGCGCGGAGTCGCTCGTTGCGCCATGCTGTGGAGATGACCGGCGAGGGTGCAGCACCGTTGGAGGCGACCGTCCGCGCGCGCCTGCGCTCGCTGCGTGCCGAGCGCGGACTCACACTCCAGCAGGTCGCCGAGCGCGCGAACGTCGATGTGTCGACCCTGAGTCGCCTGGAAGCCGGCAAGCGGCGCCTGGCGCTCGACCACCTCGCGCCCCTCGCGGCGGCGCTCGGGGTGAGCACCGATGACCTCCTCGGCCAGCGGCCCGTGCAGGATCCGCGCGTGCGCCCCGTGCCACACACGGCCGACGGCCTGACGATGTGGCCGCTCACCCGCCGTGAGTCGACGAGCCAGCTGCGGGCCTACAAGGTGGTGGTGCACGCCGAGCGGCGCGTGCCGCCGGAGCCGCCGCTGCCCGTCCACGAGGGCCAGGACTGGATGTACGTGCTGAGCGGCCGGCTGCGGCTGCTCCTCGGCGACCGCGACTACGAGATCGCGGCCGGCGAGGCCGTCGAGTTCAGCACGTGGGAGCCGCACTGGTTCGGGGCCGTCGACGGCCCCGTCGAGATGCTGATGATCGTCGGCGCACACGGCGAGCGGATCCACCTCCACGAGTAGCCCGCGCGGCTCGGGACGCGGCACCTGCGTCCCCGGGCGTGCCCCGCGACGCCGATGCTCCGACCGCCCCGACGCCACGAGTGCGCCGACCGACCGGCCTGCGCGGGTGGTGGCGGTGCCGTCCCCCCGTCCTGACAGCATCTCGGGGCAATGGCAGACGACGAAGACGCTCCGCTCACCGGCCCTGAGCGTGACCTGATGCGCCTCGCGGCGCGGGACGTGCCCGACGAGTTCCTCATGGCGCTGCAGGCGATGGCCAAGCAGCGACTCCACGAGCAGGTCGGCCTGCTGGTGAACGGGATGATCGTGATCGGTGAGCTCGGTGATCCCGAGGTGCTGGCGTCGCTCATGCAGGTGCGCCGCGGCGCGCAGATCGACCGCGCCGAACGCCCGGAGGGGCTGAGCGACGCCGAGTGGGACGAGATCGCGCAGGGCTGGATCAACGAGCCCGTGCAGATGGTCGAGGATCTCCGCGCGCGTGAGGCTGCGCTCGACGAGGCCCTCGAGCCGTACCTCTCCGGCGAGGGGCCGTTGCGCTCGCGTGACATCCCCGCCGAGCTCGAGCGCCAGCTCGAGACCTTCCGCACCTCGTCGCACATCACCCTCACGAACGCGACGATCACGGCCGCCGGGGTGACGTCGACCACCTCGGTGCCGGTGATCCGGATCGCGATCCGGCAGGTGAGCGGCTGGTGGCTGGCCCCGCTCAACGAGGACGGCACCACCTCGATCAGCCTCTGGGGCGGCGAGCCGCGCGTGTTCGGTGACGGGGACGGCGAGGCGCTCTAGCCCACGCGCGCCCCGCGACGCCGAGCGGCGCCCTACGCGCCGGGCTCGGTGATCACCGTGTCCTCGTGCCGGTAGGCGGGCGCACAGCAGCAGAGCAGGACGAGGTCGACGCCCTCGTCGGCCCAGAGCTTGTGCTCGACGCCGGGCGGGATCACGACGGTGTCTCCCGCCCGCACCGCGGCCTCCTCCACCCCGAGCCGAAGCCGGCCCGCCCCGGCGGTGAAGTGGTAGATCTCCTCGGACTCATGGTGGTAGTGGGCGTCGGTCGACGTGCCCGCCGGCACCGTCGCCTCGGCGAGCGACTGGTTGGCGGCCGGCAGCGACACGCGGCCCGCCACCTCTCGGATCGACGAGCCGTCCTTCGTGATGAACGGGTCCGCGGCATCGAGTCGTCCGATCTGGAGCATGGCCCCGACGGTAGCCGCCCGGCGCAGCCCCGCGACGCCACCGTCATCCACGGTCCGTGGATGACGCCCCTCGGCTCGGGCCGGTGGCAGGAGTGGTCCCGCGGCTGGACCGTGATCGCGCCAGCGTGGCCGGAGCACGTACCCTGGCGCGGTGGCCAAGCAGCGTTCGTCCCGTCGCGCGTTCGGTGGTTCGTCGACGGGCGAGCAGGTGCGGGTCGAGAGCAGCGTCGGCACGATCGAGCTGGTCCCCGACCGCGGCCGTGCCGGCGGCCGGCTGCTGCTGATCGACGGCCTGTCGCACGGCTACGTCGATCTCGCCGACCCGGAGCACCTGGAGCTCGACTACGTCGCGCGGATCGGCGCGGCCCTGGAGGTGCTCGTGCCGCGTGGTGAGCCGGCGCGCGTGCTGCACCTCGGTGGCGGCGCGTTCAGCCTGCCGCGGTTCCTCGCGAGCACCCGGCCGCAGGTCAGGCAGGTGGTGATCGAGCGGTCGAGCGCGATCGTGAAGCTCGCCGAGCGACACCTGCGGCTGCGCCGCTCGGACCATCTCTCCGTGCTGACGGGCGACGCGGCCGTCGTGAGCCGCAAGCTCGAGGACGCGTCGTTCGACCTCGTCCTCGGCGATGCCTTCGAGGGCGTCACGACGCCAGCCGGCCTCGCGGGGCCCGAGTACGCGGACGAGGTGCACCGGTTGCTGGCGCCGGGAGGGCGGTACCTGCTGAACGCCGTCGACGGGCCGCCGTGGGCCGGCGCGGCACGCCAGGCGACGATCCTCGGCGCGCGCTTCGGCGACGTGCTCGCGTTCGGCGGCCGCGAGGTGGTGCGCGGCCGCCACGCGGGGAACGTGCTCTTCCTCGCCAGCGACGCTCCGTTGCCGCGCGAGGCGCTCGCGCGACGCATCGCCGGCGGAGCGCACCCAGCGGAGCTGGTGCCGGGCGAGCGGATGGCGGGCTGGGGCTGAGCCGCCGGTCGCTAGAGCGGGATCAGCTCCACGCTGGCGACCGCCCCGGCGCTGAGTTCGACGATTGCCATCGCGCAGTGCGGGGCGCGGCGGCGTTCGGTCGGCGAGCCGGGGTTGAGGATGTGGGTGCCGGCGGCGGTGACGTGGTGCTCGGGCACGTGCGAGTGGCCGAAGATCACGAGTCCGCAGCCGGGGAAGCGCTCCTCGAGGCGCTCGGGCCGGCGAGCAGCGGGGCCTCCGATGTGGATCATCCCGACGCGCACACCGCCGAGTTCGACCTCGAGCTGTTTCGGGATCTCCGCCCGCACCTCCTCGGTGCAGTTGTTGCCCCACACCGCGTGCACCGGCTTGCCCCAGGAGCGGATCAGCTCGAGGGTGCCGAGGTCGTTGATGTCTCCGCCGTGCAGGATCACGTCGGCGCCCTGGCAGAGCTCCACGCACCGGGCCGGGAGCTCCCGGCCCGCCTTGGGCATGTGGGTGTCGCTGATGACGGCGACGCGCATGGCGGCGTGTGGCCTACGCGCCCTCGGTCCGGGCTTCATCCGCGGCGCCGTCGGTTCCGGGCTGCGACGGACCGTCGGACGACAGCTCCGCGGTGAGGTCGAGCTGGCCGTCGTCGACGGGCGTGGTGTCGGGCTCCGGCGCAGGGACGTTCGCCGCCGGCGCGCTCGGCTCGGCGTCATCGTCAGCCGAGATCTCGGCGGTGAGTTCGGCCGTCAGCTCGGCGTCGGAGATGCCGTCGGCCGGGAGCTCGTCGCTGACCTCGTCGGGCGCGGCGATCTCGTCGGCGACGACGGTGACGTCCTCGTCCCCGGCGTCGGTCTCGGCGGTGCGAAGCGCCTCGATGAGGTCGCGCGCGGCGTCCCGCACGGCGGCGAGGGGGGTGTCGGGCTCGGCTTCGGTGGCGTCGTCGGCCTCGTCGAGCTGGGCGTCGAAGGTGACGATGGCCCGCTCGAGGGCGTCGCGCAGCGGGGCGGCGAGCTCGGAGCCGTCGACGCCGTGGTCGGCGATCAGGCCGACGAGTGCGAGGAGCTGGGGCGTGTACGGCGCTTCGGGCTCAGGGACGCTCGAGCCGACGCGCGGCAGGGCTGCGGCGCGGGCCTGGGCGTCGCGGCGCTCCTCCTCGGCCTCGCGGCGGTCGGCGTCACGCTCGGCCTCGGTGCGCGTGTCGAGCGGCTCGCGCGCGGCGGCCGGCTCCGGCGCCTGCTCGCCGGACGGCTCCGCAGCCGGGGCGGCGTTGGGGTCGGGGAGCCACGGCGGGCCGCCCGGGAAGATCGATGCCGGCGGGATCGGCTTCGGGTTGCGCGGGAGGCCGCGGAGGCTGACGGCGGCCTTGCGGTCGCGCGGGTCGAGCGAGAGGAGTTCGACGGTGATGCGGTCGCCCTCGCGGACGTAGTCGTCGACGTACTCGACGAACTCGTCGGCGATCTTGCTCTTGTGGAGGAGCCCTTCGACCCCGGGGAGCAGCTCGACGAAGGCACCGAACGCGGTGACGCCGGTGACGCCGCCCTCGATGATGTCGCCCTCCTGGTACACCTCGGCGAGGCGCTCCCACGGGTCGGGGGCGAACTCGCGGAGGGAGACGGAGAGGCGGCCCGCCTGGGTGTTCCAGGCGCCCACGCGCACGGGGATCTCCTGGTGCTCCTGGAGCACGTCGGCGGTGTGGAACACCTCGCCGTGCTGCACGAGGTGGCTCATGGAGACGAAGCCGGGGTGGCCGGTCTCCAGCAGCAGTTCGGCGCCGGCGCGGAACACCTTGGTGACGGTGGCCTTCGTGCGGTCGCCGAACGCGGGGAGCGGGTTCGGGCCGGTCAGCTCGATGTACTCCGCGATGAGGCCCGCGGCCTTCTCGCCCTCGTCTTCGTTGAACATCGTCCACTGCGGGTGGTCGCTCGGGTACGGCTCCTCGTCGTCAGCGTCGAGGGTGTTCCACACGCGCGCGGCGCCGCCGTACACGTCGAGCTTCTGCGGGAGCGCGTCCGTGAGCGTCCACGTGAGGTCGGAGTCGGTGAGCACCCACACGTCGGCCTTGCCGGCGAGGCGCGCGGCCAGTGCGTCGGCGTCGATGAACGGCTGCTCGGCGCTGGGCTTCGCCGTCACGCCGACGATGGGCGTCGCTCGCGCGGGATCCAGGATCGCGTCGACGAGCGCCTGAACATCCTCAGGTGTCGTGACCGACCGGGCGGCGGCGGAGGGGGCATCGGCCATCCACCCAGGGTAGGCCGCGGGCGCGAACGGGGCGGTGCGGGTCGGGGCGTGCGCGGGGGGAGAAGACTCGCAGCGTCGCTTCGAGCCGCCACGGCCCGCGCTGGCTACGAGCGCGCGACGATGCTGAGCGGGCTCGTCGTCGAGACCGGGCCGGTGAGGTCGCCGTATTCCGCCGCGTAGAGCTCCCGCATCTCCCGCGCCGCGGTTTCGGCGCACATCGGTCGGCCCTGTTCGGCGTGATCGAGCGCGAGATCGATGCGGCGTTCGAGGTCGTCGCGCTCGGCGCGCGACAAGCACCTCAGGCCCCGGTACCCGAGGAACGCCTCGTCGATGGCCTGCACGCGGGTGATCGGGCTGTACGCCAGCGTCGCGAGTTCCAGCGCCGCCGACGGCAGGAACTCGTACGCCTGCCCGTCGAGCCCGAGGAACACCGGCTTTCCGGATGGCAGGTGCTGATACTCGTGCACCACCCGACCGTCCTCCAGCCGGAAGTCGTCGCGCCATGCGAACCACGCCGCGAGATCGCCGACGAGCTCCAAGAGCGGCCGCCAGTACGGACGTGCAAGCTCCGTGCGGTCGTCATCGAACTGCTCGATCAGCACCTGGGTCATGCCCTGAGACTCGCGCCCGATTCGTCACGCGTGTGCGACGCATTGCAACGAAAGTGCGGGGCCGCCGAACCGCGGCAGATCCCGCGAAGCGGGTCCGACGAACAGACCTGGTCAACCTGGTCGACCAACCGCTACGCTCATGCCATGGACGTGACCGTGCAAGAGGCGAAGACCCAGCTCTCGAAGCTGCTGCGCCGCGTCGAAGCGGGCGAAGAGGTGATCATCCGCCGCGGCAAGGAGCCGATCGCCGTCCTGGTCCGCGCACCTCGCCCCGCAGGGAGGCGTCGCATCTGGGGCGACCTCGACGGCAGCATCGAGGCCGGCTTCGATGACCCGCTCTCCGACTTCGATGCGTATCGATAGGTGCGCCTGCTGCTCGACACCAACGTCGTCGTCTGGCTACTCCTCGGCGACCGCCAGGCCGTGTCCGACGATGCCGTCGCGCTGCTCTCGGACGGCGAGAATCCCGTCGCCGTGAGTGCCGTGAGCGTCTGGGAGATCGCCATCAAGCGATCCGTCGGCAAGCTCACGCTTCCGGACGGCTGGTCCCGCGCACTCACGCGGCTCGACTTCGCCCCGTTGCCGATCACGGCGATGCACGCCGAGCAGGTCGAACGGCTGCCGTGGCATCACCGAGACCCATTCGACCGGCTCCTCATCGCGCAGGCCCAGGTGGAAGGCCAGACGATCGTCACCGCCGACGCGGACATTCCGCGCTACGACGTGGCGACCGTCTGGTGATCAGCCGCCGTGAGGCGCTCATCAACCGGGGAGCGCGAGCAGCTCGTCCACCAGCGGATCCGTCGAGAGCTCGCGGGCCCGCTCGCCCGTCGGCGTGATCGTCGGCGCGATCTGGAGAAAGGCGGCGAGGAGCTGGGCGACGGCTTCGCGGTCAGCCGGTGCGACGCGGCCGGCCCACGCGGCGAGATTCGGGGCGGCGCCAGACTGCCAGGCGGCGACGTAGGCGTCGAGGAGCAGTTCAGCCTCAGCGCGCCCGGCTGCGCCGACGACCGGCCATGGGGCGCCGTCGCCATCGCCCGCGCCAGCGGCCGAGCTGGCGTCGCCATCCAGATCACGGATCGATTCGCCGAGCTGCTCGTAGCCCTCGCGACGGCGCCGGAGCACCGCCTCGCGAGGCTCCTCGATGCGCTCGACGATGGCGTCGGTCGGGATCCAGGCCTGGTCCATCACGAGGATGATCCGCAGCTCGGAGTCGATCCGGCCGAGCGCTGGGTGGACCGTGAACCGAAGGACCTCCGCGTCGGCGTCGTCGGCGGCGAGCCGCCTCGCCAGGTCGCGCAGCGAAGCCACCGCGGCCGGACCCACCGCGTCGAACGCGACGCATCCGCCGGTGCGCTCCGGCACGCCGCCGTCGACAGCGGCAGCAACCTCATCGCACGCGAGGACGGCGGCCGTTCGCGTGAACATCCGCAGCTCCCCCTCCTCACGACCGTCGAGCAGCGAGAAGTTCGCATGGAGCTGGGCGAACACGGCGGCGGCAACGGCGTCGACACCCTCGCGCGGCGCGCAGCCGTCAGGCAACGCGCCCGACCGGTCAGCGGCCACGAGTCCGCGCACCCGCTCGACCTCCGAGAGCACGGCGGCTCGCCAGCGATCGTGCATCGGCCCGGGCATCCGGCCGACCTTACCGTCAGCCCGCCCGGACCTCCCCGGCACCGCACGCCGACACGCCCCCTGCGGCGCGCGGCGGAGTACCGTCCGTCAGGTGATCGACGAGGTTCAGATCCGTGGCGAGATGATCCGCCTCGGGCAGCTGCTCAAGCTGGCCGGGCTGGCGGAGGACGGCGCGCACGCGAAGGAGATCCTCGCGAGCGAGCGGATCCGCGTGAACGGTGAGGACGACAGCCGCCGCGGGCGGCAGCTGGTGCACGGCGACCGCGTGCACATCGGCGGCCGCACGTTCGTGATCGTCGCAGCCGGCTGACACCGCCTCGCGCCGACCCCCGAGCGCGGCCGCCGACCCCGAGAGGACAGACGAGCGTCGACGCGCCACGAACCGAACGTCGTTCGGGTGAACGCCCGATTCCGGCGGGCGGCCGGCGGTCAGGCGTCCGCCAACCCTTGACCGCGGCACGCCCGAGCGGAAACCTGGACAGCGTCGACACCGTCCCGTCGACCGTCCACTTCGCTCCCTGCTGGATCTCCGCCACCCGTATGTCGACCGACGTTCCTGCCCCGCGGCACCGCCGCCCCGGCCAGCCCGCCGGCCCCACGACCGCCCCCGGCGCCCCGGCCCCGGCCGACACGGGAACCTCGCACGCCGCTGCCCAGACGCAGCCCCTGAGCGACCTGCCGCGGCTCGTCGAGAACCAGCCACCGCCGCTGCTGCCGGCGAACTTCCTCGACCTCGACACGCCCCTGCGCGAGGCACTGCAGCGCGGTGGCGCCGGCTGGGCCCAGGACGACCTGCACCGGCTCGCCGCCATCGCCGGCAGCACCGAGGCGGCCGAGCACGCCGCCCGCGCGGAGCGCAACGCACCGATCCTGCGCACGCACGACCGACAGGGCCGACGCATCGACGAGGTGGAGCTCGACCCGTCGTGGCACTGGCTGCTGGACACGGCGATCCAGCACGGCCTCGCCGCCGGCCCATGGCGCGCGCCCGGCCCGGGCGCGCACGTCGCCCGCGCCGCCGGCTTCATGACGTGGGGACTCGTGAACGCGGGCGTGATGTGCCCCGTCTCGATGACCTCGGCCGCCGTTCCCGCCCTGCGCGACGGCGCCCCCGAGCTCGCCGCCGAATGGGAGCCACGCCTCACGAGCCTGGACCCGGCCACGGGCGCCCTCGCCGGCATGGCGATGACGGAACGCCAAGGCGGCTCGGACGTGCGCGCCAACCGCACGCGCGCCGTGCACCTCGGCGGCGACGAGTACGAGCTCTGGGGCCACAAGTGGTTCTGCTCCTACCCGCCGTGCGACGTGTTCCTCGTGCTCGCGCAGACGACCGACGACGGCGACGCCCCCAGCTGCTTCCTCGTCGAGCGGGGTGCGGGCATGGAGTTCCAGCGGCTCAAGGACAAGCTCGGCACCCGCTCGCTCGCATCGTCGGAGGTGGAGTTCCGCGGTGCTCGCGTTCGGCTCGTCGGCGAGGAGGGCCGCGGCGTGCCCGCGATCGTGCGGATGGTCAACCACACTCGCCTGGACTGCACGCTCGGCGCCGCCGCCACGATCCGCCGGGCGACGCTCGAGGCGATCCACCACGCCACGCACCGCCGCGCGTTCGGCGCGCGCCTCGTCGACCTCCCCGCGATGCGCAACGTGCTCGCCGATCTCGCGCTCGAATCCGAGGCCGCCACCGCCACCGCCATGCGCCTGGCCGCCACCTACGACGAGGAGGCCCCCGCCCTGCGCCGGATCGCGACCGCGATCGAGAAGTACTGGGTGAGCAAGCGCGCCGCCGCCCACGTGGCCGAGGCGCTCGAGTGCCTCGGCGGGAACGGGTACGTGGAGGAGTCGGGCATGCCGCTGCTCTACCGCGACGCCCCGCTCAACGGCATCTGGGAGGGCTCCGGCAACGTCGCCGCGCTCGACGTGCTCCGCGCCATCACGCGCGAGACCCACACCCTCCCCGCGTTCCTCGCCGAGTGCGAGCTGGCTCGCGGCGCCGACCGACGGTTCGACGCCCACCTCGACGCCACGCTCGCGCGCTGCGGCTCCCTGCTCGATGCGTCCGCCGCCGCCTCGCCCGCGGAGTTCGAGCTCGCCGCGCAGTTCGGCGCGCGCCGGCTCGTGGAGGACCTCGCGCTCGCCTTCCAGGGCAGCCAGCTCGTCCGCCACGCCCCGCCCGCCGTCGCCGATGCGTTCTGCGCCGGCCGGCTCGACGACGGGCGCGGCCGCGTGTACGGCACGCTGCCCGCCGGGACCGACACCGACGCCCTGATCGCCCGCGCCCTCGGCGAGCACTGACCGCCCCCGATAGCGTGGGGTGGGCGATGGCGTCCCCCTCCACCGACCCGCCCGCCGGCGTGCCGATCCTGCCGGCGGCGACGCTCATGCCGGTGCGCGACGCCCCCGGCAGGGGAGGGCTGGAGGTGTGCCTGCTGCGGCGCAACCACCGGTCGACGTGGGTGGCCGGGCTCGCGCTGTTCCCGGGCGGCGCGGTCGACGAGCGCGACGCCGACCCGGCGCTGATCGCGCGCTGCGCGTTCCCGCCCGGCGCCGCCGACGACGACCGCCGCGCGGCCGACTTCCTCGCCGGCGGTGCCGCGCCATGGATCGCCGCGATCCGTGAGACGTTCGAGGAGATCGGCCTGCTGGTCGCCTCGACCGACGACGGCACCTGGGCCCACGATTCCGTCGAACGGGTGCTGCGGGTCGCGACGGCCCGCCGGGCCGTGGAGCTCGGCCAGCGCGCTCTGGCCGACGTACTCGCCGACGAGGGCCTGTTCCTGCGGCTCGACCTCCTGCGGTTCGTCGCCCATTGGGTGACGCCGCCCGGCCAGTCGCGCCGCTACGACACCCGCTTCTACCTCGCGCCCGTGCCCGCGAGCGCGCCCGTCGACCCCGACGGCACCGAGATCGTCGCCGCCGGCTGGGTCGCGCCGGCCGACGCGATCGCGCAGCACGCCGCAGGCGACCTGCCGATGCTCCCGCCCACGCTCGGCGCGCTCCACTGGCTCGCGCCGCACGGGTCGGTCGACGAGGCCGTCCGCGCCGCCGACGCCCTCGGCGACATCCCCCGCTGGACGCCCGGCGACCTCGACGAGGCGGCGCGCACCGCAGACGGCACCGCATGATCGACGTCCCCCTCGGCCCGGCGGGGCGCGTCGACGTGCTCTCGCCCACCGTCCGCCGGATCCTCGCGCCGAACCCGAGCGTGATGACCGGGCCGGGCACGAACACGTACCTCGTCGGGCGCGCCGGCGAGGCGCTCGCGGTGATCGATCCCGGGCCCGACGACCCCGCCCACCTCGACGCCGTCGCGGCCGCCGGCGCGGGCACGATCCGCTGGATCCTCGTCACCCACACGCATCCCGACCACTGGCCAGGCGCCGCGGGGCTCGCGCAACGCACGGGCGCCCCGGTGCTCGCGTACGCAGCCAGGAACGGCCTGGAGATCGACGGCCGACTCGCCGACGGCGACACCGTCGAGATCCCCGGCGCGCCGCTCACGGTCCTCCACACACCCGGCCATGCGAGCGACCACCTGTGCCTGCTGCTCGAGGCGCCGGGCGACGTCGCGACCGGCCGGGTGCTCTTCACGGGCGACCACGTGATGCACGGCAGCACGGTCGTGATCTTCCCGCCCGACGGCGACCTGGCCGCGTACCTGCGCCAGCTCCGGCGCGTGCTCGAACTCGCCCCGGCGCAGCTCGCTCCGGGCCATGGGCAGCTCTTCGACGAGCCCGCGGTGGCGGTGCAGGCGATCATCGACCACCGGCTCGCGCGCGGCGAGAAGATCGCCGCCGCACTGCAGGCCGCGGCCAGGCCGGTGACGGTCGATGAGCTGCTGTCATCGGTCTACGACGATGTCGAGCCGCGGCGTCTTCCGATCGCACGCGGCTCGCTGTGGGCGCACCTGCGCGCGCTCGTCGACGACGGTCGGGCCACGACCACGGCCTACGACGACCTCGACGGTGCGCGCTGGGCCGCGGGGCCTCGCGGCGCCTGAGCCCAGCGGCAGCCCGAATCCGGGCGGCTAGCCCTGGAGCGTCGCCTCGAGGGTGATCTCGCCGACGCCGGCGAGCGCCTTGCTCACGGGGCAGCCAGCCTTGGCGGCGGCGGCGATCTCCTGGAACTGCGCGTCGTCGATGCCCGGGACCACGCCGACGGTGGTGAGCGCGATCTTCGTGATCGCCGGGCCGTCGTCGGTCAGGCGGAGGGTGACGACGGCATCGGTGTCGACGGACGTCGGCACGTGACCGGCCTCGGAAAGCGCGTTGGAGAACGCCATCGAGAAGCAGGCCGCGTGCGCGCCGGCGATCAGCTGCTCCGGGTTCGCGCCCGGGCCGTCCTCGAAGCGGGACTTGAACGAGAAGTCACCCTTGATGCTGTCGCCAGCGGTGAACGTGCCGCTGCCGCCCTTCAGATCGCCGTTCCACTGGGCGTGTCCCTTGGCAGGCATGTCGCGTCCTCTCTCGATACGGGTCGTCGGCGCGGGCCGTCGGTGGCTCGCCCCGCCGAGCAGGCTAGGACCTCCGCCCGCGAACGGGTGAACATTCCGGGACACCGCCCGGCCGACCGCGGGGCGTGGCGGCCGAGTCCTAGTCGGTCTGGCGACCGAGGATCGAGACGAACCGCGTGAGGCGGCCGCGCTCCTCCTCGGAGAGCGGAGCGTCGGTGTCGACGAGGAGCGTCATCGGACCACGGTCGCGGGCCCATGCGCGGGCGGCGTCCGAGAACTCGGGGGCGATCCAGATCAGCGGGAGCGAGGCGGCGTGCGACTGCACGGTCGACTCCTGCTCGGCGGCCGTGGCCTCGTTCCGGATGACCGACACCGTGAGCTCGCCGACGGCGTGCGCGGCCTGGTTGACGGCGTCGATCCCGCCGGCATCGATGAGGAGCGTGAGCTCGCCGTCGGTGAGGAGGTCGCTCGCCCAGCCCTCCGGGGCGTCGTCGAGGGCGGCCGAGCGGCAGACGAGACGGAAGATCGGGGTGCTCACGCCGCACACCGTATCGAGCGTGCGCTCGTCACACATCGCCGGTGGCCGAATCGGGCCCGCCCGGGGGCATCGCCGTGCTCAGCCGGCTGGCAACGCTCCGGGGCGCGGCGTAGGTTGTGCGGCGTGTCCCGCCGATCGCACCGTCTCGCTCCTGGCGCCCTCGTGAAGCCCCGTCGCTTCGTGCCCCGGTTCCATTGGGAGCTGCTGGCCTGCGGCGTCGGCGGCCACCAGCTCCTCGGAACCGAGGCCCGCGAGCTGCGCCCGGAGGATGCGGCGATCGCGCGTGAGCACGAGGGCGTCCGCTGGCACCGCTGCGTGCGGTGCGACGCCTGGGTGCCGCTTCCGATCCCCGAGCACCCGACGGACGAGTTCCCGCCTGCCCGCGAGTCGGTCCAGCTGCCGTTGCGCGGCCGCCCGCTTCGCGACAAGGTGGTGCTGCGGCTCATCGCCGTCAACCGCGGCCTGCACATGGTCGCCTTCGGGATCATCGCGCTCGCGATCCTGCTCTTCTCAGCCAATCGCGCGCAGCTGCACGACAAGGTGCTCAAGGTGGTGACCGACCTCGCCGGCACGACGGGCGGCGGCACCGCGACGACGGGCATACAGCACGATGTCGATCGGATCTTCTCCCTCAGCACCGACCGCCTGCACCTCTTCGCCGCGATCGCCCTGCTCTACGCCTTCGTGGAGGGCCTCGAGGCGGTGGGGCTGTGGATCGGCGCGCGGTGGGCCGAGTACCTCACGCTGCTCGTCACCGCATCGCTGCTCCCGCTCGAGATCTACGAGCTGGCGGAGCACGCCACGCCGTTCAAGGTGATCGCGCTGGTGATCAACCTCGCGGTCGTCGTCTACCTGCTGTGGGCGAAGCGACTGTTCGGGGTGAACGGGGGCGCTGCCGCCGAGCACGCGATCCGCGAGGCCGACTCGGGCTGGCCCGCGATCGAGGCGAGCACGCCGCCGCTGGCGCCCGCCGCACCTTAGGCATCGCCGGCGACCGCGCTTGTGCGCAATGCCACCCCCGCGTGTGGGGTGGCGGCCGGTACCGTCGGTGGGGCGATGCGTCCTACCGACATCGAGGCCATCGCCGAGCTGCTCGGCGAGGCGGCCGAGGCCACCGGCGGCGTCGCCGAGGAGACCCACCAGGCGATCGCCAAGCGGGCGTTCGCGGCGACCGGTCGCGCGGCCCGGCCGGTCCAGGCGATCCACGATGCGATCGCGGGGTTCACCTACGGCTCCGTGCGGGTGGGCCTGAAGGCGACGTTCACGCAGGCGGGCAAGCTCGCGGCCCGCAACGTTCCCGTCGATGCACCGGCGCTCGGCGACGGCATCGGCGATGCGGTCGCGCTCGGCGCGCTCCACGGCTTCGTCGGCGATCTGCTCGATGAGCGCGGCAGCGCCTTGGCGACCCCGCTCTCGCTGCGGGTCGGCGGCCGGGCCGTCATCCCGACGCGCGCCTTCGCCGACCTCCCTGCCGGGGACGGTGCACCCGAGCCGTCGGGTGCCGAGGTGGGGGCGGGCGAACACCCGAAGGCCGTTGCGCTCGCCGTCGCCTACCCGGGCGCAACGCCTCGGCTTGCGGTCTTCCTGCATGGCCTGTGCGAGACCGAGCACGCGTGGCGCGGTTTGCCGAAGCTCGGCGACCGCCCGCGGCACACGCCGTTCCCGGACGGGCTGCAGGCGGATCTCGGTCTCACGCCGCTGCTCATCCGATTCAACAGCGGGCGACACATCTCCGACAACGCGCGCGATCTCGCCGTGCTGCTGCGCGGGATCGTCGAGCACTGGCCGGTGCCCGTCACCGACGTCACGCTCATCGGCCACTCGATGGGTGGGCTCGTCGCCCGCAGCGCCGCCTGGCAGGACCGCGACGAGCGCTGGACCGGGTTGGTCCGCCACATCGTCTGCCTCGGCACACCGCATCACGGCGCCGACCTGGAGCAGGGTGTGCACCTGCTCGACTGGGCACTCGGCCAGACCGCGGAGACGAAGGCGTTCTCGCGGCTGCTGCGGCTGCGCAGCTCGGGCATCAAGGATCTTCGGTTCGGTTCGGCGACGGAGGAGGACTGGCTCGACCTCGACCCCGACGAGCTGGTCCGCCGACGCGCGGCCGAGGTGCCGTTCCTCCCCCACGCCGAGTACTGCTGGGTGAGTGCGACGCTCACGCCGGGCAGGGTCGGGCATCTGCTCGGCGATCTGCTGGTGCGCACGCCGAGTGCGTCCGGAACGGGGAAGGGGCACCATGTGCCGTTCGAGGTCGACAACGGCGCCACGTTGCATGGGCTGACGCACTTCGACCTGCTCGACCACCCGGCGGTGTACGAGCAGCTCGTGGCGTGGCTCTCGCGGCCGTCGCGTCTGCCGGCACCGAGCTAGTGCGTCACCGCGCCGCCGGCGTGGTGCGGGAGTGGTGGATCGTGCGTGCGATGGGCCGCGCGGAGACGCAGGTGGGGCTCTGCCCCATCGAGGCGTCCGGGTGGCTCAGCGTGCGTGCGAGACGCTGCTACCCCCGCCGCGCCGGCGTGGTGCGGGAGTGGTGGATCGTGCGTGCGATGGGCCGCGCGGAGACGCAGGTGGGGCTCTGCCCCATCGAGGCGTCCGGGTGGCTCAGCGTGCGTGCGAGACGCTGGTACCCCCGCCGCGCCGGCGTGGTGCGGGAGTGGTGGATCGTGCGTGCGATGGGCCGCGCGGAGACGCAGGTGGGGCTCTGCCCCATCGAGGCGTCCGGGTGGCTCAGCGTGCGTGCGAGACGCTGCTACCGCGCCGCGCCGACGGAGGGCGCGGTGGTGGGGCCGAGACCGAGGGCGCTGAGGACGACCACCATCCCGATGATGGGGGCGGAGGGCAGCAGGCGGGCCGTGGCGATCAGACGCTCGGAGCGGGTGAGCAGCATCGGAGGTTCCTGACGGAGTGGGACATGGGCCGGCGGCGAGGCCGGCCCTCGGGGTGCTCGGCTGCGGACCGGATTGCTTGAGTGTGCTGCGGACGGGTGGACGATCGGGCGGGCCGGGCGCGGCCGAGCGCCCTTGGTCGGCGCTGGCCGACGGGTATGCGAGCGGGCTGACCGGCGTGGACGCACTGAATCCTCTGGACATGCGACCGATACCCGGAGGGCAAGGCCCCATCAGCCGAGAAGCCCCCCAGAGTCATGTTCGCTGCACCTCGAATCACCAACGCATTGCCGGAGAACGCGGAGATCCGCGTCCGTCTCGGCTGGTTCCGTGGGCCGATCGGCGTGCCGGTGCTCGCACCGCGCATCGTCATCGGCAACCGCCGCAAGCCCGGCTAGTCGCCTGCGCCGTCCGTGGCGATGCGCTGCACGAGCCCGCCGCGCGCCCCGGCCACGTAGGCCGCGCCCGTCGACGGCGCCACGGCCACGCTGTTCGGCTGGTCGACGGCGGTCCACCGCCTGATCACGCGTGGCGCCCCGGCCCGTCGGACGTCGACGAGCAGCAGGCGCCCGCCGCGTACGTCGGTCACCCACAGCCGTCCGCGCCGGGCGTCGACGGCGAGGCCGTATGGCGCACCCACGCCACCGAGCCGGCGCAGCGCCTTCAGTCGCGGGCGGGTGGCGTACTCGAGCACCGCGTCGCCGCGCGTGTCGGCGACGAACGCGCGGCCGTCGGGGAGGGCCACCACGTGCGAGGGGCCGTAGCCCGCGTTCTGTGACGGCCCGACCGCGAGCGTGCGCAGATCGAGCACTGCGATCGTGTTCGCCCGGACGCTCACGACCGCGGCCTGGTGCGTCGACACCGCGGCGACGCCACCTGGCTGCACATCGACCGCCACCGTGGCTCGCCGTCGCCCGCCGCGAACGACCGACACCGCTTCGCCGAACTCGTCGGTGACGACGATGTCCGCGCCCACCTGCGCGGCGTCGTGCGGCTCGTCGCCGACCTGCACCGTGCGGACCGCCGCTCCGCCGCCCGGCACGATGGCGAGTCGATCGATCGGCTCGAGCGGAACGAGGAAGCCGGCGTCGCCGGCCTGCACGTGGCGGGCGTCGGCGCCGAGCGCGAGGGTGCGCCGGACCGCGAGGGTGTCGGGAGCCAGGATCGCGAACGTGTGGCGAGGGCCGCCGACGGCCACGCCCACCGCGCCGGTGCGCGGATCCACGGCGATGCCCTCCGGGGCGCCGCCGATGCGCACCACCCGGCCGGCGGGCTCGTCGTGCCCGTCGCGTCGCGCCGTCGAGGGCGGTTCGAATGCGCGGGGCGGGAACGGCAGCTCGGGGCGCGAGGCGTCGGGCTGCGGTCGGTCGCCGCAGGCCGCGAGGGCGCCCAGCGTGAGCACCGTCAGCAGCGCTCCGAGGGCTACGCGAAACGGCGTCGTGCAGGGCATCGCGCGCATCCTCGCAGTCCGGTCCGCGGCGACTGGTGACGTTCTGCGAAACCTTGCCCACCCCAGCCGGCTCCAGTCCGTCCGGCCGATTGCCGATAGTCGGCCTATGGGGGGAAGGCCCGACCGCTCCGTCGGCGAGCGCTGCACGCATTCCGCAGGCCGGGCGAGCGCCTGCACGCTCCTTGCGTGTGCGACCGTGGCCGCGTTCGCGCACGCCGCTCCGGCCGGCGCTGCGACCGAGCCCGAGGCGACCGCCGCTGCGGCCGTGGTGACGCAGGCGCAGGCCGTCCCCACCGGCTGGACCGGCAACGCGCAGACCTGCACCGCCGGCACCGAGTCCCAGGAGTCGCTCGATGCGACGGTGCGCGCGGCGAACGGGTTCCGGCAGGTCGCTGGGCTGGCGCCGGTGAGCCTGGCCGCCGACCCGGATCTCAACCGCAGGGCGCTCGTGGCCGCGACGCTCATGCGCGCGAACAACGATCTCAGCCACCAGCCGCCGAACACGTGGAGCTGCTGGACGCAGGAGGGCGCAAGCGCCGCGAGCACGAGCAACCTCGCCCTCGCGGCATCCGGTGCCGGCGCGATCCGCCTGTACGTGGACGACGAGGGCGTGAGCTCGCTCGGGCACCGGCGTTGGGTGCTCAACCCCGCGGCGACCGCGTTCGCGAGCGGCTCGACCCCGAACACGAACGCGCTCACCGTCTTGGGCATGCCGACCGTGCCCGTCGCCGCGAACACGCAGGTGCCGTGGCCGCCGGCCGGCGCGCTGCCCCCGGCGTGGCTCCCGACGACGTGGTCGATCTCCGTCGGCGGCACCGGCCAACCGGTGGACCTCGGCGCCGCGCAGGTGACCATGAGCCTCGACGGCCAGCCGGTCGCCGCCGGCGCGCCGACCGACCTCGGCACCGGCTACGGCACCGGCCGCACGCTCGCCTGGTCTCCCGCCCTGAACCGCAGCGCGCTGCGGACGGGCTCGCACCGCATCGACGTGGTCATCACGGGCGTCACGAGCCAGGGCGTGCCGATCCCGATCAGCTACACGACGACCCTCGGGCCCATCCTTCCGCCGACGCCGCTGCCGACGCCGGCCCCTACGCCCGTCGTCGTGCCCGATCCGACGCCGGTCGCGACGCCGGTTCCGCTGCCCGGCCTGCGCCCGCGCATCACGCACCCGCGCGGGAAGGTGAGGCTCGGCACCCGCCTGACGGCGTCGCTCATGCAGGGCACCGGGCGGATCTCCACGCGCATCCAGTGGACGCGCGGCGGCGAGCCGATCAAGGGCGCGACCGCGGTGCGGTACAAGGTCGCCCGCAGGGACCTCGGCCGCACCCTGCGGGTGCAGGTCAGCAGCCAGGCGAAGGACGGTTCGAACCGCATGACGGAGCTGTCGAGCGGGCTGAAGGTCAAACGCTAGGCGCCGGCAGATACCGCCGGCACCCGACTCCGGTCGCGGCCGGGGCCCGGAACGCTTGCCACGCAGCCCCGCGCGCGTCAGGCTGGCGGCATGCCCGCCCGCTCCCTCTCGCGTCGCGGCACGCTCGTCGGCGCTGCCCTGATCGCCACCTCCCTGCTCGGCTCCGCGACGGCCGCGTCTGCCGCCTCGAGCATCGCGTACCTCGACGGCAAGGAGGTGTGGGTCGCGAACCTCGACGGTTCGAGCAAGACGCGCCTCTCCGGCGGTGAGGGCGACTGGACCGCCGTCGCCCAGAACGATGCAGGCTGGATCGTCGGCGTGGAGCTCGAAGCGGGCAAGATCGCCACGCTGTCGCGCTTCAAGATCTGGGACCCGCAGGGCGTGCTCAGCTACCAGGGCCCGCTCGCGAACAAGCCGAGCGGCGCCAGCGCGGCGTACCCGCTCGGGCTCTCGCTCACCGCGGGCGGCGGCCTGATCGTCTACGGCTTCTCCGAGTTCACGTACGGCTACCCCGTCGGCTCGCTCGCGACCGGCTTCTACGCGCTGCCGTCGAGCACCGTGGTGTCGCCCGCGCTCGGTCCGCTGCGCGTCACCCGCGGCGTGTATGCGACGGTCGGCCCGAACGACCGCGTGGTGGTGTCGGGTTTCCCCAACCGGCACACGATCGCGTTCCAGGCGCCCGACAGCATCGGCAGCGACGTCTTCACCCCGTGGCTCGACATCAGCGGGTTCGCCCCGAACGCCATCTACAACGCCGTCGACCTCTCAGGCGACGGCGCGACGATCGTCTCGCAGGTCGAGAAGGACGTGCAGGGCAGCGACGACCCGGCGTTCATCAACATCGCGAAGACGGAGTCGTTCGGTGGCGCGTACGTCGACGACTGCATGGTCGACATCCCGGAGACGGCGAAGGCCCAGCACCCGACGGTCTCCCCCGACGGCCGAACGGTCGCGTGGGACGACACGAGCGGCGTGCGGATCGCGGGCGCGCCGAACCTCGCCGCCAACGGCCCGGCGCTCTGCGCGCTCACGAGCCCGATCGCGACGATCTCCGCGACCGGCAGCTACCCGTCGATCGGCGGCTTCGACCTGAACGCCTACCTCGCCGCGAAGAGTCCGGCGCCGACGCCGACGCCCGCCCCCGGCGGCGGCGGTCCCGCGCCGACGCCGACGCCCGTCGTGGGTGGTCCGGCCGCCCCCACCGAGCCGACGTTCACGCTCAAGACGAGCGGCACGCCGAAGGTGTCGACGGGCGCCGCGACGGCCACGTTCAAGATCACGCCCGGGGCCACGGGCACCGCGAAGGTCACGCTCACCATCTCGCCCAAGTCGATCGGCCTGAAGGGCAAGGCGGCGATCACCCTCGGCACCGGCTCGAGCAAGGTGACCAAGGGCAAGAGCGCCACCGTGAAGGTGAAGCTCTCGGCCAAGGCCAAGACCTACAAGAAGCGCCTCAAGGGCAAGAAGGCCACGCTGAAGGTGCAGATCGGATCGTCGACGGTGACGACGACGATCAAGCTCGGCTAGCCCTTCAGCGTGAAGCTGCGGGTCTCCAGCACCCGCTTCGCGCCGGACGGGAGCACCTGCGTGACGGTGAGCCGCACCTTCAGCCGCCGCTGCGTCTTCAGTGCCCGCTTGGCCTTCGCGCTGAGCTTCACGGTCACCGTCTTGGACTGACCGGTCTTCAGCGTGAGCCTGAGCCGGCCGAGTTCGGTGCGCCGCTTGCCCTTCGGCGCCGCCGCGGCCGCGCGTGCGTTGCGCGTGCCCGGGAAGCCCGCCACGTACTCGTTCGTGTCGAGCAGGTAGATGAGCGAGCAGCGGTCGTTCGGCGGCCCGACGCAGAGCTGCTTGGACTGCACGCCGTCGGGCGTCGCCTTCCAGGTTCCGGCCTCGACGCGCGTGCTCGCCCCGGCGAGCGCGACCGGCGTGGGCGTCGGCACCGCCGCAGGGGCCGGAGTCGGCGTCGAGGGCGCGGCCGGCGCGGGACCGTCGGCCGCGGCCGGCGTCGGCGTGGCGCCGGGGGTCGGCGTGCTGCCGGCGCCAGGGGTCGGGGTCGGCGTGCTGCCGGCGACGGTGAGCCGACCGAGCTTGCCGGTCGCCAGCTCGATCCAGAGGTCGCCGTTCGGCGCCGGGGCGACGGCGAGCGGCTGGTCGACGGTCGGGAAGACCGTTGCGCTCGGGGTGGCGCCGGCCGCGTCGACCTTGACGACCGCGTTCCTCGTCCCGCCGCCGGTGGTCGCGAACCACAGCGAGCCGTCCGGCGCCGTGCGGATCCCTCGCGGCGTCGCACCGCCCAGGCCGGCGCTCACGTCGGCGAGCCGGTAGGTGGTCATCGTCTCCGTCCGCGGATCGAAGCTCCCGAACGCGGCGTTCAGCGGAATGGTGAACCAGACCTTGCCGTCGGGGGCGATCGCCGTCGAGTCCGGACCGCCGGAGCTCGCGCTCGAGCCGGAGCAGTACGAGCGCGGCAGCGGCACACAGGGCAGCGACCACTCGGTGTAGCTGGCGCCGCGCGCACGCGCGAGCCGCCAGCCCGGGTTGCCCGCGTCGGATTCGCCGAACCAGACGTCACCGGCGGCGTCGACGCTGGGACCCATCGGGCTCGCGGAGTACCGCAGGCTCACGAGCGTCTGCTCACCGCCCTGCTGCGCGAGATTCGGGAGGTTGTTCAGGCCGAGCCCGGTGCCGGTGCTCGCGAGGCGGTTGCCGGGGTAGAAGCCGGGCGGGTTGGCAGCGTTGTACGCCCCGCGTTGCGCCATCCACACCGTGCCGTTCGGGCCGACGGCGAGCCCTTCGATCGAGAGGCGCGGGCCACCGGCCGGCGTGGTCGTGGCGACCTCGAAGCCGGTGTTGGCGGAGCCGTCGACCAGCTCCGCGGGGCGCGCGACGCCGTAGAGCCCGTCGTTGCGGGCGAACCAGAGCCGCTGCGCGCCGCCCGTGCCCTCCCAGGCGAGCGAGGTGACGCTGTTCCAGGTGCCGGCGCCGCGCGGGTCGACGGGCGTCGGGTAGCGGGCGAACGTGCCGGTCGACGGCACGTACTTCGCGATCCCCGGATGGTCGTCGAATCCGGAGCTGGAGGCGAACCACACGTCACCCGTCGGCGAGACGACCATGCTGTGCATCCCGAATCCGCCGCCGATCGGCATGCCGGCGGGCAGCGGGACGGTCTCGTACGCGGCGTGCGCCGGGGCGGCTCCGAGCAGGGCAGCCGGGGCGACGAGCAGCAGCGAGCGGATCGGGCGGGGAACGCGCATGGGCCGGCACTCTCGCGCACACGCGCGGGGGCCGCCAGCCCGCGGGTGCACGTCACTACGCGGATCGACGTAGTCGATCCGCATCCCGGGGGCGCCGCGCTCGCAACGGGCTCCCGTTCGTCTCCGCGGGGCGCTCGGGCGCCGTCGGCGGTAGCGTCTGGGCATGCCTCGTCGCCATCCGTCGCGTGATCGATCCGGTCGCGGCGGCCCGCGCCGCGACGACGCGGTCCACGTGGCGCGCTCAGCGGAGTACGAGCAGCGTCAGCGGGCCACCTGCGCCGCAAAGGCGCGCTACGGCAGCGAGGCCGAGGCGCGCTCCCACGCCCTGATGCACGCGCCGGGCCCCGGACCGCGCTCGAAGGCGTACCGCTGCGAGGTGTGCGACGGCTGGCACCTCACCCGCGCAGGCTGAGCTGCGCCGGGCGCATCAGCGCTGCAGATCAGGCGATTCCCAGGCGCCTCCCAGCTGCGCTTAACCCAGTGGCCCGATGCTGATCGCATGACCAAGAAGCGAACCATCGCCGTTGCCTCGGCGGCCCTGCTCACGTTCGCCGGTGGTGCCTACGCCGTTGCTGGCGGCAGTGCACCGACGGCCATCACGAGCTCCGTGACCGACAAGCTCAGCGATGCCATCACCGCCAAGTACCCCGGCGCCACGATCGTCGGGATCCGCAGCGAGCCGGGCGCCACCGGCTTCGACGTGGAGGTGCGCAAGAGCGACGGCACGAACGTGCACGTCGAGCTCGACGCGGACTACAAGATCACCGCGTCACGCGAGGGCGGCCCCGGGCCGGGCCGCGGCTTCGGCGGCCCGGGCGGCCCCGGCGGGCGGCGCGGCCACGGCGGCCCACGCCTCGATACCGCGGCCGTCGCGAAGACGCTCGGAGTGAGCGAGGACAAGCTCAAGACCGCGCTGCAGAAGGTGCGCGAGTCGCTGCGCCCGGCCAAGCCGGCCGACGGCGTGAAGCCCACCACACCGGGCACGCGGCCCGCCCCGGGCGAGCGCCGCGACAAGCTCGCCGAAGCGCTCGCCAAGGAGCTCGGGCTCGACGCCGACAAGGTCAAGCAGGCCCTCGAGGATGCCCGCCCGACTCCGCCGAAGGGCGAGGCGGCTCCGCCGACTCCGCCGAACGGCGACGGCGCAGCCCCGACCACGCCGTAGCCCCGCCGCGGGCACCCCGGTCGGCGCACGACCTAGCCGACGGGCCGCCAGAGCGCGTCGTCTCCGAGCGGGAGGCGGCGTGCCCGGCCCGCCGCGACGAGGGTGAGGAGCTCGTCCTCGGCAGCGTCCCGCTGCACCTCGTCGAGGCCGTCGGTCAGCACCTGCGCCACCTCCTGCGTGGTGACGCCGGCCGGGAACGCCGCGAGCACCTCGGCCGCCGAGGTGGCGGCCGGACGGCGCTCGAGCGTGCGATCGAGGTTCGCGACCGCCGCGTCGTACACCGCGAGCGACTGGAAGCCGCCGACCTCGAGCGTCACGCCGTCGACGCTGCTCAGCAACACGCTCGGAGCGGTGTAGCGCTCGGCGCCATCGGTGTTCGCGCTCTTGCCCTGGAAGTGGGTCGCCCCACCCTCGGCGCTGCGGGTGAGTGCACGGTCCTCCTGGTAGGCCGCCTCGATCTGCGGGTCGTCGAGCGCCCCCAGCACCGCGGCGACGTCGAGCCCGTCGACGAGCGCCAGCGCACGGCCGATCGCCTCGTCCTCGTCCATCAGGTCGGGGGTGGTGAACCACGCCCACTGCAGCGCCCGGATCGCCGCCCACTCCTGCGCGGGCGACTGGTGGCGCACGGCGACGACGGCGCGGCACGCCCGGCCCGTGGCGAGCACCCGCTCGCGCGGCGCCCACGCGAACGGCATCCCGAACCGGCGGCGGAAGGTGCGGTATCCCTGCGCCATGCGCACTGGCGTGTAGCCCGCCTCCACGTACCGCGCCGGGTCCTCGGCGAGCCCGATCATCACGTAGCGCCAGTCGAGCTGCGCGCCGTACCGCCACTTGAGCGCCGTCAGATCCGGGTTCGCCGAGTAGCCCCACGGGCAGCCCGGGTCGGTGAAGAGGGTCGCGGTGATCGTCGGCGCCATGCCGCCGACGCTAGTGCGGTTCCCGCCACATCCGCCAGATCGTGGGGCCGCCCTTCGGGAGGTCGAAGCGGTCGACGATCGCGAAGCCCATGCGGCCGTAGAAGTCGGCGTTGCGCTGGGTCTCGGTCTCCAGGTACGCGGGCCAGCGCTCCTCGTCGCAGAGCTCGAGGCCGGGTGCGAGGAGCGCCGTGCCGAGACCCTCGCCCTGCCGGCGGGGGTCGACGCCGAGCAGCGAGAGGTAGAGGTGCGGCGCCTCGGGGTGCTTGGCCTCGATCCCGGCCATCGCGATCGCCTTCGTGATCGGTCGGCGCACCGCCGGGATCACGGAGGCGGCGAATCGGGCCTCCTGCCGGAGCGGCACCGCCCACTGCCCCGGCAGGGCCCAGGCCGCGGCGCCGGAGAGATCCGGCGTGGTCCACGTGACGCCCTGGCCGAGCAGCGCGTCCGTGCGGAATCGAAAGAAGCGATCGGAGGCGGCGGCCCGGGGCCGCGGCCGGTCGTAGGCCCAGCACAGCAGCGGATCGTCGGCGAACGCCCGCGAGAGCATGGCGACGAGCCCCGGCTGATCGGCCTCCGCCGCCAGCCGCACCGCGTGTCGTGCCCCGAGCATGCGGCCCAGCCTAGCGCCTGGAGACTCGCGAGTCTCCAGGCCTTGTGCGCTCGGAGTCGGTCAGGCGTCGTCGCGCTCGGCGACGGCCGCGCGCACGGCCTGCTCGAAGCAGAGCGGGTGGTCGTTCACGCCGCACGGTGGGCGCTTCGTGACGACCATCTCGGCCCGCAGTCCCTCGACGAGCGGCCGCACGAGCGGGTACTCCACGCCGCCGAACAGGCTCACCCACAGCGACGACAGCCGCGGGGTCATGAACGGCACGGGCAGCATCGGCGGGCGGTGGCGGCCCATCACGTCGGCGGTGATCTGGATCAGCTCGCGGTAGGGATGCACGTCGGCGCCCCCGAGCTGCACCTCGCCCGTCACGCCGTCGAGCTCCCCGAGCGCCCGCAACGCCTGGACCACGTCGCGTTCGGCGATCGGCTGGCTGCGCGTGTTCACCCACGCGGGCGCCACCATGATCGGCAGGCGCCTCACGAGGTTGCGGAGGATCACGAACGACTGGCTCTCCGCGCCGACGACCATCGCCGCCCGCGCATGCACGAACTCGGGGACGAACGGCTCGAGGATCTCGGCCACCTCGGCGCGGCTGCGCAGGTGGTGCGACTCGGAGGCCCGGTCACCGTCCAGACCGCCGAGGTAGACGATCCGGCGCACGCCCGCGGCCCGGGCGGCCTGCCCGAAGGCAAGGGCGCCGCGGCGGTCCATCGCCTCGAAGTCACCGGTGTTGCCACGGCCCATGGCGTGAACGAGGTAGTACGCCACCTCCACGCCCTGCATCGCGCGCTCGAGCCCCTCGCCGGCGAACAGGTCGCCCTTGCTGAGCTCCACGTCGGCGGGCAGGTCGGCGCGGGACGGCTCGCGGACGAGCGCACGGACCGGTGCGCCGCCCGGCAGCAGCATCGGCGTGAGCTGGCTCCCGATCGCGCCGGTGGCTCCGGCGACGAGGATGCGCTCGGGGATCGTGCGCGTGACCGTCATCTGCCGACCTTACGCCCGCACGAGGGGGCGGGATCACCAGTTCACGCATCGGTGACGGTCGCGCGGGACGTGCGGCGCTGCGGCCGACGCTCAGGCCTCGGCGCGCGCGAGGGCGCGGAAGTGCTCGCCGCGCGCCTTGAAATCGCGGTACGCGTGGTAGCTGGGCGCGGCCGGGCTCAGCAGGACGACGGCATCGGGCGCGGCGAGCTCGCGCGCAGCCCGCACCGCCGACGGGAGATCCGGCGCGCTCACGACCTGGGCCGCGGGGACGCCGGCCGCGAGCGCGGCCTCGCGCAGGCGGTCGCCCGTCTCGGGCATCGTCACGACCGCCGCGCCGCGCGCCGCGAGCACCGCACCGAGCGCCGCGTAGTCCTGACCACGGTCCTGTCCGCCGCCGAGCAGCACGACCGGGTGCCCCGGGAAGCTCTCGATCGCGACGATCGCCGACTCGGTGGTCGTCGAGATCGAGTCGTCGATCCACGTCGTGCCATCGGCCTCGTGCACCACCTGGAGGCGGTGCGGCAGCGGCTCGAAGCCTCGGAGCGCGCCGGGCAACGCGGGCCGGGCGACTCCGTGGGCGTCGAGCGCGGCAAGGGCGCCGCAGAGGTTGAGGGCGTTGTGGGCTCCGGGCAGCGGGAGGTCGGCGGCCGGGACGAGCACGTCGTCGCCGAACGCGACGCCGGCCGGGGTGACGTGCCAGCCGGGCGCCTCGCCGAAGGTGGTGAGCGTGGCCCCGGCGGCGCGCGGCGCCGCCATCACGGGCGCCGAGCGGGCGCCGACGACGCAGTGCTCCACACCCGGCAGCGCGAGGAGCCGCAGCTTCTCGCGCTCGTAGTTCTCCTCCGTCAGGTGCCAGTTGAGGTGCTCGCGGTAGAGGTTCGCCGCGAACGCGGTCTGCGGGCCGCAGACGAGGTCGGCCACCTGGTAGCTGGAGAGCTCGAGCACCACGAGCTCGCGCTCCGGGGCGCCGAGCAGGTCGAGCGCCGGATCGCCGATGTTGCCGGCGAGGTGCACGGTGGCCCCGGCGGCGCGCGCGAGGTGGGCGATGAGCGTCGCGCTGGTGCTCTTGCCCTTCGTCGCCGTCACGCCGATCACGTTCCGGCCGCCGCGCTCGGCGAGCCACAGGCCGGTCGCGGTCGCGGTCGGCACGCCGGATGCCACGAGCGCGAGCACCTCGGGTCGGTGGATCGACACGCCGGGCGAGCGCACGAGTACGGCGGCCTCCCCGGCGACCAGCTCGGCGGCACGGCTCGCGGGCACGATCTCCGCGCCGCCGGCGACGAGTTCGGGCTCCTGCTCCCGCACGGTGGCGACATCGACGTCGTCCTCCACGATCAGCCAGGCGATGGACGCCGACGGCAGGTGCGCGGCGAGCTGGCGGGCGAACGAGCGCGTCTCGATGCCGCCGCCCCAGACGGCGACGGCGCGGCCGTCAAGCTCCGAGAAGCGCACGGACGTCGTCGATGAGGTTCGGCGGCACGGCGTGCGCGTCGCTCAGGGTGAGGGCGTCGGCGGCGCGCTGCGGGTCGCGGCCGCGTTCGGCGAGCACCTCGTCGACGAGGCGACGCAGCACCACGTGCTCGTCTCCGGCCCAGCGCGGATCGTCGGCGAGCAGCTCGATCGCCGCCAGGCACTCCTCCTCCTCGCCGACGCACTCGAACGGCTTGTGGCCGCCCGTCGCCGTGAGCAGGCGGAACCCGTCGTACTGGGCCGGATCGTCGAGCAGCGATCGCCCGAAGATCGCCGCGAGCGCCACCGGACCCAGGAACGGCGCGAGGATCAGGAACACGAACCGGCACTTGGGGCAGTCGCAGCACCAGGACTGCGCGCGCAGCTCGGGGTCGAGCCGGAAGATCGCGTTGCAGCTCGTGAACGCCGGGTGGTACGCGGGGAACCGCGAGAACGCGCGGCCGATCGCGAGCTCGGAGGCGGGCCGCAGGATCGAGAAGATCTGCACGCTCGGCAGCGCCTCGGCGACGGCTGCGCGGAGCAGCGCCTCGGCGCGGGCGCTCTTGGAGAACTGGTGGTTGACCTCCACCCCGTCGTACACCTGGTTGCCCTGCGAGGCCGAGCGCTCGTTGGCGAGGGCGACGGCGTCGAACCCGTTCGCGGCGGCGGTGAGCAGCGCCACGCAGGAGACGATCGCGGTGATGGGGATGTGGCCGTTCAGCGCGCCCGCGGCGGCGAGCTCCTTGAGCTGCGCGAGCGGCAGCTCTCGGGTGGCGATCAGGCGCGGGAGCTCGGCGACGGCCTCCGTGCGCTGCATCGCCGCGTCGTTGCGCACCGAGAACAGCTCGAGCGGCACGCCGGATCGGCGGACGATCTCGAGGGCGACGACCGAGTCCTTGCCGCCGCCGACCGGCACGAGCACGCGCGAGACGGGGCGCGGCGCGGGCGCCGCGGGCGCATCGGCGGGATCGGGGGCGCCGAACGACGGGCGCGGCAGCGCGGGCAGCGCGTTGACGACCGCGAACTCGCCGAGCCCCTCGGAGTAGAGCGCGTCGAGCAGTGCGGCTGCGGCGGGGCCCGGGGCCGGGCCGCTGAACGCGACCGCTGGCGGAGCGGCCGTCTTGAAGTAGCTCACGCCCGCACACCAGTGGAGCAGGTCGAGAATGCCGTCGAAGCGGGCGAGGTCGGTGAGGCCGCCGCTGGGGACCGGGATCCGGAAGCACTCGGTGAACGTGTGGTCGCCGAGCGCGTACGACAGGCTGATGGAGCCGTCGGGCTGGAGGCTCCGGGTGGTGAACCGGAACGTCCGGAAGCTCGCGGGATCGAAGGACGTCGTCATGCAGCAGGCCGCCGACGCGGGGGCGCGCTCGGCCCCGATCAGGCTACCGGGATCGTCCTGCGTCGAGCGCGGCCCAGGCGGCGCTCACGGCGGCGATGCGGTCGTGCACGCCGAGCTTGCCGTAGAGGTTCTCGGCATGCTTGTGCACGGTGCGCGGGCTGATGCCGAGCGCTGCGGCCGTCGCCTGGGTCGACTGTCCGCCCATGAGCTGCTCGAGCACCTCGGCCTCGCGCGGCGAGAGCCCCAGCCCCTCGAGCAGCGCTCGAGAGATCCTCGTGCCGCGGCGCTCGAACACGTACACGGCGAGGTCGCCCGTGGTGAGCCGCCGCACGCTGAGCGCGCCCTCGGCCGTGGTCAGCTCGGTCGACGGTCGCCCACCCTCACCGCCGGCGTCGCGCAGCCCGGCGGGCACCTCGCTCGCGACCGGTCCGCTGCCGGCGGAGAGCAGCGCGAGCGCCTCGCGCCCGGCGGCGGTGGCGAACTCGATGCGGTCGCGGCCGTCGGCGACCACGATCGCATCGCCAGCATCGTCGAGCCCGCGCTCGACGGCGGCGAGCACCTCGCGCACGCGCTGGCGGGCGGCGGCGTTGCTGCGGGCCTGGATCAGGTGCGGCCGGGCGAGATCCAGGAGCTTGCGCTCGGCATCGGTGTAGTCGTTCGGGTGCGCGACCGTGAGGCCGATGAGGAGCGTCGGCGGCGCGGGCAGGGTGACGGCCATCTGGTGCGCGACGCCGAGCGGCACGAACACCTCGCGATAGAGGTCGGTCGCGCGGAACGCCTCGTGCGAGGCCACGTCGGTGATCCGCTGCGCCCGCGGATCGCGGTGCTGCAGGTGCCACTGGATCAGCGGGCTCTGCCACGAGAACTCGCCCCAGCTCGCGAGGACCGCCGCGTCGGGCACCGGGTCGACCATCACCACGAGCGGCGAGCCGTCGGGCGCGATCTCGTTGTAGGCCGTGCAGTGCGACGGCAGCACGCGCGGGATGACGTCGAGCAGGCCGGTGCGGAACGACTCGACGTCCTCGGCGTGGTGCACCTCTCCGAGCAGCTCGAGCAATCCGTTCAGCTCACGCTCCGGGAGCCCTCCCATCCCTGGTGCGGTCGTCATCGTCGTGCGGAGCGTAACGGCGTCCGGGCGCGCCGCCTAGTGGTGCGATGGGCCGCTGAGCGCGTCCGCCGCCCAGCGACGGGCCCCGGGGAACTCAGCTCATCCGGCGCACGATGCCGAGCGGCAGGTGGCGCATGAGCGTGCCGAGCGGCCGCCACGGCCAGGCCGGCACGCGCGCCTGCTGCTTCTCCGCCTCGATCGCCGCGACCATCGCCCGGACGCCCTGCTCGGTGCCCACCATGAACGGCGTGTCCTTCACGCGCTCGTTCATCTCGGAGCGGATGTAGCCCGGAAGGATCGTCGAGACGGTGATGTCGAGGTCCTTCGCGGTGAGCATCTCCGCGCGGATCCCCTCGGCCAGGTGCGCGACACCGGCCTTCGTGGCGGCGTACACGGTCACCGTCTTCGGCATGCCGCGCAGGGCGCTCATCGACGAGATGAACACGAGGTGGCCGCGGCGCTGTGCGCGGAAGATCCGCATCGCCGCCTCGGCCTGGGTGAGCGCGCCGACGAAGTTCGTCATCGCCGTCTGGCGGTTCGCGGCCTCGCCGCCGGTGCCGATCGGCGCGCCCTTGCCGAGGCCGGCGTTGACGATCACGCGGTCGATCGTGCCGAAGTCGGCGGCGAACGCGTCGAACACCTCGAAGACGGCAGCGTCGTCGTTCACGTCGAGTGCCCGCAGCTCCACGCGCCGGCCCGGGTGGGTCTCGGTCAGCTCCGCCTGCAGCTGCTCGAGGCGCTCGGTGCGGCGGGCCGCGAGCGCGAGGTCGTGGCCGAGCGCCGCGAACTGGCGGGCCATCTCCTCGCCCAAGCCGCTGCTCGCACCCGTGATGAGGATCGTCGCCATGGGCGAGAGGGTACCGCTCCGTTCCCCGTCGGCCGGCGCCGCATCGGTCGCGGATGTCGTCACGTCGCGCGCGTAGGCTGCGGCGCATGGCCGACTCCGATCAGGTGGCGCTGCGCGCGATCGTCCGCGGGACGGTCCAGGGCGTCGGGCTCCGCGCGGCGACCGTCGAGCGGGCGCGCTCGCTCGGGCTGTTCGGCTGGGCCCGCAACGAGGACGACGGCTCGGTGCAGGTGCACGCCGAAGGGCCTGCCGCAGCCGTCGAGGAGCTTCGGGAGTTCCTCGACGAGGGTCCGCCCGCGGCCAGGGTCGACGAGGTCGAGCAGCTGCCCGTCAAGGTCGAGGGGCACGAGCAGTTCGCGGTGCGCGGCGTGCCGGCCGGCCGGTTCGTCGTCGAGCCGACCGGTGGGGAGCGCCCGGGCGTCGCGCTGTGGCTGGAGGTCGGCGACGGCTGGCGGCGCTGGAACCTGAGCAAGGCGCCGTCGATGGTGCCGGCCGACAAGCGGTTCGCGAGCCTCGCGGGCGAGTCGGAGGCGGCTCCCGACCCGGGCGCGGGCGACACGATTCTCGACGCCGGCCTCTACGAGCAGGGCGGGCGGGTCGCCTGGCCCGAGGCGATCGAGCGCGGCCACGCGGTGTTCGTGCTGCATGGCGACCAGCTCCGCGGGGGCTTCGCGCTCCAGCGCACCCGTGGCAACAGCTGGCTGCTGATCAAGCGCCGCGACGAGTTCGCCGCCACCTGACCGACCACGCTCGCCGCCCTACTCGACCGGCGTCAGCTCACCGGCGAGCGGCTCGCCCATGAGCTCGCGCACCCGCTCGGGCGGGTGCTGGTCGAGCAGCACCATGAGTTTGGTGATCGCGCTCTCGAAGGTGAGATCGAGGCCGCTCACGGCGCCCGTCTCGAAGAGCGCCGCGCCAGCTGCGTAGTAGCCCTCGCGGACGGTGCCGGCGCCGCACTGGGTGGTGATCACGATCACGACGCCCGCCTCGTTCGCGCGCCGCAGCACGTCCAGGAAGTCGGCCTCGGTCGGGCCGTTGCCCGAGCCGTACGCCTCGATCACCGCGCCCCTCAGCCCCGGGCGCAGCAGCTGCGCCTCGAGCGTGGCGGCGTCGAGCGCGGGGTGCAGGCGCACCGCCGCCACATCCGGGCACACGCCCGAGATCCGCCGCAGCCCGCCCTTGCCGGCCGGCAGCAGCGCGGGCACGTCCACCTTGAGCGCGACCCCCGCGTGCCCGAGCTCGGGCACGTTGCGGGAGGCGAAGCCGTCGTAGGAGTCGGCGTCCACCTTGCTCGTGCGGTTGCCGCGCAGCAGGCGGTCGTAGAACCACACCGTCACCTCCGGCACCACGGGCAGGCCGTGCGTGCGCGGCGAGGCGATCATGCAGCTCGTCGTCAGGTTCTGCGGGGCGTCGGAGCGGTATTCGCTGATCGGCCGCTGCGCCCCCGTGATCACGATCGGCCGGTCGACGCCCGCGAGCATGAAGCTCAGCGCCGACGCCGTGAACGCGAGCGTGTCGGTGCCGTGCAGCACCACGATGCCGGTGTGGCCGGGCGCCAGCGCGACGATCGCGTCGGCGATGAGCACCCAGTCCGACGGCCGCATGCGCGAGGAGTCGAGCGGCTGGCGGAACGAGGCGAAGGTGACCCCGAAGCCCGCGTCGTCACGCGGGCGCGCGTGGGAGATCAGCTCGGCGACGGGCAGCGGCGCGAGGGCGCCCGTGGCATCCGGGCCCATGCCGACGGTGCCGCCGGCGTTGAGGATCAGGATGCGCTCGGAGCGCTCGAACCCCCACTGGCCTTCGACGACGACCGTCGAGCCGAGGTGCTCGACCGGGGTGATGCCGCTCCTGCCGCTCTGGTCCTGGGTGCCGTTCGGAATGCTCAGCACGGTAGCGGGCCGTGCACCGAGCTGCGGCGGCCTGCCAACGTCGGCCGCGCAGAGCGGGATGGCGCCAGAGTCCCTAAAGTGACCGCGCCATGCCGCCCCGCTCCGCGCTCCTGCCCCTTGCGGCGGCCGTGCTCACGCTCGTCGCCGCGCCGACGACCGCGAGTGCAGCCGGCCCCGCCGTCGACGTGCGAGGGGAGTGGTCGGTCACGTCGTCGATCGGTCCGAACGCGACCCCGGTCACCTCGGCGTTCACGATCTCGACGCTGGACTGCACCTCCGGTGCCTACACCGGAACGGGCGTCGACGCCACGTTCGGCGCGTCGACCCAGAACGGCACCGTCGACGGCACCGAGCTCTCCGGTCAGGGCACCGGCTACAGCAAGCGCCCGTACTACCAGACGTTCTGGAACGTGAGCTTCTCGAGCCAGAACGCCGCGGAGGGGAGCGTCTCCGACAGCTCGGAGAGCGGCGGATCGGCGACCTGGACCCGCGTGAGCGGCCCGCCGTCCACCGGCCGTTGCCCCGGCATCACCTACCCTGCGCCGTCGCCCTCGCCGTCCGCCACGCCCACGCCCACGGTCATGCCCACGCTGGCACCGACGCCGACGCCGACGCCGACGGTCACGCCCACGCCGACCGCGGCACCGACGCCCACGCCGTCCCCGTCGACGGTGGGCCCGCAGCCGACGCCGGCGCCCGCGGCGCTCAGCGCCCGCGTGCCGTTCGAGATCCCGTTCACGGTGTCCGTCGCCGCCGCTCCGACGCAGGTCGTCGTGTGCGCATCGGCGGGGAGCTCGGGCAAGGCGGTGGTGCCGCCACCGGCCACCGGAACCGCCGCGATGTACGCGCGGCTCCTGCGCAACGGCACGGATGCGCAGATCCTCGGCGCGCTCCCGGCGCTGAGCAAGCTCGTCGACCGCCTCGTCGGCGATCTCTCGGGGAGCCCCGCGACCCGGCTGCGGGCAGCGCAGGCCCTCGGACTCCTGCGCAAGGTGCGCCATGACACGTGCAAGAACAGCGTGAGCAACGTGCGCTCGCTCATCGTCGGTCGGGCGCTCGCCGTGCCGAAGCGGCCGAAGGCTCCTCGCACGCCGGCGCCCCAGAAGACGCCGACGGCTCAGCGCACGCCGAAACCCAAGGCGCCCAAGGTGCCGAAGCCCAAGAGCCCCAAGACGCCGAAGCCCAAGAGCCCCAAGAGCCCGAAGCCGAAGAGCCCCAAGACGCCGAAGCCGAAGAGCCCGAAGAGCCCGAAGCCGAAGAGCCCCAAGACCCCGAAGCCGAAGAGCCCGAAGGCGCCGAAGACGCCCAAGAACCCCAAGGCGCCGAAGAACCCGTCGACGCCGACCTCGGTGCAGGGCGCGCAGCTGCGGCGCACCAACGTGCTCGGCACCACGACGATCAACGCATCGGCGGCGGGTGAGCTGCCGGTGACGCTGAAGCTGACGCCGACGGCGGTGAGCCGACTCGCGAAGGACCGGCCGGTGACCGTCACCGTCTACGTGTTCCAGACCGTGCCGAGCACGAAGCTCGAGGAGGGCATCCCGAGCTTCTCGGCGTTCACGGTGACGATGTCCGCGAACGGCACGATCGTCTCCTGAGCCCGCGGGCGTGCGGGCGGCGCGTCAGGCGTCGCCCGCCGCCTTGCGATCGGTGTCGCGCGAGGGCTGCACCCGCTTGGGCTCGCCGGGCATCTTCGGGTAGTCCGGCGGGTACGGCATGTCGCCCTGTTCGTCGCGCGCGTACATCTCGAGCAGCGGCGTGAGGTCGTGGGCGACGTCGTCGATCTCGGCGTGCAGGTCACCGCGCTCCGCGAACCGCGCCGGCACCGTCGCGACGGTGAACATCTGCGGGGTGATCTCCGGCAGCTCGTCCCACTCGACGGGCGTCGACACGGTCGCCCCGGGCTTCGGGCGGATCGAGTAGGCCGACGCGATCGTGCGGTCGCGGGCGTTCTGGTTGTAGTCGATGAAGATCGTCTCGCCGCGCTCCTCCTTCCACCACTTCGTGGTCACCTCGCCCGGGCGCCGGCGCTCGAGCTCGCGGCCGAACGCGATCGCGGCGTGGCGCACGTCGGTGAAGGTCCACTCCGGCCGGATGCGGACGTAGATATGGATGCCGCGGCCTCCGCTCGTCTTCGGGAAGCCGCGGTAGCCGAGCTCGGCGAGCAGGGTGCGCGCCTCCGCAGCGATCCGGACGGCGTCGGAGAAGTCGGTGCCGGGCTGCGGATCGAGATCGATGCGCAGCTCGTCGGGGTGGTCGACGTCGGCGCGGCGCACGGGCCACGGGTGGAACGTGATCGTCCCCATGTGTGCGCACCAGGCGACGACCGCGAGCTCGGTCGGGCAGATCTCGTCGGCGGTGCGGCCGCTGGGGAAGACGATCTCGGCCGTCTCGAGGTAGTCAGGCGCGCCCTTGGGCACGCGCTTCTGGTAGAACGCGTCGCCGCCGCCACGCTCGCGGGTGGAGAGCACCATGCCCTCGTGCACGCCCTTCGGCCAGCGCTCGAGCGTCGTCGGGCGCTCGCGCAGCGCACGCAGGATCCCGTCGCCGACGGCCACGTAGTACTGCGCGATCTCGCCCTTCGTGAGCTCGGAGGTCGTCGCGGTCGCGGGGAAGATGACGCGGTCGGCGCTGCTCACCCGCACGTCGCGCTCGCCCACCTCGAGGTGCAGATCGTTCGCCGCCATGGGGCGATCTTCGCGTGCCGCCGGCGAATGCCTGCCGAGCAGCCGCGGTCGCGCACGGGTGACGGCGGTATCCGGCGTCGGGCACCGGATCCCTGGCCGCGCACCACGCCGCGCCGTACACTCGTTCGGCCCTGCGCGCCGGAGCGCATCGCCTCCGGAGTCTGCCCATGTCGCCAGCGTCGTCGCCCCGCCACCTGCTCGCCACACTCGCCGTCGCGATCGGGCTGATCGCCGGAACGGCCGCGCCGGCGTCGGCCGATGTCCTGCTGTCCGTGCCCGTCTCGATCCAGGGCGGCGGCCTCGTCGTGGCGCAGGGCGTCCAGTCCGGCGGCAGCTGCGCCGCACCCGACTACAGCCGCAACGCCGATCTGACGACGACCTGCGCGCCGGCCACCGTCTACCAGCCGGGCGTGAACGTCGCGTCGATCTTCTTCACCGCCGTGCCCGCGTCCAAGCCCGCCGGCCACTACACCTTCGTCCGCTGGGAGGGCGCGAACGGCTGCAGCGGGTCGACGGCCACGCAGTGCGTGATCTCGGGTGCGGGCTCGGGCTTCACGATCCGCGCCGTCTTCACCGATTCGAAGGGGCCGACGCTCACGAGTGGGCAGAGCTTCTCCACGAGCGAGGACCGGACCGTGCACTTCACGTACTCCGGCGACGAGCCGGTCGCCGCGGCCGAGTGCTCGATCGACGGAGGGGCCTGGGCCACGTGCGACCCGGCGACCTCGAAGGTGACCTACGCCGAAGGGCCGACCCACACGTTCGAGGTGCGCGGCAGGGACGGCTCGGGCAACACCGGCCCGGTGCGCAAGGTCGGGCCGTTCGCGGTGGTGGACACGACGCTCGTCGGCAGCCCGCCCGCGGCGACGCGCGACACGGCGGCCACGTTCCGGTTCTCGACCGTTGTCGGCGACCGGTTCGAGTGCGCCCTCGACCTCGCCCCGTACGCACCGTGCGGCACCCCGGGTGTCGATGGGTCGGCCACGAAGAGCTACGCCGACCTGCTCGAGGGCATCCACACGTTCCGCGTGCGCGCGGTGGTCGGCGCCGACCGCGACACGACGCCGGTCGTCCGCACCTGGACGATCGATCGGATCCCGCCCACGGTCTCCCTCCTGAACGTGACCGGACCGGGTGAGGGGGCGCTGCAGGCGGTCGACCGCGAGGTGTTCACCTTCTCCTCCGACGAGACCGGCGGCACGTTCGAATGCCGCCTGGACACCGCGGGCTTCGCGCCCTGCGCCTCGGGCATCGCGCTCGAGGGGCTAGCTCCCGGCCCGCACCGCTTCGAGGTGCGGGCGGTCGATGCCGCCGGCAACCGCAGCCCCGCGGCGGCGCGCACCTGGTCGGTCGCCGCACCCGACCGGGACGGCGACGGGTTCAACGCGCTCGTCGACTGCGACGACGCCGACAAGAGCATCCGGCCCGGCGCCGTCGAGATCGCCGGGAACTCGGTCGACGAGAACTGCGACGGCATCGTCGAACCGGCGCCGTCGAGCGCTGGCCCGACGCTGAGCCAGCCCGTCCCGCCGAGCGTGAAGGTGCCGAGCGTGAAGCTCTCCGCGACACCCGGCAAGCGCACGACGCGCCTCACGAAGCTGTCGGTCGAGGAGCTGCCGGCCGGTTCGACCGTCGCGGTCGCGTGCAAGGGCGCCGGCTGCCCGAAGGCGCTGAAGGGGAAGGGCGCCGTCAAGCGCAACGTCGGCGGCAGCGTGTCGCTCATCGGCCTCGTGAGGGGCAAGGCGCTCGGCAAGGACGCAGTGCTCACGATCACCACCACGAGCGGCGCGACCGCCACGGTGACGCGGGTGACGGTGCGCGCCGGCAGGCAGCCGCTGATCAGTCGGCGTTGAGCGCCTGCACCCGCTGCGCGCCCGGGCCGCCGGCACCCTGCGCTCGCGCGGCGGCGCGAGCTTCCCAGTGCTCGTAGTTGAGGCGGAGCATGGCGCGGATGTCGTCGACGTCCGCGTCGGTCTCGATCGCGCGGGCGCCCATCTTGGGCGACTGCGGCGCGACGGGGTGCGGGCCGACGCGTCCGGCCTCGCGCAGCTCGGCGCCGAGCGCGCGGTTGAAGAAGAAGTGGGCGACGCGGTCGCCGTGCAGGTGACCGAGCTCGTGGCCGTGGGCGTCGAACGCGAACTCGCCGCGTTCGCCGAGACGCACGGAGGTTCCGGGCCAGGCGAGGACGTCGGCGGTGAGCTGCTGGGTGGGCGTGTAGCGCATGACCACGAGTGATAGAACCTCAAGCATGGTTGAGGTCAAGGACGGGTTGCTCTCGATCGGCGACGTGGCACAGCGCAGCGGCGTCGCGGTGAGCGCACTGCGGTTCTACGAGGAGCGTGGGCTGATCGCCTCGGAGCGCGTGCGGCCGGGCGCGCGGCGCACGTACCGCCGCTCGGCCCTGCGGCGCGTCGCGTTCATCGTGTTCGCGCAGCGGATCGGGTTCACGCTCGGGGAGATCGCCGAACTCCTTGCCCGGTTGCCCGCCGGCCGCACGCCCACCGGCAAGGACTGGGCCGCGCTCACGCCCGCGTGGGAGGCACGGCTCGACGAGCGCCAGGCCGAGATCGACCGCCTCCGCGACGGGCTCAGCACCTGCATCGGCTGCGGCTGCCTCTCGCTCTCGCGCTGCGCGATGGCCAACCCGGGCGACCGCGCGGCGCGCAGCGGCCCGGGGCCGAGCCGCTGGCGCTGAAGGGCCGGCGGCCGGCGCTAGGCCCCCGTCGTGAGCACCACGCGGAACCGGGCGTCGCCGCTCATCATCCGCGCGTAGCCGTCGGCCGCCTGCTCGAGCGGGTAGGTCTCGATCTGCGGGCGGACGTCCTGCAGCGCGCTGAAGCGCAGGGTGTCCTCGGAGTCCTTCGAGGTGCCCGAGGCGTGGCCGGCGACCGCCGTGCTGCCGGGGATCAGCTGGAACGGCGCGATGTGCATCGGGTCGGCCGAGGCCCCGACGACCACCATCCGGCCGCGTGGCCGCAGTCCGCCGACCGCCGCGCTCATCGCATCGGGCGCGGTCACCGTGGCGAGGATCGTCTGCGCGCCCCCGAGCTCCTGCAGGGCGCCGGCCACGTCGACCGCCGTCGAGTCGACGTAGTGGTGCGCGCCGAGCTCGCGGGCCTTGTCCTCCTTGCCGGTGCCGCGGGCGACGGCGACCGTCTCGAAGCCCATGCGGCGCGCGAACTGCACGCCGAGGTGCCCGAGCCCGCCGACGCCGAGGATCGCGACGAGGTCGCCCGGGCGGGCGCCGCTCTCGCGCAGCGCGTTGAAGGTGGTGATGCCGGCACACAGGAGCGGCGCCGCATCCTCCGCGGCCAGGTCGTCGGGGATCGAGGCGAGCGCGGCCTTCGGGACGACCACGTGGTCGGCGTAGCCGCCGTCGTAGGCGATCCCGGGCACGAGGCCGTTCGGGCAGGAAATGAAGTCGCCACGACGGCACGGATCGCAGTGGCCGCAGTGCCCGCCGAACCAGCCGACGCCGACGCGCTGGCCCACCTCCCAGGGCTCGGTGTCTTCGCCGACGGCGTCGATCCGGCCGGCGATCTCGTGTCCCGGCACGCGGGGGTACTCGATGCCCGGGTAGCCGCCTTCGACCGTGAAGGCATCGGAGTGGCAGACCCCGCAGGCCTCCACGCGCACGCGTACCTCGCCGCGCTCCGGTTCGCGGAGCTCGCGCTCCACGAGCTCGAGCGCCTCGCCCGGGCCGCTCACCTGTACTGCGCGTGTGGTCGTGCTCATGGCGCCCAGCAGAGCACCGCCGCGCCGAAACGCCGCGAACGCGGCGGGGCCGACCCGGTCGCCGGCATGCACGCCACGGGCGCCAAGGGCGACCGGGTCTGCCGCCCTTCGTCGCTTCAGGAACGCCGGCCACGATCCGAGGCACCGGACATGGGGGATCCTGTGGTCGTCGAACAGTCGCTGCGGCGCCGTACCGATGCCGGGCGAGAGCTCGACCGCATCATCGGCGCGGGACTCATCACGCCGCTGTACCAGCCGATCGTGTCGCTGCAGAGCCTGCGTGCGGTGGCGTTCGAAGCGCTCGCCCGCGGCCCCCACGGATCCGCGCTGGAGATGCCTGCCGCCCTCTTCGGTGCGGCCTCACGGCACGACCGGCTCTCGGAGCTCGACTGGGCCTGCCGCTCTGCCGCGGTCCAGGGCGCGTTCGACGCGGAGTACCTCCCGCCGGCGGCGTTGTTCGTGAACGTCGAGCCGGCGGCAGCGGGCGAGAGCGTTCCCCGCCAGTACGAGCAGCTCATGGCGCGTGCCCAGAGCGGACTGCGCATCGTGTTCGAGTTCACCGAGCGCGCGCTCACGGACCACCCTGGCGACGTGCTGCGTGCCGTCCGGGTCCTCCGAGACCTGGGCGCGATGATCGCGCTCGACGACGTGGGCGTCGACCCGCGCTCGCTCGCCCTGCTGCCGTTCCTCGAGCCCGAGGTCGTCAAGCTCGACATGAGCCTCGTGCACGAGCCCCACCGTTCCGCCACGTTCGCCACCCACCAAGCCGTGCAGGCCTACGCCGAGGACACCGGTGCGATCGTGCTCGCGGAGGGCATCGAGAACCAGGAGCACGTCGACGCGGCGCTCGCCCTCGGTGCGACCCACGGGCAGGGCTGGCTGTTCGGGCACCCCTCACCCCTTCCGCACGCCCATGAATGGGAACCCGTCGAGCTGTTCGACGCGCGCGTCAGAACGGTGGCCGACAGCCATCACACGCCCTTCGAGTGGCTTGCGCAACAAGGCGCTCCGGCCTCTCGCGCGACCGCTGGGCACCTCCAGGGCCTCGCCGATCACCTCCTGGGCGTGGCGGCCGGCCTCGGAGACGCGGCCGTGGTGATCATCGCCGGCAGCCGAGACGTTCACGTCCCGCTGCAACGCCGGCTCACCGAACTCGCCGAGGTCGCCGCGTTCGTCGGCGTCATCTCGGACGCGCCGCCCGCGCTCCACCGCGGGCTGCGCACCGGCCTCACGGGCCCCGCCGAAAGCCTTGCCGCCGAACGGGCCCTGTGCATCCTCGCTCCGACGTACGCCGTCGCCGTCGCCGCGAGCACGCCCGACGATGCGGGCCGGTGCGAGGTGCGCACGACCCACGATCGAGACAACGTCGCAGCGGTCGCACGGCGCCTGATGGCTCGCGTTGCACCCGCCTGCGAACCACCCCAGACCGTCTCGGCCTCGCTGTCGGCATCGGCGAGCCCGCCGGCGTAGCCGCGGACGGCGATGGAGCGCAGGCCGCGGGGCACGGCACGCCCGGCGCTCGAGCCGGTGCTCGTGCCATCGTTGGCGGCATGCCGCTTCCGGATCTCACGGGCAAACCGCTGGTCGTCGGGATCAGCGGGTCGATGCGGTTCGGCACGGCGAACGAGCAGGCGCTGCGAGTGGTGCTCGACCGGGTCGACGAGCTCGGCGGCCGCACGCAGCTGATCCCCGGGAGTCGGCTCATCCTGCCGAACTTCGACGACGAGACCGAGCCGGAGGCGCAGGCACGCTGGCTGCTGGACGCGGTGGAGGAGGCCGAGGGGGTCGTGCTCTGCTCCCCGAGCTACCACGGCGGGATGACCGGCCTGCTGAAGAACGGGCTCGACTACCTCGAGCTGCTCGCGGACCGCCCGCGTCCCTACCTGCGCGGACTGCCCGTCGCCACGATCGCGACCGGCGACGGCTGGCAGGGCCCGAACTCGACGCTGCTCGCCCTCCGCCAGACCGTGCACGCGCTGCAGGGCTGGCCCACCCCGCTCGGCGTCGCCCAGAACCTCTCCGACGGCGGCCTCGGCGACGCCCGGCCCCAGCTCCTGCGGATGGCCGATCAGCTCTGGGACTTCGTGCGGATGCGGCGCGCCGTCGCGCGCTGATTCCCCGTCCATGCGCTCGAGCGCTCGCTCGGCCGCGCGGATCGTGAGGCGCCGCTCCTGCTCCGCGCTGCTCGAAACGCTCGGTTGCGGGGTGTACGCTGGCCGGCGTGCTGCGCTCGACCGTCGTCCTCTCCGCCGCGCTGATGGCCGCGGCCGTGCCGTCGGCGAGCGCCGCGCCGTTCGTGCTCGATCCGCCCGCGCCGCTGAGCGGCGCCGGCCCCTCGAGCGTGAGCTTCCTGAGCGCGTCGCCGAATGCCCAGACGGTGCTCTTCAGCTCTCCGGATGCGCTCGTGCCCGCCGACACCGACGGGAAGACCGACCTCTACGTGCGGCGCGGCGCCGCCGATCCGCAGCTCCTCACGGCGGGGTCGGTGTCGGTCGGCGCCGAGTTCAGCGGTTCCGGCCAGGCGCCGCGCGTGCTCGCCGACGGCAGCGTCGCGTTCCTCACGCCGAACCCGTTGGCCGCGAACGACAACGACCTGCAGACCGATCTCTACCTCGCGCCCGCCGATGGGAGCGCGCCGATCCTCGTCTCCGACAACGGGAACGGCACCGGCAACGACTCCACCGACATCGTGTCGAACGTCGTCGCCTCGTCCGACGGCACGACGCTCGCGTTCACGACGAACGAGAACCTCACCGCGGCCGACACGCAGTCGAGCGTTCCGGACGTGTACCGCTGGCGCCGCGCGACCGGGCCGCAGCTCGTCACCGCCGGCAGCGCGCAGGGCACGGCGGCCGGGATCAGCGCCGACGGCAACCGCGTGTCCTGGGAGTCGAACGCCGCCCAGCCGGGGATCTCCGACTCCGATGGCAGCGGGATCGACCTCTTCTCCGCGGACGCGCCGTTCGCGTCGGTCAGCTCGCCGACGGCCAGCAACAACGGCGCGGGCGGCGCCGACCTCTTCGCGGGCGCGTCGCCGGACGGGTCGACGGTCGTCGTGCGGACCACCGAGTCGTTCGACCCAGCCGACTCGACCGCCGGGTCGCTCGACCTCTACGCGTTCCGCGGGAGCTCGGCGGCGAAGCTCCTCACCGGGGCCGGCAGTTCCAACGGCTCGAACCCGCGTCTGCTGCGCGTCTGCAACGACGGCGCCGCCGTGTTCCTCACCGAGAAGAACCTCGGCGGCGACAACGACAGCGGCGCCGACGACGTGTACCGCGCGACCGCCGCGACGACCACGCGCCTCACGGCAGGGAACGGAACGGGCGCCGCGAGCGATGCGCAACCGCTCGCCGTCTCCGACGACTGCTCGGCGGTCGCCTGGGTGACGACCGGCAAGGAGTCGGCGTTCGACACCGACGCCGAGGCCGACGTGTACTACGCGAAGGACGGCGCGAGCGTGCGGTTGGTGACGGGCGCCGCGCCCGGCGCCGCGCGGCCGCTCCCGGATGCGCTCGTCAATCCGGTCTCGCTGCCGCGCCTGGGCGCGGGCGTGCTGTTCGCGACCACGGCCGCCGAGACGGCCGACGACACCGACGCCGTGAGCGACGTCTACCGGTTCGACGTGGCCTCGTCGCTCAGCGGGCTCGTCTCGACGGGCACGGTCGGCGCGCCGCTCGACCAGGATCTCGCGTGGCCCGCTGCCGATGCGAGCGCCGCGATCGTCGCCACGAAGCAGGGGCTGCCGGGCGGCTCGCCCGACGCGACCGACCTCTACCGCTACCGCGAGCAGCCGCCCGTCGTCGCGACCCCGGTGCCGACGCCCACGCCCACGGCGCAGGAGCCGGGCGCGGGCGCGAACCCCGGCGCGGGCGGCGCGCAGCCCATCCCGACGCAGCTCGCGCGGCCGGTCGCCGACCCGCCGGCCGGCCGGCTCGAGCTCGGCTCCAAGGGCGTCAAGCTGCGCGTGAAGAAGGGCAAGGGCACGATCCTCACCTCCGGCAAGGCGACCTGCGGGGCCACGACCTCGTGCACGCTCACGGTGAGCGTGGTGATCGGCACGAAGACCCTCGTCTCGCGCTCGTCCACCGTGCCGTCGCGCAGGACCGCAACGATCTCGGTGGCGCTCTCGTCGGCGCAGCTCCGCAAGCTGCGCAAGACCAAGACGGTGAAGGTGCTGCTGAACGCAGAGCTCAGCGCGGCCGCGTCGATCACGACGAGCGCCTCCGCGCGCGCGACGCTCAAGACGCGGTAGGCGCCGGCGGCTACTGCGTGCTGAAGGAGATGTCGCCGAGCGAGAGGAAGCTGCTCGGGGTGGCGTCGCCGGCGCGCAGGTAGACCACGCCGCTCGGGAAGATGTCGACGCGCGTCGGCGTGAGCGTGTCGCCGCCGCCGAGGGCCGGGAAGATCTCCCACTTCTGCGGGCGGTACCCCTCCGGCAGGATGCCGATCGCGCGGTTGATCCCGCCGGGCGCGTTGGTCAGCAGCCCGCGCAGGAACACGCGTCCGCTCGCATCCTTGCTGAAGCCCGCGGCGGCGAAGTCGTTGCTGTAGTTCGCCCAGCCCGGCGCCAGCTCGAGGCTGCGCCACGTGGCGAGCGGGATCGTCGCCGGAGCGCCGGGGGCGCCCGTCGGTCCGGCCGGACCGACCGGCCCTTCCACGCCGCGCGGCCCGCGGGGCCCGCTCAGGCTCACGCCCGGCGCGAGCTTGGCCGCGCTGATCGCGCCGTTCGCCACCTTGTTCTCGGTGACGGCGCCCGTCCTCAGCTGCTCGGCGCCGACGGACCCCTTCGGCAGCTTCGCGACGGCGTACGACGTGCCGCCGAGCGCGACGAACATCGCGCCGGTGGCCATCACGTTCGCGTAGGTGAGTCGGGCGGCGACGCGGCGGAGCATGCGCGAGGTATACCCGATCCGGTGCGTTGCCCGGCCCTCGCAGGCGGCTCAGGCGTCCGGCGTCGCCGGGTGTGCCGGCACGAACTCGAGGTAGTGCGTCGGCATCAGCGGGCGGGCGATGCGCTCGAAGAGCCGCTGGCCGGCGTTCCACCGGCTGCCGATCACGGCGGCGGCGTGCGCTCGTTCGCCACGCGTCTCGAGGATGCGGCCCGTTGCGGCGATCGGTGGGCCGAGGGGCGCGCCGCGCGGATCGCACGGGGCGAGCAGCGCGTCCGGGTTGCGGCGCAGGCGCTTGGCCTTGTAGGCGTTGAGCTCGGTCCACACGTAGAGCCGCCGGCCGTCGTCGTCGAGCGCGAACCACACGGGCGTCGGCACGCCGTCGCCGCTGCGCTTGTACGTCACGAGCAGCGCGTGCGCCCCGCCGCGAAGCGCGTCGAAGTTCGCGTCGGGCTGCACGGGCATCGTGAGCACCTCCGCGGCGCGCGGGGAGCGCGTGCTCTCCATCGGCCCCTTGAGCACCTTCACGGCCCTGCGCGTGATCGCGCCGCGCAGCCCGGTGAGCTGCTGCGGGGTGCCTGGTGCGTGGGTCGACGACATGGTCAGCTCCGGGGTCTCGGTGCCGCGAGCCTAGGCGATGGGCGTCCCGTGGTGGGCCGCACCGACGAATGCTGCGCCGGCGGTGCTGCTCGGGAGGCCGACATCGCTGGGAATACGCGGCGTCCTGCGTTACGTTGGGCGTCCGCAATGGCGCACCCGACCGACAGCAGCTGGCTCGATCGAGTCGCCCGCAGGCTCGCGGCCCGCGACGAGGCCGACCTGATGACGAGCGACGTGTCGCGCCGGCGCGTGCTGCTCGAAGACCTGCCTCAACAACGGCGGCAACCCGATCTGCAGTGGGTCTGCGTTGCGCCAGGCCGGCAGCTCGGCCGTGCGCGCCGGCCTGCGCTACCTGTTCAGCTGACGGGTTCGAGCTCGGGCCGTGGCTCGTGTCGTTCGACGATGAGCGGCGCTGCGCGTGCGTCGGCGCCGTGCACGGTCGCGATCAGCGCGCGGATCTCGTCGGCTCCTTCGGCGACCGGGCGGGCGATGGTGCCGTCCTCGTCGACGAGGACGGCGGATGGCGTGCCGCGCACGGCGTAGTCCCCCAGGAGCTCCTCGCCGCGGCGGCGCAGCACGTCGGCGAGGCCGTGGGCGGCAGCTTCGTCGGCCACCGCCGCGTCGTCGCCCGACATCAGCACGGCGATGCGCAGGTCGTCTCGGGCGTCTGCCAGTCGGCGAGTTCGGGCGCGAGCTCGCGGCATGGCCCGCAGCCGGCGTCGGAGAACACGAGCACGAGCGGGCGCTCGGTCTCCAGGAGGTCGTCGAGCGTCTGGACGTCGCCTTCGAGGCCGGGCAGCGCGAAGTCCGGGGCGGGCCGCGGCTTGAACGGCGCGGCGCCTTCGATCGCGTCGAGCCGGAGCAGGAGCTTGCCGTGGGCGCGTAGCAGCAGGATCGCGAGCGCCACGGCCGCGGTCGCGATGACGACGGCGACGGCAGCGATGAAGATGCTCGTCTCCTCGGCGCCGTTCGTGTGCTGCGTCCAGCCGAGCACGCTCGCGGGCTCGCGCGAGGCCGCTCCGGCGGCGATGGCGATCGCGACCACGAGCAGCGCGCCGTTGCGCGCGAGGGTCCGTTTGCCCGCCGGCGCGGAGTGCAGCTGCCCGAAGCAGTGGCAGTCCGGCGCCTCGCCGCGGGCCATCGCGGCGGCGATGGCGACGCAGAACGCGGCGAGCAGCACGGCCGCGAGCACGGCGCCGGCGAGCACGGTCGGGACGGCGATGAGCAGGAGTGCGGCCAGCAGCTCGGCGGTGATCAGCGCGAGCGCGCTCGTCCGTGCCAGCCGCTCCGGGGCGCCGAACGCGACGACGGCCGCCTGGGCTCCGCTTCGGTCGGCGAGCTTCGCGAGCCCGGCGACGAGGAACACGGCCGCGAGGATCAGTCGGAGCGCTAGCAGCATGCGTCCGCGATGCTCGCAGCACCGCAATGTCGGCGCAAGTCGGCCACGTGGCGCACGCTCATCTTGCCCGGGCCCCGCGCGGCGGAGCCGCGAGCGCCGCGTCAGGACAGTTGACCGGCGAGTGTGATCACCGTGTGCGTGAGGACGGCGGCGCCGAGGACGTGCCGGAACGCGTTGACGCCGCTGAAGAGCTCCTGCCACGCCCAAACGACGATGCCCACCGTGCCGACCGCGGCCACGTAGTCCTGGACCGTCCCACCCGTGACCGCGCCGATGGCGGACGCCGCGAACGACACCCACAGCGGCGTGTTCGGGAACTGCACCAGCGGATACCGACGCGGCCAGCCGACCTGCGTGAGTGCGCGGTACCGCTCGATCGCCCCGGACGACATCTGCCTGACGATACGGGCCGCCGGCGCGGCGGGATCGCCGCCGCGGGCGCGTTGCGCACCGTGGGGCCGGCGCAGTAGGCGATCCCGGCCGCGCGTCGCCTCCAGAACGCAGAAAGCCCCGCGTTCGCGAGGCTTTCCGTGACGCGCCCGAAAGGATTCGAACCTTTGACCTTCGGTTCCGTAGACCGACGCTCTATCCAGCTGAGCTACGGGCGCAGAGAGGAGAAGAATAGCGGGAGGCGCGAATCGATGCATCGCGGTGGGCATGGGCTGGATCGGCGCCGGGATGCGGCGTGGATCCAGCCCGTGGCGGTGGGGTCACCTGGAGGCGGCTTCGGCGACGGCGTAGGGGCACTTGGGGCCGCAGGCCTTGACGGCGCCGACGGCCATGGGCAGCTTGGTGCTGACGCCGGGCACGGGCGCGCCGGTGGCGGCGCTGACGGCCTGGGCTCCGAAGGCGACGAGCCCGGCGAGCATCTGCTGGGTCGCGGCCTGGGCGGCCTGGTTGAGCTTGACGGTCGCCTCGTCGCGCTGCGTCTCGAGCTTGGAGGCCAGCTCGGCGAGGTCGTTCTTCTTGGCCTCGAGCACCCGGTTCTCCTTGCGCTCGCTGGGCGTCTCGCCTCCGCGCATGTTGGCGATGATCGTCTGCTCGGTGTCGGAGATCTTTCGAACGAGGTTCGAGAGCGTCTCCATCGCCTTCGAGCGCCGCTCGACGATCTGCTGGAGGCGCAGCTGCTCGAGCTCGCTCATCTCGGAGAGCTCGTCGACCTTCGCGCCCTGCACCGCGATCGTCGCCTTCGCCACGTCGGCCTTGCCGAGCGCCGCCTGCGCCGCCTGGTCGACCGGGATCGGGATCGTCGCGACCGGCCCCTTCGCGGCCCCGGCCTTGCCGGACGCCGCCGCCTCGGCCACACCGGAAGCCGGCGGGAGCACGATCTGCTGCGTGATCGCCCTGCCACCGGCCTGCGCTCGCTCGAGCTGCAGGGTGACGGCCGCCACGACCACATCGCCGACGCGATCGGAGGGCACCTGCACCGTGAGGCCGTACTTGGCGGCACCGAGGCGCTCCTGCAGCCCGTCGTTCGGCCTCAGCCTCTTCTGCTCGGCCTGCGAGAGCTCCGAGCGCGCCGGCGGCGCGACCGAGCTCTTCGCCGCGCCGGCTCCGAGCACCGCGAGCGCGGCGCTCTGCACCTTCGCCAGCTGCTGCACCACCGCGGCGAGCGGCGCCTGCTTCGAGACGCCTCCCAGCCCCAGGCCCTGCGAGACGGCGCTCGCGATCGCCTGGTTGCCCACCGGCCTCGCGGCCGGTGCGGGCGTCGGGGCCGGCGCGGGCACCGGCGTAGGCTCCGGCGGGACACCCTTGATCAGCGACGCGTCGGTGATCAGCTCGGGCGCCCCCGGACCGGTCGCAGCCGCCAGGCGCGCGAGCTCCGGCTGCGTGAGCGCGCGGTCGTACACCCGCACGTCGTCGAGGCTGCCGGGGAAGTCCGAGGCGCCGCACGGCGCCTGCGGATACCCGTCCACGAAGAAGCTCGTCCCGCCGCCCAGCGCGTACTGGATCCCGGCCTTCGCGGGCTCGGACTCCGCAGCGAGCGAGCCGTCGACGAAGAGCCGCGACCTCGCCCCGTCGAACGTGCCCGCGACGAGGTGCCACCGACCGTCAGCCCACGCGGCATCCGGGATCTTCGGCGTCGGCAGGCCCTCGGGAAACCCCGGCGTCGCCTGGCGGACGTAGAAGTGCAGCCCCTCGAAGCCGGCGTAGCCCGTGTAGAGCGCATACGACGACCCGAGGCAGGTGCCCGGGCCATCGTCGCCGCGGCCCGCGAGGTAGCGCAGCACGGGGGCCGCGCCGCTCTGCCTGACCCACGCGAGCAGCGTCACGTTCGCCGGCGCGAGCACCGGCGAGTCGACCCGCAGCACCGACCCGTTGGCGGGCAGCAACCCGGCCGGCCCGAAGCGCGCGCTCGCGGCGCCAACCCGGATCGAGCCGGCCGGCGCCCTCAGGTGCAGGCCGTTGCCCGACGAATCGGGCGTCGCCGAGCTCGCACCATCCTCGTAGGCGCCATCCAGCGACCACTGCCCGACGAGCGGCGCCGCGGCCTGCGCGGCGCCGGCCAGCACCCCAACGCCGGCCAGGGCGCCGAATGCCATCCCGAGGATCGCTGCGCGTCGTGCGGCCATGGCTAGAAGTTCCCCTTCTTCTCGTTGCGCGACCCCGTCTGCAGCGACGTGGGCAGCGCCTTCGTGGCCGCGAAGCGCGGCGAGGTGGCGGACCGGCCGTAGGCTCTGAGCACCCCGCCGTGCGCGGTCACGCGGACCGTCCCGCTCTCGCTGAGCGGCACGTCCTTGATCGTGAGCCGGCGGGCGCCCCCGCCGGCGGTGAGCTGGCGCTGCACCTTCGTGCCGGCGAACTGCAGCAGCACGCCATACCGGTCGGCCCCCGCGACCGGCGTCCAGCTCACGACGAGGCCCTTGCCGGCACGGCGCACCTTCACCCCGCGCGGCGCGGGCAGCTTCTGCGGCGTGCCGACGGAGTAGGTCGACACCACCTGCGGCGCGGCAGGGATCCCGTCGATCGAGACGGCGGCGACGATCTGGCGCTTGCCGGCATCGCCGGCCACCGGCGTGAACGTGAGCGTGCCCTTGCCGCCGCCGACCGTCTGGATCTCCTGGAGGACCGTGCCGTCCTCCGTGCGCTCGGAGAAGGTGACCTGCTGGCCGCCGCCCTTCCTGCCGGCGTCGTAGCGCAGCGTGCGCGGCTCACCCTCGGCCGCCGCAGCCGCCCGGGCTGCCGACGCGCTGCGTGCCCCCCTCGCCGGCGCCCCGACCGAGGCCGTCACCGCGCTGTCGTAGCCGTCCTTCGTGACCGACATCTCGCCGAGCTCGGTCGAGCCGTCGAGCGCCTCGACGGTGTACGTGCCCGGCTGGCCGTTCTTCACGCCGAGGTAGACGGCCTTCTGGTCGTCGCCGTCGTAGCGCACGCCGAGCATGTGGGCCGACGACACGAAGTCGTCGCCGTCGACGGTGATCGACTCGCCGTCCGGCGCCGTGAGCTTGACCTTCGGCGGCGTGCCCTTGCCGATGATCCGGACGTTCTTCGCATCCTCCCCGGCGGCGACCTGGAACGTGCGCCGGTCGCCCGCCGCCAGCCGAGCCGCGACCGCGCGCGCCGAGCCACCGCGCGCCGGGAACGTCACCCAGTAGTGGCTCGGCTTGCAGCCGTCGATCGGCCAGATCTCCACCTTGCGCGAGGCCCAGTTGAGGCCGGCGCCCGGGTGGAACGTGTCGAGGATGTTCAGGCAGGCGACGATGCCCTTGCTGGTGACGTTCGCGTCGCCGCCCAGGCACAGGCCCTTCTTCACGCCCGCAAGGCACGCCTTGCCACCGATCGACGACGTGAACAGGCCGTCGTTCATGAGGGCCTCCACCGCGGCATAGCCGTAGACCGCGAAGCCGGGCACGACGATCCGCACCTCGCCGCGCGCCGCGACGTGGTCGGGGTAGCTCCACATCGCCGCCGCAGCGCCGACCGGGATGAAGCCGACGCCGGGGAACTTCAGGCTCACGTCGCCGCCACCCATGATCGTCGTCGACGTGAACCTGCGGCCCGCGAGCGTGCGGAACTCCGAGCCCGCGTCGAACGGGGTGAGCGTGTACGGCTCCTGCGGCGTGGCGAGCGCCATCAGCAGCGCGCCACGCACCCGCGCGATCTCGCCGACGCTGATGCCCACGCCGCCGCGCGCGAGGAACGGGTGCAGCTGGAGCGCGAAGTTGATCTCGTCGAGCGTGACGCCGGGGAACAGCACCGGCTTGGGGATCGGCCCGCCGAACGTGACCGCGCCGCCTGCGTGCCGGAAGCCGCCGTCGCAGAAGCCGACGCCGTTCTGGCTCGGCGGCGGGCTGAGCCGGATGCCGGTCTCACCGCCCTTGCCGCCGGCGATGAACACGTTCGCCTGCGCGCGCCACTCGTTGCGGTCGCACGTGGAGTTCGGGTCCCAGTCGCCGTTGATGCGCCCCCGCGCGGCGTAGCGGAACTGCACGTCGGTCATCCGCAGCGGCCCGAGGTTGGCCTCCGGCACCTTCACGAGCAGGTCGTCGAACTTGGGGGCCGTGCCGTTCGTCGCGTACACCTTCACCGTCGCGCTCGGCGGGTTCTTGCCGAACACGCCGAAGTCGGCCGGGAGGGTCAGGTTGAGCACGCCGGACGAGGTGCGCTCCCCGTCGACGCCCTCGAGGGCGAGGTCGATCGAGCCCGTCACCTTGAACCCGGCGATCTCCGGGAGGTCCTTCTGCGAGTACCGCACGAGGGCGGCCGACCGGCCGCAGGCGCAGTCGCGGCTGCCCTGGCCCGTGAACCTGATGCGGTTCGCCGTGCTGTCGTTGACGAAGTTGAAGTCGATCGCGCCCGAGCGGACGGTCATGGCGCCCCACTTCATCGTCGCGCCGCTCGTCACGAGGCGGTTGAGCTTCGGGAAGATCACGACTGCCTTGCCGGCCTGCGGCGTGATCTTCAGGCCGTTGAGATCGACGGTGGAGGTCGCGACGTACACGTCGAACTTCACCGTGAGCATGGCGCGGGCCTTGTCGCAGGTGTCCTGCGGGATCTCGCCCTTCGCCGCGCGGTTGCAGAGCACCACCACCGTCGGCGGGAACTTCTCCGACTCGTAGTGCGAGCGGATCACCGCGCGCTCGGCGGCCGGGATGCCCGACTCGTCCTCGAGGCGCTTGAAGCAGCCCGACGCGCTCGCCAGACCCCAGATCACCGTCTGCGGCATGCAGAGCTGCGTGATGCTGGCGGCCCCGCCGGGGCCGAGGAACGTGCCGGCGCCCGTGAGGGTCTTCGCAGCGCACGTGACGACATCGGGCGGCACGACCCGCAGGAGCGACCCAGGCAGCTTCGTGAGCGTCTGCGCCGACTTGCGCACGCCACCAAGCGCGATCGTCGGCCTGATGAACGTGGACGACGAGATCTTCACCGGTTCGGTCGCCCCTGGAGCGAACGTGGAGAGCGAGACGGGCTTGCTCGCCGCCGTGGACGTGCTGACGCTCACGACGGGCTGGCTGCCCGGGCAGGTGGCGTCGGTCCTGCCGTCGCCACCGAAGTCCCACTTGAACCGGTCGACGTTCGCTGAGGCCGACGCATCGAGGGTGACGGCGCCGCCGATGGTGCTGCCGGCGGGCGGGGCGGCGAACACCGCGGTCGAACGAGCGGGCGGCGTGGGCGTCTCGACGGGCGGGACCGGCGTTGCGATCGGCGTCGGCTCGGGCGTCGGCGTCGCGCCCGGGGCGGGAGCCGGATCGGGCTGGAGCTCCGGCGGATTGGGCCCGGTGCTCGCGGCCAGGCGACCGATCTCGGTCTGGCTCAGCGCGCGGTCGTACACCCGCACCTCGTCGATGCGGCCCGGGAAGTCGCCGTTGCCGCAGGTCGGCTGCGGGTAGCCGTCGACGTAGAACATCTTGCCGCCCGCGCTCGGCGTGCCGTCGCTCGGAAGGTCGTAGTTGATCGGCTTGGGGCCACCGGCCGAGACCGCGCTGATCAGGTCACCGTCGACGAACAGCCGCGCCGTGGTGCCGTCGTACGTCCCGGTGACGAGGTGCCACTGGTTGTCGAACACCTTTGCCGTGGCCGGAGCCTCCGTGAGCACCGAGTCCGGGTGCGGCGCGTGGCGCACGTAGAAGCGCAGCCCGGGCTTGGCGGCGTAGCCCGTGTAGAGCGCGTAGCTCGAGCCGAGGCACTGGCCCGGGCCGTCCTCACCGCGACCGGCGATGTAGCGGAGCGTGCCCGGGTCGCCGTTCTGCTTCACCCACGCCATGAGCGTCACGTTCGCCGGTGCCGGGCCGGGCACCGCGCTCTTCAGCACCGTCGACGAGCCCGTCGTGAGCGCGCCGCCGAACTTCGTCAGGTTGGCGTCGAGCAGCACGCCGTTCATCGCGCCGAACAGGTTCGCGCCGCTTCCGGAGCTGTCGTCGACGACATCCTGCCCGGCCTCGGTGCGCTTCGCATCCAGGTGCCACTGCCCGACGAGCGGCGGGGCGGCCTGCGCGGCGGAGGCGAGGGCGCTGATGGCGAGGAGCACCGCCGCGAGAAGCACGGCAGCGAGGCGGGTGGGGCGGTTCACGCGGGCAAACCTCGCACAACGGGCGGGGTGCCAGCAAGCTCCGCGGGCCAATTACGCATCGTTGCGTACCCGCCCCGAAAACCACCGGTTTTCCGGGCCACCACCACGCTGGGCGCTCAGCCGACCGGGACCGACCGGTACCTTCGGTGCGTGGCCCAGCTGCGCACGCTCACCGAGCCCGAGTGGCGTCCGCTCGAGGCGGCGCACCAGGCACGCGTCGCGGAGCTCACCGCCGCCCACCTCGAACGTCGCCGCCGCGGGGAGCGGCACGCCGTCGAGGACTTCCTCTTCGACTACTACGGCTTCTCCCCCGCCCGCCTCGCGCGCTGGCACCCCGGCCCAGGCGTCGCACTGCTCGGCGCGGGCGGCGAGCCGCGCGCCGGCTGGACCCACCTGACCACCACGCCCGAGGGCGCGCTCATGCTCGACGTGCCGGCCTACCTGCAGGCCCGCGGCAAGGCCGTCGCGTTCGTGCGGCGGCTGCTGGAGCGCACCCTGGAGCGCGACGTCCACACCGGCTGCTTCGGCCTGCACGAGTGGGCGATGGTCTACCGCCAGCCACAGGAACGCCGCCACGGCAGCCTGCCGCTGCGGCTCGGCGGAGCGGGCACCGACGCCGTGCTCGAGGCGAGCACCCTGCGGTGCACGCACTTCGACGCGACCCGCTTCTTCACGCCCGAGGGGCTCGCCCGCAACACCCTCAGCCCGGCGCGCGACACGATGGACGCCTTCGAGCAGCCCGGCTGCCTGCACGCCGGCATGGACGTGTACCGGTGGGCGTACAAGCTCGCCCCGGCCGTTCCGAGCGAACTCGTCGCCGACGCGTTCGTGCTCGCACGCGAGATCCGCACGCTCGACATGCAGGCCTCGCCGTACGACCTGCGGGCCCTCGGCTACGAGCCCGTGAGGATCGAGACGCCCGACGGGCGCCGCGAGTACGCGGAGCGCCAGCGGGCGTTCGCCGAGCGCTCCAACGCGTTGCGCCGCCGCCTGCTGGAGACGATCGACGCGCTGGGCGGCGCCGCGACCGATCGGTCGCGGCAGACCGTCACGACGGCCTAGTAGTCGTCGTCGTCCTCCGACGAGCGGGCCTCGTCGGCCTCGCCGTAGACGTCCTCGTCGAACTCGTCATCGTCCTCTTCGTCGTCGATCGCGTCGAAGAGGATGTTGCGCGTGCTGCCGTAGGCGTCGGTCGCGTTCTCGATGAGGTCTTCCTCGGACTGCTCGAAGCCCTCGGCCACGCCGCCGCCGCCCTCGATCACGGCCACCTGTGCCGGGTCGACCGGGCCCTCGTCGCCGTACGCGCCGTCGCCGCCGCCACGGAGCTCTTGGTCACGGAGGTCGTCCAGCGAATCGGTCGCCAGGCGGTCGGTCTCGGGGTTCTCGAGGTCTCGGCCCGGGAGCGCCGCATCGCTGGCGCCCGGGATCTCGCCGTCGTCGTCGTCGAAGTCTTCGAATCGCGTCATCGGGGTGGTGCTCCTGCTCAGTTGGCCCCCTTCAGACGGGACCATAGGCGTCCGGCCGGCGCATCGCCAGCCGGACGCCGTCCTGCCCGGTCAGCCGGTGACGCCGCCGCCGCGCTGGGCGAGCTGGTTGAGGATCCGCAGGTTGTCGCCGGTGAGCGCCACGCCGTCGTCGCCGCCGTCACGCACGGTCGCGCGCGGGGTCGCGACGACGCCGCGCACGACGATCCCGGAGGCCGCCGTGATGGTCTTGCCGACCCCGATCGCCCCGCGCCTGGCGCAGATGCTCGAGCCCTTGACGGTGACGCCCTTGGGCACTGACAGGATCACGACCTGCGAGCTGAGGCGCGCGCAGACGTTGCCCGAGGTGGACGTCGCGTTGCCGCGGTTGGTGACCGTCACCTTGACGGTGGTGCGGCGGCCGACGCGGATGGTGTCGGCGGCGAACGTCGCGCGACCGACGAGACGCGGAGCGGCCTGGGCCGAGAGCACGGCGCCCTGGTCCGGGACCGGCGTCGGTGTGGGCACGGGGGTGGGGGCCGGCGTGGCCGTCGGCGCAGGCGTCGCGGTCGCGGTCGGGGTGACCGTCGGCGTCGGCGTCGGAACGGCGACCGCGCGGCGGATCGTCACCTCGCCGTGCGTGGCGTAGGCCCCCGAGAACGTGGGCGTGAGCGCGCGGCCCGAGCGGCCCGCCGCGTCGAGCGGCCAGGTGATCTTGCCGTCGGCGAAGGCGTCGATGCCGAACGTCGCCTCGGTGGCGCTGCCCTTGAGCTTCGCCGTGATGACGAACCGGAACGTGTTGCCGGGCAGGAGGCGCTGGAGCCGGTCGAAGCCGGCCTGCTCCACCTGCACCCACTCGCCGGACTGCGGGTCGTACTCCGAGCCGTCGAAGTTGATGCCGTAGCGGCCGCCGCCGATCGGGTAGATCATCGAGGCCGGGATCTCGATCTCGTCGACGTGCTGCTCGGGGTCGAGCGCGCGGCCCGAGCGGGTGATCGAGGCGACCGGGAACTGGATGTCCTCGTGGAGCGGCGCGTAGGCGAGCACCTTCACCACCTCGGCCTCGGCCGGGATCGTGAACTCGAGCTTGGGCGCGGGGAAGGTGGCCGCGGGCCCGTTGAACGAGCGGCCGCTCTTGAGATCGGGCAGGCGCTGCGGCGCGTCCTGCAGGGCCGACGGGCCCGTCGAGATGTTCCCCGCGGCGCCCGCCTCGAGGCCGACGGTGAAGGTCTCGTCGCCCGTCACGATCTGGGTGGACGACGTCGCCGTCGCGAGCGGCTTGCGGTTGACCTCGTCCGGGCCGGCCGGATCCCACGCGAGCTGGCCGGCGTGGCCACCCTCGGTCACCTCGCCCGTGAGCGGGGTGCCCGTGAAGCTCCCGACCTCGGTCGTGGTCGTCGCACGGCCCGCGGGGGCGGGCTCGTCCGTCGTGATCTGCGCCTGCGCGTTGATCAGGAACGTCGCGTCGAGATCGCCCTGCACCTGCGGGAGGACGTCGAACTCGATCGGCAGCGAGTAACCGCCGGCCGGGATCGTGTGCCCGAGCTGGCACTCCTGCGACGACGTGTAGTCGGTGCAGCTCCAGCCGTAGGCCGAGCGCCCGCGGAGGAAGTCACCGCCGCGCCAACCGCCCCGCCAGTTCACCCGCAGGTTGCGAGCGGCACCGCTCGACTCCTGGGTCCACGCCTCGCTGCCCTTGTTGTGGACGCGCACGATGACGGTCGCCGGGAAGCCGGGCTTGGTCACCTCGGAGCGCGTGACGACGACCTCGAGGTCGTTGGCGCTCGGCGCGGCCGTCGCGACGGCCGGGAGCGCGGTCAGCGCGAGGGCGGTGGTGACGCCGAGGGCGGACGCGCGCCGGAGCGTGCGTGCCCGGTGGGCACGGCGGGTGGTGGACACGGGGGAACTCCCGAGGGAAGAAGGGACGATCGAGCCGCTGCGCTTCCTGCCGGAGCGGCTGCAAAGAGGCGGTAACCGTAGCGCCCGTGCGCCGACCGGGCAAGGACCTCCGGCCCACGTCACACCGCCGAACCGGTACCCGACGGATGCTCAACGCGGAATTGGACGGACCGTAGATTCCGGGCGCTCCGTCCACCGGACACGCCGCTGCATGCGGCCGCGGCAGCGGGCCCCGAAGGTGCTCGCCTCAGGTGATGACGACGGGCGTGCCGGTCGGGATCGTGGCCGCGATCCGGTCGATCTGCCGGTTCTCGATCCGCACGCAGCCGTGGGAGGCGGCCGTGCCGACCGGCTGCCTGAGGCTCGCGCCGCCGCGGCCGTGCAGCGCGACCTGCCCGATGCCACCGTCGAACGTCTGGAGCACGTCCGAGTAGCCCGTGAGGGGCAGCACCCAGCTGCCGAGGAAGTGGTCGTCGTCGGTGAGCTCGAGCTTGTCGGCGACGGAGAACCAGCCGGCCGGCGTCGGCGTCTCGAGCGCGCCGACCACCACCTTGATCGTCCGCACCTTGCGCCCGGAGCGCAGGAGGGTGAGCGTCTTCGTCGCGCGGCGCACCTCGATCCGGTACGGGGTCCGGGAGAGCCCGACGTGGTCGGCGCGGATCCAGCCGTGGCGGCCGTTCGGGCGGCCCTGCACCCGCACGTCGAGCCAGAGGTCTCCGGCGGTGCGGGTCGCGTCCTTCACGAGCAGCTGGGTGTCGCCACCCCACTGCGTGGTCGGGTTGATCGTCTCCATCACGGCCGAGGAGTCCGACGACCCGGTGCGCAGGACGGTCGGCGAGGTGATGCGGGCCAGCCAGGCGGTCGACGACGTGGGGCCGGTCGGGTCGCCCTGCGCCGCGCCGGCCGCGGCGGGCGCGGCGGCGAGCGCCAGCGCCGCGGCGGCGAGCAGCCGGAGGGCCTTCGGGGAGCGGAGCATCAGCCGGTGAATCCCTTCACGCTCTCGGCCTTCACGCGGCCGTCCGTAACGACCCGGCCCTGAACGGAGACGGAGGCGGTCTTCGCGTTCTCCACCTCGACGGTCGCGCGGCTCATCAGCACGGAGCCCTTCTTGGCCCGCTTGCTGACGCGCGCCTGGACCTTCTCGGTGAGCGACCTGCCCGGCGCGAGGGTCTTCGTGCGGAAGCAGAGCTGCGCGCCGCTCATGAAGCCGCTCCCGACCGAACGGAACGCCATGAACTGCGGGAGGGTGCTGCACACGCGCAGGCCGGTCGCGACGTGCTTGCCCGTGTTCCTGACCGTGAGCGCGTAGGTGACGGTGCTCCCACCCCGGAGCTGCTTCGTCGACGCCCGCTGGGAGATCTTCACCTGCGTCTGGGGCACCGGCGCGGTCGCAACGCCCGCGACGGGCGTGGACGCGGGCGCGGGTCCCGGAGCCGGGGTCGACGCGTCGCCGGGAGCCGGCGTCGCGGCCGGAGCGGGCGCGGGCGTCGGCACCGGCGGTGCGACGACCGGCGTGTCGCGGCCAGCGGACGCGTTCGCGCCGTTGGGATCCGGGACGGCCGAGCGGGCGCTCGCCAGCATCGTGAAGCGCTGGCCGGCGAGCTCGGCCGGGACGGCGACGGTGATCGTGAAGGTCGCGCGCGCGTTCGCGGGCAGGTGCGGCACCTGGCAGGTGATCACCTGCCCGCTGACGGCGCAGGACGCGCCGCTCGGCGGCACCACGCTCGAGAGGCCCACGCCCGCCGGCAGCTCGGCGGTCACCTCCACGTTCGTCGCAGCCGACGGTCCGGCGTTGTGGGCGGTGACGGTGAGCTCGGCGGTCCCGCCGGCGACGGCCTCGGCGGCGCCGCCGGTCTCCACCGAGAGGTCGGCCGACGGCCCGATCACCGTGGTCGCCGCGTCGGTCGCGCCGTCGGCGTCGACCTCGCTGGCCGTGCCCGTGCCGGTCGTCGTGAGGTGCTGGTCGGCGAGCGCGGTCGGGGCGGTGATCCGCACGTCGCGGTGGACGACGGCGCCGCTCGCCAGGCCACCGGTGATCGCGCAGGTCACGCGGCGGGCGGCGAGCGTGCAGCCCGGGTCGGCGCCCGAGAAGGTGGTGCCGGCCGGCAGGTCGACCGTGGCCTGCACCGCCGTCGCCGGATCCGGACCGGCGTTCGTGAGGTCGACGCCGACCGTCATCGTGCCGCCGGCCGGGAGGGTGGCCGGCGCACCGAGGGCGAGCTGCAGGTCGGCGACGGGCAGGACCGTGGCGGTCGCATCGGCGGCGTCGTTCGACGAGGTGGGGTCGGCGGTCGTGGTGCTCGCGACGGCCGACGCGGTCTGCGCCCCCGTGCTCGTGCCCCGTGCGACCACGTGCACCGTGCGCGCGCCGCCCTGGACGAGCGTCGCCGGGCCGCATGTGAGCACCTGGCCGGCGACGCTACAGCCGGCGTCGTCCGACACGTAGGCCAGACCGGCCGGGAGCGTGTCGGTGATCTGCGCGGCGGCGGCATCCGACGGGCCGTCGTTGTGGAGGGTGAGGGTGAACGTCACCGCCGCGCCGCGGGCGATCGTCGCGCTCCCCACCGTGTGGGTGAGGCGCAGGTCGGCGGAGGAGCCGATCGGGACCGTCACGCCTGCGGTGTCGTTCGGGAGGACCGGGTCGGCACCGGCACCGTCGACCGCCACCGTCGCGTCGGCGTTGCCTGCCGCCGAGGCGTTCACGGTCGTCGCGACCTGCGCGGAGAGGGCGGCGGCGGGGGCGAGATCGCCGGTCCAGGCGCAGCGCACCGTGCGCGTCCCGGCCGTGTAGGTGCAGCCGGCCGGCGCGCCCGCGAACGTGACGGTGGATGGGAGCACGAGGCTCGCCTCCGCGTCGGCCGCGTTCGAGGGCCCGTGGTTGGTGATCCCGAGCGTGTAGGTGAGGGGGCTGCCGGCGGTGGCCGGGTTCGGCGTCGCCGAGAGCGAGGCGGCGAGGTCGGCCGAGCGCGCGACGGTGCGGTCGCCCGCGTCGGTGATCGCGCCGGTGGTCTGGTCGGAGGTGCCCGAGACGTCGAGCACGAGCGCGGTGCCCGAGGCGAGCGACGCCGGCACGGCCAGCGGCACGGTGACGGTGACCGAGCCGCCAGCCGCGATGCTCGAGATCCTCCAGGTGGCCGTCGAGCCCGAGGCGCTCGGCTCGGAGAAGCCCGTGCTCGGCGCGGCCGTCGCGCTGCCCGGTGCGTAGGGCGCGACGCTCGGGAACGTGGCCGTGAGCTCGACGTTCGTCATCCCGACGAGGCCGGCATTCGTCACCTTCACCGTGTAGCTCGTCGCCTGGCCGGCGGTTGCGGCGCCGCCGTCGGGCGTCGTGTCGATCGCGAGGGTCGGCACGGCGAGGATCGCCTGGGCGGTGTCGGACGGCGAGCGGAACAGGCCGCCGGCATCGGCCGTGGAGCCGATGCCGTTCTTCACGTCGGCCTGGGCCGTGTTGACGTGCGGGTGCGTGGCGCCGGTACCCGGCGTGGTGGCGGCGGCGAGCGTGGGCCGGGCGGTGTAGGTGAGGGTGCGCGAGGCGCCCGGCGCCAGGGCCAGGCCGGTCGCGAAGGTGAGGTCGTCGCCCGCGGCGTGCGGCACGATCGTCGGCACCTGCGCACCGCCGCCGGCGCCCGTGAGCGTGGCGCTGCCGCTCACGTACGTCCAGTTCGGCGGGAGCGTGTCGTGGATCGTGAGCGCGGTGCCGGTCTCGGTCGTCGACGTGTTGGTGACCACCACGCGCCAGCCGAACGCCTGCCCGACCTCCGCCTGCCCGCTCTCGGGGAATCCGGTGCCGGTCGTGGTCTTCGCGAGCGTGAGCGTCGGCGCGTCGTAGGTGGCGCGGGTGAGATCGGTGCCCGTGGCATACGAGCGGTAGCCGAAGCCGTCGGCCGTGCGCGTGGCCTCGGCGACGCCGTAGCTCGCGGTCACCTGCGCCACCTGGTCGACGTTCTGGCCGTCGGCGAGGGTGCCGACCGTCGGAAGGTCGGCGGTGTACTCGAGCACCGCCGTGCCGCCGGCCGGGATCGGGCCGGGCACGAGCCACGTCATCCGCGGATCGCCGGCGCTGAAGCCGTCGGTGCTCGCGGATGTCGAGAGGCCCGCGGCGAGCTGCACGTTGCGCAGCCCGGCATCCGGGGTGCTCTGCACGCTCACGTCGTGGAGCGGGGCGTTGCCGGGGTTGGAGATCGTCAGGCGGTAGTTCAGGCGGTCGCCGTCGTGCGCCATCACCGGCCCCTGCACGTAGCTCGGCGCGCCGGACTCGAGGGCGAGCTGCGCGTCGAGCGCGACGCCCGGCTCGACCACGGTCACGAGGTTCACCGGCGCGAGCACGGAGGTGTTGTCGAAGCCACCGGCCGGCGCGGGCAGCACCGCCGGGTCGAAGGTCGTCACCTTGTCGGTGCGGTCCGAGAACACCTGCACGCGGTCGGTCGTCTGCTGGCCGCGAATGACGTTGCCGCCGCCGTTGCGGTGCGTGAGCCGCACGTGCCCGTCGTACTCGAGCACGATCGTGCGGGCCACCGGCTCCTGCACCGGCAGGTCGCCGAGGTCCCAGGCCACGGTCACGGTGCCATCGCCGTTCGTCACGGGCGTGTACGTGCGGATCGTCGGCTCGTTGCCGGGGGTGCACCCGCTCGTGCACGAGAACGAGCCCACGGGGCGGTAGCCGTCGACGTCGATGGCGTCGGGCACGAGGTCGCGCACGTACACGTCGCTCAGCACGACGTTCGGCGGGATCGTCACCGTGAGCGAGTAGTTCACCCGCTCGCCGGGATTGCGGGTGCTGACGTCCGCGGTCTTCACCACCGTCGGTGTGCGCACGTTGAGCGTGGCGCTCGCGCTCGTCACGTACCCGGTGGTGACGGGGCTCGACGGAGTGCGCTCGGCCGGGTCGATGCCCGGGAGGCTGGTGGTGGTGGCGCTGACGGTGTTCGTGAGCAGCGCGCCGGAGGTGACCGGGATGTTGACCCGCGCCGAGTAGACGTACACCTCGGGGGTGCCGGCGACGATCGTCGCGCCCGGGGCGAAGGTGAGGGTGCGGGCGCTCGCGTTCCACACGCCGCCGCCGGTCGTCGACTCGCCGTCGCCGATCGGATCGCCGGCCGTGTTCAGCGGCGTGGTGCCCGTCGGCACGTGGTCGACGAGCGTCGTCTCGTGGGCCGCGCCCGCGCTCGTGCCGAGGGTGACGGTGTACTGCACGTCCTGGCCGCCGATCACGGGCGTCGCGCCCACGTCGGCCACCTTCACGAGCGTGAGGGCCGGCTCCACGATCACCGTCGACTGCAGCGGCGCGGCGCGCTGGATCTGCGTGCCGCCGTTCGCGGTCCCGTACGGCGTCCACTTCAGCAGCGCCTGGTTGGCGAGCGTCGCGCCGCCGCGGGTGTTCGCCGCCGTGTCGGCCACGCGCGCCTGGAAGGTGAACGTGAAGATGGTGTCGGCGCCCGTCGGCGAGGTGTAGCTCGCGGCCGGCGCGAGGGTGATCGTGCCGCCGGCGAGGCCGAGGCTCACGGCCGGACCGGCCGTCTGCGTGAGGCTGCCGGCGATGTACGCGTGGCGGGTGTCGATGCCATCGGTCACGCTCAGCTGCCGCACCGTCAGGCCGGCCGGCATCGTCGCGCTCACCTCGTAGGTGACGGTCTCGCCGATCGTCGCGGACGTGAGGTTGTTGCCGGGTTCGGTGAGGCTGGTGGTGCGGCTCTCGGTGATCGTCGGGGTGTCGCCCGTGATCGTGGCCGCATCGGCGAGCGCCGGCACGTTCGCCGCGGGGTCCTGCGTCGGGTCGACGTTGCTCGCCGGCACGTAGGTGAAGCTGCCGCCGTCGTTCGTGTCGGCCGCGTACCGGCGGATCCCGCTCGGGATCACGAGGCTCTGGCCGACCTCGACGGTGGTCGGCACCTGCAGGTCGAAGGTGAGGTCAGTGGTGCCGGCCACCGCGGCGGTCACGCCCACGGTCGGCGTCGCACCCCAGCGCACCACGCCGCCCGAGCAGGCGCCCGTGAGCGAGATGCCGACCACGTCCGCGCAGGACAGGCCGGTCGGGAGCGGCGCCCACGCCTCGAGCTTCGTCGCGTCGCGGCCACCCGTGTTGGCCACGCGCAGGCGGTAGGTGAGCACCTGCCCGCCGCGGACGGTGCGACTGGCGGAGGCGGTGACCGGGGTGCCGTCGACGGCGGTGATCCGCTCGGTGATCGCGAGCACGGGCATGCGCAGCTGCACGGCGGCGGTGTCTCGCAGCGCGACCCGCGTGCCCTGGCTCGTCGCGACCGATGCCTTGAAGGTGTTCTCGACGAGCATGCCGTCGGTGCCGCCCGAGGGCAGCCCCAGCCGGGTGGCGAGGCGGTGCTCGAACACGCTCGCGCCGGGCGCGTACGTCGAGGGGAGGCTCCACTGCACCGCGCCGCCGGGCCCCGGCGTCGCGCCGGACGCATCGAAGGTGGAGGCGCCGAGGTCGTCGTTGCCCGTGCGCTCCTCCCCCGTCGCGTTGAAGCCCGGATCGAGCGTGAGGCCGGCCGGGAGGTAGTCGCCGACCTGCGTGGCGCTCGTGTCGAGGCCGCTCGGGAAGTCGACGCGCGTGAGCCAGCAGACGCGGTCGCCCGGGGCATAGGACGGGATGCCCTGGCTGTAGGCCGCCGCCGAGCAGTCCGTGCCGCTCAGCGCGACCTGCTTGTCGGCGGCACCCGGCGCCGCCGTGAGGGTCGACGAGGCCGTGTCGGCGAGGCCGCCCCCGCTCACCTGCGCGGCGTTGGTGACGGTGTCGCCCGCGAGCACCGGCGCGTCCGCGGCGAAGCCCTGCTGGTAGGCCGTGCGGGTGCGGGTGGTGTAGCTGATCGTGTGGCTGGCGTTCGCCGGGAGGGAGGCCAGGAACGGCGCGGTCGACTGATCCCAGCGCACGTTCCACGTGCCGTCCGCCTGCTCGTCCGCGGCCGCGTACGGATCGGTCGGATCCGGGCCGGCGGCGCAGTCGGCGAGGTCGTCCGCATCCGGCGTGGCGGCGAGCGGAGCCGCGCTGCTCACCGGGCACAGGCCGTCGGGAACCGTGTCGGTGACGGTGGCCGCGGCGACGGCGCGGTACTCGCTCGTGCCGAGGGTCAGGCTCCAGCGCGTGCTCGTGCCCTGGCGCAGCACGGAGGTGTCGTGCGCCTTGCGCAGCGAGAGATCGTGCGCGGTGCGGGCGAACTCGCTCTGCGCCGACGTTCCGATCAGGCCGACGTACAGGCCGCTGGCGGTGGTCGCATCGGTGAGCACGGCGCCGTCGGCGAGCTCGGGACCGGAGTTGTTGCCGAGGTTCGCACCCTGTGCACCCGTCGTGGCCGGCGCCGCGGTCGTCCACGTGGCGGTGTTGGTACCGCGCGGGATGGCGACGGCGAACGAGAAGTCCTGCGGCGTGACGGTGAGCGAGCCGATGCTCCAGCGCACCCGGGTGTAGATCCCCGACGGCGGGCTCCCCGGCGGATCGTAGGTGCCCGTCACCACGGTCGAGGCCGGGATGCACCCGCTCACAGCCGGCACCACGATCGGCCCGGAGCCGGGCGACTCCTCCGCGCTGCCGGGATTCGTGGCGGCGCTCGTGGTGTGGTCGGCGCCCGCGCCGCCGCAGCCGAGGTACTCGAGCCCGGCGGGCAGGTAGTGGTCGAGCGTGACGCCGTTCGTCGGCCCCGTCGAGGTGCCGCGCACGCTGAGGGTGATCACGGACTGGTGGTCGTGCACGCCGCGCAGCAGCTCGCCGTCGGGCTGGTTCGTCGCCGTCTCGGTGATCCCGATCCCGTGCATCTGGGTGGTCGCCGTGGCCGACGCGGAGCCGGTCGACGGGTGCGCGATCGTGGCGTCGTGCTGCCCGGTGGCGGTGAACCCAGGGACGTAGCGGGCGTCGTCGGTGACGTACGCCTCGGCGCTCAGGCTGAACATGGTGTTCACGCCATAGGTGGAGGTCGAGGGGCGCACGCCGAAGCGCAGGTCGTGCTGCGTGCCGCCGGCGAGATCGCCGACGTTCTTCCAGAGGAGCGTCGTCTGCCCGGAGGTGGGGGCGTTCGAGAGGATCGTCGGCTCGCCGGCCGACGCGTCCGCCGAGCCACCGACGTACGCCGACCCGCCGGGCAGCACCGCGCGGTAGGAGAGGCTGTGGCCGACGACCGCGCCGGCGGGCGTGCTCGCCGTGAGCCGCACCGGCACGTCCTCCCCGGCGACCACGTCGGCACCGAGCACCTCGCTGAGCGAGAGGTTCGGCGTGCCCGCGGCGCCGGCATCGGCCGAGGCGACGAGCAGGGCTCCGAGGAGCAGGAGGAGCGCCAGTGCCGCGCGTACGACGAGCCCGGCGCCGAAGGGCGCCGCCAGGCGAGGGTGGGTCGTCGTCGCGGAACTGGAGAGCATGGGGGCCGGAGCACCGCCGTGTCGACCTGACACGACCGGCGGTCCCCGGACTCACCCATAAGGTCGGATCACTGATCCAACCTCTTGAGGCCGCCTGGCATGGCGGCGGCATGGATCGCCGGTGCTACTGCACGAAGCCGAAGCTCGTGAGGTAGCTCTTGGCGGCGTCGGCGGCGGACTCCTTGTCGAGGTCCTTCTTGGCGTTCAGCTCCTGGATCGCCTTCGCGTCGAGCTTCGTGTTCACGAGGTCGATCGTCTTCTGGAAGTCCGAGCCGGCCTTGCTGAGGACGTCGTCGCGCACCAGCAGCGTGGAGTTGTACGGCGGGAACATGCCCTTGTCGTCCTTGAGGAGCACGAGCTTGTCGCGCGCGATCTGCGGGTCGGTCGTGAAGACGATCGACACATCGGCCTTCTTGTTCGCGAGCACGGTGTGGCGCAGCGAGATGTCGACGGGCGTGAACGACTTGAACTTCAGGCCGTACACGTCCTCGAGGCCCTTCAGGCAGTCGTTGCGCGTACGGCACTCCGGCGAGCCGTACAGCTTGAGCTGGCCGGCGACCGAGGCGAGGTCGGAGATGTTCGTGAGCTTGTACTTGTCGGCGGTGGCCTGCGTGACCGCGACCTCGTTCGAGGAGGTGAACGGCGTCGGGGGCAGGGCGGTGATGCCCTCCTTCGCGAAGTCGGTCTTCACCAGCTGGTACGCCTCCTGGGCGTCCTTCGGGAGGTCGTCGCCGGCGACGTCGAAGAACGAGCCGAGGGCGGTGCCGGTGTACTCCGGGTAGGCGTCGATCTGCTTCGCCTTGAGCGCCGCGAGGGCGGTCTTCTCGTCGCCGAGGTTGAACTCGCGCTTGACGGTGTACCCGGCGGCCTCGAGCGCCTGGGCGTACACCTCGCCGAGCACCTGCTGCTCCGTGAAGTTCTTCGAACCGAGCGTGATCGTGATGCCCGAGTTGGTGTCGTCCTTCTGGATGGCGGTGCTCGCGCTCGACTGCGACTGGCCGCTCGACTTGGACGACTCCTTCTCGTCGTCGCCACCGCAGGCGGCGAGGCCGACGGCGGTGGTGGCGGCGAGGGCGACGGCGGTGAGGGCGCGGGCGCGGCGCCAGCGGCTGCGCGCGCGGGCGTGCGGGGTGATGGACTCGAGCATCCGAGACTCCTTACTGGGTGGGTTCCGTGAGCAGCGGAGGCGCGGGGTTGCGCCGCCAGCTGCGTCGGGTGGTGCGAAGCGGCACGGGCGTGGCCGCCCGCTGGGCCTGGGCGAAGACGAGTTCGGTGAGGATCGCGAGCAGTGCCACGATGATCGAGGCGCCGAGGCGCCCGGCGTCGCCGTACACGCTCGTCGCGATGATCGGATCGCCGAGCGTGAGGACGCCGGCGAGCGGCGCGATCGTGGCGGTGGCGACCACGTTCACGGCCGAGGTGCGCAGACCGCCGAAGATCGACGAGAGCGCGAGCGGCAACTCGACCTGCCGGATGATCTGGCGCTCCGTGAGGCCCTGGCCCCGGGCCGCGTCGACGAGATCGCGGTCGACGGCCGCCACGCCGACGTACGTGGTGGCGAGGATCGGCGGGATCGCGAGCAGCGTGAGCGCGAGCGCGACGTTCAGGAAGCCCGTGCCCAGGAACGCGACGAACAGCGCGATGAGCGCGAGGCTCGGCACGGCGCGGCCGATGTTGCTCGTCGCGATCGCGAGCAGCTCGCCCTTGCGGCGGTGGCCGAGCCAGAGCCCGAGCGGGATGGCGATGGCGCTGGCGATCAGGAGGGCGGCGATCGTGAGCTCGAGGTGCGTGCGGCCGAGCTCCCAAAGCTGGCCGGGGCCGCCGATCTCGCGCCCGTCGCGGTTCGTCTGCCCCGAGACGATGAACTCGAGGGCGTCGCCGAGGAGGGAACCGACCGGGAGGGCGGGCAGCGCGACGCTCACGACGACACCGCCCGCGTCCACGGGGTCAGCCAGCGCTGCGAGGCGACGAGCAGCGCCTCGAGGGCGACGGCCAGCAGCACGCCGAGCGCGCTGGCGAGGACCACGTTGCTCTTGAAGGTGAGGTCGTCGTAGATCTTCGCGCCGAGCCCGCCGGCACCGGCGAAGAACGCGAGCGTCGCGAGGCCGACCGTGGTGGAGCTCGCGATCCGCAGCGCGGCGACGATCTGGGGCAGGGCGAGCGGCAGCTTCACCCGCCACAGCACCTGGCGCTCGGTCAGCCCGATGCCCCGCGCGGCGTCGACCGTCTCCTCCGGCACGGAGTCCAGTCCGGTGCGCACGCCGCGGAACAGGATGAGCAGCGTGTAGGCCACGAGCGCCACCTGCGCCGTCACGAACCCGCGCCCCGTGATCGGCAGCAGCAGGAAGAACGCCGCGAGCGTGGGGACGGTGTAGAGGATGCTCGTCGTCTGCGTGACGGGCCCGACGAGCCAGCGCCGCCGCTCGGCGATGAGCGCGAGGGTGAACGCGATCGCGAACCCGATCACCACGGCGGTCACCGTGAGCACCGCGTGCTGGGCGAGGGGGCGCAGGTAGTCGGTGACGTGGTCGGCGATCCACCCGGGGCAGAAGCCGTCGCGCTCCACGCACGAGTTCGCGGCGCCCGAGCGGTCGGTGAAGAAGCCCTCCTGGGCGACCACCCAGGGACCGGCGGCGAGGCTCATGCGGACGGCCCCGCGGGCTCCGGTGGTGCACCGGCCGGCTGGTCGAGCGTGGCGGGCTCGCCGCCCGGGGCCGGGGCGACGGTCGCATGCTCGGCGGTCGGCGTCGGCGGGAGCAGCTCGTCGGCGATGCGGTCGGCGGACAGCACGCCCTTCGCGGCGCCCTTGTCGTCGACCACCACCGCGTAGCGGACGCGATGCTGGAGCACCGCCGAGAAGGCGTCGCGCAGCACGGCGTCGCCGTCGATGACCGCCACTTCGGAGGCATCGGCGGCGCGGACGCGGTCGCCGCGCAGGTCGTCGGCGTCGAGCCAGCCGAGCGGCCGGCCTGCATCGTCGACCACGAGCGGGTAGGGCACGTCGGCACCTGCGAGCTGGCCGCGCACCCAGTCCGACGGGTCGTTGTCGCGCACGTGCGCGACCGAGAGCAGGTCCAGATCGGAGGCGCGGCCGAGCGCCAGGCGCTTGAGGGCACGGTCGGCGCCGACGAACCGCTCCACGAACTCGTCGGCGGGATCGAGCAGGAGCTCGGCGGGCGTGGCGTACTGCGCGAGGTGGCCGCCCGTGCGCAGGACGGCGATGCGGTCGCCCATCTTGATCGCCTCGTCGATGTCGTGGGTGACGAAGACGATGGTGCGCCGCAGCTGCTGCTGGAGCCGCAGGAACTCGTTCTGGAGACGGTCGCGGGTGATCGGGTCGATCGCGCCGAACGGCTCGTCCATCAGCAGCAGCGGCGGATCGGCAGCGAGGGCGCGGGCGACGCCGACGCGCTGGCGCTGGCCGCCCGAGAGCTGGGCCGGGTAGCGGCCACCGATCTCCTTGCCGAGGCCGATGAGGTCGAGCAGCTCGTCCGTGCGCTCCTGGATCTCGGCCTTGCTCCAGCCCAGGAGGCCGGGCACGGTGCCGATGTTCTCGGCGATCGTGCGGTGGGGGAACAGGCCGACCTGCTGGATCACGTAGCCGATATCGCGCCGCAGCGTGGCGGGATCGTGCTCGTTCACGTCGACCCCGTCGAGCAGGATCTCGCCGGAGTCACGGGCGATCATCCGATTGATCAGGCGCATCGCGGTCGTCTTGCCGCAGCCCGACGGGCCGACGAACACGCAGATCTCGCCGGCGGGCACGTCGAGCGAGAGGTGGTCGACGGCCGGCGCGTCGGAGCCGGGGTAGCGCTTGACGACCTCGCGCAGCTCCAGTCGCGCGGCCGGGCGGCCGCGACCGGCCTTCGAGGCGGAGGAGCGGTCCATTCCGGCGACGCTAGTGATGTTCACGCGCCAAGGCTGCAGGAATGCGCCAAAACGCGCTGGTCGTACCCGTGCAGGTGCCTCGGGCGGGGCGCGGCACCCGGCGCGCGTGCTCCGTAGACTTCCGCGCCATGTCGAAGGCCTCCTTCCCGACTCCCGACGAGATCGTCGCGCGCGAGGCGGGTCAGCGCCGGATCGCGGCCTACGCCGCGCTGGCGTCCGCGTTGCTCGTGGTGATCGCGATGATCCTCGAGTACAAGCTCGGCCACGCCGATGTGCCGGACTTCGACGCGACCGATCTCGCGCAGACGCTCGCGATCACGAAGGACGGCGGCGAGATGCCGAGGAGCTTCCTCACGGCCGTGGGGCAGTTCCAGCTCGACCACTCCTTCGAGAACGTGCTCATCGCGCTGCTGCGCGGCATCTCCATCCTCCTCCTGCTTCCGATGGTGCTCCTGCTCGTGCGCGCCGTGCGCAGCCGCGGCGGGCAGCTCGGCGGCTGGGTGGCGCCCGTCGTCACCGCCGGCCTCGCGCTCATGGGCATCCTCAACTTCGCGGTCTTCGGCATCCTGCAGCTCGCGATCTACCGCAGCGCCCGCGACGCCGGTTTCGCCCCGGGCGACATCTGGGACGCGGTCCGCGACTCGCCGAGCACCGACGTGCAGTACGTGATGCTCCTCGCCTCGCTCATCACCGCCGTCGCGTTCGGCATGGCGACGCTGCAGTCGGCGCGGATCGGCCTCCTCCCCCGCGTCGTCGGCTGGCTCGGCCTCGTCGTCGCGTTCCTGTTCGTGCTCCCGCTCGACCAGCCCAACATCTTCCGCGCGATCTACTTCTCGATCCTTGCGTTCGTCGTCAGCGGCCGCGCGTACGGCGGCACGCTGCCGGCCTGGGACCAGGGCGTCGCCGTGCTCCAGGAGCCGCGCATGCCCGCCGCGCCGCGCGAGCCGAAGGGCAGGCGCGGCAAGAAGGCCGACGCCGCCGAGTAGGCGGCGCACCGCCAGGGGGCGCCGGCGGGCGCCTACGATCGGTGGCACGCGCCCATGCCGACGCCCTGGCCGAAGACCCCGCCCACCGCTGAGGAGCTCGCCTCGTTCGCGGGCGCGCGGCGCGGATCCTTCTGGCTCGACGAGCTCCCCGGCCGCCCCGAGCCCCAGCCGCCGCTGACGGGCGCGGGCCGCGCCGACCTCGCGATCGTCGGCGGGGGCTACACCGGGCTGTGGACGGCGATCCACGCGAAGGTCGACGACCCGGGACGCGACGTCGTGCTCCTCGAGGCCGGGCGCTGCGGCGACGCGGCGAGCGGCCGCAACGGCGGCTTCGTCGAGGCCTCGCTCACCCACGGCACCGCGAACGGCCTGGCGCGGTTCCCCGATGAGATGGCGACGCTCGATCGCCTCGGGCGCGAGAACTTCGACGGGCTCCTCGCCGACATCGCCCGGTTGGGCATCGACGCCGATCTCGAGCTGCCCGGCGCGCTCACCCTACTCCTGGAACCCCATCAGGAGGCCTGGATCGACGACGAGCTCGAGGCCGCGCACCGCTTCGGGCACGTCGCCGAGGCGTTCCGCACGCCCGAGGCGGCCGCGGCGCTCGTGCGCTCGCCGCTCGTGCGCGCCGCGATCTGGCACCGCAGCGGGGCCGGCCTCGTCCACCCCGGCAAGCTCGCCGCCGGGCTGCTGCGGGCCGCGCTCGAGCTGGGGGTGCGCGTGCACGAGCACACGGCGGTCGGGGCGATCGACGGCGGCCGTGGCACCCGCGTATCGGGGCGCGGTCGCGGCTCGGCGAGCGGCAGCGTGGAGCTGCGCACCGCCACCGGCGCCCGCCTGGAGGCCAGCCGCGTGGTGCTCGGCACCAACGCCCTGCCCTCGCTGCTGCCCGCCGTGCGGCGACGGATCGTGCCGGTGTACGACTACGTGCTCATGAGCGAGCCCCTCGATGCCGCGCAGCGCGCCGCGATCGGCTGGGCGGGCCGGCAGGGCCTGAGCGATGCGACGAACCAGTTTCACTACCTGCGTCTCACGGCCGACGATCGCCTCCTGATCGGCGGGTACGACGCCGTGTACCGGTACGGCGGTCCGGTCGGCCCGCACCTGGACGATGCGCCCGAGGTGTTCGGCCGCCTCGCCCAGCACCTGTTCACCCTCTTCCCGCCGCTCCGCGGCCTGCGGTTCAGCCACCGATGGGGCGGCGCGATCGACACGTGCAGCCGGTTCTCGGTGTTCTTCGACGTCGCGCACGGCGGGCGGGTCGTGAGCGCCGCCGGGTACACGGGGCTCGGCGTCGGCGCCACGCGCTGGGGCGCCCGCACCGCGCTCGATCTCGTCGACGGCCGCGAGACGGAGGCCACGACGCTCGCGTTCGTGCGTCGACGGCCGGTGCCGTTCCCGCCCGAACCGCTGCGCTGGGCCGGCATCCAGCTGACGCGCAACCGGTTGGCGGCTGCCGACGAGCGCGACGGGCGCCGCGGCCTGTGGCTCGGCACCCTCGACCGGCTCGGCCTGGGCTTCGACAGCTAGGCCGCGCGCCGGCTCAGCGGCGGCGCGGGCCCGCTGGCGGCTCGATCCCGCTGCGGCGCTGGTGCTGGGGGTAGGCGGGCGTCGCGGCCGCTCGGCGACGCTCCCGCACCAGGGCCCGGGCACGCCGCACCACGAACACCGCGCCGACGAGCATCAGCGCCACCACCACGCCCGCGAGCGCCGGGATCACGAACGCGACGACCGTCAGCAGCAGCGCGGCGATGTCCTCCATGGTCGACGCGATCGGCGCGCCCGTGCCACCGCTCACGCCGTTGATCGCGGGCCGCGCCATCGCCCGCGCCGCGTGCAGCGAGCCGGCGACCGCCGCGCCGAGCAGCAGGCTGGGCACGAGCGGCACGTCGCCGCCGGCCTGCGACTCGAACAGCGCGGCGCCGACGACCGGGTGCACCACGCCGCCGGCGAGGTGCATCGCGTGGTCGACGGCCGGCAGCTTGTCGGCGACGAAGTCGAGCACGAACAGCGCCAGCAGCGCGAGGATCACCGGCATCCGTTCGAGCTCGGCGAACGAGGCGTCGAGATCGATCCAGCCTGCCCGCCCGAGCACCGCGACGAGCAGGAGCGGCAGCCAGGCGTTCAGCCCGCTCGCGCCGCTGAGGCCGAACGCGGAGAGCAGCGCGGTGACGGTCGACGCGTCGATGTCCCTGACGGTACCGCCCGGCCGCCCGGCGCGGCGAGACGTTCCGCGATTGGAATGAGGCTCGGTTGCGGGCCCCATTCTGGCGCACTTATGCTTGCCCGATGCGTCGCCCGATACCCGCCTTGCTCCTGTCGTTCCTGGCGCTCACCGCCGTCACTGCTCCTGCGGCCCAAGCCGCCGGCCCGCAGGTCAACAACGGAACGCCGATCTACTGGTGCACGAGCGCGAAGCCGGTCTGCACCCAGGCGATCACGACGATCCAGGCGCCGCCGAAGCGCATCTACCGCGCAAAGCTCATTTGCTGGGAGGACAACCGGACGCAGGCTCCATACACGTACGGGCGATGGTTCTACGTCAATGTGAACCGGACCGTCGGGTACGTGAACGCTGAATCGGTTCGCAACCAGGTGTCGACGCCGCCCTGCGGAAACTTCCCGGCGCTCCGCGCGACCAACTGGGCGCTCGATCGCGTCGGTCAAGAGGTCTACGCCGACCTGTGTCTCGGCTTCGTGTACGACGCCTACGTCCAGACCGGCGGCAAGATCGGCGGCCCGACTGGACCCGACGTGTCCGCGTGGGACTGGTACAACTCGTCGAAGCGCCTGCCGTCGCGCCGGCACGCGGACGACCCGTGGCCGCCGCGCGGCTCACTCGCGTTCTGGAAGCCGGATGCCTACAACGCATATGGGCACGTCGCGATCTCGTTGGGCAACGGGATGACGGTGTCGACCTCGGAGCGCACCACGACCGCGGTGCACCTGATGTCGATCGCCGACCGGAACCAGTCCAAGCCGTACGCGGGGTACTACAAGCAGCCGTAGCCGCGCGAAGGTGCTGGGGCCCGTCGGCGAGTCTGCTGCGCTTGCGGCCTTCGGCACCTAGCCTGTGACGCCGTCGCCGCGCGCTGCGAGGCGGCCGCGGATCACGAGCGGGTAGGCCTCCATCTTCACGCGGCTGTTGCTGCTGGCGGCGGAGAGCCTCGGGCGGGAGGTGCCGGCACTGCCGACGACGCGAGCCGAGAGCACGAACCGCCGGTTCCTGCCGGTGGCGAGCGCCGGGACGACCATGCAGAACTTCGCGCCGCGCTGGCGCAGGCCGGCCGGCTTGCGCAGCAGGACGACGCCCTTCGGGAGGGTGAAGCAGCCGGTGGTGCCCTTGGCCGTGGCCTGCCCGACGTTCGTGAGCTTGACGGCGATCCGCACGCGCTTGCCGGGTCGCGAGTAGGCCTCGAGCGGCTTGACGCCGAGCACGAGGAACGGCGCACCGCTCGCCCTCAGCGAGCTGGCCGCGCGGGCCGAGAGCACCTCGCCGCCACCGGCGTTCGCCGCCGTGGCCGACGCGACGTTGGCGATCTCCACGCCCGCCGCCGCAGCCTTCGTGGTGATGCGGATCTGCACGCTCCGGCCGGGCGCGAGCATGCTGACCACGCAGAGGACCGTGCGAGCGTTGCGCGTGCACGTGGTCCCCGCCGCCTTCGTGCTCACGTAGTCCAGGCCGGCCGGCAGCTCGTCGGTGATGCGCACCCCCGTCGCCGCGGCATCGCCGACGTTCTTGGCGGTGATGGTCCACACGACCGTGCCGCCCGCCTGCGGCGAGGCCTGGTCGACCGACTTCGTCAGCTCGATCTTCGCCGACGGCGCGCGGCCGGACTGCGGAGCGTTCGGCGTGCTCACCTGCGCAGCGTTGTTGGCGCCGTCGGTGTCGTGCTCGGAGCTCGTCGCGTTGCCCGCGGAGAGCAGTGCGGTCGCGGCGCCCGCCTGCTGGACCGTCACGACGAGCTTCACCGTCGCGACCGCGCCGTCCGGCAGCGAGCCGAGGTCGCACGTGATCGTGGTCTGCGTCACCGTGCACGTGCCCTGCGACGGGGTGACGGAGTCGACGGTCACGCCCTCGGGGATCGTGTCGGTCAGCACCACGCCGGTCGCGGTCGACGGGCCGTTGTTCTTCACCGTGGTCGTGATCGTGACCTGCTCGCCCGGGCCGGCCGTCGGCTTGTCGGCCTCCTTCGTGACGACGAGGTCGACGGCTGCGGGGATCGTGACGTTCGCCGTCGCAGCCGTGGCGTTGTTGGCCGGCACCGGATCCGGGCGGCTCCCGGTGACGACGGCACTGGCGGCGAGGGTGCGCTCGGCGGTCTCGCGGCCGGCGGTACCCGACAGGGCGACGTCGACGCTGGCGCCGACCGGCAGGTCGGCGAGCTGGCAGGTGACGGTGCGGCCGTTGCCCGACACGGTGCAGGTGCCGCCCGGCACCGTGGCCTTCACCCCGGTCAGGCCGGCCGGCAGATCGACCGTGACGACGGTGCCGGCCGACGTCTGCGGGCCCGCGTTGCCGACGGTCGCCGTCCACCCGATCACCTGGCCGACGGTGGCCGCGGTGCGGTCGGGCGTGAGGCTGATCTGGAGGTCGGCGGCCGGGCCGGCGGTGGCTCGGGCCGTCGCGGCGTTGTTGGACGTGTCGGGATCGCGGGTGGTCGACGCGACCGTGGCGGCGTTGTCGAGGACGGCGCCGCCCGCGGTCGTGGCGACCGTCGCCGAGATCGTGACCGTCGCCGAGCCGCCCGCCGCGAGCGCGCCGAGGGAGCAGGTGACCGCCTGGCCGGCCTGCGTGCACGTGCCCTGCGAGCTGTTCACCGTGCGGATCGTCGCGCCCGCCGGCACCACGTCGGTGACGGTGACGCCGGCCGCACCCTGCGGACCGTCGTTGAAGGCCTGGATCGTCCAGCTGACCGCATCGCCGATGGCCGGCGAGGCGGTGCTGACGAGCTTCGTCAGGCGCAGGTCGGCGGCGGGGCCGACGGTGGTCGTCACGGACGCCGTGTTGTTCGCGAGGTTCGGATCGAGCTCGTTGCCGGTGATCGAGACCGGGGCGCTCAGGGCCGTCGCGCCCGCGTCGGTGCGGAGGCGGCCGACCACCGTGATCGTCGCGTCCGCGCCGACTGCGAGGCCGCCGATCGCGCACGAGATCGGGCCCGTGCCGCTGCAGCTCCCGGCCGTCGCCGTGATCGACTGGATGGTGACGCCCGGCGGGACGAGGTCGGTGAGGGTGACGCCCGTGGCCGGCCGTGGCCCGAGGTTCGTCGCGGCGATCGTCCACGTGACGGTGTCGCCCACGTCGGCCGTCGGACGATCGACGGTCTTCGTGACGCGCAGGTCGGCGGCCTCCCCGACGGCGGTGCCGTTCGCCGCGGCGTTGTTCGCGGCGACCGGGTCGTGCTGGTCGGCGGTCACGCTCGCCGAGTCGGTCAGCACCGTGCCGGCGGCGGCCGGATCGGCGCTCACGACCACGGTGATGGTCGCCGAGGCGCCCGCGGCGATCGAGCCCAGTGCGCAGGTGCGCGAGGCGCCGGCCGTCGAGCAGGCGCCCTGCGACGGGGTGAGGCCCACGACCGTGGCGTTCGCCGGCAGCGCGTTCGCGAGCTGCACGTTCGTCGCGGTCGCCGGGCCGGCGTTCGTGACGGTGACGAGGTAGGTGACGGCATCGCCGACGGCCGCCGTGCTGCGATCCGGGTCGACGGTCACGCGCAGGTCGGCGGCGGGCGCGATCACGGTCGAGACGATCGGCGACCGGTCGTTCGAGCTGTCGCGGTCGGGTTCGACGGCGCTCGCGGTGCCGCGTGCGTCGATCGTGGTGCCCGAGGCGGAGGTGTCGGTGGTCACCCGCACGGTCACCGTCACCGCGCCGTTCGACGGGATCGTGCCCGTGGCGCAGGTGAGGGTGGTGCCGGCGATCGTGCAGCCGCCCTGCGTCGCGCTGCTGCTCCTGTACGTCGTGTGCGCCGGCAGCGCCTGCGTGAACGTGGTGCCCGTCGCGCTGGAGGGCCCGGCGTTGCGCACCACGAAGGTGTAGGTGAGCTCGTCGCCGATATCGGCCGTCGCCCGGTCCGCGGCGGCCGTCGTCGAGAGGTCGACCGACTTGCCGACGGTCGTCGTCACGCTCGAGATGTTGTTGGCCGTCTCCGGATCGAAGGTCGGCGACGTCACGCGGGCGGCGTTGACGACCGGCGTCTCGGCGGCCGCCACGTTCACCCGCGCCGTCAGGGTGACCTGCGCGCTCGCGGTGCTGCCGAGCGCGCCGATGGTGCACACCTCCTGGCCGCCGACGGTGGTGCAGCTGCCCTGCGTGGCGGTCGCGGAGAGGAGCGTGGTGCCGGCGGGGAGGTCGTCGGTGATCGTGACGCCCGCGGCGGTGCTCGGGCCGTCGTTCGTGGCGGTGACGGTCCAGGTGATCGTGTCGCCGACGTTCGCGGCGGCGCGGTCGGCCGTCTTCGTGACCCGCAGGTCGGCGGCGTCGTTGATGCTCGTGGTCACGGTCGACGTGTTGTTCGCGAGGCTCGGGTCGTGTTCGGCGCCGGCGATCGTCGCGCTGTTGGCCAGCGGCGAGCCGGCGCTGCTGCGCGCGACCACGCCGGTGAGCGTGACGGTGCGCGGCGAGCCGCTCGGCCACGGGCCGGGCACCACGCAGGAGACGGTCGGGCTGGCGACGGTGCAGCTCACGCCCGCGCCCGGCGCGGCGGTGACGCCCGTGATGCCGGCCGGGATCGTGTCGGTGATCGTGACGCCGGTCGCGGGGCTCGGGCCAGCGTTGCTCGCAGCGAGCGTCCAGGTGATCGTCTCGCCGACATCGGCCGTGGCCTTGTCGGCGGTCTTCGTGAGGGCCAGGTCGGCGGAGGGGCCCGTGGAGGTCGATGCGCTCGCGGCGTTGTTCGCCGGCGTCGGGTCGTGCTGGGCCGCGGTCGCCGTGGCGGTTGCCGTGAACGCCGCGCCGACGCCGCTGTCGATCCGCACGGGCACGGTGATCGTGGCCGTCGCGCCCGGGGCGAGCGACGGGATCGTGCAGACCACGGGGTCGCCCGCGGTGCAGGAGCCGGCGGTCGTCGCCAGCCCGCCGAGGAGGGTAATGCCGCTCGGCAGGTCGTCGCTGACGCGGACGGCCGTCGCCGTCTCGGGCCCGTTGTTGCGGACCACCACGGTGTAGGTCGCGGTGTCGCCGACGTTGAGCGACGGGCGGTCGACGGTGTGGGTGACGGCGAGATCGGCGGCCGGCCCGACCGTGGTCGTCGCGGCGGCGGTGGTGTCGTTGGCGGGGGTCGGATCGAAGCGCGTACCGCTGATCTGCGCGGTGTTGCCGACGGTCGTCGCCGAGGCCGAAGCGCGCACGGTCGCGCGGATCGTGACCGTGGCCGTGGCGCCGCTCGCCAGGCCGCCGACCGTGCACGTGACGTTCTGACCGACGACCGCGCAGGTGCCGGCGGTGGTCGTCGGTGCGCCGGCCAGCTGCAGCGTGGTCGGGAGGGTGTCGCTGACGGCGACGCCGGTCTGCGCTGACGGCCCGTCGTTGCGCGCCACCAGCGTGTAGGTGAGCACGTCGCCGACCTGCGCCGCCGTCCGGTCGACGGTCTTCGTGATCGAGAGGTCGCCCGCCGGGCCGACGGTCGTCGTCGCGGTCGAGAGGTTGTCGGCCGGATCCGGGTCGAAGGTGCCCGAGGTGACCCGCGCCGCGTTGGTCACCGGGCTCTCGGCCGAGGTCGTCTTCACGGTCGCGCGGATCGTGATCGTCACGCTCGCGGTGGAGGCCATTCCACCGACGGTGCACACCAGCTGGGAGCCGACAGCGGCGCACGCGCCCTGCGTGCTCGTGCTCGACACGTACGTGGTGCCTGCCGGAAGGTCGTCGGTGACGACGACGCCCGCCGCCGCGCTCGGGCCGTCGTTCGTGGCGATCACGCTCCACGTGAGGCTGTCGCCGACGTTCGCGGTCGGACGGTCGACCGACTTGGCGATGCGCAGGTCGGCGGCGGCGTTCACGTTCGTCGTCACCGACGAGAGGTTGTCGGCGGTGTTCGGATCGAACTCGTTGCCGGCGACGGTCGCCGCGTTCGTGAGCGGCGAGCCGGCCGAGGCGAGCCGCACGGTGCCGGTGAGGGTGATCGTGCGCGTGGCACCGCTCGCGAGCGAGCCGCTCACGACGCAGGAGACCACTTGGCCGGCGGTGGAGCAGGTGGTGCCGCTCGGCGCCGCCGGGGTGCCGAGGGTGACGCCGGCGGGCGCGGTGTCGGTGATCGTAACGCCCGTGGCGGTGCTCGGGCCCGCGTTCGTGGCCGTGACGGTCCAGGTGATGGTGTCGCCGACGTCGGCGGCGGCGCGATCGGCGGTCTTCGTGATCTTCAGGTCGGCGGCCGGGCCCGTGGAGGTGGCGGCCGTGGCGCCGTTGTTCGAGGTGTTGGGGTCGAACTGGGTGGCCGTCGCCGATGCGGTGTTCGCGAAGGTCGACTCGGCCGCGCCCGTGATCGTGGCGGTGATGGTGACGGTCGTCGAGGCACCGCTCGCGAGCGATCCGAGCGCACAGGAGAACGGGTCGCCCGTGCCGCACGTGCCCTGGCCGGCGACGATCGAGGTGACGGTGACGCCCGTGGGCAGGTCGTCGCCGAGCGTGATGCCGGTGGCGGTCTGCGGTCCGTCGTTGCGGATCGTGACCGTGTACCGCACGCTGCTGCCGACGTTCACGCTCAACCGGTCGACCACCTGGCTCACGACGAGGTCGGCGGCCGAGCCGATCGCGGTGGTCGCCGGGAGCGTGGTCGCGTCGCCCGGGGTCGGGTCGTGCTGGTCGGCGGTGGCCTGCGCGGTGTTGCTGATCGTGCTCGCTGCGGCGCTCGAGCGCACGGTCGATCCGATCGTGACCGTCGCGCTCGCGCCGTTCGCGAGGGCGCCGATCGTGCAGGTGATCGTCTGGCCGGCGGTGGCGCACGTGCCGGTGGTCGTGGTGACGGCGCCGGGCGTGAGGCCGGCCGGCAGCGTGTCGGTGACGCGCACGCCGGTCGCCGTCGCCGGTCCGTCGTTGCGCACCGTGAGCGTGTAGCCGAGCGCGTCACCGATGTTCGCGGCCGCGCGGTCGACGGTCTTCGTGAGCACGAGGTCGGCCGCCGGGGCGATCGCGCTCGTGGCGCTCGCCGCGTTGTTGGCGGCGTCGGGATCCGACTGGGTCGCGCCCGCGGTGCCCGAGAGCGTGAGGTCCTGGCCCGAGGCGGCGGGGAGCACGCGCACGACGGCGGTCACGACGAGCGGACTGCCGCCTGCGGCGAGCGCACCGCCCGTGCAGCCGGTCGGCAGCGGCGTGCAGGCCATCCCCGGCGCCGAGATCGACTGGAGCGTGATGCCGCTCGGGAGGGACACCGGCAGGGCGATGTTCGTCGCGGCATCGGGGCCGAGGTTGTCGATCGTGAAGCGGTAGGTGAGCAGGTCGCCCACGTCGCCGGTCGGGTCGTCCACGCTCGCGGTGACCCGGAGGTCGGCGGCGGCCGCGACCTGCGTGCTCGTCGGGCCGGCGGCGTTGTCGGCGGGGCGCGGATCGCTCTGGGCGCCCGTGATGGTGGCGCTGTTGCTGACGGTCGTGCTCGCCGCCGAGGCGCGCACGGTGCCGCGAATCGTGATCGTGGCGGTGGCGCCGCTGGCGAGCGTGCCCACGGCGCAGGTGACGGTCTGGCCGGAGGTGGTGCAGCTGCCGGCGGTGCTCGTCGCCGAGCCGGGATTCAGGCCGGCCGGCAGCGCATCGGAGACCACCACGCCGGTCGCCGCCGACGGCCCGTCGTTGCGAGCCGTGAGCGTGTAGGTGAGGGTGTCGCCGATCGCCGCGCTCGTGCGGTCGACCGACTTCGTGAGCTGCAGGTCGGTCGAGGGGCCGACGGTCGTCGTGGCGGTCGCGAGGTTGTTGGCGGTGTCCGGGTCGAACTCGGTCCCGCTCGCGCGCGCCGCGTTGCTGACGGGCGACTCGGCGGCAGCCCGGTCGACGGTCGCGCGGATCGTGACGGTCTGCGACTGCGCCGAGCCGAGCGTCACCGGACCGCAGCTCAGCTGGGTCGCGAGCAGGGCGCACGCGCCGATCGAGGCGGTGCTCGACACGTACGTCGTGCCGGCCGGGAGGTCGTCGATCAGCCGCACGCCGGTGGCGCCGCTCGGGCCGTCGTTGCGCACGGCGACCGTCCACTCGAGCGTGTCGCCCACGTTCGCCGTGGCCCGGTCGACGGTCTTCGAGACGACGAGGTCGGCGGCGCGGTTGATGCTCGTGACCACGGCGTAGGAGTTGTTGCCCGGGTTCGGGTCGAGCTGGCTGCCGGCGACGCTCGCGACGTTCTGCTGCGGCGTCTCGGCGGCGGCGCGCCGCACGACGCCCGAGAGGGTGAGCACCCGGCTGTCGCCGCTTGCGAGGGCGCCCGTCACCGAGCACGCCACCACGCCGCCGGAGACGGTGCACGTGAGGCCGGGCTGCGCGGCGACCGGATCGAGCTGCACGCCCGACGGGATCGTGTCGTCGATCACCACGCCCGTCGCGCTGCTGGGGCCGTCGTTCGTGATCGCGACGGTCCACGTGATCCGCTCGCCGACGTCGGCGGTGCCCTTGTCGGCGCTCTTGGTGAGGCGCAGGTCGGCGGCCGGGGCGATCACGGTCTGCGCGGACGCGCTGCGGTCGCCCGGGGTGAGGTCGTCCTGGGTGCTGGTGACCGAGGCGTTGTTCGTCGCGGTGGCGCCGGCGGCGGCGAGGTCGACCCGGGCCGTGATGGTGACCGTGACGGTCGCGCCCACGGCGACGGTGCCGAGGTTGCAGACGATCGGCGTGCCGGCGGGGCACGAGCCCTGCGGCGTGGTCACGCCGAGCCGCGAGACGCCGGCCGGGAGGTTGTCGGTCAGCACGGTGCCGATGGCGGGCTGCGGGCCGGCGTTGTGGACCTGCAGCGTGTAGGTGAGGGTGTCGCCGACGTTCGCGGTGCCGCGGTCGACGGTCTTCGTGAGCGAGAGGTCGGCGACGCCGCGCACGACGGTGTCGGCGGGGGCCGAGGTGTTGTTCGACGGGTCGGGATCGAGCTGCGCCGCACCGACCGTCGCGGTGTTGGAGAGCACGCTGCCGGCGGCGCCCGCGCCGACGATGCCCTGCACGGTCACCGTGCGCGCCCCGCCGCTGGCCAATGACGCGAGGGTGCAGTTCAGGGTGTTGGCGGTCCAGGCGCAGGTGCCGCCCGTGATCGTCGGCGAGCCCGTCGGCGTGAGGCCGGCTGGGAGCGCGTCGGTGAGGGTGACCGAGGTGGCCGTCGACGGACCGTCGTTGCGGGCGACCAGCGTGTAGGTGAGGGTGTCGCCGACGTTCGCCGTGGCGCGGTCGACGGTCTTGCTCACGCGCACGTCGGCGGCAGCGTTGATCGTCGTCGTCACGTTCGTGGAGTTGTTCGCCGTCTCCGGGTCGAACTGGCTGCCGGTGATCGTCGCGACGTTCTGCTGCGGGGTCTCGGCGGCGCTCGTGGTCACGCGGGCGCGGATCGTGATCACCGACGTCGCGCCGCTCGCGAGCGCGCCGACGGTGCAGACCACCTGCCCGGAGGCGGGCGTGCAGGTGCCGACGGTCGCCGAGGAGCTCCCGTAGGCGACGCCGCTCGGGAGCACGTCGGTGACCACCACGCCGGTCGCGGCCGACGGACCGTCGTTGCGGGCCGTGACGGTCCACGTGATCACGTCGCCGACGTCGGCGTTGCTGCGGTCGGCGGTCTTCGTGACGCGCAGGTCGGTGGCCGCGCTCACGTTCGTCGTCACGCTCGAGAGGTTGTTCGCGCTCTGCGGATCGTACGTCGAGCTCGCCACCGTGGCGGAGTTGGTGCGGGGCGAGCCGGCGCTGGCGCGGTCGATCACGCCCGTGATCTGCACGGTGCGGGTGGCGCCCGATGCCATCGCGCCAGCGACGGTGCACGCGACGGTCTGGCCGGTGGTCGAGCAGCTCACGCCGCTGCCGGGCGTGACGGTCTGGAGGGTGATGCCGGCCGGGGCGTTGTCGGTGAGGGTGACGCCGGCCGCGGCGCTCGGGCCGTCGTTCGTGGCGGTGATCGTCCAGGTGACGACCTCGTCGACGTTCGCGGCCGGCTTGTCGACGGTCTTGGCGATCCGCAGGTCGGCGGCGGGGGCGATGGCGAGCGCCGACGTGGCCGTGTCGTTGGCGGACACGCCGTCGTAGGCGGTGGTCGTCGCGGTCGCGCTGTTGGTCACCGTGGTGCCGGCGGCCGAGAGCAGCGGGGTGACGGGGACGGTGATCGTCGCCGTCGCACCCGAGGCGAGCGTGTTCAGGGTGCAGGTGAAGGTGGAGCCGGTGCCGCAGCTGCCGGTCGTCGAGGTGACGGTGCCGCGGGTGACGCCGGAGGGGAGCGTGTCGACCACCTGCACGCCGGTCGCAGCGCCCGGGCCGTTGTTGCGCACGGTGATCGTCCACGTCGCAGCGGCACCGGGGTTGACGGTCGCCGGGCTGACGGTCTTCGTGAGCTGCAGGTCGGCAGCCTGGTCGACCGTCGTCGTGGCGGTGGCCGTGTCGTTGCTGCTCGTCGGGTCGGGGTCGGCGCCGGAGATCGTCGCCGAGTTCACGAGCACCTGCCCGGCCGAGGCGGCGGCGAGCGTCCCGTTCACCGTGATCGTCGCCGTGGCGCCGTTCACCATCCCGCCGACGTTGCAGGTGACCGTCTGGCCGGCGGTGGTGCAGGTGCCGGCGGTGCTCGTCGCGCCCGTGACCGTGATGCCGCTCGGCACCGTGTCGACGACCACGACGCCCGTGGTGTTCGAGGGTCCGAGGTTCGTGGCGGTGAGCGTGTAGCTGAGCGTGTCGCCCACGCGGCCCGTGGCGCGGCTGACCGACTTCGTGAGGCGCAGGTCGGCGCGGCGCGCGAAGGTGACCGGGTCGGCGTCGGTGTCGTTCGAGGTGTTGACCTGGTTGCCGCCCGCGACCTGCGCGTTGAAGGTCGCGGTCGTCGCGCCCTGGCTCGGGGTGAGCGCGTAGACGACGTCCGGGTAGCTCGCGCCGGCGCCGAGCGTGTCGGTGCGGGTGCACGTGATCGTGGGCAGCGCGACGTTGCAGGTCCAGCCCGGGGCGCTCGTGAGGCCGCCGAACGCGACGCCCGTCGGCACGGTGGCGGTGAGGGTGACCGGCTGGCCATGGGTCGTCGAGCCGCCGATGTTCGTGGCGGTGAGGGTGACGCTGCCCGCGACGCCGGTGGTGAGGTTCGGCGAGAGGGTCTGGGCGACGACCATGTCGGCGCGGCGGACCGGGGTTGCGGCCACGGACGACGGGTCGGCGTAGGCGAGGAGGCTCGTCTGGCCCGTGTAGCTGGCGGAGGCCGTGTTCACGAGCGGCACGCCCTCGTCGGCGCCCGCGTCGATCGTCACCCGGAACCGCACGGTGGTGGTGCCGCCGTTCGCGGCGATGATGCCGCCGGTGGTGGCGTTCGCGCCGGTGCCGGCCCTGATCGTCACCTGGTTGCCGGCGAAGGTGCCCTGGTCGTCGCCGGCGGCGTCGGTCTTGGCCCCCGTGTTCGCGCCGGCCGTCACCTGCATGGAGCCGGGCACGTACGCGGTGCCGCTCGGGATCGGATCGGTGATGGTGACGCCCGCCGCCCCGTCGTTGCCGGTGTTGGTGGCGACGATCTGGTACTCGATCACGTCGCCCGGTTCGACCACGCCGCCGTTCACGTCGGTCAGCGTCTTGACGAGCTGGAGGTTCGGCTCGCCGAGGTCGATCGCGATGCCGAGGCCGAACGGGTAGTAGACGTCCTGCGTGGAGGTGAACGAGAAGCTCGCCGAGGTCGCCCCGTTGGCGATGGCTCCGGTCACGTCCGTCTGCTGCATGTCGAACCCGTAGTGGTTCACGTAGTTCGGGTTGCGGCCCGTGCTGTAGCTCAGCCCGCGGATCTGCGAGCTCATGAGGTTCGGCGGGGTGGCGGCGTCGAGGGTGCGGGTGCCGAAGGTGGCGTTGTCTCCCGAGATCTCGGAGTCGCCCTCGCCGACGGTGTAGGTGAGCTGGGCGGTGACGGTGCCGCTCGCGGGGGCGACGAAGCCGGTGGCGGTGATGGTGTTCGGCTCGCCGTTGCCGACGCGGACGAAGCCGTCGGAGAGCACGATGCGGCGCAGCGGCTCGGCGGCACGCTCGAACACCACGTAGAGGCTCCAGCCGCTCCAGTGGTCGGGGAGCAGCGTGGTGTTGCCGGTCGCGCGCTGCTCGATCGCGCCGACCGTGTAGGTGCCGCTGCCGGCGCCCTGCACGAGGCTCGTCACGTCGCGGGAGCAGGCGAAGCCGCGGGCGTTGGCACCGGCAGCGTTCGGCAGCGCGCCGCACTCGCTCGCGTACGTGGCGCTCACGGCCTGGTAGCTGATGGTGTTCGCGCCGCCCGGACCGGCGGTGTCGGGGACGTCGAACTGCACGGTCCGCTCGCCGTTGTTGTCGGTGCCGTCGCCGGCGCTGCCCCAGAGCAGGCGTGCGTAGCGGATGGTCGAGCCGGCGGGGATGCTCAGCGTCGACTGGCTCGAGTTGGTCGTGGCCGCGACGCCGTCGACGTCGACGAGCGCGCCGTACGCGTTGTTGGAGTTGCCGTTCCCGAGCGCCATCGGGGTGCAGCCCGTGCTCCAGCCGGCGCGACAGGTGCTGTTGGCATTGCCGATGGCGGCGATGTCGCCGTGGAGCGTCTGCGCGTACGAGTTGACGAACGTGCGGGCCGCGGCGCCGGCGCTCGCGGGTGCGATCGCCTGGAGGAGCACGGCGGCGACCACCGCGAGCAGGCCGGTGAGCCGGGCTCGGAGGTTGGGGGCGTGGCTGTCCATGGGGCGAAGCACCGAAGAGTTCGCGCGCGTATCCGGGAATGGTCATCGGACGACCGCGCGCTGCTCCTGTCGTCGGACACTCGGCCAGACCTTCGGAACTTCGTCCGTGCTCCCGGCGTGCTGTCGGTGCTCCACAACTCTGTGGACCAGCACTGGGTGCGGGAGGTCCGCTCAGCGCGGGACGGGCGGCCGGCCGGGCCGCGCGTCCGTCGCGTCGCGACGGTCGGTCGACGCTCAGCGGATGACGACCGGGGTGCCTTCGACGGCGACCGCGTGCAGGCGGGCGACGAACGCGTTCGGCATCCGGATGCAGCCGTGGCTGCGGGAGCTGCCGAGCGGGTCCTTGAGGAGGCCCCCGCTGCGGCCGTGGAGGGCGACGCGGCCGGGGCCGCCGCCGTAGTTGTCGAGCACGTTGGAGTGCGCGGTGAGGTGCAGCGCCCAGCCGCCGAGCACGCTGCCCTTGGGCTGGCGCACCACCTCGAGCACGGCGAAGGTGCCGGCCGGCGTCGGCGTGGCGGCTGCTCCGATGACGACCTTGGTGCTGCCGATCCGCTCGCCGTCGCGCAGGAGGTTCAGCTGGTGGGCCCTGCGGCTGATCTCGATGCGGTACCGCAGCTTGCGCACCTCGACGTTGTCCTGCGGCACCCAGCCGGATGCGCCGTTCGGCCGGATCGGCAGGCGCACGCGTAGCCACCGCTTGCCGTCGACCAGCTTCACCTCGGCGATGCTCAGCACCACCGGTCCGCCGTTCCAGGTGCCGAACGGCTGCAGGCGCGTGACGGCTTTCGCTCCGCTCCTCGGCTGCCTGCGGATGCTGACGGGCACCACGAGCCGCGCCGCGTACGACACCTTCCGCGTCGGCGCGGCCGGCACGACTCCCTCCTCGACGGGTGGCTCGGCGGCGTCGGGCGCGTCGGTCGTCGGCGTGGTGGCGGGCACGTCGGTGGTCGTGGTGACCGGGTCGGCGGCGCGGGCCGCCGACGCCATCGTCGACACGCCGACGAGCACGCCGGCGACGAGCGTCAACGCAACGCCTCCGCGCAGCAGCACGTCCAGGTGGGTGGCGGTTCCACGCATGTCCAGATGATCGCCCATGTGCCGGAAAGCCGCAGGCCCGCGGCGCGCCCAAGTCAGCGCGCAGCCGACGCGACGGCCACGCGGCCCGGACCTGTCGCCAGAGCAGCGTGAGCCCGGCACCCACGCCCACGCGGAAGGGGCGCGCGGCTCGAGCCGCGCGAGGCGAAGCGCTACTGGCCCCCGAGGAGGGCCGAGCTCGCTTCGGTGGCGAGGTTGAAGATCGGATCCGGGTAGAGGCCGCCGGCGAGGACGAGCAGCCCGGCGACGATGCCGATGACGGCGACTTCCCAGCGCAGGCCGGTCGGCACGACCGGCGTCGAGAACCCAGCGTCGGCGGGGGATCCGGCGGCGCTGAAGCCCGGCGTCCCAGCACTGACGGCCGTCGCGAAGCCGGTGGCGGCGGACGCGGCGGGCGCGGCCGGCGCCTCGCCGCCGACGGTCCGCCACATGCGGATGACGGGCGGGGCGTAGTACGCGAGCGAGATGATCGAGCCGACGAGCATGAGCACGGCGAGCCAAGCCTTGTCGGCGTTGATCAGCGCGCCGGCGACGGCGATCTTGCCGAAGAACCCGGCGGTGAGCGGGAGGCCGGCGAGGCCGAACAGCCCGAGCGTGCCGAGCCAGGCGAGGAGCGGGCGCTCCTTCGCGAGGCCATCGAGGGCGCTGATGTCGTCGCCGAGGTCGGGGCGCTCGGTCTCGCGAGCCGCGATCACGGCGAACACCGTGAGCGTGGCGACGGCGTAGGCCGCGAGGTAGGCGAGCAGCGCGCCGATCGCACCGACGGCGAGGGCAGCGACGAGGTAGCCGGCCTGCGCGATCGAGGAGTAGCCCATGAGACGCTTCATCCCGGGCTGGCCGAGCGCGCCGACGTTGCCGACGACGATCGAAGTGGCCGCGAGCGTGAGCAGGATCGGCTGCCAGTACTGGAAGGTCTCCGGAGCGCCGAACCCCTCGAGGAGCAGGCGGGCGGTGACGACGAGCGCGGCGGTCTTCGTCGCGACCGACATGAACGCGGTGACCGCGGTCGGCGCCCCGTCGTACACGTCCGGCGTCCACTGGTGCAGCGGCGCGAGCGAGAGCTTGAAGCCGAAGCCGGCGATCAGCAGCGCGATGCCCGGGTAGACGAGACCCTGGAGATCGGAGTCGCCGGCGCTCGCACCGATGTCGGGGATGCTCATCGTGCCGGTCGCGCCGTAGATCAGCGCCAGGCCCATGAGCGCCGTGGCCGAGCCGACGGAGCCGAGGATCAGGTACTTGAGGCCTGATTCCAGCGAGGCGGTGCGGTCGACGTGCGAGGCGCAGAGCACGTACAGCGGCACCGACAGCAGCTCGAGGCCGAGGAAGATCGTGACGAGATCGTTCGACGCGGCGAGGATGCCCATGCCCAGGGTGGACGCGAGGATCAGCGCGGCGGTCTCGCCGTCGCCCGCATCCTCCGTGCCGTGGGCGCGCGCCGCGAACAGCAGGCCGGCGAGCGCCGACGCCGAGCTGATCACGAGGGCGACGAGCGAGGCGCGGTCGATGACGAGCGAGCTCGCGATGGCCTCCCGCTGGACCGGTTCGTCCCACAGGAGCGCGGCGAAGACGATCGCGAGGATCGTCGCGATCGCGCCCGAGACGATCGCGAGGAACCGACCGCTCCGCCCGGGCAGCAGGCCAAGGATCAGGGCGACGACCATGCCGCCACCGAGGGCGACGAGCGGCGAGAGGGCTTCCCAGTCGAAGTGCGGGGTCTGCACGGTGGCGATCATCGGACCGTCTCCTCCTGAGCACTGGCGTCCGGCGCCTGCGTCGCCGCGTTCGACTCGCGGTCCGCCTTCTTCTGGCTCTCGTAGAGCGAGCGGGCCGGGAAGATCACGGCGCGGCTGTGCACCTCGCTCGGACGCAGGCCGAGCTGCGGGACGAGCGACACGAGCACGAGCGCGCCGACGCAGATCCCGAGCAGCGACGCTTCGAACTTGCCGATCTCGGGCGCATCCTCCGGCACCGCGGCACCGCGCGCGTTCTGCATCGCGCCGATCATGAACCGCAGCGCGTAGTAGGCGGCGAGCACGACACCGAGGCTGGCGATGATCGTCGCCCACGGGGCCACCTGCCACTGCCCGAGCAGCACGAGGTACTCGGCGACGAAGTTGCCGGAGCCCGGCATCGCGAGCCAGCAGAGCACGATCACGAGGAACGTCGCGGCGAGCACCGGAGCGCGGCGGGCGATCCCGCCGAGCTGGTCGAGGCGCTCCACCCCACCGGACCGCTCGCTGACGACGGCGAGCAGGATCACGGCCGGCACGACGACGAGCGCGTGGGTGACGGACTGGAAGATCGCCCCCTGGGCACCGAGCGGATCCAGGGACGAGATCCCGAGCAGGATGAAGCCGAGCTGTGCCACCGACGAGTAGCCGAGGATGAGCCGCGGCTCGTTGGTGGTGAACGCGATCACCGAGCCGTAGATGATGCTCACGAGCGCGAGGATCACCAGCAGGAGCCGCAGGTCGACGATCGCATCGGGCAGCAGCGGCAGGGCGATCCGCAGGAAGCCGTAGGCGGCCACCTTCGAGAGGATCGCCGCGAAGATCGCGAGCGCCGGGAGCGGCATCGTGCGGTACGAGCCCGGGAACCAGCCGTGGAACGGGACGATCGGCATCTTGATCAGGAACGCTGCGAGGAACGCGAGCAGGATCCACCGCTGCGTGCTCGGCGCGAGCGTGGCGCCGTAGAGCGTGGCGAGGTCGAACGAGACGCTGCCGCCGTTCGCCTTCGCCGTGAGCACGGCGAGACCGACCGCCGCGACGAACATCAGCAGCGAGCCGACGAGCGTGTAGACGAGCAGCACCAGGACCGGCCGCAGGGCCCATTCGCCGTCGCCGCCGGCACCGCGTGCCGCGATGAGCACGAACGGCAGGAGCATCAGGTCGAAGCAGAGGACGAACAGGGCGAGGTCCTGGGCGACGAACGCCCCGAGCACCGCCGCCTCGCCGATCGCGAGGAGGAACAGGTAGGAGGGCGTCGCGAGCTCGCGGTCCTTGAGCGACCAGAGCGTGCCGATCCAGAACACGAACGTGGTGAGCAGCACCAGCACGGCGTTGAGCCCGTCGACCGCGATGTGGAACGCCACGCCGATCGAGGGGATCCACGGCTCGTTGATGTCGACCGCAGCGTCACGGGCGCCGGGGTGGACCCCGAACACCAGGATCGTCGCGAGCACGAGCGCGGCGGTGGTGCCGAGCACGGCGAGCGCCGGCGCGGCCTTCCTGCCGACGAGCAGGCCGAGGAGGCCTGCGGCGAGCGGCCCCGCGAGGAGCGCGATCAGCACACCGTTCATCGCTTCACCAGGGCGTAGAGGAGGATCGCGCCGAGCCCGGAGGTGAGCACGGCGGCGTACACGCGCACCGAGCCGGTCTGGGCCGTGCGCACGACGGCGGAGGCGATCCGCACGACGCCGGAGCCGCCGCCGACGATGCCGGCCTGCGCCACGAGGCGCTCGAGGTGGCGGTCGGAGACGGCGCCGAGCCAGCGGAACGGGCGGACGATGAGCAGGTCGATCGCCTCGTCGACGTAGTACTTGTTGCTCAGCAGCGTGTGGAGCGGCCCCATCGAGGCCTGCAGGCGCGCCGGGGTGGCCGGGCTCTTGAGCCAGAGCTGCGTGGCGATCGCGATCCCGCCGATCGCCGCGGCCGCGCCGAGCAGCATGCCGACGATCGCGGTGCCGGTGGAGGCCTCCGTCACGTGCGCGAGGTGGCTGTCGGCGAAGGTCGGCTCCAGGAACGTGGTGACGACGTGCGTGACGTGCGGGATCTGCAGCAGCCCGGCGAACACCGCGAGGAACGCGAGCGTGCCCATGGCGATCCGCATCGGGAGGTGGTCCTCCGCGGTGTGGTGCTCCTTGCCCGGGAAGCCGACGGCGGTGTCCTCGGCCTCGCCCGTCGAGGGGTTGGCGGGGGCGAAGTGCAGGTGGTGCCCGTCGATGATCTGCTGGGTCTCCTCGTTCGGTGGGCCGTGGAACACCTTGTAGATCGCGCGGAACGAGTACGTCGCCGTGAGCAGGGCGGCGGCGTAGCCGAGCACCGCGACGATCGTGTACCAGTCGCCGCGCTCCAGGAGGCCCGCGAGGATCTCGTCCTTCGAGAAGAAGCCCGAGAGCGGCGGGAGGCCGGCGAGCGCGAGCGAGCCGATGAGGAAGCAGGCGTAGGTGAACGGGAGCGCCTTCTTGAGGCCGCCCATCCGGTCGATGTCCTGGACGCCGCCCATCGCACCGATCACCGAGCCGGCGGCCATGAACAGCATGGCCTTGCAGAAGGCGTGGGTCATCAGGTGGAAGATGCCCGCGGTGTAGGCGCCGGCGCTCACGCCGACCACCATGTAGCCGATCTGGCTCATCGTGGAGTAGGCGATGATCCGCTTGAGGTCGGTCTGGACGATCGCCATCGTCGCGGCCATCACGAGGGTGATCGTGCCGATGATCACGCCGACCGAGGCGGCGACGTCGCTCAGCTCGAACAGCGGGTGCAGGCGGGCGATGAGGTACACGCCGGCGGTCACCATCGTGGCCGCGTGGATCAGGGCCGAGACCGGGGTCGGGCCCTCCATCGCGTCCGGCAGCCAGGTGTGGAGCGGGAACTGGGCCGACTTGGCGAAGGCGCCGAGGAGGATCAGCACGAGGCCCCAGGTGAGGTCGTGCGGGCTGGCAGCGAACGCCGACTCGGCGCGCGCGAAGAGCTCGAGGTAGTCGACGGTGCCGGCGTGGCGCAGGATCAGGAACGAGCCGAGCACGATGCCGACGTCGCCGAGGACGTTGATCAGGAACGCCTTCACTCCCGCCTTCGTCGCCGTCTGACGGCGGTACCAGAAGGAGATCAGCAGGTACGAGGCCATGCCGACCAGGCCCCAGCCGACCGTCAGCAGGACGAGGTTGCCCGCGAGGACGAGCACCAGCATCGAGAAGACGAAGAGGTTGAGGTAGCAGAAGAAGCGGTTGTAGCCCTCGTCGCTGACCATGTACGCGGTGGCGTAGAGGTGGATCAGCGAGGAGACGCCGGTGACGACGAGCATCATCACGACGGCCAGCGGGTCGACGAGCAGCGAGAGCTTGATGTCGAGGCCGGCGGTGACGGCGTAGTCCCAGAGCGTGGCCGTGACCTGGCGGTGCTCCTCGCCCTGGCCCTGGAGCGCGACGAGCGTCGCGACGGTGAGGCCGAAGCTCGTGAAGAGCACGCCGGTCGCGATCGCGCCGGCGGCGCGGCCGCTGAGCCGACGGAAGAGGAAGGCGATCGTGAGCGCCCCGAAGAGCGGCGCGAGCAGGACCAGCCAGGCGAGCGTGCCGACGGTGCTGGTCATCCTTGGAGCTCCCGGGTGCGGTCGACGTCGATCGGCTGGCCTCGGCGGTGCATCGCGACGACGATGCCCAGGCCCACGGTCACCTCGCAGGCGGCGACGACCATGACGATGATCGCGAGGATCGAGCCGTCGTTCGTGCCGTGGTGGCGGTCGAAGGCCAGCAGCGCGAGGTTGCCGGAGTTGAGGAGGACCTCGAGGCAGAGCAGCAGCACGAGCGGGTTGCGGCGGATCAGCACGCCGAAGAGGCCGATCGCGAAGAGGATGCCGCTGACGGCCAGGTACCAGGTGACGCTCATCGGCGATCCCCCTGGTCGGCGCCGCCCGAGGCGGTGTCGGCGCTCGCGGCCTGCGCGGCGGCCTCGGCCTCGGCGGCCCGCCGGGCATCGGCAGCCTTCTTGAGCTGGGCCTCGGCGACCCGGCGCTCGGCGAGGCGGTCGGCCTCCATGGCGCGGGCGGCGAGCGTGCCGCGCATGCCCTCGGTCATCGAGCCGGTGCCCGACGACGAGACGAGCTCGGTGACCGACAGGACGCGCGGGCCCTCGGGCACGCCGCCCGCGCGGCGGCGTGCGAGCAGGACGGCGCCGATCGCGGCGGCGAGCAGGAGCAGCGATGCCGCCTCGAAGGCGAGCAGGTACCTGGTGAGCAGGAGCTCGCCGATCGATGCGGCGCTGCCGAAGCCGGCCTCGAGCGTCGGCAGCTGGTCGGCGTCGGCGAGCCCGCGCAGCCCCGAGCCGAGCAGGGCGATGAGCAGCTCGGCGGCGAGCGCACCGGCGAGCAGCAGCGCGAGCGCGCGCTGCAGGCGGCCGCCGCTGGTCCACGTCTCGCCCGCGTCGCCCACGTAGGCGGAGACGAACACGTAGAGCACCATCACGGCGCCGGCGTACACGACGACCTGCGCGGCGGCGACGAACTCACCGTGGAGCAGCAGGAACAGCATCGCGAGCGCCACGAGGTGGACGACGAGCGCGAGCACGCTGTTGAAGGGGTTCTTCAGCGCGATGACGCCGATCGCCCCGGCGATCGCGACGATCGCACTGAGGAAGAAGAGGACCTCGGTCATGCCGACTACTCGCCCTCCGCGCGGAGCGGCGTGCGCTCGAGCGGCTCGGCGAGGAGCATCTCCTTCGTGAAGATCAGATCCGAGCGCGTGTAGTCCGCGAGCTCGTAGTCGTTGCCCATCGTGATCGCGTCGAACGGGCAGGCCAGCTCGCAGTAGCCGCAGAAGATGCAGCGGCTGAGGTTGATCTCGTAGACGGCGGCATAGCGCTCGCCGCCGGAGACGCGGTGGTCCGGCGTGTTCTCGGCGGCGACCACGCGGATGCAGTCCGCCGGGCATGCGGCGGCGCAGAGCGAGCAGCCCACGCACTTCTCGAGGCCGGTGTCCTCGAAGCGGTGGAGGCGGTGACGACCGCGGAAGCGCGGGTACACCGGGATCTTCTCCTCGGGGTACTGCACCGTGGTCGGGCCCTCGACGAGCCGGCCGAAGGTGGTCTTCAGGCCGCGGAGGGTCTCACCGAAGGCACGGCCGACCGAGCCGGTGCCGCCGGGCTCCGGTCCGCGGTTGATGAAGAAGGAGTCGTGATCGGGCACGGGGGTCATCGGAGGCCTCCCGCGAGGCGAGCGGAGAAGAGGGTCACGCGACGACCACCACGACGGCGGTGACGAGCGCGTTCAGCGTGGCGAGCGGCAGCAGGATCTTCCAGCCGAAGCTCATGAGCTGGTCGTAGCGCAGGCGCGGGAGCGTGGCACGCACCCACACGAAGAACACCACGAACAGGAAGGTCTTGACGAGCACGACGATCGGTCCGAGCCAGTCGGGCGCATAGCCCCAGAACGGAATGGCCCAGCCGCCGAGGAAGATCGTGGTCGCGATCGCGCCGGCGACGACCATGTTCAGGTACTCCGCCGCGTAGAAGCTCGCAAAGCCGCCGCCGCCGTACTCGGTCATGTAGCCGGCGACGATCTCCGAGTCGGCCTCGACGAGGTCGAACGGCGCGCGGTTCGTCTCGGCCATCGCCGCGATCACGAAGACGAGGAACCCGACGAACTGGGTGACGATGAACCAGGTGTGCTCGCGCTGGTACTCGACGATGTCGACGAGCGAGAGGCTGCCGGTCGCCATGATGACGCCGACGAGGGCGAGGCCCATCGACACCTCGTACGAGATGAGCTGTGCCGCGGCGCGCATCGCGCCGAGGTACGAGTACTTCGACCCGGACGAGAAGCCACCGAGGACGAGGCCGTAGAACGCGATCGAGCCGAGCGCGAAGAGGTAGAGCGGGCCGATGCCGACGTCGATGCCGTAGAGGCCGACGGGCTGGCCGAAGATGGTGACGACGTTGCCGAACGGGATGATCGCGAACGTCGCGACGGCGGCGATCACGGCGAGCATCGGCGCGAGGTAGAAGAGGAATCCGCCCGAGGTGTTCGGCCGGAAGTTCTCCTTGCCGAGCAGCTTGAGGATGTCGGCTCCGGCCTGGAGCGTGCCGTACGGGCCCGCGCGGTTCGGGCCGTACCGGTGCTGGAAGCGGCCGAGGAGCTTGCGCTCGATCGTCACGGCAGCCGGGATGAGGCTGAAGCCGACGAGCGCGAGGATGAGCGCCTTGATGACCTGGATCCACCAGGTCTCGACGGCGAAGACCTCGCCGATCGGGAGCACGGTCGGGGTCATGCGCCGCGCACCTCCACAAGTCCCAGCGGGAGTTCGTCGGCACCGCCACCGGGCACGCCGGCCTGCGCGACCACGGTGCCGGCGGGCACGCGCGAGTCGAGGTGCGCGGTGACGCTGATCTGCGTCTCGTCGACCGTGAGCGCGACCTGATCGCCCTCGCCGATCCCGAGGCGCTCGGCGTCGGCCGGTGCGAGCCGGGCGTTCGCGTCGGGCACGAGGAAGCGCAGGGCGGGCGAGGCGGCCACCTCGGGGTTGCGCCACGGCGAGCTGGCGCGGGCGAGCCGCAGCAGGCCGTTGGCCGGCGGGATCACGGTTGCCTCGGACTGCGCGTCGAGCGAGATCTTCGCGGCGGGCCAGTTCGCCGCCGCTGCCGTCTCGGGCCAGCGCACGCCCTTGCCGCCGATCTCGTCGAGCGTGAGGCCGGCGAGGAACGGCACGTCGTCCGCAACCTCGGCAAAGGCCATGCCGGACGTGTGGAGCGCGGTGCGATCACCGAGGCGGGCGGCCAGCTGGGCGAGCACCCACCAGCCGGCGCGGATGCCGTCGGGGCGACGGATCGCCGGGCGGGCGCGCTGGACGCGGCCGTCGGGGTGGGTCAGCGTGCCCTCCTGCTCGGCGGGCGCCTCCTGCGGGAAGACGACATCGGCGTACGCCGCGACGCCCTCGGTGAGGAAGCTCGAGACGGCCACGACGCTCGCCGTCCCGAGTGCCGTGCGCCAGGCGGCGCGGCCCTGGAGGTCGGCGATCGGGTCGACGCCGACCGCGAGGAGGCCCGTGAGCGATCCGTCGCCGAGGCCCTCGACGAGACCCGGCAGGTCGCGGCCCGGCGTGGCGACGGCGCGAAGGCCCGGGCCGGCGTCGGGCAGCACGCCGACCTCGCGCAGACCGCGGCCGTTCGTGCTGGCGGGGATGCCGAGGAGGCCGGAGCCGTCGTTGCCGTCCGTGATCGCGAGCGACTCGGCGACGCGCAGCAGCGCGCGGGCGGCCTCGTCGGCGCCGGCGCCCTGCAGGAGCGTGTCGCCGTAGAGGATCACGCGGTCCTCACCGGCGGCGGTGAGCGTGGCGGCGAGGGCGGTGATCTGGTCGACCTCGAGGCCCGCGGCGGCGGCCGGCGTGGCGACGTCTCCGTCGGAGAGCGCGGCGGCGAGCGCCTTGAGGAACGCCTCGCCCCCACCCGGCGCGTACCGGATGCTGTGGGTCGCGCGCGGGTCGAGCGCCGACGGACGGGCCGAGGCGACCGAGAGCTGCGTGTTCAGCCGACGCGCGCCCTTGCGCAGGCGCAGCTCGAGGATCGGCGCGGCCTCGACGGGCTCGATGTCGATGAGCAGGACGTGGTGCGCGTACTCGAGATCGGGCACCGTTGCCTGCGCCGCGGGGGCGTTCAGGGCGGCGATCAGCTCGCGGCTGGGGCCGGGCGCCGGGCGCGACTCGAGGTGCGGGCTGCCGAGCTGGTCGCGCAGGAGGCGCTGGAGGAGGAAGCCCTCCTCGTTGAGCGTGCGGCCGCCGGCCAGGCCGACGGCGGCGTCGCCCGAGGCCCGGAGCAGCTCAGCGGCGCGGTCGAGCGCATCGTCCCAGGACGCGGGCGCGAGCTGGCCGTCCTTCCCGCGCACCAGCGGCGATCCGAGGCGCTCCGCGGCGGAGGCGGCCTGGTAGGAGAAGCGGCCCTTGTCGCAGAGCCAGCCGTCGTCGACGCCGTCGTTCTGACGGGAGAGCGTGCGCAGCACGCGCTCGTCGCGGACGGTGTGGGTGACGTTGCACTGGCCCGGGCAGAGCGTGCAGACGGTGCCGCCGCCCTCGATGTCCCACGGGCGCGCGCGGAAGCGGTACGGGCGGCTCGTGAGCGCGCCCACCGGGCACAGCTCGATGATGTTGCCGGAGAACGGCGCGACGTACGGGTGGCTGTCGAACGTGCCGACGTAGGTGTCGGCACCGCGCTCGAGGAACACGAGCTGGTGGTCCTCGCTGACCTCCTGGCTGAACCGCACGCAGCGGTAGCAGAGGATGCAGCGCTCGCGGTCGATCGCGATGAGCGGCGAGAGCTCGAGCGGCTTCGTGAAGTGGCGCTTGGGCTCGGCCACGCGCGAGAGGCCGCGGCCCCAGCCGTACGAGATGTCCTGGAGCGGACACTCGCCGCCCTTGTCGCAGACCGGGCAGTCGAGCGGGTGGTTGACGAGCAGGAACTCGAGCACCGACTCCTGCGCGGCCTTCACCTTCGGCGCGGTCGTGTTGACCACCATGCCGTCCTTGACCGGCGTGGAGCACGCGGTCTGGAGCTTCGGGATGCCCTCCACCTCGACGAGGCACATGCGGCAGGCGCCGACGGGCGCGCCGAGCTTGGGCTCGTAACAGAAGACGGGGATCTCGACGTCGCCGACCTTGGCGGCATCGGCGAGCATCGTGCCCTCGGGGGCGATGACGTCACGACCGTCGATCGTGAACGTGATGGGGGTGCGCTGCGGGCGGGGCATGGAAGGTCGGTGCGGCGGTTACGCGAGCGCGCGGATCGGAGTCTCGACGTGCCCGCTGCCGGCGGGATCGATGCCGAGCATGAAGTCCTCGGAGGCCCGGACGCGCTCGAGGTGCGCCTCGAACTCACCGCGGAACTTGTTGACGAGCGAGCTCACCGGCATCGCCATCGCGTCGCCGAGCACGCAGAGGCAGTTGCCCATGATCTGCTGCTGGACCGACTGGAGGCGGTCGAGGTCCATCGGCGTGGCCAGGCCGGCCTGGATGCGCTCCATCATGCGGAGCGTCCAGTTCGTGCCCTCGCGGCAGGGCGTGCACTTGCCGCAGGACTCGTGGCGGTAGAAGGTCGCGAGCTTGAGGGCGATGTCGACCGGGCTGGTCGTGTCGTCGCAGACGATGATCGCGCCGGAGCCGAGCATCGAGCCGGCCTTGGCCATCGAGTCGAAGTCGTAGGGCAGATCGAGATCTTCCTCGAGCAGCACCGGTGAGCTCGAGCCACCGGGGAACCAGAACTTCACCTTGTGGCCGGGCGTGGTGCCGCCGGCGAGCCCCTCGATGATGTCGCGCGAGGTCATGCCCAGCTCGATCTCGTAGTTGCCCGGGCGCTGCACGTGACCCGAGATCGAGATCAGCTTCGTGCCGGACGAGCGCTCGACGCCGAGCTTGGCGTACTCCTCGCCGCCCATCCCGAGGATCACGGGAATGGTCGAGAGCGTCTCGACGTTGTTGAGGAGCGTCGGGCCCTGGTAGAGGCCCTGGTTGGCGGGGAACGGCGGCTTGAGACGCGGGTTGCCGCGCTTGCCCTCGAGCGAGTCGAGGAGACCCGTCTCCTCGCCGCAGATGTAGGCGCCGGCACCGCGGTGCACCCAGAGCTCGAAGTTGTGGCCGGAGCCGAGGATGTCGTCTCCGAGGTACCCCGCGGCCTTCGCCTCCTCGACGGCGGCTTCGAGCACGTCCGCCTGGTGCATGTACTCGCCGCGGATGAAGATGAACCCGCGGTTCGCGTTCACCGCGAACGAGGCGATGATCATGCCCTCGATCAGGCGGTGCGGGCACTTCTGCATGATCTCGCGATCCTTGAAGGTGCCCGGCTCGGACTCGTCGGCGTTGCAGACGAGGTACTTGTCCATCCCGCCGGCCGGGATGAAGCTCGCCTTCATGCCGAGCGGGAAGCCGGCGCCGCCGCGGCCACGCAGGCCGGACTGCTTGAGCTCCTCGATGATGCCCTCCTGCGGCTGGCGCAGGGCGTCCTTCATCACCTCGTAGCCGCCGCGCCGTTCGTAGACGGGCAGCGTGTTCAGGCCGGGCTCGTCGATGCCGTCGAGCAGGAGGTGCGGAGCGACAGCGCTCATGCGGACCCCTCATCGGTAGGTGCGTCGGTCGTGTCCTGGGCGCCCGCGGGATCGTTCGCGTCGGCGGCGTCGGCCGTCGTGTCGGCGTCGCCCGTCGCGTTGCCGTGCGCGTGCCGATCGGTCGGCTCGTCGCTCCCGGGATCGCGCGTCGGGTGCTTGGGATCGCTCTCGTAGTTCGGGTGCGGCTTGACGCCGTTCGTGTCGGCCTCGTCGCCCGGCACCGTGCTGCGCACGCCATGCTCGGGCGTGGGGCCGGAGACGCTCTGCGGGAGCACCGACTGCGGGCCGGCCGCGCCGTGGCTCGGCGCATCGCCGGCGGCAGGGTCGGCGATCCTGCGGTGGTTGATCTGACGCTCGGGGAAGATCTCCTCCGTGCGGCCCTCGGCCACGGCCTGCAGGATGCCGGCGACCTCGTCGGTGTCGATCGGACCGATGAACAGGCCGTCGATCGAGACCATCGGAGCGATGTCGCACGCGCCGAGGCATTCGAAGCCGCGCACGTGGAACTCGGCCTCACGGCCGGCCGACTCCTCCTCGAACCGGTGGAGGAGCGCATCGGCGCCGCGCAGCGAGCACGAGATGTTCGTGCAGACGTAGATCGTCGACGCCCCGACCGGCTCGGTCTCGAACTGGTCGTAGAAGGTGGCGACGGCCATGAGCTCCGCCGGCGTGCGCGAGAGCACCGCGCCGACCTGCTGCACCGCCGTCGGCGAGCACCAGCCGTGCAGCCGCTGGGCGGCCCACAGCGCGGGGATGATCGCCGAACGCGGATCGGGGTACCGCCCGAGGTAGCCCTCGATCTCGGCGCGCAGATCCTCCGGGACGAGCGTGGTGGCCGGATCCGGGATGGTGGCCGGCGCCTTCGTCAGATCGTTCGGCGTGTCCCAGCCCGGGATGCGGGAGCCGTGGGCATCACGCGGGATCGACTTGTCGCGCGGGCCCAGCTTGCCGGGCTCGGGCGCGACCTCGGGCGAGTCGCGCGTGGTGATGTACGGGCCATGGCCGCTCATCGGCGCGCACCCATCGAGAGACGGGTGTCAGCAAGTCCGATCGCTTCACGGCACATGACGATCACGGGGACCATCCTTACACCGGAGCCGGCCGGTGCAAACATCGTGCGAGTTGTTGCAGGTTCACGGCCGGGCGCGCCGCGGCGACACCCGCCACCGGATGGACCTGCGCGCGCACGCGAACGGACGGCCCCGGTGCACGCCGCACGTCCGGCCGCGCGGCGCCGGCGCGCAGCCGGAGCGGCCTAGAGCGGTGAGACGAAGTAGCCGCCGAAGGAGGTCAGGCGGCCTCCGTCGTTGTCGATCGACAGACCGACCTGCTCGCTGCGGAACACGCCGACCCAGACCTCCTGCCCGCGCTCGAGTCGCATGAGCCCGCTGACGTGGCTCTGCTGCGGGCCGGTGCCCGCGAAATCGGTGCCCCGGATCTCCTTGGCCGGATCGGCGGCCACGAGCGAGACGAAGAACCGGTTCGCGTTCGGCCCGGGGGCCTGCGTGACCGCGGTCGCGTAGAACCAGTAGTAGCCGTCGCGCGGAGCCGTGAAGTGGCTGCTGCCCGGGTCGAACACGCCGCTCGGGTCGTAGTCCTCGACCCGCAGCTTCACGGTCTGGTAGCTCGGGCCCGACTTCTCGTACGGCTGCGCGTCTGCGTTGTGGGCCCGGAACACCGCCGGGTTCTGCAGATCGACGGCGGACGGACCGCGCAGACCGGCCGGACCCTCCGCTCCGCGCGGCCCGCGCGGTCCGGCCGGCCCGGTGACCGCCACGCCGCGCGCGAGCTTCTCGTTCGTGACCGAGCCCCGCTTGAGCTGGGCGCTGCCGACCGAGTTCTTCGGCAGCTGCGTGACCGCGTACCCCGTCCCGCCGAGCGAGACGAAGAGGGCCAGGCCGGCCATGAGGTGGGCGGATCCGATGCGCACGGCGCGGACCGTATCGCGTCGTCCCACCAGGCTGCTGACGCTCTGACGGGCAGTGGCTCCACAAGCTGGTGCACAGGCGCGGCCGGTCGCTACGCTGCGCCTTCGATGCTCCGCCGCCCGCGCCTCACCTACGCGAACGTCACCGCCACCCTCGCGCTCTTCGTCGCGCTCGGTGGCACGAGCTGGGCCGTCACGCAGCTCCCGAAGGACTCGGTCGGCAAGGGGCAGCTGAAGACGGGCGCCGTGACCACGAACAAGCTCGCGCGCGGCGCCGTGACGGCGGACAAGCTCGCAGCGGGCGTCGCCGTGAGCGGTCCGCGGGGTCCGCGTGGCCCGCAGGGACCGGCCGGGGCGGGTGGAGCCGACGGCGCCACCGACAGCTCGTGGGAGCCGTGGCGGCCGCTGCCCCTCGCGCCGGGCTGGGCCGCGCTCGGCACCGACCAGCCGGCCCCCGAGTACCGCCGCGACGCCCAGGGCAACGCGCAGCTGCGCGGCACGATCAGGCCGACCACCGGAACGACGGCGAAGGTGACCGACTCGCTCATCGGCACGATCCCGGCCGGCTCGCGCCCGAAGTACCGCGAGATCTTCAACGTGCGCAGCAGCCCCGATGCCGGCGGCGTGGCGCACGTCGACGTGCTCCCCGACGGCTCCGTGGTGTGGCGGGATGGCACGGCGAATCCGCCGGTGCTCACGAGCCTGAACGGCATCTTCTACTCGCGCATCTAGGCGCTCCGCGGGCGCCGTCCGCTCGCTACGCTGCGACGCGATGCCTCGCCTCCCGCGCCCGCGCCTCTCGTACGCCAACGTCACCGCCTCGCTCGCGCTCTTCGTCGCGCTCGGCGGCACCTCCTACGCGGTCACCCAGCTGCCGAAGAACTCGGTCGGCAGCACCCAGCTCAAGAAGGGGGCGGTGACGAACGCCAAGCTCGCCAAGGGCTCCGTCAGCGCCGACAAGCTCGCGAGCAGCACCGTCGTCACCGGTCCCGCCGGCGCGCGCGGGCCGCGCGGCGCCGAGGGGCCGGCGGGGCCGGTCGGCCCGGCAGGTTCGAGCAACGCGGTGTTCAAGTCGAGCGTCGGCCTGATGCTCGGCGGCGAGAAGGGCTCCAAGCCGGTGCAGTCGATCCGCATCACCCCGGGCACGTGGCTGGTCACGGCCACCGGCTCGTTCGTCGGCGGCCAGGAGGACTACTACCGCTGCTCCCTGCCGAGCCCGGAGGGGGCCTTCGGCGTCGTGGCACGCCCGATGACCGCGGGCGCGGACTCGTACGCCCTGCAGTCGTACCTGCAGGTGTCGGGCGACACCACCGTGACCCTCTCGTGCGGCCACGACGGCGACCACACCACGGCCAACGCGCGGATCGACCACGCCCAGCTCTCGGCCGTCCGCGTCAACACCCTCGACATCCAGAAGTAGGCCACCGACCGTGCGCGCCCCCAAGCTCACCTACGCCAACGTCACCGCCTCGCTCGCGCTGTTCGTCGCGCTCGGCGGGACGAGCTACGCCGTCACCCAGCTGCCCCGGAACTCCGTCGGGAGCACCCAGCTGAAGGCCGGCGCCGTCACCAGCGGCAAGCTCGCCAAGGGCTCCGTCAGCGCCGACAAGCTCGCGAGTGGCACGGTCGTTACCGGCCCCGCCGGTCCCCGTGGACCGCGCGGCGCCGAGGGGCCGGCCGGCCGGGACGGCGCGACAGCCGTGAACTCCGACGTGCTCATCGCGCGCCGCCCGAACACGGTGCAGTGGGACACCGCGGGCGGCTCGATCGTCGACGGCGCGACGCTCAACCTGCCGGCCGGCAGCTGGCTGCTCGATGCGATCGCGACCATCAACTACGAGGGCGCGACGTCGAGCGAGTGGTTCACCTGCAGCATCCAGGGGCCGAGCACCTACGCCTCGGGCACCACGCGCATCGGCAAGGGCCAGGAGGGGGTGCTGAGCAACGTGCTCCCGGCGACGGGCGCCGTCACGCTCGCCGCCCCGGCGGACGTGACCTACCGGTGCGGGCACCCGTCCGCGATCGACCCGCCGAAGCCGACGGTGCGCGACGTGGTGCTGCGCGCCACGCGCGTCGCGTCCGTGAGCGAGCGCTAGGCACCGCGCCACCCGCCCGGTCTGCGCGCGCCGGGTGCACCCCTCCCCCCTCCCGGACCCGATACCGGCGGTCGATGGAATGGCGACGACGTGCTCGCCACGCGCTGCCCTCCGAACTACCGTCCCCCTCCACATGGCCTCCACCCACCCCGCTCTGCGGCGCGCCGTGCGCGCCCTCCTCACCCTGCTGCTCGTGGCGACCGCGGTCACCACCGCCGGCGCGGCCACCGCCAGCGCCAAGCCGACCTTCGGATACGGCGAGGGCCGCGCCGACATGTTCAGCGACCAGCGCTTCCTCGCGCTCCCGCTGCGCGACGTGCGCCGGCTGGTCGAGTGGGACGTGCAGCGCTACCCGGCGAAGATCGCGGCGCTCGACACCTGGATGGAGGCCGCGCGGACGACCGGTTCGCGCCCGCTCCTCGCGATCGACCGCTCGTGGACCGCAGGGCGCGAGCGCACCAAGCCGAGCCTCGACCAGTACACGGCGCTCGTCCGGTGGCTGCGCACCCGCTACCCGTTCTTCAATCGCCTGACGCCGTGGAACGAGGCGAACTTCCGCGACCAGCCGACGGCGAAGAATCCCAAGCTCGCCTGGCAGTACTACGTGGCCGCGAAGTCGGCGTGCGCGGGCTGCGTCGTCACCTCGCCGGTCGTGCTGGCGGGCAAGAGCGTCTCGAAGACCTGGCTCACGCAGTTCAAGCGCTACGAGCGGGGCCGCATCAAGATCTGGGCGATCCACAACTACGGCGACGCCAATCGCGGCGAGAACACCGGCCTGAAGTGGCTGGAGTCGCAGGTGAAGGGCCGGATCTGGATCACCGAAGCCGCCGGCTGGGTGCAGTTCCTGGGCGGCCGGTACGCCTACGACGAGCGCCGGGCCGCCAACGCGATCACCCGCGTGATCCGCACGGCCAAGGCCGACCGGCGCATCGACTTCGTCTACTTCTACCAGTGGCGCGGGACCGACGATCGCAACGCCCGCTGGGACTCGGGCGTGCTCAACGAGGACGGCACGCCGCGCCTCGGCTACCACGCGCTCGTGCGCGGCCTGAAGGGCTAGCGCATCCGCTCCGGGATGTTCGCGGTATCGCGAACGCGGCCGGACGCACACAACGCCGCGGCGCGGGTCCGATACGGTCCGCGCCGTGCGTAGAACTCCTCTCGTGATCGCGCTGTCCGCACTGTCGCTCGTGGGGGCCGGCCCGGCATCCGCAGCGACGTACGGCATCGGCGATCAGAACACCTCCCTCTTCTCCGATGCCCGCTGGCAGGCGCTGCCGCTGAAGGACGTCCGACGCGTCGTCGAGTGGGACACGAAGACCGATCCGATCAAGGCCGCGCAGCTCGACACGTGGATGGCGGCGGCCTCGGCCGCCGGTGCCCGGCCACTCCTGGCGATCGACCGCAGCACGACCGCCGGCAAGGAGAAGAAGAAGCCGACGATCAAGCAGTACACCGAGCTGATCACCTGGCTGCGGAGCACGTACCCGAGCTTCAAGCGGCTCACGCCGTGGAACGAGGCGAACTTCCGCCTGCAGCCCACCTACAAGAACCCCAAGCTCGCCCTCGACTACTACAAGGCCGCGAAGAAGGCCTGCAAGGGCTGCACCGTCACCTCACCGGTGGTGCTCGCCGGCACGGGCACGAACAGCAAGTGGCTCGCCCAGTTCCTCAAGCTCGGCGGCAGGTCGATCAAGCTGTGGGCGTTCCACAACTACGGCGATCTCAACCGCAAGACCGACAAGACCCTGAAGGCCTTCGAGAAGCAGGTCAAGGGCGACATCTGGATCACCGAGGCCGCCGGCTGGGTGAAGTTCCTCGACACCGGCGCCTGGCCGTACAACGAGGCCCGCGCGGCGAAGGTCATCGACTACACGTTCTCGATGGCCAAGAAGCACAAGCGCGTGAAGTACGTGTACTTCTGGCAGTGGCTCGGTACCCCCGGCAACGACGTCCGCTGGGACTCCGGCTTCCTGAACGTCGACGGCTCCGAGCGCCCCGGCTACCAGTCGCTGGTCAAGGGCCTGAGGAAGTAGGGGCTCCGCCGAGCGCGGGCCGCCGGCCGACCTACGCGTCGGTCGCGCGGCTCGCGAAGAGCGGCGGCTCGGCGCTCCACGGGAAGACGATCCAGTCGTCCGTGCGGCGCCACACGTACTCGCACTGCACCACGGAGTGCGACTTCTCGTAGAGCGTCGCGCACCGCACCTCGCCGACGCGCTCACCGCAGAAGGCCTTCACGAGCTCGAGCGTGGCGCCGGTATCGGCGACGTCGTCGGCGATCAGCACCTTTGCGTCCTCGAGATCGAGCAGGTCGGGCGCGGGCGGCAGGATCATCGGCACCGGCAGGCGCTCGTCGACGCCCGTGTAGAACTCGACGTTCATCGTGAACGTGTTCTTCACGCCGAGCGCGTACGCGAGCGACGCGGCCACGATCAGGCCGCCGCGGGCGATCGCGAGCACCACGTCCGGGCGGTAGCCGTCGGCGTGGATCGCGGCGGCGAGCGCCTTCGTCGCCTCGCCCATCTCACCCCACTGCAGGATCTCGCGCTGGATCTCGGGGGCGTCGGTCGCGGCCATGCGCGCAAGCGTACCGGCGCTCCGGCCAGCGGCACCACTCCCGTCGGCCAGTCGCTCGGGGTGCGCTGCGCATCGCACCCCGTCGCCGGTAGGTTGGCGGCCATGCGCCGTCCCGTCCCGACCTACGCGAACGTCACCGCCACGCTCGCGCTGTTCATCGCCCTCGGCGGTACGAGCTGGGCCGTCACGCAGCTGCCGAAGAACTCGGTCGGCAGCGCCCAGGTGCGCGACGGCTCCCTCACGAAGGCCGACCTCGCGAAGGGCATCGGCGACGCCGGCAAGGACGGCGCGCGCGGGCCCCGCGGCCCGCAGGGCCCGGCCGGCGCCCCCGGAGCGGCGGGCGCGAACGGCAGGGACGGCACCCTGCCCGCCATCGAAGCGTGGAAGGCGATCCCCCTCGTCAACAACTGGGCGAACCTCGGCAACGGGTACGAGGAGGCCGGGTACCGCAAGGACCCGTTCGGCGTCGTCCACCTGCGCGGCGTCATCCGGCGCGTCGACGGCGCACCGACGGGGATCCAGATCGCGACCCTCCCCGAGGGCTACCGGCCGGCGCGCTCGCGCACGTTCAGCGTCGAGGCCGGCATGCCCGCGGCCACCCCGGCCCGGGTCGACGTGCACGCGAGCGGTGAGCTCGGCTGGGCTGCCGGGCCGACCGGCGAGCCCGACTACACCTCGCTCGACGGCATCAGCTTCGACGCCGAGCGCTAGCCCGACACGAGTCGGCGGCGGCGCGCCGTCACGCTTCGCAGCGGTGCACGGCGCCGGTACGATGCCGCCCCATGCGCCGTCCCACGCTGTCCTACGCGAACGTCATGAGCACGGTCGCGGTCTTCATCGCCCTCGGCGGCACCAGCTTCGCCGTCACCCAGCTCCCGAAGAACTCCGTCGGCGCCCGTCAGCTCCAGTCCGGCTCGGTGACGAAGGCCAAGCTGGCCGACGGCGTCGCCGTGAGCGGTCCGCGGGGACCGCGCGGTCAACAGGGTCCGTCCGGTGCAGCCGGCGTCGCCGGCCCTGCTGGTCCGGCGGGCGCGGCCGGTCCGGCCGGTCCGGCCGGCTCGGGCGAGGTGATGCTGCGCCGGCGCGATGAGCCGACGAACTTCGTGGCGGGCGCCGGCACCGGCGTCGAGGCGCTCCGCACGGAGCTGCCGGCCGGCAAGTGGTCGCTCCTCGCGATCGCGAGCATCGTGAACGCCTCCGACAGCGCGTCGGTGTTCCGCTGCAACATCAACGTCGCCGGCGGCGACATCAACGGCCCCGATTCGGCGGCCCGGTTCGACACGCAGATCACGGGCGGCGTGCTGACCTCGATCAGCTACTCGGATTCGAACGTGCCGGTGATCGTGACGCTGAAGTGCACGCACGACCAGTACCTCACGCCGAGCACGAGCGGTGCGGGCTCGAGCCGCGTGGAGCGCGTGAAGCTCGTCGCCACGCGCGTCAACAGCATCGAACGCGACTTCGGCTAGGCCGAGCTCGCGCCGCCGGAGGGCCGGGGCTCCTGGGCTGCGGCGTTCGCGACGGAGGTCTCGACGACGCGGCGGCGCATGGTCATGCGGTGCCGTCCAGGATCCCGGACCAGGTGTCGGCGATCTCCGTGCGCAGCGCGGACGGGTCGAACGGCTCGATGGTGAGCACCGCCCCGTCCTTCGGGCCGCGCACCCGCCAGAGGCCGAGGGTCCCGGCGTCGATCCACGCCCAGCGCTCGGCGACGCGCACGCCACCGGTGGCCCGGTGGGCGATGGTGAGCGATCCCGAGGAGAGGCGAGCGTGGAGGACGTCGACGGCGGCTTTCGGCACGTTCGTCGGCGGGGCCTGCCCCTGCTCGAACGCCTCGAGCGTGGCGCCCACCATCCGTGGGCTCACCTCGATCGGCTTCGCATCCTCCGGGGCCGGCACGGTGGAGGCGAGATCCAGCTCGGCGGCGAGCAGATCGGGGGCGCCGTCGCGGCCGTGCGCGGTGAGGCGCTGGATCGCCTGCCCGGGGAGCGCGGCCTGGTGCACGACGACCTCGTCGCCGACGAGCAGCGATGCCGAGCGTGCGGCCTCGCGCGCCTCGGTGCGGATCGTCGCGACCGCCGGGGCGCGCAGCCAGGTGCCGAGGAGCGTGGCGTGCGGATCCAGGAACGCGATCTGCGGACGGTTCGGCGTGCCCGAGAGCATGATCGCGTGGCGTGCCACGAGGCCGCGTAGGGCGGTCTGGCGCTGGGCGCGGCGGATCGGATCGTCCGTCGAGCGCTCGGGCCGCCGGGCGAGATCCTTGCGGCCGAACGCGGTCGCGAGCGCGTCGAGCTCGTCGTCGGAGTAGTCGACGCTGATCTCGCGGACGAACGGCTGGGTGGACATCACGCGCCCGCCAGCCGCATGAACACGACGTTCGCGGAGCCGAGGTTGCGCTGCATGCGGGTGACGGCGTCCTCCGCGTTGCCCTCGACGGCGGTGAAGTTGCCGCCGGCGTCGACGTTCGACTCGAGGAACCCGATGTGGCCGTCGGAGCCGAAGTCGGTGCCGTGCCCCCAGTCGTACGCCACGATGTCGCCGGGGCGCGCGTGCGCCGCATCGACGATCTGCAGGCCCTGCTGGCCGTTCTCGGCAGCGTTCACCCACGTCGACACCGCGGCCCACCCCTGCCCCTGCATGTGGTGGCCGTCCTGGCCGACGGCCCAGGTGACGAAGCTCGCGCACCACGGGTTACCGGAGCCGACGCCGGCCGAGCGCAGGTACTCGTCCACCTTCGGGCCGGCGTTCGTGCCGACCTCCCGGACGCCGAGCTGGCTCTGCGCGACGCCGAGCGCGCCGTCGCCGCCGGAGGCTCCGGCACGCGTCGCCGTCGCGGCGGCGCCCTCGTGCTTGCAGCCGGCGACGAGCGCCGCCGCCGCCTCGTGCGCGTCGGCGAGGGCATCGGGGTTCACGCCCGGAAGCGCATCGGTGGCCCAGCGGGTGAGCGCTCCCGGATCGTCGAGCGACACGTCGCGGATGCCGCCCGCCGCGCCACGCAGGCGGGAGGTGATCTCGTCGAGCTGGGCGGCCGGGTGGTCGGCCCACCACTGCCCCGAGGGCTGCGCATCGCTCGGCAGACCGTGGCCGGGTGGGGCGTAGCTGCGGCGCGGGTCGATGCCGAACAGGCCCGCCCGCTCGGCATCGGCAGGCATGTTGCGACCACCGGTCCCGGCGAGCGAGAGCATCACGGGGAGCGTCGGCGGCAGGCCGTCGTGCGCGGCGCTGCCAGCCATCCAGCAGGCCCAGGTCTGCCGGCCCGCGTCCTCGTCCTCGGGCATGTCGGCGGGCACCGGCAGCCCCTTCGTGGTCTCGCCGGCCGCGTGCTGGCCGGCGTCGAGGGCCGACGGATCGACCTGGTCGCCGTCGGTGATCGTGCTGCCGCTGTCGATCGGCGCGCCGCCACCGCCGCCGATGGGCGTGGCGCCGCCACCGGCGGGGGCACCGCCGTCGCTGCCACCGACGGGCCCGCCGACGGCCTGCTGCACCGCTGCGGCGGGGCTGCCGCCGACGGGCTGGTTCGGCTGGACGTCCTTGCCGGGCGTCGCCTGCTCCTGCACCGTGGCGTGCGGATCCGGCGGCTCGCTGAGCGTGGTGCCGTCGGCGGCCGGGAGCAGCTCGGGCACCGTCACGCGGATGCCGCCGCCCGGGCCGCCGACGGCCGTCACGCCGCCGGGGCGGACCGTGATCGTGGCGACCTGCTGGACGCCTCCCGTGAGCAGCACGGGGCGCGTGATGACGGCGTTCTGGAGCTGGCCGCCGGCGCCGACCGCGCCGGGACCGCTGCCCGCGTCGGCGAGCTCGGCCGCGTCGGCGCGGATCTGCAGCTCCGCGCCGGCGCGTTCGAGGGTGGCGACGACGGTCGCAAGGCGTCCGCCGACGGCGCCCAGCGCCGCGGTGTACCGGGCGGTCATCGCCGGTGGCATCGGCGGCATGATCAGGCTGCGCAGCGCGACGGACTGCGCCTGCAGATCGTCGGCGGCGTGGATGCAGACGAGGCCGGCGTCGCGGACGTTCGACGGCGCGATCGTGATGCGGGCCATCAGAGGTCCTCGTCCGGATCGGCGGGGGCAGGTTCGACTGGCGGGGCGGTGGCCTCGGCCGGCGGGGCGGGCTCGTTCGGCGGAACCGGATCGGAGCTGGGCGCCGTCGTCCCGGCGGGCGCGGCCGGGGGCGCCGGGTCGGTGGGCGTGGTGGGCGTCTTCGCGGCCTCGGCGGCCTCCGCGGCCGCCTTGGCCAGCTGGGCGTTCAGGTCTTCGACGATGGACGCGTCGGCCGCTAGGTCGCCGGCGATCTCGCGCATGCGGTCCGCGACCTGCTGCACCTGGGTGCGGGCATCGGTGAGGGTGCCGCGGAGGCGTTCAGCAGCCGGACCCTCGAAGGTGGCGCCGTCGAGGGCGAGGGCGCCGGCAGCGCCGCCGGTGGCGACGAGGTCGGCGCGGCCGAGCAGTTCGCGCGCGAGCGCGCGCATGGCCTCGGGATCACCGACGGAGGTCGACGACGGAAGGGTCACCGTGGCAGCTCCAGACGTTCGGGGCGGATGATCGGCTCGCCCGCGTCGCGCTCGACGGCGTCGACGGTGACCGCAGCCGCGTGGGGATGCGGGGCCATCGCGCGGCCGGCGACGACGCCGATCCCGATCAGGAGGATGGTCGACACGGCGGCGACGACGTAGACCCGCCGCGGCTGACGCGCGCGGCGGCGCGGGGCGGGCGCCTGCTCGGGAACGACGGACATCTACCCCTCCACCGGGTAGCCGGCGACGCGGAAGCGGTCGAGCGCGGTGCGCATGCGGGCGTCGGCATCGGTCGCGGCGCGGCGCGCCTGGTCCTGGCCCGTCTTGGACTTGCGGTCGATGGCGCTCGAGAGCTGCTGGAGGGCGCCCGCCTCGGCGGCAAGGGCCTTCGCGACCTGGCCGAGTCCGGCGGCGGTGCCGGCGTCGACGCCCTCGACGGTGAGCGTGCCCGCGGCGTTCCGCAGCACGCCCGCGAGCTGGTCGGCACCGGCGGCGCGGCCGTCGGACTCCTTCGCCGTCATCTCGGCGAGCGCGACGCCCCCCTCCTGCTGGATGCTGCCGAGGGCCGTGCGCAGCGCTCCGGCGGCGCGGGGATCGGGCGTCACGGGGACGGGCCTCGGGCCGCTGACGTCGCTCACCAGCAAGGCGGCACACCGTTCGGTGCCGGTGGGCTGCGAGCAGCGAGCGTAGAGCGCACCCCTGACGGACGGCGCGGCAACGAGGATCTCCTCGCCGTCGTCGTAGACCACCACGTCGCGGCCGCCGGCCGACGCGAGCACCGGGGAGACGCGGCCGACCAGCTCGTCGGGCAGGGGATCGCCGGGCAGCCGCGGCGGGGCGACGGCCAAGGCGGCCGTGGCGCCGCCGGGCGCGCGCAACGTCGGCGCACCGCCCGGGTCGGGGACCCAGCCTTCCGTGGGCGTGACCTTGAAGTCGCCGATCTTCAACGGGGCAGCCGGCCCGGGCGCCGTGGCGACGGCGACGGCGGCCGCGATCGCGCCGGCGGTGAGCGCGCCCGTGGCGACGGACGCCCAGACGGTCCAGCGCACCTTCACCCGCTCAGCTGCGGTGCCGGCCATCACGGGGCGGCGCTGCTCGATGCGCGTGACGTCGCCGGAGACCGGCCGCGGCGGCTCGGGCACCGGTGCCGGCGCCGTGGGAGGGGCCTCTGCCGGGGCGACGGTGCCGGCCACGGTCACCTCGCCGGCGCGCTCCGGGCGCGCGACGAACGGAGCGTGCGCGTTCTTCACGTCGGCGGGGAGCGGCTGGACCGCGTTCGCGAGCGCGGTGGCGAACTCGGTGGGGGTCGGGCGGGCTGCGGGATCGAGCGCGAGGGCGCGGACGAACACATCGGCGACGGCGGGCGCCTCACGCCCATCGGCGAGGCCGAGGCGCGGCGGGGGCGCGGAGGTGCGCATCACGACGTACCGACCGGGAGCGTCGTCGGGGTACGGCGCGGAGCCGGTGAGGCACGCGACCGCGATGGCGGCGAGGCCGTAGGTGTCGGTGAGGGCGGTGGGAGCGCGGCCGAGGATGATCTCGGGCGCGGTGTACCGCAGCGAGTCCATCACCTCGGCGCGGGTGAGCAGGCCGGTGCGACCGCTGGCGCGGGTGACGCCGAAGTCGCGCAGGAGCGCGTGCCCCCAGCGACCGACGATCACGCAGCCGGGACGCAGGTCGCGGTGGATGATCGAACTGCCGTGCGCGTGCTCGAGCGCGCGCGCGAGCTCGCCGACGAGCTGCACGGTCGCGCTCACGCTCACCCCGTCCCCCTCGATCTGCTCCTCGAGCGTGGGGCCGCTGGGCATGGCAGATGCGACGTACATGCCACCTCCCCATTCACCGGCAGCGAACACGGGGGTGATGCCCGGGTGTTCCAGACGGGCGACCGCAGAGGCGGACTGTCGTGCCTCTTCCACGGTGGCGCCGTCCTGCAGGAACGTTTCCGGGTGGAAGTACTTGAGCGACACGGTGCGCTCCAGCGCCTGCGACGCCGCGCGGAACGTGGTCGTGGAGCCGCCCTGCGCGAGCACGTCCTCGACGAGGAAATCGTCGAGGACATCGCCGGGTCCGAGTCGATGCGCGTCGTGACGGGTCAAGACCCGAGGCATTGTGCCTGATGAGCGGCGAGCCGCGGACGGGTGGGGACGGCGGGTGACCCCTGGTTCCCCGATTCCTTGCGCACCGAAAAAACTTGCGATTAGGTTCGGAGCGTCACATCGCACAACTCCTTCAGGGGGAATTCACATGGCAAATCGCATTGGCGGCGGCATCGAGAGCATGGATCAGCTGGCGGGTCACTTCGACTCCCAGGCCGCTGAGCTGAACAGCCTCGTCGCAAGCATCACGTCGCAGCTGCACAGCGCCGACTGGGAGGGTGGCGCGGCCTCGCGCTTCAAGTCCCAGTGGGACGGCGAGTTCCGCAACGTCTTCAAGCAGGTCGAGGAGGGGCTCCGCGAGTGCTCCGGCGAGGTTCGCCAGCGTGCCCGCGCCCTCGAAGCCGCCGGCGGCTGAGCCCCGGCCCCAGCCGATCCGCAGGCCCGGTGCCCGACCTCGGTCGGGTGCCGGGCCTCGGTCGTTCTCCGGCAGCGGCCCGCACACGGTGACCGCGCGGCCGGCTCAGTCCTGCGGCGTCTGGGCCACCTGGGCGAGCACGACCTTGCCGTCGATCACCACGTACCCGCGCCCCGGGGGGAACACCGCATTGCTGCGACGCGGCAGGCGGACGCCGAGCAGGTCGCCGTCGAGATCGAGGTTCGGATCGAGGAGCATGCCGCGCCCGTCCTTGCGGAGCTCCTTCACCCACGCGGCGTAGTGACGCGCCTGTCCGGTCTCCATCGATGCGATCACGCGCACCGTGCCGTCACGGCCGCGCTTGAGCAGCATCTCGAGGGTGCTGCCGACCGACGAATCGCCGAACTCGCCCGCATCGTCGATCACGATCAGGACGGGATCCGGAGGCGCATCGCCGTCACCACCGCCGAGGAGCTCGTCGAACAGCGCCCGCAGGCGTTCCTCGCTCTCGTCCAGGCCGCGGGACACCGAGTCCCACACGCCGTCGACCTCCGGCAACGGGCTGCGGCGCGGCGCGATGAGGTGCACCTGCAGTCCCGGGGTCGACTCGCGCATCTTCGCCGCGATCGTGTGCAGCGCCGTCGAGCGGCCGGTGCGGTACGGCCCGATCACCACGAAGTGGGCGTCCTCGAGCGACACCTCCACCGGCGCGAGGTCGAGATCGTCGAGCGCGAAGGGAGCCGTCAGCGGGGAACGGAAGCTCCGAGACGAGCACGTCGGACGACACGGCCTCGGGCAGCATCGCGATCGGCGTCGCGCGCGCCGCCGTGCCCTCGCAGAGGTGCGCGCCGAGCGCGGCGATCGCATCCGACTGCTTGCCCGGATCCGACGAGCCACCGGCCACGGCCACCTGCAGATCCCGTCCGTCGGAGAGGAAGCCGCGCCCCGGCGGCAGCTTGACCCCCTTGAGGCTGCGCACGTCGACGCCGAGCATCGACAGCTCGTCCTCGCTCGCCATCCGGAGCACCACGCGCTCGGAGATCAGCGCGCCGAGGGTCATCGGGATCGCCCCACGACGGTCGGCGCTGATCACGAAGTGCACGCCGGCGGCGCGGCCGTCCGCGACGAGCCGCGGAATCGCGTCGACGTAGGCGCCGAGGTCGACCCGCTCGTAGGCGTCGGTGAACCCGCCGTACGAGTCCAGGAGGACCACGAGGCGCGGCAACGGGGCATCGGGGTGTGCGCGGTTGTAGGCGTCGAGGTCGCTCACGCGTGCGGACGCGAACTGGCGGGCACGCGCATCGATCGAGCGGCGCAGGACCGCGAGCAGGCGGGCGAGGCGCTCGGCGTCGTCGCCCGGGATGATCGAGCCGACGTGGGGCAGCGCCTCCAGCGACCGCAGGCCGAGCCCGGCGAAATCCAGGCCGTAGATGTGGAGCAGGCTCGGATCCGTGCGCTCCGCGAGCGCGCAGGCGATGGTGCGCAGGACGGTCGTCTTGCCGGCGCCGCTCCCTCCGTAGACGAGCAGGTTGCCCGCGGCCGGGAGGTCGAGGTCGTACGGCACCTGCCGCTGGCGCGTCGGCTCGTCGACGAGGCCGATCGTCGCGACCCCGGCCGGCTCGCCGCCCGTCGGCTCCGGCAGCGCGAGGACCGTCGGCAGCGGCGGCCGCCACGGACTCTCGGGGCGCACCACGCCCGCGGCCGTCGTCGCGTCGTCGATCGCCGTCACGAGCAGCTCGAGATCGGTCACCTCGTTCGCCACCGGCGTACCGCCCTGGGTGGTGATCGTCGGCCGCTTCACGCGGTCGCGCACCTCGACCCGGGCGCCCGAGCCGGCTGCCGCGGTGAGCCCGCCGACGTAGCCGGCCTGGAACGTCTCGAGGTCGGTCGGTGAGGTGCGCGCGATCGCGCGTCCCGGGATCGAGCGCGGCAGCCGCGCGGCATCGGGCACGCCGATCACGTCGTCCGACTCGGCCGCACCGGCGACGCGCAGCGCCACCCGCAGCGACATGTTCGCGCGGATGTTGTCGGTGACGGCGCCGCCCGGCCGCTGCGTCGCGAGCACCACGTGCACGCCGAGCGAACGACCGCGCTGCGCCACGTCGACCACGCCGT